>JBBEAB010000001.1:0-1451 GCA_040899645.1 Steroidobacteraceae bacterium
GGACGAGGCTGGTGTCCTTGAACAGGCTGATGAACGAGTTGACGATGCTCGGGATGGAGATCTTCAGCGCCTGCGGCAGGACGATGAGGCGCATGGTCTTGGCGTAGTTGAGGCCGACGGCCGCGGCCGCCTCGAACTGCCCCTTGGGGATCGCCTGCAACCCACCGCGGATCGCCTCCGCCATATAGGCCGAGGTGAACAGCGCCACGCCGATCAGCGCGCGCAGCAGCTTGTCGAAGTTGAGGCCCGGAGGCAGGAACACCGGCAGCATGACGCTCGCCATGAACAGCACGGTGATCAGCGGCACGCCGCGCCAGAATTCAATGAACGTCACCGAGCAGAAGCGGATCACCGGCAGTTTCGACCGCCGCCCGAGAGCCAGCAGGACGCCGAGCGGCAGCGACGCCACCATACCGACGATGGCGACGACCAGCGTAACCAGCAGTCCGCCCCAGAGTTGCGTCTCGACGAAGGTCAAGCCGAAGTCAGCGGCGACGATCAGCAGGACGACGACGATCCCTGCAATTGCCAGCGAGACCACGCCGGCGCTGCGCAGCCCCGGCCGGCCCGGCGTCGCCAGGATGCCGGCCAATCCGGCCCCCGCCGCGACCAGCGCGGAGGCCATTGCGCCGATCTGGAAGATCGTGCGTCCGAACGCGACCGGCTCCGCCGGGAATATCATCTGCGCCACCACGAAGAATACCGCAGCGGCAAGTGCGATCGGCGCCGCGATACCGGCTGCCTTCATCGACTCCGATGCCTGCGCCATCCCGATTCCACCGACCGCAATCAGGCCGAGGAACGCCAGGACCCAGACGAAGCCGGTCGGGAACGTGATGTTGCCCCCGGTCAGCAGGATCAGTGCGACGACCGGGAACACGACGAGCAGATAGAGGATGTTCTCGCGCTTGTACGGCACGCGCGGGATCGCCATCGGAACGAGGCCAATGATCAGCAGCACGGCGGTAAGATCGACGCGCCACCGCTCTCCGATCGGATAGCGGCCGTACATGAACTGGGCGAACTTGGCCTTGACGAAGGCCCAGCAGGCGCCGGCGCCGGGCGCGATGCAGGTTTCGCGCGAATCGCCTTCCCACACCGCGTCGAGGAACGCCCAGCGGAAAATCGGCGGAACGATCCACACGATCAGGCCGATGCCGAGCAGCGTCAGGATGGTGTTGGTCGTGGAGGAGAACAGGTTGGCCCTGAGCCACCCGACGATGCCGACTTCGCTGATCGGCGCCGCGTGGACTAGCTCCTCTTCCTTGCGCACATAGGCAAGTTCGTGGGCGGCAGTCATCGTCAGCGCTCCACCAGGGCGACACGCCGGTTGAACCAGTTCATGAAGCCCGAGGTCGCCAGGCTGATCGACAGGTAGACCATCATGGTGATGAAGATGACCTCGACCGCCTGGCCGGTCTGGTTGAGCACGGTGCCGGAGAACACCGAGA
>JBBEAB010000002.1:0-8022 GCA_040899645.1 Steroidobacteraceae bacterium
TGCGAGCGCTGCTGGCACTACCGCGCCGACGTCAACGGCGAAGGCCTGTGCGGGCGCTGCCAGACCAACCTGAACGGTCCCGGCGAGCCGCGCACGCATGTCTAGGACCAAGGCCTGGCCGTGGTTTGCGGGCGCGCTCGCTCTCGTCGCCGCCGACCAGCTCACCAAGGCGCTGGTGCTCGCGCGCTTCGCGCCCGGCGAGCGGCTGGAGCTGACCGGCTTCCTCAACCTGGTGCTGGTGTTCAACAAGGGCGCGGCGTTCAGCCTGCTCGCGCAGGCGCCGGGCTGGCAGACGCCGGTGCTGATCGCCATCGCGCTCGCCGCGGCGGCGATCCTCAGCGCCCTGATCCTGCGCAACCTGGACAAGCGGCTGCTGTGCACCGGCCTCGCGCTGGTGCTGGGCGGGGCTCTCGGCAACCTGGTGGACCGGCTGCGCCTGGGCCACGTGGTCGATTTCGTCGACGTGCATGCGGCCGGCTGGCACTGGCCGGCGTTCAACGTCGCCGACGCCGGCATCACCATAGGCGCCGCCATCCTGATCCTGGAAGGCTTCCTGGGGCATGAAGGGCGAGCTCGCGCTGCTTCTTAAGGCGTTGGCTTTCGCCGCGCACAAGCATCGCGACCAGAGGCGCAAGGACGCGGAGGCTTCCCCCTACATCAACCACCCGATCGCGCTCGCCGACGTGCTGGTGAACGAGGGCGGGGTGACCGATGTCGAAGTCATCTGCGCGGCGCTGCTGCACGATACGGTCGAGGACACCGCGACCACCCACGAGGAGCTCGCCAACGCCTTCGGATCGCGCGTCGCGCGCATCGTCGCCGAGGTTACCGATGACACCTCGCTCGCCAAGGAGGAGCGCAAGCGCCTGCAGATCGCGCACGCGGCGAGCCTCTCCCACGAGGCGAAGCTGGTGAAGCTCGCCGACAAGATCTGCAACCTGCGCGACGTCGCCGAACGCCCGCCCGCGCACTGGGACCGCGCGCGGAGCCGCGAGTACTTCGACTGGGCGAAGCGCGTCATCGACGGCCTGCGCGGGGCGCATCCCCGGCTCGAGGCGGCCTTCGACGCCGTCTTTTCGAAACGCCCGACATGAGAGAATCGGCCATGGAAGTCCTGCTCGCCAACCCGCGCGGCTTCTGCGCCGGCGTCGAGCGCGCCATCGAGATCGTCGAGCGTGCGCTCGCGCAGCACGGCGCGCCGATCTACGTGCGCCACGAGATCGTGCACAACCGCAGCGTGGTCGAGAGCCTGCGCGCCAAGGGCGCGGTGTTCGTCGAGGAGCTCGACCAGGTTCCGCACGGCGGCATCGTCATCTTCAGCGCGCATGGCGTGTCGAAGGCGGTGCGCGCCGAGGCCGAGCGCCGGGGGCTGCGCGCCTTCGACGCCACCTGCCCGCTCGTCACCAAGGTGCACGTCGAGGTGGCGAAGATGCTCAAGGCCGGCTTCGAGATCGTCATGATCGGCCACCGCGGCCACCCCGAGTCCGAGGGCACGATGGGCCAGGCCGAGCGCGGCATGCATCTCGTGGAGACGGTCGGCGACGTGGCGCGGCTCGAGGTCGCCTCGCCCGAGCGTCTCGCCTACGTCACGCAGACCACGCTCTCGGTCGACGACGCGCGCGCCATCGTCGCGGCGCTCAAGGCGCGCTTCCCGGCGATCCGCGGGCCCAAGCGCGACGACATCTGCTACGCGACGCAGAACCGCCAGGACGCGGTCAAGGTCATGGCGCCGCAGTGCGACGTGGTGATCGTGGTGGGCTCGCCCAACAGCTCCAACTCCAACCGCCTGCGCGAGGTGGCCGAGCACATGGGTGCGCAGGCCTACATGGTCGACAGCGCCGACGACCTGCGCCCGGAATGGGTGGCCGGCAAGCGGCGCATCGGCGTCACCGCCGGCGCCTCGGCGCCCGAGGTGCTGGTGATCGAGCTGATCGAGCGCATCAAGGCGCTCGGCGCGAAGCGCGTGCACCAGCTCGAGGGCATCACCGAGAACGTGGTGTTCACGCTGCCGCGCGAGCTGATGCGCGAGCGCTCCTAAGGGTTCTCTTTTTTCTCGAGCAACCCCTTGATCCGCTCGAGGGCCTCGGCGGCCTGCGGGTGGTTGTTGCGTGGCGGCGCGAACGGTGCGACGCTCCGCAGCAAGGCGTGAAGTCGGTCACGCCCGCAAAGCCTTGCGAGGGCGTGCATATGATTCGCGTCTTCCGGTTCGATCGTTGGGCGCTCAAGCCGCCCTGCGCGCCGATGCGACCGCCAAGACGCGGTGAAGCTTATGGCACTGGAGTCGTATCTACTCTACCGCGGGCTCGCTGCTCACCGCCGTGGGGCAGGCGCGTAAGGTCCCAGCTCCGGCGGCTTCGTTTCCATCGGTTTCTCTTCTGGTTCGGGCTGGTGCTGATTGCGCGGTGCAAGGATCCCCGATTCGGGATACCCGGCGGAGTCCAGCATGCTGTGGTACGCGCGTGCTTCGAATCCCGCCTGTGACAACCTGCCAACGACCAGGGAAGGAACCGCATTGCTGCCGACGGCCTTATTCAGCGCTTCCATGTCCTTGGGATCGCTCGTAACGCTCACCTCTCTGAACGGCACGCCCCGGACGTTGAGGAGGCTGCGCGCCTCGTCACACGGATCGCAGCGCGGAGTCGTATAGAGCGTCACTGGAAATTCCTTACGCGCGCGCTGCAAAACGAACGGCTCGGCCGGAGAGCCGGAAGCCGGAACTGAGGCACGTTTCCTTTGAACTTCCGTCGCTTGCGCTGGAGGCGGCGTGTCGGTGTAATGCACGCGCCCCGCGGAATCCGTCCAGCGATACAGTTGGGCGCCGGCCGACGTCACCTGCACGCATAGCGCGGCGGCGAGCAGCGCCCGCTTCACTTGTCGCCGTCCGTATACCAGTACACGCGCGAGCGTCGCTGCGTGATCGAGGGCTCGACGCGCTGCGCGCCGATCGGCGAGCTTACGCTCCCCCCGCGCTGCACGCCGCCGATCATCACCGTAACCGGCCTGCCCCCGACGGGCACCGTTCCCGTCACCGGCGAGGGCGGCAGTCCACCACCGATGAATACCTGTGAGCGCGCCCCGCCGCAGATGTTCAGCGTGTCGGCCGCGCCCGAGGCGTTCAGCAGGTTGAGCGCGTAGCCGCGCGCCTCGCCGAGATTGTTGGTGCAGGCGCCCGGCGGCGTCGGCACCGCGCGGTTGGTGCTGAAGAAAACCAGGCCGCCGAAGATCGTCGACGAGGTGACGCCCTGCTCGCCGGTTCCGGTGTTGAGGTCTATGAACCATCCGCGCTTGCCCGTAGTTTCGGGCGGCGGCGTGTTGCAGTCCGATCCCGCAGTTAGGTTCTCCATCACGAGCGGATCGTCGAGATTCACCGAACCGGTTGTGAACGTGTCCACCAGCATGTAGGCGCGGTTCACGACCGGAGTGATGAAGGGGTAGTTGACAATCAACGGTCGCTCGCGGTCCCCGCTCGTGGCCGAAAGATAGACCTTGCCGGAGGCCGGCAGCCCCGCCGGCGAGAACAGGAACTTGCGGTTTGCTGCGCTGGTGTGGGCGATCTCGGTAATCGTCCAGTCGGCCTTTGCGCGGATGGTCCCCGGATTTGCCGGATCGACGAAGTCAATACGGTAGAAGCGGCCGGTCGTATCGGCGACATAGGCGTGGTCGGCGAAGCCGTCGAAGTCCCGGTCGACGAGCGTCACGTCCGCCGGCACGCTGCCGTTGGTGACGAATTCCTTCTCGAGCGCGCCAGTATTGGCGTTGATGACGTAAACCCGGTTGCCCCGGCGCGTATAACCGGTTGCCGTGCAAGCCGTATTTGGCGCGGCGTCCTGGTCGTCGCAACTGTCGTATCCGCCGCCGACGATGATGACTGGCGTGTTTGGGTCCGCCGAGAAGCCTTTTACCAGCGCAACCGCCGCCGTCGACCAGCTCTGACCCATCTGGGTGAACAGCCCCGACGCTGCGCCGCTCGCGTCTATGCAGCTCGCCGTATCTGAGAGGGACGGGTTCGTGCAACCCACTCTCCATTTCAGCCGCGGGGCGGTCGGGCTGGTGACGTCGAACGCGTAGAGCATGCGTCCGCCGCGGCGCATCGACGGGAACACCCAGATCTTCGAGTTGTCGACATTCTGGAACAGGCCGGCCGAGCCGTCGAAGAAGTAGTCCTTCGGCGTGGAACCGGGCGCCGGAGTGGGCGGATAGGCAATCAGCGGATCGTTGTTGAGCAGGCGCTTGAGCTTGCCGTGATGCTCGGGCGCGACGAAGGACCACACTTCCTTGCCGTTGGTGCCGTCGACGGCGCGGAAAGTGCCGTCGTTCGCGCCGTAGAACAGCACTACGTTGAAGCCGCCCGTGCCGCCGTAGTTCACCGGCAGGGGACGCGAGTGCGAGACGTCGCCGTGCACCGTCGGCCGCACGTCCGAGTTGCTCAATCGGGAGTTCTCATCGAACAGGTCGAGTCCGCGCGTGTAACTGACGATGCGCGAGTGCTCCGTCGCGTCGGCCGCCGCCACCGCAGCCTGGCTGACGTTTGTGGTATCGAAATTATGCATCGCCACGGCCGTGTTGCAGCCTATGCTCGTGCCGTTGTTGCTGCACGTATAAATGGTCCGGCGCTCGAGGAAATCTGGCGTCGCTCCCGGAACGTTTCCGAGTCTTACGACTTCCCCCGTGGCACCCTTTTCGACCTGCGGGCCGTCGGGAAGGTCCGAGTAAAGGCTGGTGGTCGAGGTGGTGCAGGTGCCGGCGTGCGAGCCCGACGTATCCGAGAACGCCCAGTACGACGTGTCGAGACTGGAATTATTGGGGTCGAAGGAGGTCGTGTCGGTCGTCCAGAAGCTGACGGCGCAGGGTTGGATGAAGCCGGTCGCGCTCGACACCGCTTCCTGCGGCGGCGTGCTCGCGTCCGCAAGCTTGAACTCCTGGCCGAATTGCGCGATCTGATAGCGCTTGAGGTTGCCATACCAGCGCGGCCGCGCGGTCGGGTCCGGCCGGAACATGCCGATGAACACCTGGTTCTCGTTCTGCGAGCGGTTGGTGGCGTTGATCGGCAGGCTGGCGGAAGCGAACACCGAGTTGACCGACTGGATCTCGATCAGGATATCCTGCAGCGCCTTGAGGATCGCATCCTCGCTCGCGGCCGCGAAGTAGCGGCCGCCGCCGTACTTCGCCATGCTGAAGAGCAGCGCCGTCTGCTTCTGGTCCTGTTTGTCCTTGAACACGTCGATGGTATAGGTCGTCACGTTCTGCACGCCAGGCGCGCCGTTCACGTCGGTCGTGAAGAGATAACGCGCCCACTCGTCCGCCATGCGCGCGTCGCTCGTCGACGGAACGCTCGACGTCCCGGTCGCGGTGACAGTGAATACCGTCTTAGTTGCCTCTACGTTGAACTTGCGCGTTTGGCCGCCACTGTTCGGGCAGGCAGTCTGGTCATTCGCTTCGGGCGAGATGCACTGATAGGTATCTGCCGGGTTTTTATCCTTGAGGCTTTGCGGGATGTTCGCTGTACAGTTATTGCGTCGGTTCGTTTCACTGGTGCCCGTGCCGCAGGACGTGCCGATGATCGTGGTAGTCGTCTCCTCGGTCGTCGTGAAATTGGGCATGGCGAGCTGGCTGGTGTTGCCCTCGACGCCGGCGAGCAGGCTGGCGGGCGCGTCCTGATTGGGGAAGCCGTTGCCGATGAAGATGACGTAGTTGCGCGCGCAGGAATTGGCCGTCCCGACCGGCGGGATGTAGAAGTCCATCGTCGAGTCGGTGTAGGCGGCCTGGTCGTAATAGGCCTTGGCCGAGCTGGAAAGCGGCGAGTCGCCCGAATAGCGCGGCACGCCGAACGCGGTGCGGCCGATGTTGGTCTTGCAGACGCCGCTCTGCGCGTCGACCGGGCTCGTGCAGCCGCCGAAATACTTGAAGGCGTCGAACAAGGCGGCGCTGTAGTCGCCATCGGCCTGCGCCGTCTGCTCGCCGCCGCTGTAGTTCTTGAAGATGCATCTCGGCGTGCCGTTCGCGGCGGTGCCGTCGACGCAGCTCTGGTCGCCGATCATCGCCGCAAGGTTCGCCTTGTTGGTGGCATTCATCGTCCGCACCGCGTCGCGCACGAAGGTGCCGTCGGGCGAGCCGCCGCGGAAGAACATCAAGCCGAGGTTGATCTTGTCGGTCGCTTCCTCCGCGACGCGTTTCAGCGCCCGCAGCTCCGACTGGCCCTGCTTGAAGGGGAAGATCAGGCCGTTCGGGTCCGTCCAGTGCTGGTCGTTGCGGTTCCAGTTCGCGGTGTTGTCGATGATGATCAGCACGTTCGGGTTGGCCACCGCCGTGGTGCTGGCGCTCACGAAGAGGTCGATGTCCTCGGCCTTGACCGCCATGGCCGGCGCGAAGGCGAGCGCGACGGCGAGCGTAGCGGTCGAGATATGACGCACGGGTTTGCTGCCGGAGTTTTTCATGGTTAGCCTCATGTCGTTAGCAGCTGCCTGCGTCGTCTGCGCTGATGCGCACACCGACGCCCTGCGTGGCGGCCGCGGTGGCGCCTGAAGTGGCGGCCGTGGTGACCGCGCGGATTTCCCAGATGCTGTTTGCGCACAGCGAGTCGCCTGTCACGGCGCCCGCGACGCCGAACTGCTGCTGTTGCCCGGAAGAGCACCCCAGGTCCTCGGGGTTGCTGAGGACCAGATCCTGGTTCTTGATCGGCCGCACCGCCACGCAGGCCGGCTGCGGAGTGAGCGTGGTGGTGAAATCCGCGATCCCGTCTCCGGTCACATCGGTGCAGAGGGTATTGGCGGTGCCGCAGGGGTCCGGCACGGCGTTGGCGGGGTTGGAGATGAATTGCGTCGTGCTGAGCACCTTCTCGATCGCATCCTGCGAAGCGTTGAGCGCCTCGCTCTTCGACTGCATGTTGCCCACCACCTTGAGATTGGTATTGGCGGTGTTGAGCGAGCTCACCGCGAACAGGCTGAGCAGCACCAGCATGATCAGCGCGATGACCAGCGTCGTGCCACGCTGTGCGCGCATGGAGGCATTCATGGGGTATCCCTTCTGCCCGCCGGATTGACGACTCTGACCAGGCTGCTGTAGACGTGGCGGCGATATCCGAGGCCAGGCGTGACCCGGATGTCGCTGCCCGCGGCGTCCTTGCCCAGGTAATAGGTCTTGGCGTCGGTGTAGTTCGGCGTGGTCTCGAGGTTACGCGCGAGAAGGTGGAACTGCACCGTCACCACGTTCATCCAGTTGGCGAGCGGGGTCGGGGCTGCGAGCGGGTAGTTGTTGGGGTTGGCGACATACTGGTCCGGCACGCCGTCGCCGGTGGTGTCCAGGCCGTAGTGCAGCTGGAACTCCTCGATGCCTTCGACGAGCGGCACGGTCTCCCAGCCCGCGCCGGTGAGCTGCAGGCGCTTGAGCGTAGGCACGTTCTGGCCGGCCCCGTTGTCGGTGCTCACGAAGTAAATGCGCACGAAGTACTCCCGCTGCCCGGCGACGGTCGTGCAGTTGCGCTGGGTTTTGTCGAAAGTCGCCGTTCCTTGGAGTCCCAGCACGTGGGTCGTTGCCTCCGTTCCGCACAGCGAGACCTGCACATAGGGCTTGCCGTTTGCCGCGGTGTCGCAGCCCGCCACACCGGCGACGCAGGTCCGGGCGCGGCGGATGACCAGCACGTCGGTGTTCGGCTTCAGATTGCCGAGCACGCAGGTGGTGGCGGCGAGTCCGGCGCCCTCGTCGTAGCCCTGCATGTACACCGGAATCCAGGAGTTCCAGTCGGCGGCGTTGGTCGAGCAGGGATCGGCGGGCAGGGCTCCCGGCGCCGCCAGGGCCGCTACGCCCAGCTCCCCGTAGAAGCCTGCCAGGCGGATGTCCTCCGAGAGCAGCTCCGAGGCGTAGCGGCCGTTCTCGATCTGCCGGCTGGTGCGCTCGACTTCATTGCGCGCCGCGCTGGTATTGACGAACACCACCAGCACGCCGGAGAGAATCATGAGC
Organism: Steroidobacteraceae bacterium; assembly: GCA_040899645.1. Lineage (GTDB taxonomy): Bacteria > Pseudomonadota > Gammaproteobacteria > Steroidobacterales > Steroidobacteraceae > SCUD01. The sequence goes on from JBBEAB010000002.1 coordinate 7,957, forward strand.
CCGAGGGTGATGGAGACCATCAGCTCGACGAGCGAAAGGCCGGTCTGTCGCGAGCGGGGCGTCATG
>JBBEAB010000002.1:8032-9518 GCA_040899645.1 Steroidobacteraceae bacterium
GGCCCATTCGGCGCTCTGCCGTAATTGGGTGGGGCGGGTGGCTAGCGTCGGCCGCATTCCCTGCCAGGCGACAGCGACGAGCACCTCGCGCGGCATGACCGCGACCGGGTTGGTGATACAGCCCCGCGCGCCGTTCATCGCGCCCAGGGTCTGACCACCTTTCGTTTCTGCGGCGCCGAAAAGCGCGTTATTCCAGTCGCACTTGTCCTTGTCTGCCACGCTCAGCAAGGCCGAGCAGTCCATCTGGGAAGTGCCGAGCGGGGTGCCGGCGACGGTGACATAGTCGTCGGCGTTCTTGCGGTTGGCGTTGACCCGGTCGACCATGTCCTGCAGCAGCACGATGGCCTGCGCGCGCTGGTAGGCCTCGATCTCGGCGAGCTGCATCTGCGACTGGATGCCTGCGGTTCCCAGGAGGCCGACGGTGAGAATGAAGATCGCGACCAGGACTTCGAGCATGCTCACACCCCTGGCGCGCAGCGGTGAAGGCAACGTGTGGCTGGAGATCGTCAGCATGCGGCCGCCTTGGTGTGTGCGCGCCCGCCCAAGTCGATGCTGATGCAGCGCGTGATCACCGTATCGCCGCTGGAGGAAAGCTGAAACGGCAGGACGACGCCGTTCAGGCGTCCGCTGCCGCGATACACGACACTGGCCGGGCCGCTGATCGTGATGCTGGGGAGCGCATCCTGCGTGCGAATCGGGACCACATTGCCCCCCGTGTCCGTGTAGGTGACCGTCCAGCCGTTGGTCCAGACGCCCGCGGCCGGCGACACCGTGATGCTCGCGTTGCGCGTGATCGCCTCATTGCGCGCCAGCACCAGGCTCGAGAACAGGTCGAAGCTCGCGGTCTTCACGCGCTGGTTGCGCACGAACTCGGCGAAGCTCGGCAGCCCGGCGGCCATCAGCACTGCGAGGATCGTGATCACGATCATCAGCTCGGCAAGCGTGAAGCCGCGGCTGGCGCGCATCGGTGCCTTACCAGCCGGGGTTGCCGGCGCGCGTTTTCGCGCCCGTGTGGGTGAGGGTGAGCACGCCATCGGGCTCCTGGCCGCTGTTCGCGATCGGAGTGGCCGTGATGGTGTAGGTCGGCGGCGTGCTCGGCGTGTCGCCGTTCGCCGAGTTCTTGATCGTGACGGCGTAGCGCGTGGCCACATCGGGCATCAGCGTGATGCTCAGGTCAGCGAGCGCCGTCGGGCCGACCGCGTAGTTGCGGGCGTCGAGCAGGTATTGCGCCTGTTTGTCTGCGATCTGCAGCATCGTCGACTGCGCCGCGGCGCGCGAGCCCTTGCGCAGCTGGCCTTGATAGGTCGGGTAGCCGATCGCCACCAGGATCGCGATCACCGCGACGACGATCATCAGCTCGATTAGCGTGAAGCCCCTTGCCATGCGCATGTGCCCCCTTGTTTGCCCATGATGCTAGTGAGGGGGCGGCTCCAGGGGCAACCGGGGGCGACCAGCGGTGCCCGGGGCGGCGCGAACGGTGCGATGC
>JBBEAB010000003.1:0-582 GCA_040899645.1 Steroidobacteraceae bacterium
ATTCACAGCGGTCCTGAAAGGCGTTCCCGGACCGGATCCGGCCAGTCAGCCGGCCATTGCCGCGCGCTTCCTGCTAGAGGCGGATGCGGCGCCAGGCGCCACTGCGCCAGCGCAGCCACAGCGCGAGGCCGATCGCGAGCACGTAGACCAGCAGCGCAGTCCAGCCGCCGACCGCGCCCAGGCCGAGGCCGGGCGCGTCCCCGATCCAGCCGCGACCGGGCGAAAACGTCAGGTAATGCGTGAGCGGCAGGAATATCAGCATGGCGCACGCGAACACGATCAGCGCCGGCACCCGCGCATCACCGGCACCGCGCAGGCAGAACGCGCTTGCGAAGTTGACGCCGTCGAAGAACTGGTAGGCCGCGGCCAGCCACAGCAGCGCTGAACAGAGCGCAATCACCTCGGCGGCGCGCGGATCCGCCGCATTGACGAACAGCGGGGCGAGCCAGGGCCCGATCAACGCGACGACGACGCCGATGCCGCCCATGAAGCAGGCGACGACCGTGATGATGCGGTTGCCGAGACGCCGGGCCCAGTCGCGGTCGCCGGCGCCGATCGCCTGGCCAACCAGCGTCGTGCCGG
>JBBEAB010000003.1:592-9473 GCA_040899645.1 Steroidobacteraceae bacterium
GCTCAAACCGTTCCAACTCCAAACCTTCCATAGTTTAATATTACGCCCCGGATCGCCTGGCCAACCAGCGTCGTGCCGGCGAGCGCGAGCCCGATGCCCGGCATGTAGGCGAGCGAGGTCAGGATCGTGACGATCTGCGTCGCGGCGCCGTCCACGATGCTCATGCGCACTTGCATCAGCTGGAACACCGCCGCGGCGCCGATGTCGGCGGAGGCCGTCATCGCCATTGGCAGCCCGAGCACGACCAGCGTGACGATGCGCCGCGTGCTCGGTCGCCAGGTCAGCCGCGGCTGGAAGCGCGCGGGCTCCAGTCGCAGGATCATCAGGATCGCAAGCCCGACGCCGATGAGCTCGGCGATGTTGGTCGCCCAGGCGGCGCCCGCGATGCCGAATCCCAGCCGGAAGATCAGCAGTTCGTTCATCAGGACGTTCGATCCCACGACGACCAGCCCGATCGCGAGCGGAATGCGCGTACGGCCGACGCCGTTGAAGTAGGCAACCGCCGCCCACAGCGCGGCCGCCAGCGGCCCGCCCAGCATGCGTGGCCCCCAGTATTCGAGCGCCAGGGACTCCGCTTCGACTGGCAGCCCGAAAGCCGCGAACATCGGCGGTCCGATCGCGATCGCAAGCAGGAATGCCGGCAGGGTCAGCAGCGATGCCCACAGGCCCATCCAGACCATCTGGCTCGAGCGGCGGTAGCGGCCGGCACCATAGGCCTGGGCGACCAGCGTCTGCACGCCCATGGCGACGCCGCCGATCAGGAACATCGCGAGCAGCGCGAGCCAGTGCACGGCGGCGATCGCGGCCGTTGCCGCGGTCGAAAGTCGTCCGATGAACCAGGTGTCGGTCAGGTTCAGCACGGCCTGCAGCGTGCTGTTCAGGACCAGCGGCAGCGCGAGCGCGGCGACCGCGCGCATGTCGATCTGCCGCCGGCCCGCGCCATCGAGGCGCAGCGCCGGCAGCGCGGGTTCGCGCACCCGGATCGGATCGGCCGCCGTCATGACAGTGCCGGGTCCAGGGTCTCGTGCCAGGGACGGCCGCCGCGTCCCGCGAGCCAGGCGTGCAGTTCGCCGGCCGCAGCGAGCGCGATCGCTTCCGGCGTGCGCGCGCCGATGTCGAGGCCGATGGGCGCGCGCAGGCGCGGCCGCAGCATCGCGGCCGCTGTGCCGAGATCGGCGAGCAGGCGCTCGCGTCGTGCGGCGGGACCGAGCAGGCCGACATAGCCGATCGACCGGCAATCGGCGAGGGCGCGCAGGTAGGCGAGATCGGCCGGCAGGTGATGGCTCATCACGACGGCCGCATCCACCTGCGACAGGTCGACCGCTGCCCCGAGTTCTCCCGGCACGCACCGCCGCACCGCGCAATGCGGGAAGCGCGCCTCGACCGCGAGCGCCGGCCGGTGATCGCAGACCATGACCTCGAAACCGAGCGACACGGCATGTCCGGCGAGCGGCACGGCATCGACGCCCGCGCCGCACAACAGCAGGACCGGCGGCAGCACGACCGGCAGCACCAGCACGCGCACGGTTTCGCCGCCCGGCCGGCATTCAAGGACACGCGGACCGGACCGGGCCTGTCGCGCGTCGCGCATGGCCGCTGGTTCCGGCCAGGGCGCATCGCCACCGTTGCTCCACCAGCTGCGTCCCGCCGCGGCGCCATCCACGACCAGGCCGATGCATTCCGCGCGGCGTCCAGCGACACATTGCGCGACCCACGCCAGTGGCTGCCAGTCCTCTGCAGGCCCCAGACGCTGCAACAGCACCTGCATCGCGCCTTCGCAGCCGCTGCCAATGCCGAACAGCAGGTCGTCATCGCCGCGCATGTCATAGCTCGCCAGCTGCGGGGCGCCGGTGGCCAGCACCTGGCGCGCGCGCTCCAGCAGATCGACCTCGAGGCAACCGCCCGACAACAGGCCGCGCAACTGCGCAGCGGCGGTGATCAGCATCTGCGCGCCCGTCTTGCTGTAAGTCGATCCCTCGGTCTGCACGACGGTCGCGAGTACGCAGGCGTCGCCCAGCCTCCGCAGTTCATGGAAACTGCGCAACAGCGGCGCGACCGGGGCTTCCAGCGGATGGGCCATGGGGCCTAAGCCTATCATCGGCTAGAATGCCGGCCGCAACGCGTGATTGGGAACGCGTGGCGCCCCGAGGAAGCATCGTGACCGAAGCCGTGGCCCCCACTGTCATCCATACCGAATGCGTCATCGTCGGCGCGGGACCGGCCGGCCTGTTCGCGGTCTTCGAACTCGGCCTCCTGGGAATGAAATGCGAGATCATCGACTCGCTCGCGCATCCGGGCGGGCAATGCACGGAGCTCTATCCCGACAAGCCGATCTATGACATCCCGGCGCTGCCGGTCTGCGGTGCGCAGGAGCTGGTCGATCGACTGCTCGAGCAGATCAAGCCGTTCAATGCGGGCTTTCACCTGGGCCAGGAGGTGACGGACCTCGCGCGCCAGGATTCCGGTCGATTCGAAGTCGTCACCTCCGCTGGCACGCGCTTCGACGCCGGCAGCGTCATCATCGCGGCCGGCCTCGGCTCTTTCCAGCCGCGCCGGCTGATGGTGCCGGACGCGGAGAAATTCGAAGGCACGCAGGTTCATTACCGCGTCAGGCGCGCCGAGGATTTCCACGGCCAGGATCTGCTGATCGCCGGCGGCGGCGACAGCGCGCTCGACTGGACGCTCGAGCTCTGTGGCAAGGCGCGCAGCGTCACGCTCGTGCACCGTCGCGCCGAGTTCCGCGCGCAGCCGCTGTCGGTCTCGCGCATGAAGGATCTGGTCGCTGCCGGCAAGCTGCGGCTTGTCGAGGGCACGATTCAGTCGCTGGTCGTGGAAGACGGCCGCCTGGCGGGCGCAGTGGTCGTCGGCAAGGACAAGTCGACGACCGCGTTGCGCTGCCAGCAGGTGATCGCCTGCTTCGGCCTGCATCCGAAGCTCGGCCCGGTCGCGAACTGGGGCCTCGCGCTCGAGAAGAAAGCGCTCGCGGTCGATACCGAGAAATTCCAGACCAGCGAACCCGGCATCTTCGCCATCGGCGACATCAACGCCTATCCCGGCAAGAAAAAGCTGATCCTGTCCGGCTTTCACGAGGCGGCGCTCGCGGCCTTCGGCGTGCAGCACCATGTCTATCCCGGGAAGCGCCAGTTTCTCCAGTACACGACCACGAGCCCGATCATGCGCGAGCGGCTCGGCGTCGCCCCGCCGGACTGAGCCGCGGCCCGTGGACAATCGCCTCAACGACCTGCTGAAGCTGCTCGATCTCGAGCGTCTCGAGGACAACCTGTTCCGCGGCCAGAGCCGCGACATCGGCGCGCCGCAGGTGTTCGGCGGGCAGGTGCTGGGCCAGGCGCTGGTCGCGGCGTCGCGCACCGTGGATGGCCGCGGCGTGCATTCCCTGCATGCGTATTTCCTGCGCCGCGGCGACGTCAATGCGCCGATCATCTTCGAGGTGGACCGCAGCCGCGACGGCGGCAGCTTCACCAGCCGGCGTGTGGTCGCGATCCAGCACGGCCAGCCGATCCTGACGATGTCCGCGTCATTCCAGATCGTCGAGCCGGGACTCGACCACCAGTTGACGATGCCGGAGACACCGGCGCCGGAGACGCTGCGCGATCTCGGCGAGCTCAACGCCGAGCTGATCGACCGCGTGCCCGAGAAGGTGCAGTGCTTTTTTCGCCAGCAGCGGCCGTTCGAGTTCCGCGCGGTCGATCCGCCGGACTTCCTGAATCCCGTGAAACGTCCGGCCGCGAAGCGGGTCTGGTTCCGCGTGACCGGCCCGGTGCCGGACGACCAGGCGCTGCACCGCTGCCTGCTGACCTACGTGTCGGACTACCACCTGCTCGACACGGCGACGCTGCCGCACGGCGTGTCGTTCGTGCAGCTGCAGATGGCGAGCGTCGATCACGTCATCTGGTTTCACCGGGACCTGAAAATCGACGACTGGCTGCTCTATGCGACCGAAAGCCCGAGCGCATCGGGCGCGCGCGGCTTTGCGCGCGGTTCGATCTACACGCGTGCGGGCGTGCTGGTGGCGAGTGTCGCCCAGGAAGGGCTGATCCGCCCGCACAGCCGCTGGACCAGCCCGGCCGGTCAGCAGAAATAGCGGTCCGCGTCAGCGGTAGAACTTCTTCCAGAGGAAGTAGACGGGAATCCCGGCAAGCGAGATCCCGACATTGACCAGCGCAATGGCCGGCGTGTGGATCAGGGCATTGCCGAGCACCAGCATCACGGCGGCCACGTAGAGGATCAGCACCCAGGGATAGCCGAAGGCGCGGTAGGGCCGTTCGGCATCTGGCCGAGCGCGGCGCAGCCGCCAGACCCCGATCACCGACAGCGCGTAGAAGGGCATCAGCCCCAGCACGAACGTTGCCGCCAGCTGTTCGAAGGTGCGGATCGACACGTAGGTACAGGCGATGCCGGTCGCGACCATGATCGCGACATGCGGCGTCGCGTAGCGCGGGTGGACGCGGCCGGTCGCGGCGAAGAAATTGCGGTCGCGGCCCATGGCGAAGAACAGGCGTGGCTCGGACATCGTCACGCCGGCCAGCGCCCCGAAGGTCGACACCATCACGAGCCCGGAGATGAGCGATGACGCGCCCGTGCCGAGCACGCGACCAGCGGCGTCCGCGGCGACCAGCGGCGAGTTCTGGATCATCTCGAGCGGCAGGATGTAGAGATAGGCCACGTTGACGGCGAGGTAGACGATCATCACGCCGCCGACGCCCAGCATCAGCGCCCGCGGCACGTTGCGTTGCGGGCTCTGCACCTCGCCCGCCATGTTGCAGAAGGAGGAGGCGCCCTCGTAGGCCCACAGCACGGCGACGAGCGCGAGCAGGAATCCGGGCAGCGTTGCCGGCGCCCAGGAGATCTCGGTCGCGAACGAACCGGTCGCCGGGTCGCCGAGTGCGATCACGAAAATCGCGAGCGACACCAGCGCGACCACCTTCAGGAACGTGAAGACGTTCTGGATGCCGGCGCCCAGCAGCACGGAGCGGTAGTTTGCCGAGGCGAGCAGGATGATCAGGCTGACCGCGACGGCGCGGCGGCTGAAGTCGTCCATCGGCACGAACTTGCCGAGGTACTCGGCAAAGACCATCGAGATGGCCGCCCAGCCCGCCGGGTTGATCAGCAGGAACGTCCAGCCATACACGAATGCCGCCAGTTCGCCAAAGGACTCGCGGATGAACACGTAGAGGCCGCCGGCGCGCGGGTGCATGGCGCCGAGTTCCGAGAGCAGCAGCGCAAAGCACAGGGTCAGCAGGCCGCCAGCGACCCAGACCAGCAGCATGCCGCCGGCGCTGCCGGTTTGTGTCGCCACTTCGGCAGGAACCCGGAAGATGCCGCTGCCGATCGTGACGCCAGCGACGGTGGCGACCGCGGCCGCCAGTTTCAGGCGCCGTGGCAATTCGCTGTTGCCAGGCTCGCTCAAGTCATCACGCTGTATCGTCCAGGACTTTCCCCGGGTTCATGATGCCCTGCGGATCCAGCGCCTGCTTGATCTTCCGCATCAGATCCAGTGCCGCCGGATCCTCGTAGCGCGCCAGTTCGCCGACCTTGAGCTGGCCGATGCCGTGCTCCGCGCTGATACTGCCGCCGTGGCTCGCGACGAGATCGTGCACGGCGCGACGGATCGCGTCGCCCGCGGCCAGCAGCGAGGGGCCGTCGTCGCCGGCCGCCGGACTCAAATTGAAGTGCAGGTTACCGTCGCCCAGGTGGCCGTAGGCGACGAGGCGCGCGCCCGGCGCAAGACGCTCGAGCAGCGCGCGCCCTTCGTCAATGAAACGCGGCAGTCTGGCAGGCTCCACCGAGATGTCGTGCTTGAGTCCCGGGCCTTCCTGTCGCTGTCCGTCAGGAATCGTTTCGCGCAATCGCCACAGGCTTTCGCGTTGCGCATCGGACATGGAGACGACCGCATCGGTGACGAGGCCCTCGTCGATGGCCGCCGCGAGCGCGGCGTCGAAGCGTCCGGCGAGATCGGATCCGGCAAGGGGCAGGGCGATCTCGGCCAGCAGGTACCAGGCATGGCTGCGATCGAAGGGATCGCGCGTGTCGGGCACGTGACGGCAGACGAACTCGAGCGCGATGCGCGGAATCAGCTCGAAGGTCGTGACGGCGTCGCCGAGCGCCTCGCGCAGCCGGCCGAGCAACGACAGCGCGGCCGCCGGCGACTGGAGCGCAATGAATGCGGTCGCCTGCGAGGCAGGCCGCGGGTACAGACGCAGGCTCGCTGCGGTCACCACGCCAAGCGTTCCTTCGGCGCCGATGAACAGCTGCTTCACGTCGTAGCCGGTGTTGTCCTTGCGCAACGGCGCCAGCTGGTCGAGCACGCGTCCATCCGGCAGCACGACCTCGAGGCCGAGCACCAGCGCACGCATCATGCCGTAGCGCAGCACGGCGGTGCCGCCGGCATTGGTCGAGATGATGCCGCCGAGCGTACAGCTGCCCTCGGAGCCGAGCGACATCGGCAGCAGGCGGTTCGCGCCGGCAGCCGCCTCCTGCAGTTCCGCGAGCACGCAGCCCGCCTCGGCGGTCATCGAATCGTTGGTGGCGTCGACGCTGCGGATGCGGCGCATGCGGCCTAGCGAGAGCACGATCTCGGTGTTGCCGGCGTGCGGCGTCGCGCCGCCGCAGTAACTCGTGTTGCCGCCCTGCGGCACGATGCCGATCCCGGCGGTCGCGCAGTAGCGCACGAGTTCAGCGACTCCGGCGGTCGAGTCCGGTCGGGCGATGAGCGGCGTGTTGCCGTGGTACAGGCCGCGAAAATCGGTCTCGAATGGCGCGCGGTCGCTGGCGGCATCGAGCCAGCCGCCGGCGCCGAGCAGGCTCTTGAGTGCCTGCAGCTGCGTGGACGTGATCGGGCGGGCGGGCCGGCCCATGCCCGGCATCTTACTGAGCGGCGCGCAGGGCCGCGATGCGTTCCTCGATCGGCGGATGGCTCATGAACAGCTTCTTGAGGCCCAGGCCCCTGCCGCCATGGATGCCGAATGCCGCCATCTTGTCCGGCAACGACTCGGCATGCCCGCGGCCGAGCGCCGCGAGGGCGCCAATCATGTTCTGCCGGCCCGCGAGGCGCGCGCCGCCGCTGTCGGCGCGAAACTCGCGCTGCCGCGAGAACCACATGACGATCATGGTCGCCAGGAAGGCGAGCACCAGTTCGGCGACGATCGTCGTGATCCAGAATGCCGGCCCGTGACCGCGCTCATTGCGGAACACGACCTTGTCCACGATGTTGCCGATCAGCCGCGAGGCCACGAACACGAATGTGTTCACGACGCCCTGGATCAGGGTCAGTGTGACCATGTCGCCATTCGCGACGTGCGAAACTTCGTGGCCAAGCACGGCCTCGACCTCGGGCCGGCTCATGCGCTGCAGCAGGCCCGTGCTGACCGCGACGAGGGCCTTGTCGCGCCGCGCGCCGGTTGCGAACGCATTCGGCGTCGGTGATTCGAAATAGCCGACTTCCGGCATGCCGATGCCGGCGGCCTCAGCCTGGCGACGCACCGTCTCCAGCAGCCAGGTCTCCGGTTCGTTCTTTGGCTGCCCGATGACCTGTACGCCCATCATGCGCCTGGCCATCCACTTGGAGATCGCCAGCGACAGGAACGCGCCGCCGAATCCGAGCACTGCGCCGAAGATCAGCAGCGAGTTGAAATGGATGCCTTGCTCGTTCAGCCAGGGCTCGACTCCCAGCAGCCGCAAGGTCGCGCTCGCGACCAGCAGGATGGCAAAGTTGGTCAGCAGGAACAGCAGGGTTCTTTTCATGGTCGTCCCGGATGGATGCGGTCCGGGCCGGTTTCAAGGGCCCGCGTCACTTCCTTTCCATCACCCGGATTCGACGCTCGTCCGACAGTTCCTCGATCCCCATCACGCGACAGCTTTCGCGTCGCCCGAACCGCTCGTAGGCGATCGAATCCCGGCCGAAGCCGCAGATCTGGCCGTTCTGGTCGCCGTCCACGGTCACGAGTGCGATCTGCTGCGAGATGTCGAAGCAGGCGGAGGCGATCTGGACCAGGTAGGCCTTGCGGTTGCGCGTGCCGAACAGCACGACATTGCGGTCGTCGAGCACCTCGAATCCGCTGATGGCGGACTGCGGGATGCAGTCGCTGGTGCGCTCCAGGCGAATGCCCTGTTTGGCCTTCTGCCGGGTCTGCACCATCGAATCCGACGCGGTACAGGCAGCGGCCAGCAACAGCGGGATGGCCAGCACTGCGATTTTCATCGGTGTCCTCCGGTTCTGCCCTGATCCTTGGACCGGTCGGCAGGGTGCGGGTTCCGGCAGCGGGCCGGGGGCGGCGCGGGCCGAAGTGTCCGTGTCAGTAATCGTCGCGGTCGCCGTAACTTTCGTCTTCGTCGTCCTCGTCTTCGTCCTCGTCATCATCCCAGTCGTCGTCGTCGTCGTCCTCGTCGAGCTCTTCTTCCTCGTCCTCTTCTGCGTCGTCGGAACCCGACCAGCCCTCTGGTACTTCGGTCAGCTCGAGATCGAGTTCCTGCCAGGTCTCGTAGTCGATCTCCTCGACATCACCGTCTTCGTATTGCAGTTCGATCAGCTCGGAGTCCTCGTCGATCGAGAGGACCTGGAAGGTCTCCTCGTCTTCGAGGCTTTCGTACCACTGTCCGGGCACCGGGTTGTGATCGCGGCCCATGGGCTCCCCTGCAGACGCACAGGCCGTCGCGACGGCCGGAATCGCCCCGATATTACGGGCGCGGGCCGACCGGTAGCAACGGCGACGCCCCGGAGGCAAGGGAAGCTGTCGTCCTCAGTCTTGATTGTCCGCGGACCGGCCCCATCCATGAGGCCGAGCCCGCCACCGGCGGAAGGAGGCATCAAAATGACACTGATTCGCTGGGAACCGTTCAGGGAACTGGACGACATTTTTGCGCG
>JBBEAB010000004.1:0-53344 GCA_040899645.1 Steroidobacteraceae bacterium
GCGCACGTCGTCGAGTTTGAAGGGCTTGATGATGGCGGTGACGAGCTTCATCGGGGACTCCTGCGGGTAGGTGGCTACACGCGGTATGGGATGCAGATTCTATGCCGAGATGGCGTGGCGGCATATATCAATCACCTGGCCGCGCTGGCCAGCGCTCGCGCACCGCGACAGCGCGCCGACTGTCGCGCCTGCTCCAATCCGGTGCCGCGCCCCAAACGAATGACGTCATTCACCGCAGAAAACCACGGGGCCGCGACCGCCGCGCAAGGATAGCGTGACCTCTCCCGGCATCAAGCCGGGCCTGAACCGGAGATGTGGCAATGGACCTGCCTGTCAGCCGGCGCCTGCTTGGCGCCACCCTCTTCATCATCGTCCTGCTCAGCTCGAGTCAAGCGAGAGCGAATGTCGGCCGCACGCCGGGTGCTGCCGCCGTTACCCACGATGGCGAAGCGTCGTATTCGATTCCGTTGGCGCTGCCGCCCGGCACCAACGGCATGACACCGGTGATTTCGCTGGAATACCGGCATCGCACGCAGAACGGATTGCTCGGTGTCGGCTGGTCATTCGGCGGGCTGTCGCAGATCGCGCGCTGCCCGCGAACCATCGTGCAGGACGGGATCGCATCGCCGTTGACACTGACGAGCGCCGATCGCTTCTGCCTCGATGGCCAGCGCCTGGTCGCGAGCAACGGGGTCGCCTATGGCACGGCCGGCGCGGAGTACCGGACCGAGATCGAGTCCTTCGCTCGCATTCGTGCCATCTTCGGACTCGGTGCGGGTCCGCAGTACTTCGTAGTCGAGTCCGCGGATGGCCGCGTGTACGAGTACGGAGCGACACCGGACTCGCGCGTCGATGGCAACGCCACAGCGATTCATCCGACGGTCCCTGCGCGAATCTGGGCCCTCAATCGCATCCGCGATCGCTCCGGCAACGTCATCGACTACGCTTACACGGAGGAGCCCACGCATGGCAATTTCCGCGTCGCGAGCATTCGCTACAACTCGAATCCCGCTGCCGGCGCCGCGCCCTCGCACCAGGTCTCGTTCTTCTACGAGAATCGCCCGAGCAATGAAATCGACCTCGGCTACATCGCCGGGACGCCGATTCGCCAGGTTGTGCGGCTCGATCGCATCGACATCCTTTTCAACGGCTCGGTGCTCCGCCGCTACGACTTGAGCTACGAGCCGGCGTTGTCCACGGCCGGCCGCAGCCGACTCGCGTCCATCAAGGAGTGCGGCGCTGGCGGCAGCGCGTGTTTTGCGCCAACTACGCTTGTCTGGCAGAACGGCACGGCCGGATACGGCGATGTGCAGGCATTTTCCGTCGGCATCCCGTCGCCTACGTCCTATCAGGAACACAAGCTGTGGAATACGCTGGACATCAATGGCGACGGACGCAGTGACCACGCCTGGATTGGCGGAGCCACTTCGCGATCGGCGACCATCCGCTACCGTCTCAGCCTTGCGGGCGGCACATGGGGCCCGGAGATCGACACCGGCATCCTCGCGGAGTATGGCCTCGGCTTGCCATTCGACTGGAATGGCGACTCGCGCGACGACCTGCTCCTCATCTCAGCCACGCGACGCTGGGCCATTCTGCCGGGCGGCGCAGCCGGATTCGGCGCACAGATCACGACTGCGCTCAACGTCCCGGCGCAACTGCAGGACTACCGCGGCGCGGACCTGAACGGCGATGGCCTGGGCGATATCGCCTGGTCCGAGCTCGTCGATTACAGCGGCAACAGCCTGGTTGTGCGCGCGCAGTTTGCACTACCCGGCGGCGGCTTCTCCGTCGCGCCGGAGACCCTCTACACGCAGGCGGAAGCGATCGGCTATGAGTTCCAGCAGGGCGGCAGTTTCATGGGCCGGCCCGGTCAGCGCATCGACCTGGATGGCGATGGCGCCGAAGAACTGTTGCTGGACGAAAATTATACGGTCGCGCGCATTTCCGCGACGTCATTTGCGACGGACTTCTTCGACGGCGGCTTCTCCGGCGGGACGCCGCTCGACTTCAATGGCGATGGCTGCACCGACTTCGCGTACAAGCACCAGACTGGCCGGCTTCGTGTCCGCGTCGGCGGATGCGGCCTGCCATGGTCCGGACCGGAGCTGCAGGGCCCTGCAAGCAACGACCACCCCAATATCCTGGCATTCGACTGGAACGGCGATGGACGCGACGACCTGCTGCTGCGCGGTGCCACGACCTGGCGCGTGGCGCTCTCGAATGGCGGCTCGGTGGCCGCGATCGTCGATACGGGCATCGCGCGCGATGGATCGGTGTCGGTCGTTGGCACGGATGTCAATGGCGATGGACTGAACGATTTCATCACGCGCGCCCCCGGACAGCTGCGCGTGCGGCCGAAAAACGGCCTGCAGCCGGATCTGCTGCTGGCGGCGACGGATGGCTTCGGCGTTGCCGCGCAGTACACGTATCGACCCTTGACCGATGCCGGCGTCTATACGCGCGGGTCCGGCGCCACCTACCCATTGCAGGACATGCAGAGCGCGGCGCAGGTCGTCTCGCAGCTTGCCGTCACCGATGGCAGCGGAGACGGGACGATGTTGCCGACGCGCTTTCGTTACGAGGGACTGCGGCGGCACCTGCTGGGCCGCGGTTCGCTCGGCTTCGAGAGGCGCAAGCGCGAAGACGTGGATGCCGGGCATCCGCTACGCATCGAAGAGGTTCGCCGCCAGGATTTTCCGTTCACGGGCCTGCCAGTGTCGATCACGGTGCGACAACCGTCCGGCAAGCCGGTGAGCATTTCGAACTGGCAATGGTCGGTATTCGAACTTGGCAACGGCGCAGCGGCACGGCGCTATCCATACCCGAGCTCCGTCACGGCGCAGCGACATGAGGTCGGCGGCATTCACGACGGAACGGAACTCGCTTCCGTCGTGCGCCGGATCACGGCGATCGACCCAAGCTCCGGGGTTGTCACCGACGAAGCCACGACGGTCACGGAAGCAGGCGGCGGCGTCCATGCAGGATCCTCGGCCAGTTTCCGCATGCAGCGCACGAGTTTGCTGAACGACACCGTGAACTGGTGCCTCGGCAGACCCCAAGGCCTGAATCAGACCGCCAGCCATACGCTGACCGGGGGCAGCACCATCACGCGCAGCGTCAGCCTGAACTGGGACAGCGCCAAGTGCCGGCCCGCCCAGGCCCGCATCGAACCGGGCAACAGCCAATGGCAGCTAACCCGGAACTTCACGTACGACGCATTCGGCAATCTGTCCAGCCACGGAATCAGCGGCGCCGGCTTCAGCACCCGTACGACGCAACTCGACTGGGGCAGCCGCGGCCAGTTCCTCACCAGCATCCGCAACCCACTCGCGCAGCTGACGCAGCTCGCCTGGGACCCGGGCACTGGCCTGCCGGTTGCGGTGACCGATCCCAATGCGCTGACCGCGACCTGGAGCTACGACGGATTCGGGCGACCGGTTCTCGAGACGCAGCCGGATGGCACCAGCACGACCTGGACACATGCCGCCTGCGCTGCCGACTGCGATCCGCGCTCGCGGATCCGGGTGACGCAGCAGGATCGCGACAGCACCGGCGCCATTCGTGTGACGGCCAACGTCGATCTGGACCAGCATGAACGCGAATTCCGGCAGGCCGTGCAGTTACCGGGCGGCGGGGTATCGATATCCACGACGGTTGCGAATCGTCACGGACAACTGCTGCGCCAGTACCTGCCAGCGTGGCATGGCGGCCAGCCGCCTGGCTATTGGCAATTGAGTTATGACCCGGTCGGTCGTGCAACGCAGGTGACACTGCACGCCGCCAGCGGCGCCATCGAACGTACGCAATCCCTGCGATATGAGGGACTCGCCGTGACCCAGGTCGACGCACGCGGCAACACTTCAACCGGCATTCGCACCGCCTGGGGCAAGCTCGCCCAGGTCGTAGATGCCGCTGGCAACAGCACGCGCTACGAATACGACGCATTCGGCAGGCTGTTGCAGGTTCGCGATGCGCTGAACAACCAGGTCGCCGCAATCACCTACAACCCGCGTGGCATGAAGCTCACGCAGACCGACTCCGACATGGGCACCTGGACCTGGACACGCAATGCCCTGGGCGAAGTCACGACGCTGCGCGATGCGCGGAACCAGTCGGTCGGCTACTCCTACGATGCACTCGGCCGTGTGACCAGTCGCCTGGCGCCCGACGGAGCCAGCTATTTCACCTGGGGCCACTCGGCTACCCAGCGCAACATCGGGCAGCTTGCGAGCCTCGCGGGTCCCGGTTACTCGGAGAGCTTCGCCTACGACGCAGTCGGCCGGCCCGCATCGCGCACCATTACCGGCGATTCCGTATATCGCTACGACTACGCCTACAACCCGCTCGGCCTGCTCGACTCGATCACCTATCCAGCTGACGGATCGGCGGCGCGATTCAAGATCGCGCATGAGTATGACGCCGGACAACTCTCCCGCATCTTTGATGCGCACGCACCCGCGACGACTTTCTGGCGCCTGAATACGGTCGATGCTGCCGGGCACATCGTCGATGAATCGAAAGGCCCGGTCGTGCGCGTGATGACGGGAGTGGATCCCCTGCTCGGGACGATCGACTACCGCCTTGCCGGCGTGAACGGCACCGCGGCCATCCAGAATCTCGCCTACGCCTGGGACGCCAACGACAACCTGATCCGCCGCCAGGACCTCAATCGCGGCCTGAGCGAGGAGTTCCGCTACGACGCGCTCGATCGGCTCGACGATGCGCGCCAAAACGGCGTCGTCAACCTGGACCTGTCGTACGACACGATCGGCAACATCCTCTGGAAGTCCGATGTGTGTCCGGGCACGACGCCCTGTTATGCGTACCACCCCACCCGCAAACATGCGGTAACCGCTGCAGGCGGCGTGAGCTACGCATACGACGCCAACGGCAACATGACGAGCCGCGGCGGCGCGGCGATCGCCTGGACCAGCGACAACCTGCCGATCTCGATCGCGCACGCCAATGGCAACAGTAGCCAGTTCTCGTACGGACCCGCCGGCAACCGCTGGCGACAGACCGCGAATCACGCCGGCACGATCGAGACGACGATCCACGCCGGCGAACTCAGCGAGAAAGTCACGCGCGCCGGCGCGACCTCCTGGCGTCATTACGTGTTGGCGCCGACCGGCGTTGCCGCGATCCAGTTGCGTAGCGGCAGTGGACTGAACCAGACGCGATACCTGACGCAGGACCACCTCGGCAGCACGGACAAGATCCTGGACGCTGCCGGCAATGTGGTCGCTTCCGAAAACTTCAGTCCATTTGGAAGACGACGCGGCGCGAACTGGTCGGGCGTGCCGTCAGCTGCCGAGCTCGCAGTCATTGCCGGCGTGACGCGCGACGGGTTCACCGGTCACGAGCACCTGGACAATCTCGACCTGATCCACATGAACGGCCGGGTCTACGACCCGCACATCGGGCGATTCATCAGCGCCGATCCGTATGTCACGGCGCCGTTCGACGGCCAGAGCCTGAATCGCTACTCATACGTGCGCAACAACCCGCTGACGTTCATCGATCCGAGCGGATTCACCGAGCAGACGCCGTGCATGGCGACCCAGCAGGGCAACTGTGCGCAGATCACGGTGATCGGCCTCACCTGGGCCGATTACATGCGCGCGTTCTCCGGTCGGGTCTTTGGCCAGACGGAATCGGGCGCGGAGCGCGACCCCTGCGGGCAGGACAGCAATGCCTTCGCCTGCGCCACTTACGGCATCCGCCTGTTGCCACCATCGAGCATCGTGTTGACCATCGGGACCAAGTCGGATCCGAACCTCGCCAGCACGCCGACCCAGGACTATCTGCAGGGAGCCGCCGCGCGTCTGGGCAATCTCGCGATCAGCTCGTCACCGCTGACCTGGCTGTTCGGTGCAGATCCCGATTTCGAGTGGTTTGAGGTGCCGGACAGTGCAGCAGGGCAGGCCGGCGCAAGTGCAGGCGACATCGGCTACTTGCTTGGCGGTGCGGCTGGGATGGTACGCAACGGTGGCTCCGCGCTCATCGGAGGATCTCCGAGTCAGTTTGCAAGGTCGATGCAAGGAGCGGGCAAGTATCCCGGTGTCGACAGGTTCAAAGACATCGTCCTCAAGAAAGGAACGATTCTCTACTCAGGTCATCCGGGACAGACTGCCTTCTATACGACTGCCAGCGCAATGCGACGCAGCCACGGCAGCGCCAGATTCCTGTATGACGGATTGCAGCTTGCGAGGTCGAGGAACTACCCTATTCGTACACAGATGGCCGCTTTTAGCGTCTTGGACGACACACCGGCCGCCTTTGGCTTGGCAATCAGGAACGGCGATCACGGCGCTGGATGGCTCCCGCAGGTCGTAGTACCTTCATATGAAGTTTCATTGCGCTTTCTGGGCGTGACTCCGCTAGGGCCGTGACATGTTGATCAACAACGCTGATGGTTCCGTGACTTTCGCCGAAGGCACTATTGACCCAGGCATGAGCAAGGCTGCGTTCCTCAAGTCGCCAGTCGGCGTAAAGGCAGAGAAGTGGTTTGCCAACGGCTCGTTTGAAACATACAGGTTCTTCCCCGAATCCGGGATCACAGCTACGACTGATTTCAGGGACGATCGCCTGTTGAACGTGTCGATTCTCTTCAACCTGCCGGGCGATTCGAAAGATGGCCCGACGAAGGAGCAGGAACTTCGAAGGAGGGAGAAGCATGATGAATGGCTGCGTGCCGAACTCGGCGAGCCGCCCTACCGCTATGATTGGGGTCAGGTCGTTTCCAGGTTTTACCATCAGCACTGCGAGAGCGACATCATGGTGATTTACGAGCCCTGATGCCTGAACCAGCACACAAGGTCACTCACGACGGCGACATCATCAAGATCGACGGTCGCCCTACGCGCATGGAATACATGGTGCGCGACGCTTTCTGGGCCCACGGCCGCGCCATCGTACTGCTGGACCCGCACGCCTTCCTCGACAATCCGGCGTTTGGCGCCGCGCGGCGCAAGAGCCGCAAGCCGGTGCAGAACCTGCGTGCCTACTCGCCTGCCGGCGAAATGCTGTGGCAAGCCGCGCAGCCGGAGTTTGCCGATCACTACTACAAGATCGAGAGCCGCGAGCCGCTGGTCGCGCTTTCGTTCTCCGCATACCGCTGCGACATCGACCCAAAAGACGGGCAGATCCTGCGCAAGACCTACCTGAAGTGACCGCCGCCGCCTGATCAGAGGATCAGCGGCAGCACCACGGTCGATACCAGCGTCACGACCACGATCGACGCGAGGTTGACGCGCCAGCCGGCGCGGATCATGTCCTGCATCGTCAGCCGCCCGGTGCCGAACACGATCGCATTCGGCGGCGTGCCGACCGGCAGCATGAATCCGCAGGAAGCCGCCACCGCCGCCGGCGCCACCAGTTGCAGCACCGGATAGTCGGAGGTCGCGGCGATCGCGGCGAGGATCGGCATGAAGGTTGCCGCGGTCGCGACGTTCGAGTTGAGCTCGGTCCAGATCACCAGCAGCGTGACCATGGCCGCGATCAGCGCAATGAGCGGCCAGGTGCCGATCTGCGCGAGCGCAACGCCCAGGTATTCGGACAGGCCGCTGCCCTGGATCGCCTCTGCAAGCGCAAGCCCGCCGCCAAACAGCAGCAGCACTTCCCACGGCAGTTTCCGCAGATCGGTGCCTGCGATCAGCGCGCCGCCCTCCCTCGCTCCCGAGGGAATCACGAACAGCGTGAGTCCCGCGAGCAGCGCAATCGTCGTGTCGTTGAATTCCGCGAGGCCCGGTATCTTGCGCAGCAGCGGCCCGGTGATCCAGGCCGCCGCCGTCAGCACGAACACCACCGTAACCCGATGCTCCGCAGTGGACATCGGTCCGAGTGCCGCGCGCGCTTCCCGCAACCGGTCGCGCGCGGTCTCCTGCGAGCCCAGCCGGAACGGAAACACGACCTTCACGAGCACCAGCCATGCCACCGGCATCAGCAGCAGCACGGTCGGGATACCGAATACCAGCCACTGCGCGAAGCTGATGGTCTCGCCGTAGTTCTGCTGCATGAAGCCGACCACCAACGCATTGGTGGCCGTGCCAACCACCGTCCCGAGTCCGCCGATGGTCGCGGCATACGCGACGCAGAGAATGATCACCCGCGCGAAATTCCTCGCATCGCGATCCCCGGTACCGGCGTCCGGCGCGACAATCACCGCGACCGACAAGGCGACCGGCAGCATCATCAGCGTGGTCGAGGTGTTCTGCGCCCACATGCTGACGAAGCCGGTCGCGCACATCATGCCGAGCACGAGTCCCTGTGGATGACCGCCGGCCCAGGACACGATCGTGTAGGCGATGCGCCGGTGCAGGTTGCAGCGCTCCATCGCGAGCGCAAGCAGGAAACCGCCCAGGATCAGGTAGAGCGTGGTATTGCCGTAGCCGGCGGCGAGGCTCGAAGCGGATGCCGCGCCGAGCGGCGGCAGCACCGCGAGCGGCACCAGCGCCGTCGCCGCAAAGGGAATAGCCTCCGTCGCCCACCACAGGGCCATCAGCGCCATCACGCCCGCAACCTGCCAGCCGGCGAGCGAAATGCCAGCAGGCGGTTCGGTCATGAGCGTCATGGCAAGCGCCGCGGCGCCGAGCACGAGCCCGAGGTTCTGCGTCACTGTCCTGCCGCTGCTGGACGCCATCTCCACTCCCTGCCGGATCGGGGCGCGCCAGTATAAAGTGACGCCCATCCGGAGGGTGCCCGCGCATGCAGGACACGATCATCGTCGTCGGGGGCGGCCATGCCGCGGCGCAGGCCGTGGACAGCCTGCGCCGCGATGGTTTTGCCGGCCGGCTGGTATTGGTGGCGGGTGAACCGGAACTGCCCTACCAGCGCCCGCCGCTGTCGAAGAAATTCCTCGCTGGCGAGTTGGAAGCCGATCGCCTGCCGATCCGCCACGCGCAGTACTACGAGACGATCCGCTGTGAGCTGATGCTTGGCAACCCGGTCACGGCGATCGATGCGGCAGCCCGCAGCCTGCGCCTCGCAAACGGCAGCGCGCTCACTTACGACAAGCTCGTGCTCGCGATCGGCGGCGACGCGCGGCCTTTGGCGGTGCCCGGCGCCGATCTGGCAGGTGTGCATGTCCTCCGCACCCTGGCCGACGTGAACGCGATCCGCGCCGCGGCCCGGCCGGGCGCGCGCGCCGCGATCGTCGGCGCCGGCTACATCGGCCTCGAATGCGCCGCCCCCTTCCGCAAGCTCGGCCTCGAGGTCACAGTCATCGAGATGATGGATCGCGTGATGAGCCGCGTCGTCGCGCCCGAGATGAGCCGCTTCTATCACCAGGAACACGTCGCCCACGGCGTCACGGTGCTGACCGGCAAGCGGGTCGGCGCATTCGCGGGCGATGCCCGGCTCGCCGTGGTCGAGTGCACGGACGGCACGCGCGTGCCCGCGGATCTCGCGATCGTCGGTATCGGCCTCGTGCCGAACACCGCGCTCGCCGAAGCCGCCGGCATCCGCTGCGACGACGGCATCGCGGTGGACGGGCATTGCCGCACCAGCGACCCGCACATCTACGCGATCGGCGACTGCTGCAGCCATCCAAGCCCGCGCTACGGACGGCGCATCCGGCTCGAGTCCGTGGACAACGCCTACGAACAGGCGAAGACCGCTGCCGCCAATCTCTGCGACAAGCCAACGCTGCACGACAAGACGCCGTGGTTCTGGTCCGACCAGTACGAGCTGAAGCTGCAGATCGTCGGGCTGTCGCAGCATTATGACAAGGTCGTGCTGCGCGGCGATCCGGCCACGCGCGCATTCAGTTGCTGCTACCTGCGCGATGGCGAGCTGATCGCGCTCGATGCCGTGAATCACGCAAAGGATTTCATGGCCGCGCGCAAGTTGATCGCCGAGCGGGCGCGTCCGGATTCGCAGCGACTCGGGGATCCCGCCGTCGCGCTGCGCGACACCTTATAATCGCCGTAATGGACAAGATCGACGTCGTCGAGCGCGAATTCCGCGCCATGCTCGCGAAGATGACGGGTGGCCTCGCGCCGCAGGATTACGGCGCGGCATTCTGGGACTGGTGGCTCAACCTCGCCCGCTCGCCCGCCAAGCAGATGGAACTGCAACAAACCGCCATGAAACAGGCGATGGATCTCTGGCGCTTCAGTGCCGAGGCCGCGCAGGGCAATCCGCTGGCGCCGACCGAAAACGGCGACCGCCGCTTCGCCAATCCCGCGTGGCAGCAGTATCCGTTCAACGTCTACGCGCAGGCTTTCCAGAACAACATGGCGCTGCTCGAGCAGTCGGCGCGCGGCGTCGAAGGCGTCGAGCCGAGGAACGCGGCGCTGGTCGAGTTCGCCGCGCGCCAGGCGGGCGAGTCGCTCTCCCCTGCCAACAATCCGCTGACGAATCCCGAGGTGCTGCAGCAGACGGTCGCGGAGCGTGGCCAGAACCTTGCGCGCGGCTACAAGCATTTCCTCGACGACATGGAGCGCACGCTGTCCGGTGGCGACGCGCCCGGCACCGAGGACTTCAAGGTCGGCGAGAAGCTCGCCGTGACCGAAGGCCAGGTGATCTTCCGCAACGACCTGATCGAGCTGATCCAGTACTCGCCGACCACGCCGGACGTCCATGCCGAACCCGTGCTGATCGTGCCGGCCTGGATCATGAAGTACTACATCCTGGATCTCTCGCCGAAGAACTCGCTGGTCGCCTGGCTGGTGGACCAGGGCTTCACGGTGTTCATGATGTCCTGGAAGAACCCGACCGCGGCGGATCGCGAACTGGGCATGGACGACTACATCCGCAAGGGTCTCTATGCCGCGCTCGATGCGGTCGCGACCGTCGTCCCGGACCGTGGCATCCACGCGGTCGGCTATTGCATCGGCGGCACGCTGCTCTCGATCGCCGCGGCGGCGCTCGCGGACTGGGGCGACTCCCGCATCCAGGACATCACGCTGTTTGCCGCGCAGACGGATTTCAGCGAGCCGGGGGAGCTCTCGCTCTACATCAGCCCGGCGCAGATCGAGATGCTGGAAGCGCTGATGTACAAGGAAGGCGTGCTCGACTCGAAGCAGATGGGCGGCGCCTTCGCGATGCTGCGCGCGCACGACCTGCTGTGGCAGCCGGCCGTGAAGTCGTACCTCAAGGGCGAGCGCGACGCCATGATCGACCTGATGGCCTGGAATGCCGACGGCACGCGCATGCCGTGGAAGATGCACACCGAGTACCTGCTCGGGCTCTACCTGCAGAACGACCTCGCGCAAGGGCGCTTCAAGGTCGAGGGCGAGGCCGTCAACCTCAACGACATCCGCGTGCCGATGTTCGTGGTCGGCACCGAGACCGACCACGTCGCGCCGTGGAAGTCCGTCTACAAGGTGAGCGGCCTGACTTCATCTCCGGAATTCACCTTCCTGCTGACGAGTGGCGGGCACAACGCCGGCATCGTGAGCGGCCCGGTGCATCCGAAGCGCCGCCACCGCGTGCGTACGACGCGCGCGGGCGAGCCGAAACTCGCCGCGGACGAATGGTTCGATACGACCGCGCCGTTACCCGGCTCCTGGTGGCCGACCTGGGCAGAGTGGCTCAAGGCGCATTCAACTGCCGAGCGGGTGACGCCACCCGCGATCGGCGCGCCGGATGCCGGTTACGCGCCGATCATGGAAGCGCCAGGCGAGTACGTCCGCCAGCGCTGAATCAGGCATCCCTGACCGGAGTCCACCGCGCCGCGCGGCGCGTGTTGCGATCGGCAGTCGTCTCTCCGTCGTAGGACATCGGCTGGGCCGCGGGCAGTCCTTCAACCGGCGGATCGAATGCGGCAAGGTTGATGACCATCAGCACCTGGCCGCCCTCCTCGGTCACGGCGCCGAGGTAGCTGCCGCAACGGCCGCAGAAAACGAAATCCGCGGTCTGGTGGCCGAAGCGATAGCGCTTCAGCAGTGCCGGCTCGCGGTGCGTGAAGCGCACGGCGCCATTCGGGTCCGAGGTGTACACACCGTGGTGCTTCAAGCAAAACGTGCACTGGCAGGCGCGCACGGGCCAGGAAGCCGGTGCAATCCCGGTTGTGTACTCGAATCCGACGGCGCCGCAATGACATTGCCCGCGCCAGGCGCTCATTTCTTCAAACTCGACGGCAACGTTTCGAACTCCGCCGTGTGCGGCATCGCGTTGAGCGCCGCGAGCAGGTCCTCCGGCGGCGCGATCAGCTTGCGTGCGACGAGATCCAGCCAGCCGCCTTCGCTGCGGATTCGCGCCGCGACACGGCCATCCGCCAGCAACACCTCGTTCACCAACCGGAAGCGCGAGCCGTCTGACGCGATACCGCCCAGCGCGAGCGTCACCGTGATCGGCTCGTGCAGCCCGACCTCACGGAAATACTCAAGCTCATCGCGCCGCACGACCGGCCCGATCCGCCGCTTCGCAAACTCGGTCACTGGAAATCCGGCTTGCTTGAAGAAACTCATGCGTGAGTCCACGCATTTGTTCAGATAGGCGAAGTTCCCCATGTGGGAGTTGGCGTCCATGTCCGCCCAGCCGGCGATCGTCGCGTGCGAGTGCGGCTCTGCGCTCATGTCCAGCAGTGGAAGTTCAGCTTGTTGCCGTCGAGGTCGCGGAAGTACGCGCCGTAGTACTTGTCGCCGCGGTCGCCGGGCGGGCCCTCATCGGAGCCGCCGAGCTCGAGCGCCTTCTTGTACAGCGCATCGACCTGCCCCGGATTGTCGACGCTGAAAGCGATCATCACGCCGTTGCCGACCGTCGCCGGCATCTTGTTGTGCGGCTCGGCGAGCGCGAACGCCGGCTTGCCCTTGCCCGTGCCCCATGCGATGAAGCTGCCGAAGTCGAAGACGCGCTTCGCGCCCATTTCCGCCATCAGCCTGTCGTAGTAAGCGGCGGCGCGCTTGATGTCGTTGGTTCCGACTGACACATATCCGATCATGTAAATGCTCCAGTTGTTCGGTGAATTGCCCGGAAGAATTCCAGTAGCTTGCCCTGGTCCAGGCGCCCTTCGCTGCGCAGCCCGCTGCACACGTCGAGTCCTGCCGGCCGCACGCGCTCCATCGCCGAGCGGACATTACCGGGATGCAGACCGCCGGCCAGCAGTACCGGGACGCCCGCGCTCTCGCAGATGCGCCGGCTGTGCGTCCAGTCGTGCACGCGGCCCGTTCCGCCCAATTCTTTCACGGAAAGCCGCGGATTGCCGGAGTCGAGCAATAAAGTGTCCACACTCGCTGCTGCCGCAGCCGCTTCGTCCACGGATTCCGGTCCACAGACGTGGATCACCTGCACGAGGCGCACGCCGGGCACCAGGCGGCGCAGACGCTTCAGTTCGGATTCCGCCACGTGATCAACGAGTTGCAGTGCGGTCGTAGCGCAGCGCCGGTGTTGCTCCGCAATCGCCTCGGCATCGGTCAGCGCGGTCAGCAGGAAGGTCTCGGTCGGCGCCGGCACCCGGGACGCGATCCCGGCGATGAGTTCCTCCGGGATCGGGCCGGGCCCGCTCGGCATCGCGGAGACGAGCCCGATGGCCGAAGCGCCGGCCAAAACCGCCAGGCGCGCTTCGGCGAGATCCGCAATGCAGCAGACTTTCACGAACAATCGTATTTCTCCCGCATCGCGCGGACCGAGGCCGCGATCAACCGTTCGAGTACCGCCGTCTTGTTCTCCGCCATGGCTACTCCCAGGTCGTCGCACGCGCCAGGAGCTGCTCGCCCTTGGCCTGCACGACACAAAAGCGTTGCCCGGTCGGCGCCTGCATCACGATCCAGCCATGAATCCTCGCGACCCGTTTGGCGCCGAGCTTCTCGAGTCGCGCCGCCTCGGCCTCGATGTCGTCCGCGGCGATGTCGAGGTGCACGCGGCTCTCGTGATCGACGGTCTGCACCTCGATGTGCAGTGTCTCCGTCGGACTCACGAGCCGGATGTACTTCTCGCCCTCTTCGCCCGCGAGGCCGCGCATTTCCATGCCGAGCGCCGCGGACCAGAATTCCGCCGCACCACGGAGGTCCTTGGTCTTGCAGTCGATGATGAATCCAGCCAGCTTGCTCTTGTGCATGGGCTACTCAACCTCCGCTCCTGTGGATTGGCAATTCCATGTAGACATCCGCCCGCGCGTATTCAGTCGGGTCCGGATCCACCGCATGTCGGAATCCGAGACGTTCGTACAGACGGATCGCGCCATCGAGCTGGCTGTTGGTCTGCAGGAACACCGTAGCGGCGCCGGCCTTGCGAGCCCACTCGATTCCCGCGGCGCCCAGCAACTCGCCAACGCCGCGGCGCTGGTGCGAACCGGCAACCGCCATCTTGGCCAGTTCGTAGCGCGTGGGGCCGACCCGCACCATCGCCACCGTGCCGATCGCGGCAGCGCCATCCAGCGCAAAGAAAATCTGCCCACTGTGCGCGACGATGGCGCGCTCCGGGTCGTCGAGCACCCTGCGATCTGCCGGTTCGACGGCAAACAGGCGCTCGATCCAGTCGAGATTGAGCCGCCGGAATTCGCCGGCGAGCTCCGCGCGAAATGGCACGATCGCGATCCCGCTCATCTGCCCGCGCCGTTCCGCCATTCCTTCGCGAGCAGTCCGTAAAACGCCGTGTCCTGGATCTCTCCGGCCACGTTCCAGCGCTCGCGCAGCAGGCCCTCGCGCTGGAAGCCGAGCTTGCCGAGGATGCGCAGGGAGTTCTCGTTCCGCGGATCGACGTCTGCTTCGAGCCGGCGGAGCGCGAGCGTGTCGAACGCATAGTCAAGCAATGCAGCGAGCGCCTCTTTCATGTAGCCGCGACCCCAGTGGACGCTGCCGAGGCCATAGCCGAGTTCGGCGCGGGCATTGCCGCGATCAATGTTGAACAGCGTGCAGGTGCCGAGGACCAGGCCGTCCTCCTTGCGCTCCACGCCCCATTGAAACAGCGATTTCGCCTGGAAGCCCTCGTGGATCCGGGTCACGTAGGTTTCCGCTTCCTGGCGTTCGGTCATTGCGGCCGACGACCAGTAACGCATCATCCGGCGGTCGGAGAAGACCGCATAGATCGCGTCCACGTCTTTCTCCGTGACCCAGCGCAGCTGCACGCGCGGCGCATCGAGGGTTGGCAGGCGATCGCCGTCAATCATGAATGCAACAACCTCTCGTAGGTCTCGAGATCCGCGGCGGAGAAGCAGCAGAAGGTGATCTCGCGCAGCTTCGTTCCGCGCGTCAGGAACTCCCAGGTCGTGGTCACCGCCACGAGCGCAGCAGCCTGGCCGGGGTAACCGTACACGCCCGTACTGATCGAAGGGAACGCGACCGTCGCGAGCACATGCGCCTCGGCGATTTCGAAGGAGCGCCGGTAGCACGAGGCGAGCAGCGCCGGCTCGCCGGCCCCGCCGCCACGCCAGACCGGGCCCACCGTATGGATCACGTAGCGCGCCGGCAGCAGATAGCCCGCGGTCATCTTTGCTTCGCCGGTCCGGCAACCGCCGAGCGTGCGGCACTCGGCCAGCAGTTCCGGCCCCGCCGCGCGATGGATTGCGCCGTCCACGCCACCGCCGCCCAGCAGCGATTCGTTCGCTGCGTTGACGATCACATCCACGGCAAGCGTCGTGATGTCGGCCTGTATCGCGCGCAACACGGGCTGGGCGCCTGGCATCCTCAGGCCCGCCGCGCTTCGAGGTCGTATTCAGAGGCGCCGGTGACCACAACGTCCGCAAACTCACCGATCGGCAACTTCGCCGCGCCTTTGCCGCGGATGCGCACGACGTCGTCGATGAAACCGCAGGTGTTGACGACGACCAGGTCGGCCGCCCGGTAGGTCGGGGCGACCTCGTATCCCTCCGCCCGCAGCTGCGTCAGGATGCGCTCGGAATCCACGAGCGCCTTGGGGCAGCCGAGGCTGACGAAGCCAACGCGGGGAGACTTGCTGGTCACAGCGTATTTTACCGGTAGAATCGCCGCATGAGGTTCACGAAGATGCATGGGCTCGGCAACGACTTCATCA
The DNA here is from genome assembly GCA_040899645.1 of Steroidobacteraceae bacterium. Classification (GTDB taxonomy): domain Bacteria; phylum Pseudomonadota; class Gammaproteobacteria; order Steroidobacterales; family Steroidobacteraceae; genus SCUD01. Next base: position 15,919 of record JBBEAB010000004.1, read on the forward strand.
TCTTCGACGCCCCCGCCGCCGGCGCTCCCGGCGCCGATACGATCCGCCGCCTCGCCGACCGCTTTACCGGCATCGGCTTTGACCAGGCGCTGATGCTCGAACCGCCGCGCCAACCCGGCACGGCCGCTTACTACCGGATCTTCAATGCCGATGGCCGCGAGGTCGAACAGTGCGGCAATGGCGCGCGCTGTATCGCACGCTACCTGCGTGAGCGCAATGGCAAGCCCGCGGGGGAAATCGTACTCGACAGCCCGGGTGGGCTGGTGCAGACCCGGATGCAGGGCGACCAGGTGTCGGTGACCATGGGTGTGCCCAATTTCGACCCGGCTTCCCTGCCGTTCGAGGCGAGCGGCGAGGCTTATGTCTACCCGCTCGCGGTTGGCGCGAGCGAGGTCGAAATCGGCGCCGTATCGGTCGGCAATCCGCATGCCGTGATCCGCGTGCCGTCGGTCGCGGACGCCCCCGTCGCGCGCCTCGGTCCTGCGATCGAGAACCACCCGCGCTTCCCGAAGCGCACCAATGTCGGTTTCATGGAAGTCGTGGACCGCGGGCACATCCGCCTCCGGGTGTACGAGCGCGGCACCGGCGAGACCCGGGCCTGCGGCACCGGTGCCTGCGCCGCGGTCGCAGTCGGGCGCCGTCATGGCCTGCTGGATGAATCTGTGCGGGTGGACCTTCCGGGCGGCCGTCTCGACATACAATGGTCGGGTCCAGGCCAGCCCATCTGGATGACCGGTCCGGCGGAACGGGCCTTCGAGGGAGAAGTCACGCTATGACGACACGACCGGTTCGCGGTGTTGAAATCGCCGAGGTCGACGAAGCTTCTGTCGCCTCCTACCTGGCAGCCACGCCCGAGTTCTTCGATCGCCACGCGCAACTGCTCTCGAAGATCCGGCTGCCCGATGTGCGCGGCGGCGGAACCACCGTGTCGCTGCTCGAACGCCAGGTTGAAGTGCTGCGCGAGCGCAACCGCCAGCTCGAACGCAAGGTCAAGGATTTCGTGGACGTTGCGCGCGAGAACGACGCACTCGGCGCGCGCGTGCACTCGATGGCGCGCCGCCTGATTGCCGTGCGGGACCGCGCGGCTGTGGTCGGCGTGATCGAAACCGCGCTGCGCCAGGATTTCGATGCCGGCCAGTCGGTGCTGATCCTGACGCCGGCCGCCGCGCCTGCCGGCGCGAGCGCCAGCCGTTTCCTGCGCATCGTCGCAGCGGACGCCCCGGAAATGCGCTCTTTCGAGACGCTCTTCACTTCCGGCAAGCCGCGTTGTGGTCAGCTGCGCGATTCGCAGCGCGATTTCCTGTTCGGCGCCGACGCGCCGGAAGTCGGCTCGGTCGCGCTCGTGCCGCTGGGCGCCAAGGGCAGCCTGGGCCTGCTCGCCTGCGGCTCGCACGACCTGCAGCGATTCAATCCGACGATGAGCACGGATTACCTCGCGCACATCGGGGAACTCATCGCCGCCGCTCTCGCCTGATGCACGGCAAGTCGGCCGCCTGGATCGGGCGCTACCTGGCCCACCTGCGGACCGAGCGCCGGCTCTCGCCCCACACTGAAGCCGCCTATCGCCGCGATCTCAAGGCACTCTGTGCGTACTGCGATGCCGAGCGCATCGTGAGCTGGAAGCAGCTCGACAACTTCCATATCCGTACCTTTGCCGCGCGCGAACACCGCGATGGCCTCGGGCCGCGCAGCGTACAGCGCCGGCTGTCGGCGCTGCGCGGCTTCTTCAATTACCTGATCCGCGAAGACGCCATCGATTCCAACCCCGCCGCTGACATCCGCGCGCCCAAGGCGCCGCAGCGGCTGCCGCAGACGCTCGACGTGGACCAGGTCGCGAGCCTGCTCGAACGCCGCCCGACCGATGCGCTGAGCCGCCGCGATCACGCGATGCTTGAATTGCTGTATTCGTCCGGCCTGCGCCTCGCGGAACTCGCCGGGCTCGACGTCGTGGACCTCGATCTCGGCGACCGCACCGTGCGCGTGCTCGGCAAGGGCTCGAAGACGCGCATCCTGCCGGTCGGCAAGCAGGCGATCACCGCGCTTCGCGCCTGGCTCGCGGAGCGGCAGGCGCTGGTCAAGGGCGGCGTCACGGCCCTGTTCGTCGGCCAGAACGGCACGCGGCTCGGCGCGCGCGCGATCCAGCGGCGCATCGGCCGCTGGGCGACTGCGGCCGGCGTCGGCGTGCCGGTGCACCCGCATCTGCTGCGGCATTCGTTCGCGACCCACCTGCTGGAGTCCAGCCGCGACCTGCGCGGCGTGCAGGAACTGCTCGGCCATGCGGACATCAGCACGACGCAGGTGTACACGCACCTTGATTTCCAGCACCTGGCCCGTGTCTACGACGAATCGCACCCGCGCGCGCGCCGGCGCAAATGAAATGCAGGCACCCACCGCCATCACGGTCAAGCGCAGGAGCCGGGTGATCGAAGTTGCCTGGGCGGACGGCACGCGCTACGCATTGCCATTCGAGTACTTGCGCGTCTTCTCGCCATCTGCCGAGGTGCGCGGCCACGGCGGCGGCGAAGGCAAGCTTGAACTCGCCAAGGAGAACGTGCAGGTCACGCAGGTCGAGCCGGTCGGCGTCTACGCCGTGCGCCTGCACTTCAGCGACGGTCACGACACCGGCCTGTACAGCTGGGATTTCCTGCGCGAGCTGGGCGCGGAGTACGACCGCAAGTGGGCACGCTACCTGGAACGCTGCGAGAAGCTCGGTTACGAGCGCAAGCCACCGCCTGACGGCTTGCAGCGGTAGCATCGGGCGGCACATGGCTTCCAGTCTGCTTGCGCTGCTCGACGACATCGCCACGCTCCTCGACGACGTGTCGGTGATGACCAAGGTCGCGGCGAAGAAGACCGCGGGCGTGCTCGGCGACGACCTCGCGCTGAACGCGGAGCAAGTGAGCGGCGTACGCGCCGAGCGCGAGTTGCCCGTCGTTTGGGCAGTTGCGAAAGGATCCGTGCGCAACAAGCTGATCCTGGTGCCCGCCGCGCTCGCGATCAGTACATTCCTGCCGTGGGCGGTCACGCCGCTCCTGATGCTCGGTGGCCTGTTCCTGTGCTACGAGGGCTTCGAGAAAGTCGCGCACAAGCTGCTGCACCGGCCGTCGGAGGATGCCTTGCACCGCGCCGCGCGCCTCGTCGCGCTGGCGCGGTCCCGCGAGGAACTGCTCGCGGTCGAGAAAGACAAGATCAAGGGTGCGATCCGCACGGATTTCATCCTGTCCGCCGAGATCATCGTCATCGCGCTCGGCACGGTCGCCGATCGCACGCTCCAGGTTCAGGTCGGCGTGCTCACCGGTATCGCCGCGCTGATGACCGTGGGCGTCTACGGCCTGGTCGCCGGCATCGTCAAGCTCGACGACCTGGGCCTCAGTATGAGCCGCATGGCGAGTACGGCACTGGCGGCAACCGGCCGCGGCATCCTGCGCACGGCGCCGTGGCTGATGAAGTTTCTGGCGGTCGCGGGCACAGCGGCGATGTTCCTGGTCGGCGGCGGGATCCTCACGCATGGCATCCACGCGGTCGGCGAATGGATCAAGTCTGCGGCAGTCGATGCGGCGGCCATTCCCGGCACGGGTGCCGTGCTCGGCGCGTTGACGCCGATGCTGGCCAACGCCCTCGCCGGCATCGTTGCCGGTGGCATCGCCGTGCTGGTCGTGAAGCTCGTCGGACGCCTGCGAATGAAGGCTTGGCCACGCTCCGGGCGCCAGCCGCCGGCTTGAGTCGGCTCAGATCAGGCTCGTGCCCCGGAACAGGACGAGCCATCCCTGCAGGTACATCGGGATGCCAGCCACGAGCGCGATGGCAATGACAGCGGAGCGTGGCAACCGGCACTCGAACGAGATCGCCTCGAAGAGCGCAAGACTTACCGGCAGGTAGAGCAGGATTGCCGTCGCGAGGCCCGGCACGTAGGCGCCGTCCACGATCGATGCGGCGATGTGCACGATTCCATTCGCAAACATCAGGAATCCGACCCAGGCAACGGCGACGACGCCGATCGCGCGGTCGCGCGAGGCGGAGAGCGGTGCCGCGACCAGGACCGTGATGACGAAACAGACACTCGTGACGGTCACAAACGTCCGCCAACTCAGGTCGGGCTCGACGCGGTCGTTGAACCACTGCAGGAAGCCCAGCGATTCCTCGAAGACATGTAACGCGAACACGATCGGCAGGGACCGTGCGAGTCCACGTAGCGTCACCCAGGAAAGGTCCATGGCGCAGTTTAGGCATGCTGACTGCCGAAGCCGTAGAATCAGACCTTCGACCGGACCGGTAGCCCAATGAAATCAGACACTTCCGGACGTGCGCCGCCCGAGACCGTGGACTTCGGTTACGAACGCGTGGCCGCCGCGGAGAAAGCCGCGCGTGTGCGCGGCGTGTTTGATTCGGTCGCCGGCAAATATGACCTGATGAACGACCTGATGTCCGGCGGCCTGCACCGGCTGTGGAAGCGCTTCGCGCTGTCGCAGACCGGGCTCCGGCCGGGCGGTCACGCGCTCGACGTCGCCGCCGGCACCGGCGACCTCGGTGCGGGTCTGGCGCGCCAGGTCGGGCGCGACGGGCTTGCCGTGCTGACCGACATCAACCGCGAAATGCTCGCGCGCGGCCGCGACCGCATGATCGACGAGGGCCACGGCGCCAACGTGCAGTACGTGATCGCGAACGCCGAGTGCCTGCCCTTCCCGGATCGCAGCTTCGATTGCGTGACGATCGGGTTTGGGCTCCGCAATGTGACTGACAAGCCGGCCGCACTCGCCTCGATGCGCCGCGTGTTGCGTCCCGGCGGACGCCTGCTGGTGCTTGAGTTCTCGAAGCTGCAGGCAGATTTGCTGCAGCCGGCGTATGACGCCTGGTCTTTCCGCGTGCTGCCGCGGCTCGGCAGCCTGATCGCGGACGACGAGGCAAGCTATCGCTACCTTGCCGAATCGATCCGGATGCATCCGGACCAGCCAACGCTCGCGGCGATGATGAAAGATGCCGGACTCGAAGATTGCCGCTGGCACAACCTCGCGGGCGGCATCGTCGCATTGCACGTCGGCCACGTGTACTGAACTGCCGATGACCCCCGAACTGCTGCGCCCGCTCGAATCGATCCTCAACCGCAACATCGCGGGCTCCGCGCGTGCGCGCGGCCTGCTCGCGCAAGTGGCGGGGCGTTCATTTGAATTGCGGCTGTCCGCCACTCCGCTCAGGATCCGCTTCGTCGCCGCCGCCGATCGCGTCGCGCTGGTCACTGACGGCGAAGCCGCGGCCGATGCGGTGATCGAGGGCACACCCTTCGCGCTCGCGCGGCTCGCGATCGGAGATCCCGCGCAGTCGCTCCGTGCCGGCGGCGCGCAACTCTCGGGCGACGCCGAGATCGCGCAGGGATTCCAGCAGCTGTTCGCCGCGGCGCAGCCGGATTTCGAGGAGGAGCTGTCGCGACTGACCGGCGACGTGGCGGCGCATCACCTCGCCAAACTCGCCCGCGGCGCGCTCGACTTCGGCCGCCGCGCGCGCGACACCTTTGCATTGAATGTCGCCGAGTACCTGACGGAGGAAGGCCGCGACGTGCCCGCCCGCAGCGAGGTCGAGGAGTTCCTGACCGGCGTGGACCGGCTGCGCGAGGCCACCGACCGGCTCGACGCCCGGATTACGGCACTGGAACGCGGACGGGGCGGCCGTTGATTTCAATACGCGTCGCCGGGCGGATGCTGACCATCCATCGCGTGCTGGTGCGTTATGGCCTCGACGACTTCGTGCGCGCGACGCATCTCTATCGACCGCTGCGGTTTTTCTTCTGGCTGTCGCCCTGGACCTGGTTCCGCCGGCGCCGCGGCACGCGCGGCGAGCGCCTGCGCCGTGCACTCGAGGATCTCGGCCCGATCTTCGTGAAATTCGGCCAGGTGGTCTCGACCCGGCGCGACCTGCTGCCCGAGGACATCGCCGACGAACTCGCCAAGCTGCAGGATCGCGTGCCGCCCTTCCCCGGCAACGCGGCCAAGGCACGGATCGAGGCCTCGCTCGGCCGGCCCGTTGCCCAGCTTTTCCGCGATTTCGAGGTGACACCGCTCGCGGCGGCGTCGATCGCGCAGGTGCACGCGGCGACGCTGAACGACGGGCGCGAGGTCGTCGTCAAGGTGTTGCGCCCAGGCATGCGCCAGATCATCGGCCGCGACCTCGAGGTGCTGCACGCCCTCGCGGCACTCGCCGAGGACTATTGGCCCGATTCGCGGCGCTTCCGCCCGCGGGATGTCGTTAGCGAGTACGAGAAGACGATCCTGAACGAACTCGACCTGATGCGCGAGGCGGGCAACGCTTCGCAGCTCAAGCGCAATTTCGCGGGCTCGCCCATGCTGCACGTACCGGAGGTGCACTGGGACCTGTGCCGGCGCGACGTGATGGTGATGGAGCGCATCCACGGCGTGCCGATCTCCGAGGTCGCGCGGCTGCGTGAGCTTGGCGCCGACATTCCGAAGCTCGCCGAGAACGGCGTGACGATTTTCTTCACGCAGGTGTTCAGCCACAACTTCTTCCACGCCGATATGCACCCGGGCAATATTTTCGTGGATGTCAGCGACCCGGCGAACCCGCGCTATGCGGCGGTCGACTTCGGCATCGTCGGCACGCTCGACCCACGCGACCAGCTCTACCTGGCCGGTAATTTCCTCGCGTTCTTCGAGCGCGATTACCGCAAAGTCGCGGTTCTGCACGTCGAGAGCGGCTGGGTACCGGCGGGCACGCGCGTGGACGAGCTTGAATCCGCGGTACGCACGCTCTGTGAGCCGATCTTCAACAAGCCGCTGAAGGACATTTCCTTCGGCATCGTGCTGTTGCACCTGTTCGAGGTCGCGCGCCGCTTCCAGATGCAGATCCAGCCGCAGCTCATCCTGCTGCAAAAGACGCTGCTGAACATCGAGGGCCTCGGGCGCGAGCTCTACCCGGATCTGGACCTGTGGAAGACTGCGCTGCCGATCCTGCGCAGCTGGATGCGTGAAAGGAGCGGCCCGCGCGCACTGTTCGGCAGCCTGCGCGAGCATTGGCCCGACATCGCCGAGGCGATCAAGGTGATGCCCGTGATCGCGCGGCGCGCGGTGCGCCGCGCCTACGATGACGAGATCGTCATCCGCACGGAATCCGAGTCCGTCGAACGACTGCGCGCCGAGATGAAGCGCGACCGTCGCAGTGGCGACGCGATCATCGCCGGCGCCGCGATCTTCCTCGGCGGCGTCATCTGGCTCGCGCTCGCGACGCGGCCCATCTGGGTCGGCTGGCTGTTCCTCGGCGGCGGCGCCATCTGGCTCATCACGCGCTTGCGCCGTTGACTCCAGACGCGCCGTTGGCCCCTCCGGGTTCGGCCCGGCCGCTACTTTTCAGGACCGCTGTGAATCCATCCATGGACACTTCGGGCTCGCCATCCCTGGCTCGCACGATCCTGAAAAGTAGCGGCCGGGCCGAACCCGGAGGCTACAACTGCCGCGGTTCGATCCAGGTCGCAATCGCCCTGCCGCAGATCTCGCCGTCCTCGTCGAACACGGCCGTTCCGGTGTAGTGCTTGCGGCCGTCGTGGCCGAGCGACCAGCCGATCACGACGCTCGCTTCGCTGATGTGCACGCAGCGATCGACTTTCGCGGCGTACTGACCGAGCAGCGCGCCGCGCGCGGCGGCGCCGCTCGCAAAGAACCCGGGGCAGTCGAGCGCCGCCCACATGAACTCCGGCAGCACCTTGCCGTCGGCACCGGCGAGCGATGAATCCGGCAGCCAGGCCGCCGCGCACAGGTTCTTGCCGTCGATCGGCGAGGCGAAGATCCGCATGCCGTCGCCGCGGCCGCGTTCCGGCCCGCAGACGAAGCAGCCGGGATAGGTGTGGTGCCTGAAGCCCTCGTAGCCACGCACCGCCGCGAGTGACTCGGCGTAAGACGGCGGCTCGGGGACCACGAGTTCAAATGTCTTGGGGGTCGCGGCGGCGACTGGTTCCTCGCCATCGAGCAACAGCAGGCGCGCACTTTCGGCGTCCTCGCGGATCTCGAGCGGCTGCTCGAGCGGCGGCGGCTTCATCAACCGCACTTCGACCGGCGTCTTGGCGGCCGCCGCCAGCATGCCGCAGGTATAGCCACCGTTGCCCGACTGCGGCGGGCCGCGGAATCGACTTGCGATCACCAGAGAACGGTTCACGCCCATCGTGCGTCGCATCCTAGCCGATCGGGGTGGATGCGGGCACGGTCGGAAGTTAAGCTGACGGCCCCAGCGATTAACCGCACCGGAAAGCCACCATGAAAATTGCCGCCTTCTGCGTCAGCGCCTCGCTTTTTGCACCCGTCGCCTCGGCAGCGGAACCCGGCGACGGGCTGCGCGAGTTCCTCGCCGGCCGCGCTGCGCGCGATGCGGAGGTGGCCCGCTCGATCTGGGAATGGGCGGAGGTCGGCTACCAGGAAACAAGAAGCTCCGCGCTGCTGCAGGGCGAACTCAGGAAGGCGGGTTTCAAGGTCGAGGCCGGCGTGGCCAGCATACCGACTGCCTTCATCGCGAGCGCGGGATCCGGCAAGCCAGTGATCGGCATCCTCGCGGAATTCGACGCGCTGCCCGGTATCAACCAGGATGCGGTGCCGGATCGCCAGCCGATCCCCGGCAAGGGCGCCGGCCATGCCTGCGGTCATCACCTGTTCGGCACGGCCTCCGTTTCCGCCGCGATCGCGCTCGCCGACTGGCTGAAAAAGAGCGGCACCGCCGGCACGATCCGCGTCTACGGCACGCCCGCAGAGGAAGGCGGCGCCGGCAAGGTCTACATGGTGCGCGCAGGACTCTTCAATGACGTGGACGCCGTGATGCACTGGCATGCCGCGGACGTCAATGCCGCCGGCCTCGACCGCGCGATTTCGAACAAGACCGCCAAGTTCCGCTTTCACGGCCTCTCCGCGCACGCCTCCGGCGCGCCGCATCGCGGGCGCTCGGCACTCGACGGCGTCGAGGCGATGAACATGATGTCGAACCTGATGCGCGAGCACATTCCGTCGGAGGCGCGCATGCATTACGTGATCACGAGCGGCGGCTCGGCGCCGAACGTCGTGCCGGACTTCGCCGAGTCGTACTACTACGTGCGCCACGCCGATCCGAAGATGGTCGAGGAGATCTTCGACCGCCTGGTCAAGACCGCCGAGGGCGCTGCGCTCGGCACCGGCACGCGCATGGAATACGAGGTCATCGGCGGCGTTTACAGCCTGTTGCCGAACGAAGCGCTGCAGCGCGAAATGCACGCCAGGCTGCGCGAAGTCGGCGGCATCGCGTACACGCCCGACGAGCGCGTTTTCGCCGAGAAGATCTACGCGACGTTCACCGCGCCCACGCTGCCGCTCGGCTCCGAGTCGCAGGTGCAGGCTTTCGAGTTCACGCGCCCCGGCGTCGGTTCCACCGACGTCTCCGACGTGAGCTGGACAGTCCCGACGGTCGGTCTGCGCACCGCGACCTGGGTGCCCGGCACGCCCGCGCATAGCTGGCAGGCGACCGCGGCGGGCGGCATGACGATCGGATTCAAGGGTATGCACGTCGCCTCGCAGACGCTTGCGCTGATGGGGCAGTCGCTGTTCACCAAGCCGGAGCTGATCGGCCATGCGCGCGCCGAGTTCGAGAGCCGTCGTGGACCTGATTTCGAGTACCAGCCAATGCTCGGCGACCGCGACCCGCCGCTCGACTACCGCCGCGGCGTGCCGGGCGGCGGCGAGGACTGAGGGCCGGCCCTGACAAGGCGCAAGGCGGGCGCGCAGCCAGACGCGCCTCGTCGCGCCGGAAGGTCGCCTCGTCGTAGGGCCCGCTCCACCAGCCACCGGCAGGCATACATTCGAACCCGAGCCGCAAATCTCACGTTGGGAGACAACCATGCGCCGCATCATCCTTGCCCTCTCTGCCTTGCTCATCGCGCTGCCCTTGCAGGCCGCCGACGTTCCCGCCCACATATCCGCCGCGATCGCCGCATCCGACCGCAGCGACAAGGACCGCGAGCGCGACCAGCGCGAGAAGCCCGCCGAACTCATGGCCTTCGCCGGCGTGCGCCCCGGCATGAAGGTCGCGGACGTGTTCGGCGGCGGCGGCTACTGGTCGGAGCTGATCTACCGCGCCGTCGGCCCTGCGGGCGGCGTCACGCTCGTCAACAACTCGCCTTACTGGAACTTCGCCCGCGAGGACCAGAAGGCGCGTTACGCGGACGGCCGCCTCTCGGGAATCACGCGCCGCGTGGTCGAGACCTGCGACCTGAAGCTCGGGCGCGGCGAATACGACCTGATCCTGATGTTCATGTCCTACCACGACATCCATTGGGTCAACGAGGCCGGCGGATGGCCGGCGATCGACACGGACAGCTTCCTGAACCAGCTCCATGCGGCGCTGAAACCCGGCGGGCGGCTGCTGGTCGTGGACAATGCGGCCGCGGCCGGCTCAGGCAGCTCGTCAGTGAATACGCTGCACCGCATCGAGGAGGCGTTCGCAAAGCGCGACATCGAGGCGCACGGCTTTACGCTCGAGACGACCTGGGACGCATATCGGAACCCGGACGACGATTACACGAAGCTGGTATTCGATCCGGCGGTGCGCGGGAAGACCGACCGGTTCACCCACCTCTACCGCAAGCGCTGACGCGCCGTAGGTTCAGGCACGCAAGCCACCGAGGAACTCCGTTGCGTCCTCGCCGCGGCCGATCACGTCGACCAGCGCCGATCCGACGATGACGCCGTCCACGTGGCCGACAAGGCGTCGGACCTGCGCGGCCTGGCGGATGCCGAAGCCGGCGCATACCGGCAGTTCAGAAACGCTGCGCACGTGGTCGAGATACGCGAGCACCGCGTCTGGAATTCCCGCCTCGCGGCCGGTCGTTCCAGTGGAAGTCACGGCATAGACGAAACCCTGTGATTCGCGCGCGAGCATCGCGAGCCGCGCCGGCGGCGTCACCGGCGTCACCATCTGCACGAGCGCCAGACCCTCGCGCGAAAGCGCGTCGCGCATGCCGTCGCACTCCTCCCAGGGCAGGTCGGGCACGATGAAACCGGAGATGCCCGCCGCGCGGGCACTCGCCGGCAGCCGCCGGATGCCATACGAGAGCAGCGGATTCAGATAGCTCATCAGCAGCAGGGGCGCACGCGGGCGCGCGGGGAGCGCCACGAGCGTCTCGAAGATCCAGGCGAGCGTGACGCCCTGATCGAGCGCCACGCGGCTCGAACGCTGGATCGTCACGCCGTCCGCCATCGGATCGGAGAACGGCACGCCGATCTCGACGACGTCCGCCACTTCGGCGACTGCGGCGAGATGAGCCGCAAACGACGCGCGATCCGGGTAGCCCGCCGTCAGGAAACCGACCAGGGCCGGGGCACCGCGCGCGGCTCCCCGGCGCAGGGCCTGCGAAATGTCATCGCGATGCGGCATCAGGCCGGTTCCGCAACGAGCGCCGCCAGATCCTTGTCGCCACGGCCGGAGAGCCCGACGAGGATGCGGCTGCCCGCGTGTTGCCCGGCGAAGCGGCGCGCGCCGGCGAGTGCATGCGCGCTTTCGAGCGCCGGCAGGATGCCCTCGATGGCGGCGCATTCGCGCAGCGCCGCGAGCGCCTCCTCGTCGCTCGCGACGGCATAGTCCACGCGGCCGATCGCCTGCAGCAGCGCATGCTCGGGCCCGACGGCGGAATAATCCAGGCCGGCGGAGACCGAATGCGTCTCCTGCACCTGGCCGTCTGCGTCCTGCAGCAGCATCGTGTAACAGCCGTGCAGCACACCGGGCCGGCCGAATGCAAGCGTCGCCGCATTGTCGCCGAGTCCGGTGCCGCGCCCGCCGGCCTCGATGCCGAGCAGCCGCACGCCGGCATCGCGCAGGAAAGCGTGGAAGAGGCCGATGGCATTCGACCCACCACCGACGCAGGCGACCGCGACATCCGGTAGCGCATCGGTTGCCGCGATGATCTGCGCCCGCGCCTCGCGGCCGATCACGGATTGAAGTTCGCGCACCAGGTACGGATAGGGATGCGGCCCGACGGCGGATCCCAGCAGGTAGTAGCTGCCCTCCGGATCCGACACCCAGTCGCGCATCGCCTCGTCGATCGCGGCGCGCAGCGTCCGGTCGCCGCTCTCGACTGGTACGACTTCCGCGCCCAGCAGGCGCATGCGCCCGACATTGGGCGCCTGTCGCTGCATGTCGACGGCCCCCATGTAGACGACGCAGGGCAGGCCGAGCCGCGCGCAGGCGGCGGCGGTTGCGACGCCATGCTGTCCGGCGCCGGTCTCCGCGATGATGCGCCGCGCGCCGAGCCGCTGTGCCAGCATGGCCTGGCCGAGCGCGTTGTTGATCTTGTGCGCGCCGGTGTGCGCGAGGTCCTCACGCTTGAGCCATACCTCAGCCTGCCACACGCGCGACAGCCCGTCCGCGCGCGTCAGCGCGGTCGGCCGGCCGGCCCAGGCGTGCAGCTCGCGCGCGTACTCGCGCTGGAAGTCCTCTGCATGCAGGTGGCGCGTGACGCCTGCCTGCAGGCGATCGAGCGCCGGCACCAGGATCTCCGGCACATAGCGCCCGCCGAACGGGCCGAACCGGCCGCGAGCGTCTGGCAATTCGCCCGCGAGCGCCGCGTCGCGCAGTCGCCGCACGTCGTCCAGTGCCAGTACTGTGCTCATGCGCGGATGGCCTGCCGCGCGAGGCGCGCGGCCACGATGAACTCGCGGATGCGCCGCGCATCCTTGATTCCCGGCGCGCGTTCGACGCCGCTCGAGACATCCACGCCGAACGGCCGCACCGCGGCAATCGCGCGGCCGACGCTTGCCACGTCGAGCCCGCCGCCCAGGATCAGTTCGCAGGTTCTGGCGAGCACGGCAGCGGCGCCCCAGTTCGCGAGTTCGCCGCTGCCGCTCTGAGCGGAATCGAACAGGATCCGTTGCGGGCCCTGCGGCGCAGGCGGCAATCCGCGCAGGACCGGCCAGCGTTCGATGCCCGCCGGTATGCGCAGTGAAGCGAAGTCCTCAGCATCCGACTGCCAGGCATGCGGCATGAACGCTTCCAGAATCCGGTCAACGAGACGCTGGTCCGGGTGCCGTGTCACCGCAACGCACGAGGCGCCGCGCGGAAGATGGCGCGCAAGCAATGCCGCCCGCTGCGGTTCGATGTCGCGCGGCGACGGCGCGTGAAACACAAAACCGATGGCGTCCGCACCGGCTGCAACCGCGGCCTCAACCGCTTCCTCGGTGGTGATGCCGCAGATCTTGACGAAGGTCGTCATGCCGCCGCCCGCGCCGCCCGGTGCGATGCGGCCAGCATGATCCGGATGACGGCGGCGGGATCCCGCGCGCTCATCAGGACACTGCCGACCAGGGCCATGTCGTAACCCGCGCGCGCCGCATCGGCGCAGTCATCGGGCGACGCGATGCCGCTCTCCGCCACCCGGGGCCATTCGTCGGGCAGCCGGGGCGCGAGCTCGCGAAGCCGCTGCGGCTCGACCTCGAGTGTCTGCAGGTCGCGGCAGTTGACCCCGAGCAGCACCTCCGCCGCGCGAGCGGGGCTCAGCCCTCCAGCGGCAGCCGCGGCGCGCTCGATGTCCGCCGCGTCGAATGCCTCGAGCAGAACGAACAGCCCGAGTTCACGTGCGCAGTCGAGCATTTCGGCGAGCCGGGCGTCAGACAGCAGGCGCACGATGAGCAGTGCCCCGCCGGCGCCGACGGCACGCGTCTCGTAGAGCTGATACGGATCGACCAGGAAGTCCTTGCGCAGGACAGGAACGCCGAGCGGCGCCAGCGCGTGCGCAGCTTCCTCCGCCTGCGTGAGGCTGCCGTCGAACGCCGACGGTTCGGTCAGCACGGACACCGCGATTGCGCCCGCTTCGGCATAAGCCGTCACCCGGTCGACGAGGTCGGCGTTCCCTGCGAGCTCGCCCGCGGATGGCGAGCGGCGCTTGTATTCCGCGATCAGGTCGAACGGGCCGCCACGCGACAGCGTCGGCGCCGGCGGCGTGCCGAGCGAGCGCACGCGCAGTGCGGCGATCGGTTCGCGCGCCACCGCGGCGGCGACCCGTGAACGGCTCGACCGGGCCATGGCATCGAGGAATCCGCTCATGTGCCGAGGACGGCCGCCTTGCCGACCAGGAGATCCAGCAGCCGTGCCGCGCGGCCGTCGTCGATCGCGGCCGCGGCGAGCCGGACGCCGCTCACCGCATCCGGCACCGCCCCGGTGACCTCGGCGACCAATGCCGCGCCCATCACCAGCGCATCGCGGTGGCCGCCGCGCTCCGTGCCATGGAGCACGTTGCGGAGGCGCTTCGCGTTGTGCGCGGCGTCGCCACCGACCAGCTCGGCCTCGCTGCAGGCCGGCAGACCGAAATCCTCCACCGACCGTTTCGATGAGCTGACCGATCCGGGTCGCACGTCGAACAACGTGAACGCCGACGCCGGCGTCGGCTCGGCCCAGCCCGAGTCGCCATGAACGACGAACACGCGCGCGATCGGCATGCCCGCGAGCGTGTCGGCCATGAGCGCGGCGACCTCCAGGCTCCAGGCGCCGATCACGGCATAGGGCACCTGTGCGGGATTCGCAAGCGGGCCCAGCAGGTTGAAGATCGTGCGCACGCCGAGTGCCGCACGCACCGGCGCGATCGCCTTCATCGCCGGGTGATAGTGCGGGGCGAACAGGAAGGTGAATCCCGTGCGTTCGAGGCTGGCGGTCGCGGATGGCTCGTCCAGCGGCAGCGTGAGGCCGAGCGCCTCCAGCACGTCGGCGCTGCCGGAGCGCGACGACACCGAGCGGTTGCCGTGCTTGGCGACGCGGATCCCGCAGGCAGCGGCCAGCAATGCGGATCCGGTCGACAGGTTGAGGCTCAGCGAGCCGTCGCCGCCGGTGCCGACCACGTCCGCGACAACGAGACCGGCGGGAATCTGCGGGCGGCGCGCGAGCGAGCGCATCGCCTGCGCAAACCCGCGCACCTCGTTCGCGGTCGCGCCCTTGATGCGCAGCGCCGCCAGCAGTGCGCCCGTCATGGCCGGCGCCATCGCCGGGTCGGTCAGCGACACCATGAGATCGAAGGCCGCGCTCTCCGACAGGTCGCGGCGTTCGAGCAGCGCGTCGAGCGCGTCCTTGCCCGGGCGGTTCATGCGCTTCCCCCGGGCGACAGGAAGGACGCCATCAGCCGCGGGCCATCAGGCGTCAGGATGCTCTCCGGATGGAACTGCACCCCTTCGACCGCGAGTTCGCGGTGCCGAACGCCCATCACCTCGCCCTCGGCCGTCCACGCGGTGATTTCCAGCGTCGCAGGTATCCGCTCGCGCTCGGCGATCAGCGAGTGGTAGCGGCCGGCCTCCAGCGGATTCGGCAGGCCCACGAACACGCCGCGACCGTCGTGCTGTACGGCCGAGGTCTTGCCGTGCATCAGGCGCGGCGCGCGAACGATGGCGCCGCCGAACACTTCAATCAGGGCCTGGTGGCCGAGACAGACGCCGAACACCGGCACTTCGCCAGCGAATCGCTCGATCATGCGCAGCGAGATGCCGGCATCCGCCGGCGTGCCGGGACCCGGCGAAATGCACAGGTGGGTGGGCTCGAGCGCGAGCGCTTCGTCGATCGTGATCCGGTCGTTGCGATGCACGAGCACATCGGCGCCCAGCACCAGGAACGCCTGCACCAGGTTGTAAGTGAAGGAATCGTAGTTGTCGATCAGCAGCAGTCGCGGCTTCACAGGCCGGCCCCCGCCAGTTCCATCGCGCGGCGCATGACCGCGCTCTTCGCGAGTACCTCGTCGTGCTCGCGCGCGGGCTCGCTGTCGGCAACGATGCCAGCGCCCGCCTGGTAGTCGTAGCGGCCCTGGCCGAAAACCATCGTGCGAATCGTGATCGCCTGGTCCATGTCGCCGCCGGTGCCGAAGTAGCCGACCGTCCCGCCATAGAGCCCGCGCCCGACCGGTTCGAGCTCGTCGATCAACTGCATCGCGCGGATCTTGGGCGCGCCGACCAGTGTGCCGGCCGGAAATGCCGCGGCGAAGAGATCGAAGGCGTCCCTGCCAG
This sequence comes from Steroidobacteraceae bacterium, assembly GCA_040899645.1. Lineage (GTDB taxonomy): Bacteria > Pseudomonadota > Gammaproteobacteria > Steroidobacterales > Steroidobacteraceae > SCUD01. The sequence goes on from JBBEAB010000004.1 coordinate 31,905, forward strand.
CCGCCAGCTGCCCGTCCACGCCGCTCACGAGGTGCATGACGTGGCTGTAGCGCTCGATCGAGCGGTACGGATTCACGCGGATCGACCCCGCGCGCGCGACGCGGCCGAGGTCGTTGCGCGCAAGGTCCACCAGCATCACGTGCTCGGCATTCTCCTTCGGGTCCGCCAGCAGGCGGGTCGCGTGCTCCTCGTCCTGCAGTGCATCGGCGCCGCGCGCCAGCGTGCCCGCAATCGGGCGCAGCGCAGCGCAGTTGCCGTTCAGCCGCACCAGCGCCTCCGGCGAAGAGCCGACCACGGTGAGATCCCCGGCTTCGATGTAGTACATGTAGGGCGAGGGATTCAGCAGCCGCAGCGCGCGGTAGGCCTCGAACGGGTCGAGTTCGCATTCGCCGCCGAAGCGCACCGACATCACGAGCTGGTAGACGTCGCCCGCGGCGATGTGCCCCTTCACGCGGCCGACCGCATCGCCGAATGCGCCGCGATCCAGGCTCGCCACGGCCGGCGCGTGGCGGAACGGCCTGCGCCCGCGCGGCAGGCCGCCGGCCAGCGCCGCAATGACTTCGCGCTTTAGCGCCTGCCGTGCGCCCTCGTCGCCGTCGTGCAGCAACGTGACGCCGCGGGTCAGGTGATCGAACACGAGCAGCGAGCGCGGCGCCAGGTAACAGGCCTCCGGGACGGCGACGCCGTTTGCGCGGGAAGGCGGCAGGGATTCGAAGGAGCGCACCAGGTCATAGGCCGAGAAACCGACGAGGCCGCCGGCCAGCGGAATGTGGCCCGGGTCGGGGCGCAGCCGCGGTGCGCGCGCGAGCGCCTCGCGAAACGCCGCCAGCAGCTCCTCGCGTCCCGCGGGCCGGGGCCGCAGCTCGCCGCCGAGCGACAGGCCGCGGCCGTCGAGCCTGAACTCGAAGCAATCGCCGAAGCCGATGAACGAATAGCGCGCAAGCCGCTCGCCCTGCAGGACGCTTTCGAGCAGAAATCGCGGCCGCAGCGGCCGCAGCTTCAGGAACGCCGAAACCGGCGTATCCAGATCCGCTGCGATGTCGAACAGGGTGTTCATGGGCATAAAAAAACCCACCCCCGGCATATCCGGAGATGGGTCCTGGTTGTTACGGAAAAATCTAGACGGAAACTATGCGACCAGCGCCCACTCCGGAGAGGGGTGCCACCACCAACGGCGATCGGCGGACATGTGGTCGGCGTTCATCTGGCACCGAGTATTGTCCGGCGCCGGCCCGATGGTCAAGCGGCCGGTCCGGACCACGGCAATTTGAGGTAACTGCGGCCATTCGACTCCGCCGGCGGCGGGCGGCCGCCGCGGATGTTGTACTGCACCGACGGGTACAGCAGGGTCGGCAGCTCGAGCCCGGCATCGCGGCGCGTGCGCATCTCGACAAATTCCTGCTCGGTCACGCCGTCGCGCAGGTGGATGTTCGACTCGCGCTCGGCCGCGATCGTGGTCTCGCAGCGCGGCTCGCGCCCGCCCGGGCCGTAGTCGTGGCAGACAAAGACCCGCGTCGCCGCCGGCAATTCATAGAGCTTGCGGATCGAGGCGTACAGGACCCGGGCATCGCCGCCCGGAAAGTCGCAGCGCGCCGTGCCGCCATCCGGCATGAAGATCGAGTCGCCGGTGAACAGCGCATCGCCCACCAGGTAACTGAGGCTGTCGCTGGTATGGCCAGGCGTCGCGATCGCACGCGCCGTCAGTGAGCCGATCGCGATCTCTTCGCCTTCTGCAAGCAGGCGGTTGAACTGACGACCGTCAACCGGAAACTCCGGCCCGAGGTTCAGCACCTCGCGGAATGCGCGCTGCACCTCGCGGATGCCCTGCCCGATCGCGATCTGGCCGCCAATCGCCGCCTGCAGGTACGGCGCCGCGCTCAGGTGATCCGCGTGCGCGTGCGTCTCCAGGATCCACTGGTTGGTCAGCGACTGGTCCTGGACGAAGGAGACGATCGCATCCGCCGCGTCGGTCCAGCTCCTGCCGGACTTGTGGTCGAAATCGAGCACCGGGTCGATCACCGCGCAGTGTCGCGTGCGCGGGTCCACGACCACGTAGCTCCAGGTCCCGGTCGGCCCGTGCCAGTACGGATTGACCGAGGGCGTCATCGATGCGTTCAGCCCTGCTTGCCGTTGACCCAGCGCTGCACTTCGGACTCGAGCACGTTCAACGGCACGGCGCCCGTGCGTAGCACGAAATCGTGGAACTCGCGGATGTCGAAGCGCTCGCCGAGCGCGGCCGCCGCGCGCTCGCGCAGCTCCACGATCTTCAGCATGCCGATCATGTACGCGGTCGCCTGGCCTGGATTCAGGATGTAGCGCTCGGTCGCCCGGATCGCCGCGTCCTCGCCGGTCGGGCTGTTGTCCACGTGGTAGCGGATGGTCTGCTCGCGGGTCCAGCGCTTCGCATGCAGGCCCGTATCCACGACGAGGCGTACTGCGCGGTGCAACTCGAGCGCCAGGCGGCCGAACTCCGACCACGGATCGGAGTAGAAGCCGAGTTCCTTGCCAAGGCGTTCGCTGTAGAGCCCCCAGCCTTCGGAGTACGCCGTGTAGCCACCGAGCCGCCGGAACTGCGGCAGCGAGGTCTCCTCGGTCGCGATCGCGATCTGCATGTGGTGGCCCGGAATCGCCTCGTGGTACACCAGCGCCTCAAGTTCGTACTTCGGCATCTCCTTCATCTGGTACAGGTTGCCGTAGAACACGCCCGGGCGAGTGCCGTCCATCGACGGGCGCTGGTAGAACGCCTTGCCCGCGGACTTCTCGCGGAACGGCTCGACCGCCTTGACCACCACTTCCGATTTCGGCAGCGTGATGAAGAGTTCCGGCAGCTTCGCGCGCATTGCATCGATGTAGCGGTTTGCATCGACGTGCCAGGCCGCCCGGCCCGCGTCCGTATCCTCGTAGTAGAAGCGCGGATCGGTGCGCATGAACTCGAAGAAGGCCGGTAGATCGCCTTCGAAGCCGACCTGCTTCATCACTTTCCGCATGTCGTCGTGCAGTCGCGCGACCTCGCGCAACCCGATCTCGTGGATCTCGTTCGCGGAGAGCCTCGTGGTCGTGAAGTTCTCCAGCAGGAAATCGTAGTAAGCGGCGCCGTCCGGCACTTTCCAGATGCCGTCGTCTTCGGTCGCGGTTTTCTCCGTCGCCGTCGCCCAGGCGATCACCGAGTCGAATGCCGGCTTCACCGAGGTCAGCAGCGCCAGTTCCGCCTGCGCGAGAAACTTCTCGCGCCTCGCCTCGTCGATCGCGAGCTTGCCGACCTTGCCGCGGAAATCGGCGAGCAGCGGACTGTCGATGTCACTGTCGTCGAACGGCCGCCCGGTGATGATGTTGCGGGCGTCCTCGACCACGTACGGAAAGACAAACCTGGGCGGCAGGATGCCCGCTCGGGCCGCCGCCGTGGCGCGCACGAGCTGCTGGTCGAACACGGTGCGCACGCCTTCGAGGCGGCGGATGTAGGCGTTTGCATCGTCCTCGGACTCGATGCGATGCGTGTTGATCAGGAACGCGGGCAGCGAGACGTGCGCGCCGTTCTTGTCGAACAGGTAGTTGTGATTGCGCCAGCGATAGCGTGCGAGGCGCCGCTCCTCGGAGGTCTCGAAAACCTTCCACGACAGGCGCGTGGTGTCGTCGAGCTTTGCGGGGTCGATTGTCGAACGCAGTTCCGCGAGCTGGCGTTCCGACATCGCGAGGCGCGCGGCGTCGCCCTCCTCGGTCGGATCGGACCAGCGGTCGTAGCCGATCCGCAGCCCAAGGGCGGTTGCAAGCGTCGGCTCCTGCGCAATACGCTCCTGCATGGCGCGTTCGAAGAAAGCATTCGCTGCCGCATTGGCGTCCGGCGCCTCGGCGATGGCCGGCAAAGCAAGGCTCGTCAGGAGACCCATCATGACGCCAGCAAGTGGGCCAGTCGGCTGATTGATGCGGTTCATCTCGAATCGTCCCTCCAGGGCGGGTCCGCAGCGGGCGGTCAAGGTAGCACGAAATTCCCTGCGTATAATCACCGGCATGAGCGACTTCGAGAAGCTGGGCGCCTTCTACATCGGCCGGGGCTATGACGCCAGGCAGGACGCACTCGCGGCAAGGACCGCCGAGCGCGAGGAGCTGCCGCGGCGCATCGACCAGGAGGCCACCGACCTCACAAGTTCACTCGACGCGAACCAGATGGCGCTGACGCGCCTGCGGATCGCGCCGCGCAAATCCGACATCGCGATCGGCCGCATCGCGATTGCCTGGGAACCCTGGCGCGCCGGCGCCGACGGTCTCCCGCGGCCGGCCTCGGTGCTGTAGCCGCGCGCCCCATGCTGCATCCGCGCCTCCACGATTTCGCGCTCGCTGCACTGGCCTGCCTCGGCGTACTGGCCGGCTGCGACACCGCCATCGACGCGGATGCGCCGCCACTCGGCAACTATCGCGGCGTGCTGTCGGTCGCGGGCGGCGCCCTTCCGTTCGGCCTTGAACTCGCCCGCGAGGATGACACGGTCGTTGCCTACCTGATCAACGGGCCGGAGCGCGTGCGCGCAAGCGACGTCAAGCTGCAAGGCAATCGGCTCGAGATCCGCATGCCGGGCTATCCGCACCGCCTCAGCGCGGAGTTCCGCGATGCGCGCTTCGAGGGCACTGTGCAGTTCCTGCGCCCACGCGGCGTGATCAAGAGCGTGCGCTTCGTCGGCATGCCGGGCCAGGCCTGGCGCTTCTTCCCGGAGCCGGATGCAGTGCCGGCCGACTTCTCGGGCCGCTGGGCGATGACCTTCCGCGACCGGGACGGCAATGAGCGTCCCGCGATCCTCGAACTCACGCAGCAGGGTCATCAGGTGCAGGGCACGGTGTTGCGCCCGTCGGGCGACGACCGCTACATCGCAGGCGAGGCGCGCGGCGACACGCTGTTCCTGTCGCGTTTCGACGGCGGCAGCGCATACCTCTATCTCGCGCGTCTCGGCGCCAATGGCACATTGTCCGGTGATTTCCACTCGCAGGGCGGCACGCACGACACCTGGTCCGCGCAGCGCGATGCGGATGCGAAACTTGCGGATCCCGCGCGCATGACCCAGTTGAAGCCGGGCATCGAGCGGCTGGAGTTCTCCTTCCCGGATCTCGACGGCAAGCTGCACCGGTTTCCGGACGCGCAGCATGCCGGCAAAGTCGTGCTGATCACGGTCGGCGGCAGCTGGTGCCCGAACTGCCATGACGAGGCGGTGTTCCTGCGCGAGCTGCTGGCGAGCCGCCGTGCGCAGGGACTCGAAGTGATCCAGCTGATGTTCGAGTACACGCCGGACTTTGCGAGCGCAGCCGATGCGGCGCGCGCCTTCGTGGCGAAGTTCGCGATCGACTACCCGGTGCTGATCGCGGGCACGACCTCCGACGACGACGTGCTGAAGAAACTGCCGCAGCTGACGGCCTTCGGCGCCTACCCGACGTTGTTCATCGTCGACCGCCAGGGTCGCGTGCGCCAGATCCACGCGGGCTTCAACGGGCCGGCCACCGGGGCGCATTTCGAGACCCAGAACCGCGAACTGACCGCCCTGGTCGATTCCCTGCTCCAGGAAGCTCGTTGAACCAGATCCGGCCGCGCGTCTTGTAATTAGTTGAAATTAAAGCGGTTATTTTTTGTATTGCATATCGTAATGCGAATCATTCCCATTTATACTAGGGCCCAGCACCATCAGGGAGCCTACGGGCCATATGAAGAACCTTGCATCCCGGCTGCTCGGCCTCGCCATCGGCAGCATCCTCGCAAGCGCCGCTGGCGCTGAACTCGCGCCGCTGACCGAGCCCGCGATCCTCGATCGCGTGGTCGTCTCGGCGAGCCGCGACCAGGTGCGCACGACCCCGGGCTCCGTGCACTTCCTTGACGCTTCGGTGCTCGAACAGCATTCCCACGGCGACGTGAACCGCGTGCTGCGCCAGGTACCGGGCCTCAACCTGGTCGAGGAAGAAGGCTTCGGCATCCGCCCAAACATCGGCATCCGCGGTTCGGGCACCGACCGCAACTCGAAGATCGCGGTGCTGGAAGATGGCGTGCCCATCGCGCCCGCCCCCTACTCCGCGCCCGCCGCCTATTACTTCCCGCGCCCGCAACGCATGAGCGGTATCGAAGTCAGCAAGGGCCCTGCCGCGATCAAGTACGGCCCGCAGACGGTTGCTGGTTCCGTCGGCCTGTTCTCGGCGCCGATCCCGGGCGCGCCAGGCAGCGGTCTCGACGGCGCGCTCGACCTGATCGGCGGCGAGCACGGCAGCCTGCGCGGCCACGGCATCGTCGGCGGCTGGTTCAAGGCCGGCGGCTGGGATGTCGGCATGAGCCTCGAGACGCTGCAGGAGCGCTCGGACGGCTTCAAGCGTCTCGACTCCGGCGGCGACACCGGATTCCGGATCGAAGACTACGTGGCTAAGCTTGCCTTCAACTCGGGGGATGATGCGAATCTCGAGCAGTCGCTCGAATTCAAGTTCCAGCATTCCGACGAGGACTCGGACGAGACCTATCTCGGCCTGACGCTGGATGATTTCAGTGCCGATCCATTCCGTCGCTACCGCGCAAGCCAGCTCGACGGCATCGAGGTCGAGCATGACACCCTGCAGGCGACGCACCGCGTCCACTTCAGCGAGCGCGTGGACCTGACGACCATCGCCTATCGCACCGATACGGCGCGTACCTGGTACAAGCTGAACGACGTCCGCAACGCCGCCAATACCGCGTTCCTGAGCCTGTCGAGCATCCTTGGCAACCCGTCCGCCTTCCCGGTGGAGTACGCCGCGCTCGTCGGCGAACCCGGCACGTCGAGCGCCGCGGGCGCGCTGCGCGTGCGCAGCAATGCGCGCGAGTACTACGCTTCCGGCATCCAGAGCGTGCTCGGCGTCGAGTTCGACACGGGTTCGATCGCGCACGAACTCGAGTTCGCGGTGCGCTACCACCAGGACGACGAAGACCGCTTCCAGCACGACGACCGCTACCAGATGGTGGACGGCGTCATGCTGCTGTCGACGGCGGGCGCCCCTGGTTCGCAGGACAACCGCATTGGCTCGGCCGCAGCCTGGGCGTTCTTCGCGCGCGACACGATGCAGGCCGGTGGCTGGACGTTCGCGCCCGGCGTGCGCTTCGAATCGATCTCGCTGAAGCAGGAAAACTGGGGCACGGCGGATCCGACGCGTTCCGCGGCCCCGGTCGTGCTCGAGAACACGGTGGACGCCTGGATGCCTGGCCTCGGCGTCACACGCGCGATCGGCGACTCGCTGTTGCTGGTCGCGGGCGTGCATCGCGGCTTCGTCAATCCCGCGCCGGGTTCCGCGGCCGATGCCGAGCAGTCCTGGAACTACGAGGCGGGGCTGCGCTTCGAACGCGGCCCGAGCGCCTTCGAGGTGATGGGCTTCCTGGTGAACTACGAGAACATCGTCGGCACCTGCACCGCCTCGACCGGCGGCGACTGCACCATCGGCGACCAGTTCGACGGCGGCCGCGCGCGCGTTCATGGCCTCGAGTTCGTCGCGAGCCACGACCTCGGCAAGACGCTGGGCACGCGCTTCGCGATCCCGCTTTCGGCGGTCTACACCTGGACCGAAGGCGAGTTTCGCAACAGCTTCAACAGCAGCTTCGCGGAATGGGGCAATGTCACGGCCGGCGACGCGCTGCCTTACGTGCCGGAACACCAGCTCACGCTCAACGCCGGCCTCGAGGGCCAGGCCTGGCGCCTGTTCCTGACCGTCAATTACGTGGACGAGGCCCGCGCCGCCGCGGGTTCCGGGGCGATCCAGCCGTCCGGGCGCATCGACAGCCGCACGCTCGTCGATCTGTCCGGCGAGTACGACCTGAGCGAGCGGCTGCGCCTCTTTGCAACGGCCGAGAATCTGGGTGACGAGACCTACAACGTCGCGCTGCGCCCCGCCGGCGCGCGTCCCGGTGCGCCGCGCACGGTGATGGCCGGATTCAAGCTGAAGTTCTGAGATACTGCGCGCCCATGCGCGCAGTGTTCCTCGATTTCGGCACGGTCAGCAGCGGCGACCTCGACACCGGCCCGCTGGAACGCGTCGTGCCCGGTCTCGTAACGCACGAACAGACTGCGCGCGCTGAGATCACCCCGCGCATTGCCGGCTTCGAGGCGGTATTCGCCAACAAGTGCGTGATCGACCGCGCAACGATCGTCGCGAATCCGCAGCTGCGCATCATCGCGCTCACCGCCACCGGCGTCGACAACGTGGATCTCGCGGCGGCCCGCGAGGCGGGCGTCGCGGTCTGCAACCTGCGCGACTACTGCACGCCGTCCGTCGTCCAGCACGTGTTCGCGATGCTGCTTGCGCTGACACACCGGCTCCGGGATTACCAGGCGCTGGTGCAGGACGGCCGCTGGGAAGCGGCCGGCCAGTTCTCGGTGTTCCCTTACCCGATCCGCGAATTGCAGGGCCGCCTGCTCGGGATCGTCGGCTACGGCGCGCTCGGGCGCGCGGTCGCACAGGCCGCGACGGCCTTCGGCATGCAGGTCGCGATCGCCAATCGTCCCGGCGGCGAATCGGTCGCTGGCCGCCACGACCTCGATGAACTGCTGCCGCGACTCGATGTGCTGTCGTTGCACTGTCCGCTGACCGAAGCGACCCGCGGATTGATCAACGCGAGCCGGCTCGCGCGGATGAAAGCGGATGCCGTATTGATCAACACTGCGCGCGGCGCGCTGGTCGAGGCTGCGGCGCTCGCGGATGCACTGCGCAACCACCGGCTCGGCGGCGCCGGGATCGATGTGCTCGAACACGAGCCGCCGCCGGCCGGCCACGCGCTGCTCGACCCGTCGATCCCGAACCTGATCCTGACTCCGCACATCGCCTGGGCCGCGCGCGAGTCCCGCCAGCGCTGCCTCGATGAGCTCGCGCAGAACGTGGAATCCTTCCTGACCGGGGGCCGCCGGAATCGCGTCGTCTGACCGCCGCAAGGGGCTCGAAAAGACATATGTACAGTAGTTGACACTACGTCAATACAGATCTAGACTCGGGCCATGTCTTACCTTGCCGAACGCCGCGAAGAGGAAAAAGAACGCCGCCGCGCCGAAATGGTCGATGCGGCTGAAGTGCTCTATGCCGAAGTCGGCTGGGACGCGGTCACGATGGAGCGCGTCGCCAAAAGTGCGCGCCTGTCGCGCGCGCTGATCTACGTCTACTTCCGCGACAAGAACGACTTGCTGCACGCGATCACCGAACGCGCGTTGCTCGAGCTGCGCGAGCGATTCGTAGCGGCAGCAAGCGCTCATCCGCAGGGCATCGACCAAGTGACGGCGATCGGCCGCGCCTACGTGCTGTTCCAGCAGGAAAAGCCCTACCGTTTCGACGCCTGCAGCCGCTTCCATGCGCACCAGGCGGCGGGCCAACCGGCCGAGGACGCCTGCGCTGCGGCCGGTGATGCAGTCATCGCCGTCATCGTCCAGGCGCTGCTGCAGGGCCAAGCCGACGGTTCGATCCGCAAGGACATCGGCAACCCGGCGCAGGTTTGCGTGATGCTCTGGGCGTTCACGCACGGCCTGATCCAGCTCGGCATCAATAAGACCCAGGAGATCGCGCGCCAGGGCGTCGAGGTCTCGCAGCTGATGGAAGGCTCGTTCGCGATGTTGCGGTACATGCTGGCCGCGAAACCCGGCGCCTGATTTTTTGGCCCATGAATTGACACATGTCCAGTAAATCGACAACTGCACAAGGGACACTCAGCGCGCTGGTACTGGCGGCCCTTGCCGCGGTAACAACCGCAAGTGCGGATACGCCCGCCGTACAGCGCGTGGCCGATGCGCTCGTCGCCGAGGCGCTGCAATCAAATCTCGGGCTCGCTGCGGTCGAAGCGAGCGTGGACCAGCGGCTCGCCGCGCTCGATGTCGCGCGCGCGCAGTTCCTGCCGCGCATCGACTTGCAGCTGCGCTACACCGAGGCCGACGGCGGGCGCGAGATCCTGTTTCCGGTCGGCGACCTGCTGAACCCGGTCTACAGCTCGCTGAACGCATTGCTCGAGGCCGGCGGCCAGCCGGCGCCTTTTGCGCCGATCGACAATGTGAGCTTCAATTTCCTGCGCGAGCGCGAGCAGGATTCCGTGCTCCGCCTGTCGCAGCCGCTCTACGACGCGCGCATTGGCGCCAGCCGCCGCGGCGCCGCGCATGACTACGACGCGGCGCGCCACGGGCTCCAGGCCTACCGGCTGCGGCTCGCGCGGGACGTGCGCCAGGCCTATTACCGCTGGCTCGCCGCGCGCGAAGCGGTCGGCGTGCTGGAATCGACCGTGGGGCTCGCGCGCGAAAACGAGCGGGTCAACGAGAGCCTGCACCGGAACGGCAGGGTCACGCTCGACCTGAAGCTCCGCGCCGAGGCCGAGCGGCTCGAGGTCGAACAGCTGCAGCTCCGCGCGCGCGCGACCGAATCGCTGGCCCGCCGCTACCTGAACCTGCTGTGCAACGCCCCGCTCGACCGCGCGCCCGAGGCGGCCGCGATCACGGACGCCGACCTGCCGCGCCTTGCGATGCAGATTCCGCAGGCACGAGGCGCGGCGCTTGAAGATGCCGCGCTCGAGGGCCGCGCGGAGCTCCGCCAGCTCGAGTCCGGCGTCGCCGCGGCTGGCGAGGCCGAGCGCGCGGCCCGCGCTGCGTTCAGGCCGCAGCTCGCGCTCGCGGTGGATGCAGGCACGCAGGGCACGGACTGGGGCTACGACGATCACGATCCCTACGTCATGGCCTCGGTGATCGTGCGCTTCAACCTCTTCAGCGGCGGCGGCGACCGCGCCGCGATCCGCGCCGCGCGCGCGCGCAGCGCAGAGCTCGCCGCCGGACGTGCGCTGGCGGAACAGCAGATCCGCATCGAAGTACAGGAGGCGCTTTCCGACCTCGAGGTCGCCGAGGCCTCGCTCGCAACGGCCGGCCGGCGCGTCGAGGCGGCCGGTGCCGCCTACACGATCGTTGCTAAAAAGCGCGATCTCGGCCAGGTCTCGCCGGCCGAGTATCTCGATGCGCAGCGCGCGCTGACCCAGGCGCGCCTGAACGGCAACGTCACCCGGTTCGAGGCACTCGCCGCACTGGCCCAGGTGGAATACGCGATTGGCGGCGTGGAGCAGCAACGATGAATACACGGATGTCCCTTGCATTGATCGCTGCAGCCAGCGTCCTGCTGGCATGCGGCAATGGCAGCGACCCGGCAACCACCCGGAGCGCGGCGCCGGTGCGCGTCGCCGTGGTCGAAACTGCGCCGGCGGTGGAATCGCTGCGCGCCGTCGGCGTACTCGCACCGGCCGATGAAGTGCGGCTCGCATTCAAGACCGGCGGCGTGATCCGCTCGATCGAGGTAGTGCAGGGCGAAGCGGTCCGCAAGGGCCAGCTGCTGGCGACGCTCGCCGACGATGAAATCGCGGCCGCCGCGGCGCAGGCGCGCGCCGTGGCCGAACAGGCTGCCCGCGATCTCGAACGCGGCCGCGCGCTGCTCGCCGACGAAGTTGCGACCCGCGAGCAGGTCGAGGGCCTGACGACCGCGAACGCGGTCGCCCGCGCGCAGTTGCGCTCGGCGCTCTTCAACTCGCGCCACGCGCGCATCGAGGCAACGGGCGATGGCGTGGTGCTGCGCCGCCTCGCGGAGCCGGACGAGCAGGTGGCCGCGGGCCAGCCGGTGATCGTCGTCGGCAACACCGGCGGCGGCTGGATCGTGCGCGCGGCGCTTTCCGACCGCGACGTGGTGCGCGTGCAGGCGGGAAGCGCCGCGGAAGTGACATTCGACGCTTTCCCCGATCGGCGCTTCACGGCAACCATTGTCGAGATCGCGGCGGCGGCCGACCCGCAGACCGGCACCTATGAAATGAAGCTCGCGGTCGATCCGGCCGGCGCGCGCTTCGTCCAGGGCCTGGTCGCCAAGGTCGTGGTCGCCGATCCGGATGCGGAGAGTGTCGCCGTCGTGCCGGTGACCTCGTTGCTGGAGGCCGACGGCCGGGTCGCGACCGTGTTCGTGGTCGCCGACGGCGGCGTTGCGAGGCGCGTATCCGTGCAGACCGGCCGGCTGATCGGCGAACGCGTGGAAGTGATCGCCGGGCTCGCGCTCGGCGACCGCGTGGTCACCGAAGGCGCCGCCTGGCTCGACGACAACGACGCCGTGCGCGTACTCGGCGGCGGCTGATTTCCGTATGAGTCTCTGGGCATTCTCGGTCCGGCGCTGGCAGTTCACGCTGGTCGTGTTCGCGCTGCTGATCGCGACCGGCCTGTGGGCGTTGTCCGCGATCCCGCGCGCCGAGGACCCGACACTCAAGTTCCCCGGCTCGCTGGTGGTCGTGAACTACCCCGGCGCCGACCCCGAGGACGTCGAGCGCCTCGTCGTCGACCCGATCGAGGATGCGCTGGCCGAGCTCGAGGACGTCAAGAAGCTGACCAGCACCGCGCTCGACGGACTCGCGTTGATCGAGATCGAGTTCATTTACGGCTCGGACCCGGACCGCAAGTACGACGAGGTGATCCGCGAAGTCAACGTCGTGCGGCCGTCCCTGCCGGCCGACGTGTTCTCGGTCGAGATCCGCCAGTTCACGCCGGGGACGGTCAACATCGTGCAGCTCGCGCTGGTCTCGCCCGATGCCGACTGGCGCGAGCTGCGCAAGCAAGCCGAGAACCTCGAGGAGCTGATCGAGACCGCGCCGGGCGTGCGGCGTGCCGAGACCTGCGCCTATCCCGATCCCGAGGTCCGGGTCGCCATCGACCTCGAGCGGCTGGCGGCGGCGCGTGTTTCGCTCGGGCAGGTGATCGCGGCCGTGCAGGGCGAGAACGCCAGCATTCCGGGCGGCGCGGTGGACGTCGGGCTGCGCCGCTACAACCTGAAGACCTCGGGCAGCTACGAGTCGATTGCCGAGATCGGCGACACCGTGATCAGCGCCCAGGGTGGCCGCGTCGTGAAGTTGCGCGACATCGCGGACGTCGCCTGGGGCGCGGAAGAAGAACGTTACGTCGGGCGTTTCAACGGCACGCGCGCCGTGTTCGTGACCGCAAGCATGAAGGACAACCAGAACGTGTTCGCGGTGCGCGAGGCGATCTACCAGCGCCTGCCGCAGTTCGAGACCGCGTTGCCCGCCCACATCCGGCTCGAGCGCGGCTTCGACCAGTCCGCCAACGTGGACCGCCGCCTGTCGCGCCTCCAGCTCGATTTCACGATCGCGATCGGGCTCGTGATCCTGACGCTGCTGCCGCTCGGGCTCCGCGCCGCCGGCATCGTGATGATCTCGATCCCGCTGTCGCTTGCGATCGGGCTCGCGGCGCTCTACCTCGCGGGCTTCTCTCTGAACCAGCTCTCGATCGCCGGCTTCGTGGTCGCGCTCGGCCTGCTGGTGGATGACTCCATCGTCGTGGTCGAGAACATCGCGCGCAACGTGCGCCAGGGCATGCCGCGCCTGCAGGCCGCGATCGCCGCGACCGACCAGATCTGGCTCGCGGTGCTCGGCTGCACCGCGACTCTTCTGCTCGCCTTCGTGCCGCTGCTGTTCCTGCCGGAGGGCGCCGGCGACTTCGTGCGCTCGTTGCCGGCCGCGGTGCTGTTCACGATTCTCGCGTCGTTCTTCATCGCGCTGTCCATCATCCCCTTCCTCGCGAGCCGCCTGCTGCGTGGCGGCGAGCCGCGTCCGGTCAAGCAGCCCTGGCTCGCCCGGCTGCTCGCGCGGGTCCGCCAGGTCGTCGACCGCTCGGACGAGGTGGCGGACCGCGTGCTCGGTCAGCTGATGCGCGCCATCCATGGAATCTATGGCCCGGCGTTGCGCTGGGGTCTCGCCCGACCGCGTGCGACGCTCGCCGCCGCGCTCGGCGTGTTCGTGGCCTCGCTCGCGCTGGTACCGGCGATCGGCTTCAGCCTGTTTCCGACCGCCGACATCCCGCAGTTTCGCGTGCGCATCGAGGCGCCGGATGGCGCGAGCCTGGCCGATACCGACCGGGCACTGCGCTTCGTCGAGGAACGGCTCGCGGCGACGCCCGGCATCCGCTGGTGGTTCTCGAACCTCGGCCAGGAGAACCCGCGCATCTATTACAACGTGCTGTCGCGGCACTCGGCAGCCAACGTCGCCGAGGTATTCGCGGAAGTCGAGGATTACGACGCGCAGGAGACCGGGCGCATGCTGGACGGGCTGCGCGCGGCATTCGAGGAGTATCCCGCCGCGCGCATCAGCGTGCACCAGTTCGAGAATGGGCCGCCGGTCGCCGCGCCGATCGAGATCCGCGTGATCGGCCCGGACATTGAAACGCTGCGGCTGCTCGCAGGCGAGGTGGAACGCCTGATCGCGGCCGTGCCCGGCACGCGCGATGTCGTCAACCTGATGCGCCTGCAGCGCACCGACATCGACCTGCACATCGACAGCGAGAAGGCCGCGCTGTTCGGCGTCCCCGCGATCGAGGCCGACCGCACCGTGCGGCTTGCCATCGCCGGCCTGCCGGCCGGCCGCTTCCGCGAGCCCGACGGCGACGAATACGACATCACGCTGCGCCTGCCGATCGGCGCGCGCCCGACGCTCGACCTGCTGCAATCGGTGCAGGTCTCGTCGCTCGCGGGCCGCCAAGTGCCGCTCGCGCAGATCACCGACCCGCAGTTCCGCACCGCGGCCTCACAGATCAAGCGCTACAACCGCGAGCGCGCGGTGACCGTGACCGCGCACCCGGCGACGGGCTACGCGACCGATGAGCTGACCCGCCAGGTGATTGCCGGTCTCGATGTGCTCGACTGGCCGCCCGGCTACCGCTACGTCGCAGCCGGCGAGGTCGAGGCGCGCAGCGAGAGTTTCTCCGGCCTTGGCGTCGCGATGCTGGTCGCCGTGTTCGGCATTCTGGCCGTGCTGGTACTCGAATTCGGCAGCTTCCGCTCGATGCTGATCGTGTTCGGCGTCGTGCCGCTCGGCATCACCGGCGGGCTGGTCGCCCTCTTCCTGTCGGGCTACACACTGTCGTTCACCTCGATGATCGGCATGATCGCGCTGGTCGGTATCGAGATCAAAAACTCGATCCTGCTGGTCGACTTCACCAACCGGCTGCGCGAGCAAGGCAAGCCGCTCGACGACGCGATTGCCGAGGCCGGCGAAGTGCGCTTCCTGCCGATCCTGCTGACCTCGCTGACCGCGATCGGCGGCCTGACGCCGCTCGCGATCCAGGGTTCCGGGCTCTACTCGCCGCTGGCGCTCGTGATCATCGGCGGGCTCATCAGTTCGACACTGCTCGCGCGACTGGTGACGCCCGTGATGTACAAGCTGCTGCCGCCGGCGATCGAGCCGCGCCCGGAGCGCCAGGCGGCAATCAGCGGGGCGCCGCAGCCGGCCTGAACGGTATTGCGGTTCGCATTCAGGCCCGGCCTTTCCCGCGTGCCCGTTTCGCGCCAGGCTGGGCCGCGAGCGTCGGATTACCCAGCTTCCGGTTGAGCGCGACCGCCGCGCGCGTCAGGCGACGCACCGTGGCGGCTTCGATGCCGATGCCCTCGCGCAGTTCCAAAGTCGCCAACTCGTACTTGCCGCCGGGCTTGAGCCGGGGCTCGATGCCGGCCAGGCGCTTGCCGCGCCAGAAGCCGAACAGCACCCGTTCCTGTTCGGCGCGAATGAGCAGCACCGGCCCACCGGCGAAGTAAACGAGGTTGCCCCACTTGATGCCTTCCTCGAGCGTCGCGGCGCCACGAATCGCCGCGCGCAGGGCCTCGACCGTCCTGCGGCGCCAGCCGGACAGCGACCGGAGGTAGGCATCGGGATTCGCGGCAGGCGTGACTTTCTTCATGTCGTGTCTTCAACGGGCCTGGTTGCCAAGGCCAGGTCAGGAACCGCTCGACTCCAGGAGAACGCGCAGATCCTCCGGTAGCGACATCGGCCTCATCGCGCTGACATTGGCTCGACCGGTATTGCCGGCCGGCACCCAGATCCGCGAAAAGAGGCTCGCCGCGACGATGCGACTGAGCTGCCCGGACACTTCGCGCCAGTCACCAGCCGAAGCGCCCAGTTTCAGCATGCGCCAGTGAACGCAGACATGTCGCGCCGTGTCGCGCTGGCTGACGATGTGCGCACGGGAGAGGTGCGCAAAACCACGCTCGGCGTCCCCGCTGGCGATCGCGGCGGCGGCGGCCCGCCACTCGGCCTCATACGCCAGGCGCCAGGCGGCGATCACGACCCAGGCGCTCCCTGCCCGGCAGCATCCAGCTTCGTGTGCCGATCGACGACAACCGCCGCGACGACGTCCGCCCCCACGTTGACCATGGTCCGCGTCATATCGAGGATCCGGTCGACCCCCAGGATGATGCCGATACCTTCCGGCGGGATGCCGAATGATGCGAGCAGCCCCGCGATCAGCGGCAGTGAGCCGCCCGGAATCGCCGCAACCGCAACCGCCGACAGCACTGCGAGCAGCAGCAGCGTCAGCTGCTGCGCGAAGCTCAGGTCGATGCCGAACACCTGCGCGACGAACAGCACCACGCAGCCCTCGTAGAGCGCCGTGCCCGCCATGTTCATCGTCGTGCCGAGCGGCAGCACGAATCCGGCGACCGATGACCGCACGCGCAGCGGCTCGCGCGCGATCGCAAGCGACGTCGGCAGCGTGGCGGCGCTCGAACTGGTGGAGAACGCCGTGACCAGTACCGGGCGGATCTGGCTCCAGAACTCGACAGGCCGCCGCCCTGCGAGCAGCTTGAGCCACAGGGACATGGTGCCGAACAGGTGCAGCAACATGACGAAGATGCAGCCGAGCACGAATGTACCGAGCGCGATGACGATGTCCCAGCCGATCTTGACGATCACGCTGTAGATCATCGCCGGCACGGCATAGGGCGCGATCGACAGTGCAAAGTGGACGATGCGGGTCATCAGGTCGGTGATCAGGCTGAGTCCCGAACGCAGCTGGTCGCGCCGTTCCCGCGTGAGGCTGACCGCGGCCGCGCCGACCAGGATGGCGAACAGGATCAGCGGCAGCACGTCGCCCAGCGCGTCGCGATTGTTGCCGACGAAAGCGCCGAAGAGGTTGCGCGGCATGAACATCTCGACGACCGTCATCGTCGTCACGGCGGGCTGCGATGCACGCTTCTCGATGTGCTGCTGCGCGGCGCCGCCGTATTCCTCGAGCAGGCTCGCGCGCGCCTCCGGATCCATCGCTGCGCCAGGCTCGAGGACGTTCATCATGACCATGCCGAGCGCGACGGCGATCGACATGTTCACGAAGAACAGCACGAAGGTACGGGTCGCGAGCGGACCGAGCTGCCCCAGTCGCTCGAGCTGGGCGACGCCCATCGCGAGCGACGCGAAGACCAGCGGGATGACCACGAAGAACAGCATCCGCAGGAACACCTGCCCCAGCGGATCGAGCACGACAGTGGCGAAGCTGCGCGCCGCGGGCAGCAGCTCCGGGTAGATTCCGCCCGCCAGCAGCGTGGCTCCACCGGCGACCGCGCCGAACAGCAGTCCCCACAGGATCCTGTTGGCGAGGCGATTGTCGATGCCATCGGTCATGAGCCCGCTCCCCTGCTCCGGATGCCGCCACGCAATGGTAACCTTTCATGCCGGAATCCGGAGACCCGCCCTTGCATCGCCGACTGACATGGCTTGCGATCCTGCCGTGCGCCCTGCTGGTCGCATGTGCGACCCAGCGCGCACCGGATCTTGCGCGGCTGCATCCGGCCGCTACGGAAGGCGCGAGCCGCGCACCCGTCATCCTGATTCCCGGCCTGCTCGGTTCCAGGCTCGCCCGCCGCGACACGGGCCTCGAACTGTGGCCCGGCAGCACGCGCAAGCTGCTGACCAGCGGCTACCGCGAGCTCGCGATGCGCATCGACCCAGCGACGCTCGAACCGCTGGATGACGGCATCGTCGCGAGCGGATTGTTCGACGGCGCGGTCGGACAGGATTTCTACCGGCGCATCGTCGAGGCGTTACGCGAAGTCGGCGGCTACCGTTTGAGCCGCGCCGGCGAAGCGGTCACCGATCAGAAAGCGCGACTCTACGTCTTCACCTACGACTGGCGCCAGGACAATGTCATCACGGCGGGCAAGCTCGACGAGCTGATCGAGCAGATCCGGCGCGACCACGGCGATCCCGCCCTGCGCGTCGACGTGATTGCCCACAGCATGGGCGGCCTGATCACCCGCTACTACGCGCGCTATGGCACCGCCGACGTGCTCGATGGCAATACGTTTCCGGTGACCGGCGCCGGCATGAGCAAGCTGCGCCGGATCGTGCTGCTCGGCACGCCGAACCAGGGCACGGTGACGGCGGTACACAAGTTCCTGAACGGTTATCAGGTCGGGATCTCGCGCCTGCCGACCGAAGGCGTCGCGACGATGCCCGCGTTGTTCCAGTTATTTCCGCATCCGCTGGTGGACTGGGTTGTGACAGTCGACGGGCGCCCGCTGCAGCGCGACCTGTTTGACGTCAGGCTCTGGCGACGCCTGGACTGGTCGATCTTCGATCGCCGCGTGCAGCGGCGCATGCGCCAGCAGCCCGGCACCTGGCCCGAGCAGGCCGTGTTCGAGCGCTGGTTCGAGAAACGCCTCGAGCGCGCCCGGCGTTTCGTCTGGTCCCTCATGGTGCCGACCGGCGACATCGTGCTGGCCGAGCCGTTGCTGTTCGGCGGCGACTGCCTGCCGACGCCGCGGCGCCTGGTGATCGAGCGGGTGGACGGCGAATCGCTGGCTCGGCTGCGGCCCGAGCAGATCCTGCGACGCGTGCCCGGCATCGATTACGAAGCGCTGATGTACGAGCCCGGTGACGGCACCGTCACGAAATCCTCGCTGCTGGCGCGCCAGCAGCTCGATCCTTCGGTCCCGCCGCACGAGTACTCGAGCGCCGAGATCGAACGCGCCTTCTTCGTCTGCGAACAGCACGAGAGCCTGACGAGCAACATCGACTTCCACGACAACCTGCTGCATTACCTGCTGAGCGCGGAATAGCGGAACCGATGGCCAGTCCGGTGAAACAATTGAAGCAGCTGGTCCGCGGGTTGATCAATCCGCAAAGCCGCGCCCGGCGGCAGCTGAGGCTCGGCCTTGACTGGGACGATTTCTTCGCCGCGCTGGCCGGGCGCGGCATTCGCTATGCGGTATTGCGCTGGTTCGAGTCCCTGCCCGCGGTGGCGCCGGGTGAGGACGTCGACCTGCTCATTGCCGACGAGGACATCGGCCGCATCGGCGACCTGTGCGGGCGCTGGCGCAGCGGGCGTGTGTGCGACGTCTACAGCGTCACCGGACTGCCGGGCAGCGATTTCCGCAAGATGGCCTACTACCCGCCGCGGTGCGCACAGCAGATTCTCGAACGCGCGGTGCGGCTGCATGACCGGTTCCGCGTGCCTTGCCTGGAGGATCATTTCCTGAGCCTTGCCTATCACGCGGTCTATCACAAAGGCTATGCATCGGGACTGCCGGGCGTCACGGCGGCGGGCGCAACCGGACACAAGGTGCCGGACCATGACTATCGCGTCGAGCTCGCCGCGCTCGCATCGGCGCTCGGCATCGACGTGGCGATCGACCTCGAATCGCTTGATGCGTATCTCGCCGGTCGCGGGTGGCGACCGCCGTACGACATGCTGTCGCGGCTGGCATTCCACAATCGCTGGATATTCGACCGTTTCCTGAAGGACGGCCCGGCCATCGTCGCGGAGCATCGCGGGCTCGCGCTGTTCCTGATCCGCGAGCGCGCGGAGCAATTGGGCTACAGCGCCCGGGTCGTTGAGCAGTTGAAGAGCGAGGGATTCCACATCCTCGACAGCCCGGTGCTGCCGCCGGACGCACGCGAACGCGCGATCCGGCAACTGCGCGGCGGCAACTGGGGCCGTGGAAAATGGCCCCGGTCCGGCGGGCCGCCGGTGCAGGCGATCATCGCCTGGGACCCCGAACCGCTCGCCGTGCAGCCGCGCATCCGTCGCGACTACCCGCTGCTGTCGAACGGCCGGATCCTGCGCGCCAAGGAATCATTGCGCGACTGGGTGCTGGCGCAAGGCGGCCGTGGCGAACGATTCAATGCGCTGCATTCCAGCGACAATGATCTCCAGGCCTGGGAGTACCTGGAAGTTCTGTTCCCGGAGCAGCTCGACTCGTACCGCGTGCGCATCGCCGGCCTCAATCGAGGCGGCGCCCGGCCCTAGCCACAGCGGCGTCGGACCGCGTCAGGACCCTGCCGCAGACGCCCGCTGCACATAGGCGCAATACTCACACTCCTCGCCGGCCTGCGGGACGTCCTTGCCATCCGCGGTCGCGACTGCCCGGCGGAAGGTGTCCAGCACCCAGGCGTCATCGCCTTCGTAAGGCACCATGGCGGTCGTGAATCGCAGGCTGTTCTCGAAGTTGCCGGCGCGGGAGTTGCCGTTCGCATAGACGAACCAGCCGCGGTCGCTGACCTCGAAACCCTGCCGCCGCACCAGGAACTGGTAGACATCCATCTGCCGCTGGTAGGAAGGGTACAGGCTGCCCGTCGTCGGCATCTCTGCGCGCGAGGTGGCCTTGTAGTCGGCGACGATCAGTTCCCCCGAACCCGCCTGCCAGAGGTCGTCGATTGCGCCGAACAGCGTCCAGCCGGTCTCCTCGTCGAGCCAGCGCACGCCGGTGAAGTTGTGCCGCCAGCGATCGAGTTCCGGATGTGCAAAGGGGATCGCATCGAGGCCCGCCTCCTCGAACAACGGGTGTGGTTCGCGAGCCGCCCGATAGCGGTCGAACTCCGCTTTCATCAGGGAATCGACGGCATTATTGAGCGTGAACGGCGGCCCGCTGGGACGGCGGATGGCGCGCGCGACGTCGAGGTACAGGCAGCGCGGACATTCGACGAACAGGTCGATCTTGGAACGGCTCAACTGCCGGCGCTGCTGCGAGCGACTCTGTTTCATGACACCTTCCGAGAGGCCGCCGCGCCGCGATTGTGTGCTGGACTAACCCGTTAGGGATTGGATTCACCCGACCGTGGCGCGGCGGGCCATGCCAACAATGCCGCTTCAGGCAACCGGATATCAAGTGCTGTCGCAGCGATCAGCGCGCCGACTTGCGTTTGAACGAGGTCGCGGCGTCGCGCGAACGCGCCTCAATTGCGCTCCAGTCCTTCCGCGCGATCAGTTCCGCAGGCGCAATCCACGATCCACCGACGGACAGCACGTTTGGCAGGTCGAGGTAGGACTGCGCCGTTTCCGGCGTGATGCCGCCGGTGGCGCAGAAGCGCAGGCGCGGAAATGGCGCGGCAAACGCACGCAAGGCCGCAATACCGCCCGCCCCCGCCGCCGGAAAGAACTTGAAGCAGTGATAGCCGAAATCAATGCCGTTCTGGATCTCGCTCGCGGTCGCGACGCCCGGCAGGTACGGCAGGATCCCTTCGCGGCCGGCCGCGAGGAGCTCAGGCGTCGCGCCCGGGGAGATTGCGAAGGTCGCACCGGCGGCGGCGGCACGACGCATGTCGTCCGCCGACAGTACGGTGCCTGCACCGACCGTGATCTCGGGCACCTGGCGCGCGATCGCCGCGAGCGCCGCCAGCGCCGCCGGCGTGCGCATCGTCA
>JBBEAB010000005.1:0-6286 GCA_040899645.1 Steroidobacteraceae bacterium
GACGATCAGAGGCTTCAGCAGCAGCGTCACCGTCCACATGCCGAGCAGCGCCTGGAAAACGAGCAGGGCGAGCAGCACCCAGGGCAGCACGCGCGGCTGGGCCGGATCGCGCCGGTTCCAGACCGAGAGTGCGGCCAGCGCGAGCACCAGGATGCCAAGCGCGGCGACGATGTAGCGATGCACCATCTCGTTGAGCGCCTTCTGGTAATCGAAGGGCCGTGCAGGGTTGCCGGCATTGATCTCGGCGACCCGGTCGACGAGCTGGGCGGGATGGATGTGGCCGTAGCAACCGGGCCAGTCCGGGCAGCCGAGACCGGCGTTGGTCAGGCGCACCCAGGCGCCGACCACGACGACGATGGCGCAGAGCAGCGTCGCGAGCGCCGCGGTGCGTCGGAACCAGGCCAATCCGCGGGTGCCGGACATCAGGGAGTCCTCGCTTTCCTAGCCGATGCTCGACAGGCGAAGCAGGCGCTCGACGTCCTTCAGCAGGCCGCGCAGCGCGCCGGTCGCAGGGTAACTCATCATCAGGTTGCCATGCGGGTCCACTATATAAATGCCGGGCGTGCCGTCGGCGGCCGGTGGATAGAGCCCGCGGAATGCCGCGCCTTCCGGACCTGCTGCGGCGAGCACCAGCAGATCCGGCTCGATGGCGGGGAATGCCGCGTCGCAGCAGGCGCCGTCGTGCAGCAGCACGCGCCGCACGCGCGCGACATCCTTGTCGAGCGCAAGCCGCAGTTGCCGCAAATCGGCGAGCACGGCGAGGCAGCGGGCGTTGCAGGGGCCGGCTACGACATGCACGAGGAACCATTGGCCGCGCAGTACCTCGGGCGCGGCAACGCTGCCGTCCGGCAGGCCAAGCGCGAGCGCGGGCAGCGGCCGTGGCGGATCGATGAGCAGGCCGTGCTGCACGCCGACCGCAGGACGCCAGCCGGCGGAAAAGTAAAGCCAGGCCGCCGCCGCGAGCGGCACGAAGAAGATCGACGCGATCAGCAGCAATTGCCGCCGGCCAGAGCGCTGCTGTTGCGGCGTGGGATTCATCGCGGTTCCCCGTCCCTGCGAAAGCTGAGCGCAACCCAGATGGCGATCGCGAGCGCGCCGAATGCAAACCACTGCACGGCATAACCGATATTCCGATCCGGGCCCGAGCCCGGCACGGTCCACTCGCGGACCAAGCCATCCGGTTCGCCCGGCTCCAGCAGGATCATGCCGTCCCGCAGCTCTTGCCCGAGCGCGCTCTCGAGCTTGGCGATGTCCGGGTACTGCATCAACCGTGGCCAGCCAGTCGCAGGGACATCGTCGAGCTGGATGGGCGGGCGCGGCAGCCGGTCCAGCCGGCCGTGGATCGTGCGCGGCTCTTCGCTCACCGCGACGTCGGGCAGGTTGGCACGCGTCGCGCCGAAGGGCTGCCACCCGCGATTGACCAGTACCGTGCTGCCGTCGGCGAGTTGCATCGGTGTCAGCACGTGCACGCCGGCCCGGCCCGCGTGGACGCGATTGTCCAGCAGGAACTGGCGCTCGGCATCGTACTGGCCGCGCGCGAAGACGCGCCGGTAACGCGGGCCGTCGGTCGGCACGGCGCGCACGTCCAGTGCCGCGTCCTGCCGGGCAAAGTCGGCGGCGAGCGCGCGTTTCTCGGCGGCGCGGCCGAGCTGCCAGTTGCCGAGCACGGCGAACAGCAGTGCCCCGACGATCGCCGCGAGGGTCGCGACCGGACGCGGCGCAAATCGCAATCGGCCCCGTTTCACCATCGGGCTATACTCCGCCATCCGAACAAGCGGGGCCGACCCATGTCTGGCGTCAAGTGGCTGGTGCTGGTCATTTTCTTCATGATCGTGCTGAGCCTGGTGTCGGCCATGCTGCACCTGGTGCATGACTACAAGGGCGAATCACGACGCATGGTGCGGGCGCTGGCGCTGCGCATCGGCCTGTCGATCGCGTTGTTCATCGTGCTGTGGCTGACCTGGAAGATGGGCTGGATCGAGCCGCACGCCGTCGGCGGCTGAACCGGAATACCGACCGGATTCGCACGGCTAGTCGGTCAGCCGCCGCCACCGGACTGCCGGCGGCACGGGCTGCTCCGCCAGTGTCTGCAGGAAGCCGCGCAAGTCAGCGATCTCCTGCTCCGTGAAATGCGTGAAGCGTTCCTTTGCGACGGTCGACATCAGCCCGAGTTCCGCGCGGCCGCCGATCGCAACGCCTTCCCTGAGTAGTCGATGAAAGTCTTCAGCGGGATAGGCTGCGACGATCGCGAGGTCAGGCGTGGCATCTTCTGCATAGATGGCGCCACGTAAATCGAGGCCATGGCATTCGTTGCAGGTCGTCATCGCCAGGTATTCTCCGCGCGCCATCGCGGGCTGCGCTTCGGCATCGATGCGCAGTGGTGGCGCATCCGCCACCCAGTCCACCATGTGCGTTTCCTGTCCAGTCGCGATCTGCCAGCGCACGGTCCAGCCGAGGCTGGGCTCCGGCAGTTTCGCTTCAACGACTGGCGTCGAGCGAAGAAAGGCGATGAGCGCCGCGACATCCTCATCACTTAGTCGCACGAAGTTGAAGGAGGGCATGGACCACAACGCCCGCCTGTCGGCGCCGATGCCCTGGCGAAGCGCGGCCTCCAGTGTCGCTGCATCCTGCGTCCTCGCGTACGAGGCGAGGTTCGGTGCCACCACATGCGCGATCGGCGCCCACTGTTGCCCGAAATCCTGACCCTCCAGGTTCGGGCCGTGACATCCAAAGCAGCCGCGGGTATGAGCAAGCTGGCGGCCGCGTTCGATGGTATCTGGGTCGGCCGCGATAGCCAGCGTAAAGCTCGCCGCGCGTTCGACGTCTTGCAGGCGCCATTCGCTCATTCCGTAGACAGCCGCAGCGGCCAACAGGGCGAGAACGGGTATCGAGAGGATCGCGGCGAACAGGTAGCGACGGACGCGGCTCATTCCGGCGCCTCCTGCAGCGCGCGGATCGACGGCAGGTTGCGCCAGGCACCCGCCACATCCATCCCGAAGCCGAACACAAAGCGATCCGGCACGCGCACGCCGATGAAGTCGGCGCTGATCGCGGCCGGGACGCCGCGTTTCTTCAGCGCGAAGGCGGCAACCAGCACGTCATCGGCGCCGTGTTCCAGCAGGCGCGCGCGGATGGTTGCGAGCGTGCGACCCTCATCGAGGATGTCGTCGAGCAGCAGCACCGTGCGGCCGCGCACCGGCTCGTGCGGCCCTGCGATCCAGACCAACTCGCCGCCGGAGGTCTCGTTGCCGTAGCGGCGCACGTGCACATAGCTGCAATCAAGCGTGAAATCGAGCCGCGGCAGCAACTGGCCGGCGAATATCTGTCCGCCGTTCATCACCGTGATCACGAGCGGGTGCCGCCCCGCCAGTCGGGCATTGATTTCCACCGCCATGCGCGTCAGTGCGGCCTGCACGTCGGCGGCGCTGACGACCTCGTCGGAGCGGGGCATTTCGCCATTCATGGGTGGATTCTAGCGTTGACCGGGCCGCTGCGACGAAGCGAACACGCCCCGCGCCCGGGCGTTGCCGGGCGGCGGTTCCGACGGGGCTCTGCTTTCTAGAATGACGCGAGAGCCTGCCTGCTGGCCGACACGGGAAGCAACCATTTCCCGGTCTGGCGCATCAGGTGCATGGATGGGCTGCGACCCATGCCGCAGACCGGGAGCCGCCGCGTGAACCTGACCGCAAGATCCCTGCAGAGCCCGATCAGCGTCGCCGTCGGCGTCGGCCTGATCATCGTGCTCGGCATCGTCGCGCTCATCAAGCTGCCGGTGCAGCTCTTCCCCGACATCGAAGAGCCGGTCATCACGATCTTCACCGGCTGGCGCGCCGCAGCGCCGCCGGAAGTCGAGTCGGAACTGCTCGAACCGCAGGAGCAGGCGCTGCGCGGCCTGGCGGGCCTGCAGCAGATCCAGTCCTTTGCCGGCGCAGGCGGCGCGTTCATCAACCTGCAGTTCGCCATCGGCACCGACATGGGCCGCACGCTGATCGACGTGATCGCGCGCATGAACCAGCTGCCGCCGCTGCCGCGCGACGCGGACGCGCCGCGCATCTCGCTCGGCGAGAACGGCGGCAACGGCCCGAACGACACGCTGTCCTGGTTCTTCGTGCAGCTGAAACCCGGCACGCCGGGGCCGGTCGAGAACTACCGGCGCGAGGTCGAGGAGCTGATGCGCTCGCGCATCGAGTCGATTCCCGGCGTCGGCACGGTCAACGTGAATGCCGGCGCGCCGGATGAGCTGCGCATCGAGTTCGATCCGTATCGCGCGGCCGAGCTCGGCATCCCGATCCCGGCGATCGTGGCCGTCGCCGGCACCTCGGATGACGTCTCCGGCGGCTTCGCGGAACTGGGCCGGCGCCAGTACACGCTGCGTTTCGCCGGGCGCTACCGGCCGGCAGACCTCGGTGAGCTGGTGCTCGACTGGCGCGATGGCCGTCCGGTGCGGCTTGCGGACGTTGCCACGATCTCGGTCCAGCGCGGCGACCGCAATTCGCTTTCGGTGCAGAACAACAATCCTGCGATCGCGATCCAGATCATCAAGGAGTCGGGCGCCGATGTGCTGGCGACGCTGAAAGCCGTCAAGGTCGAGATCGGCGAGTTGCGCGACGGTCCGCTTGCGGAGATGGGCCTGGCGATCGAGCAGTCCTTCGATCCGTCCGTCTTCATCAACCAGGCGCTCGGCCTGGTCGGCGGCAACCTGGTAGCCGGCGTGATCCTGGCGGTTTTCGTGCTGTGGCTGTTCCTGCGCCAGTTCCGCTCGACGCTCCTGGTCGGCGTCGCGATTCCGGTCAGCGTGCTCGCGACCGTGCTCGTGATGCTGGTCACCGGGCATACGCTGAACGTGATCTCGATCGCGGGCATTGCCTTCGCGGTCGGCATGACGCTCGACGCCGCGACCATCGTGCTCGAAAGCATTCTGGCGCGCCGCGAACGCGGCGCCTCACCGGCGCAGGCCGCGCTTGAAGGCGCAACCGCCGTGTGGCCGGCGCTGTTCGCCTCGACGCTGACGACCATCATCGTGTTCCTGCCCGTGATCTTCATGAAGAACGTCGAGGGCCAGCTGTTCGCGGACCTGGCGCTCACGATCTCGGTCGCGATCGCGATGTCGCTGGTGATGGCGATGACGGTGCTGCCGACCGCAGCTGCGCGCTGGCTCACGCTGACGACGGCGGCCGCGACGCAGAAGGCCGCGGCATGGCCGCGGCGTCTCGGCGAGCGCATGGCGGCGCTGACCGACCGCCCGCGCCAGCGCAGGATCACGATCGCGCTGTGCCTAGTCGCGCCCGCCGTGCTGACCTGGGCGCTGCTGCCGCCGATTGACTACCTGCCGCCGGTCAAGCGCGACGCGATCGATGGCTTTTTCCAGTTCCCGCCGGGCATGAACGTGGACGCCATCGAGACCGAGGTCGTGGAACCGATGGTGCGCCGGCTCGAGCCCTACATGGCGGGCGAGAAGGAGCCGGCACTCAAGAACTACTACATCCTGATCTGGCCGAACGGCGGCGGCTCGATTGGCGTGCGCCCGCTCGATCCGTCGAAGATCGGCGAGCTTGGCGATGTAGTGCGCGACGTGATCACGTCCGGCTTCCCGGACCTGCAGGTATTCGCGCAGCAGGGCAACCTGTTCGGCGGCTTCGGCGACGGCCGCAACATCGAGGTGCGGCTGCAGTCCGCGGACTTCGACGGCCTGCTCGCCGCCGCGCGCCAGGCGGAGACCGTGATCGCGGAAAAGCTGCCGGGCGCGCAGGTGCGCTCGTTCCAGCAGCTCGAACTCTCCGAGCCGGAACTGCGCCTGATTCCCGATGACCGGCGCATCAGCGAGTCCGGCTGGACGCGCGCCAATGTCGCGACCGTCGTGCGTTCGCTCGGCGACGGCATCTGGGTCGGCGAACACTTCGACGGCGAGCGCCGCCTCGACATGATCCTGCGCGCGAAAGGCTGGGACAGCCCGGATGCGCTCGCCTCCGTGCCGGTCGCGACACCAACCGGCGGCGTCGTGCAGCTCGGCGAACTGGTGCGCATCGAGCCGACCGTGGGCTCCACGGGACTGCGGCGCGTGGACGGCCGGCGCACGATCGGCCTCAACGTCATCGCGCCACCCGGCATGTCGCTGCAGCAGACCATGGAGCTGATCGAGCGCGACGTCGGCCCGGCGATCCAGCCGCTGCTGCCCGCTGACGGCGGCATCCGCTACGCGGGCGACGCCGGTAGCCTCGAGACGGCGCTCGCCGACATGCGCGTCAACATCGGGCTCGCGCTCCTCGTTCTGTTCCTGCTGATGGCG
>JBBEAB010000005.1:6296-23649 GCA_040899645.1 Steroidobacteraceae bacterium
CACGCCGCAGACGCTCGACATGCTGACGATGGTCGGCTTCATCATCCTGCTGGGCGCTGCGGTCAACAACGCGATCCTGCTGGTCGACGCGACGCGCTCGGCCGAGCGCAAGGGCATGGATCGACGGACCGCCGTGCGCCGCGCGCTCGAGGAGCGCACGCGGCCGATTTTCGCGACCTCGCTCGGCCAGTTCGCGGGATTGCTGCCGATGATCCTCGTGCCGGGCCCCGGCGCCGCACTCTATCGCGGCCTCGCAACCGTGATCGCCGGAGGCATGCTGTTCAATACCGTATTCATGCTCGTGCTGTTGCCGGCGCTGCTGCGCATGGGCGAGGCGGCCACGGCGAACGTCCCGGTTTCGACGCCGGACGCACTCCAGGAAGGTGCCCGATGAACCGCGGATCCCCCAGGTCTCCTGCATGGAGCGTGGCACTGGCCGCGCTGGCTGTCCTCTCCCTGGCAGCCGGCGCGGCGCGGGCCCAGGGCCAGCCGCCACCGGCTCCGGTCACGGTGGCGCCGGTCACCAAGGGCAGTCTTGCGACCACCGTGACGGCGACCGGTACGGTGGTCAGCAGGAACGACGCCCGGCTCGCCGCGGAAGTGACCGGCCGGCTCGACTGGGTCGCGGAGCCGGGCGCGAAAGTCGCGAAGGGCGCGCAACTCGCGCGCGTGGACACGCGCGGGCTCGAGCTGACGCTGCGCGAGAACGATGCGCAGATCGCGCGCCTCACCGCCAACGCGGAACTGCTCGATACGCAGCTGGCGCGACTCAATGCGCTGCCGGAAGGCATTGCATCGAAGAGCCAGATCGACGAGGCCGCTGCCCGGCTTTCGATGGCGCGGCATGAACAGGAGCAGGCGCGCGCGAACCGCGACCGCACGCGGCACCTGGTCGAGCGCGCCGTGATCCGCGCGCCCTTCCCGGGCCATGTCGCGGAGCGCATTCGCCAGCTCGGCGAGTTCGTCAGCGCCGGCACCGAGGTGGTGCGCCTGACCGACACGGGCAATGTCGAGGTCGTCGCGCGCGCGCCGGTCGCGGAGGCCGCGCATCTCGCGGTCGGGCAGCCGGTCACGGTGCGCGGCAACGCGAAAGAGGCGCAGAGCCGGATCCGGGCGATCGTCCCGGTCGGCGACGAGCGCTCGCGGATGATGGAAGTTCGCATCGCGCTGAGCGCGGAAGGTTGGGCGATCGGATCGGCGGTGCGTGTCGACCTGCCCGCGGCGCAGCAGAGCGCGGGCCTGATGGTGCCGCGCGACGCGGTCATCGTGCGCGCCGACGGCGCCCACGTGTATCGCATCGGCAAGGACGACGTCGCGGAGCGCGTCGCAGTGCGCGTCGGCAATGGCGATGCGAAGCGTGTCGAGATCACCGGACCGCTGGCGGCGGGCGATCGTGTGGTCGTGCGCGGCGGCGAGCGCCTGCGGCCGGGCCAGACGGTGACGATCGCGACGACCGGTGCCCCGGCCAAGGCTGCTGCGGCGCCGGCGCCGCCCAGGGGATGAGCATCACGCCACAACTGCGCGCGGCGACGTTCATCGAGGGCATCGAGAGCGAGCAGCCCGTGATCAACTGCACGACCTGCCATCGCGGGCAGAAGAAGCCGGCGATCAGCCTCGATCCGACTCCGGCTGGGTTGCGTTCGCAGCCTGAGCTTCAGTCTAGATAGCGTTCGATCTTCCGGAACAGGTCCGCGCGGTCCACGAGGTCGGTGAGCCAGTCGAGACGGTCGGTCTCGAGCCGGAGCACCGGCGACAACTCGTAGCGCCGGAACCACTCCTCATAAAGACGATTGAGGCGGCTCAAGTAGTTTACGGGGATCTCCTGCTCCATCGCGCGGCCGCGGAGCTTGATGCGCTTCCTGAGCGTGCGCACCGGGCAGGAGAGCTGGATCATCAGGTCCGGTGGCCGGAGCGCCGAGCAGATGGACTGGTAAAGCTGGTGATACGTCTTCCAGTCGCGCCGGTCGATGTAGCGCTGCCGGTGGAGGTTGCGCGCGAAGATCTCGGCGTCCTCGTAGATCGTCCGGTCCTGCACCACGGTGCCGGGATCATCCTGCAGTTCGAGCTGCAGCCGGAACTTGTGCGCCAGGAAATAGAGCTGGGAGCGGAACGCCCAGGTCTTCATGTCGCGGTAGAAATCCGCGAGGTAGGGGTTCTGGTCGTTCGGCTCGTAGAACGGCTTGATGCCGTAGCGCCGGCACAGGAACTTCGTCAGCTCGGTCTTGCCGGCGCCGATATTGCCGGCGATCGCGATGAAACGCTTGCCTGCTGCTGACGCGGCTCCCAAGTTCCCGGCCTATAGCCAGTAGACGAAGATGAAAAGTCCCAGCCAGACCACGTCGACGAAATGCCAGTACCAGGCGACCGCCTCGAAGGCGAAATGCTGGTGTGGCGTGAAATGGCCATTGAGGCAACGCAGCCAGATCACGACCAGCATGATCGCGCCGACCAGCACGTGCAGTCCGTGGAAGCCGGTCAGCATGAAGAAAGTCGAGCCGTAGATGCCGGTGCCGAGCTGCAGGCCGAGCTCGCCATAGGCGTGGCCGTACTCCCAGACCTGCACGCCGAGGAAGGTGAAGCCGAGCAGGAAGGTCAGCGCGAGGAACAGCTTCAACATGCCGCGCTGGCTGTTCTTCAGCGCGAAATGCGCGACCGTCAGGGTCAGGCCCGAGGTCAGGAGCAGCGTGGTGTTAAGCGCCGGCACGCCGAAGGCCGGAATGATCTCGTAGCTGCCGTCATCGCGCGGACCGAGCGACTCGGGTCCGTTGGTGGGCCAGCCGGCCTCGAAGCCGGGCCACAACAAGCTGGTGATGGCCTTCTCGCCTTCGCCGCCGAGCCATGGCACCGAAAGCTGCCGCGCATAGAACAGCGCGCCGAAGAAGGCCGCGAAGAACATCACTTCCGAGAAGATGAACCACATCATGCCCATGCGGAACGAACGGTCCACCTGCGCGTTGTAGAGGCCGGCCTGGTTCTCGTGGATGACTTCGCTGAACCAGAGGAAGAAGAGGGTCAGCAGCAGGACCAGACCGAGGCCCAGCACCCAGCCGCCGATCGCGGCGCCATTGAGCGTTGCGGCAGCACCTGCCATCAGCACGAACAGCGAGGCAGAACCGAAGAATGGCAGCTTGCTGCCATGCGGGAAGTAGTACTGGCTTGAATCCTGGGCGTGTTCGGCGTGCGCCATCGTGTTCCCCCGTCAGGTTCCTGCGTCCGCCACGCGCTCGAGGTCGTAGAACGCATAGGACAGCGTGAGGCGGTCGATGCCGGGCGGCAGATCCCGGTCGACGACGAACCGCACGGCCATCTCACGCTCCTCATCGCGCGCGAACTGTTGCGGCGTGAAGCAGAAGCACTCGGTCTTCATGAAATAGCGCGCCGCGCGCGCCGGCGCGACGGACGGGACGGCCTGCCCGGTCATGTCCCGCCCGGAAAGATTCTTCGCCCGGTAATGCGTCTCATACAGGCGGCCCGGTTGGATGTCCATTGTCACGGCGACCGGCTCGAACTCCCACTGGCCGCCGGCGGGCACGGTGGAGGTGAACTCGACGGTGATCGTGCGCGCATCCGCCGTCGCAGACGTGTCGACTGTCGAGGCCTGACTCAGGCGGTCGCGCGAGCCGATGCCGGTGATCTCGCAGAAGACGTCGTACAGCGGCACCAGCGCGAAGCCGAAAGCGAAGCTGCCGGCCACCATCAGCAGCAACTTGGCCGTCAGGCCGCGATTCGACTTGCGACCGGGTTCCGTCATGCGCCGACCTCCAGCAGCCGCATCAGCACGAACGCGGCATACACGGCGACCGCGGCCAGGCCGAGCGCGAGCGCCAGACGGACATTGCGGGCGCGCTGGCTCACTTGATCTCCGGCGCCTTTTCGAAGGTGTGGTACGGGGCCGGCGACGGCACCGTCCATTCGAGGCCGTGCTGGTAATCCCACACGCCCGCGGTCGCACGCTCGCCGCCGCGGGCGCACTGGATGATCAGCCACACGAACAGGAGCTGCGACAGCCCGAATCCGAACGCGCCGATCGAAGAGACCATGTTCCAGTCGGTGAACTGCACGGCGTAGTCCGGGATGCGCCGCGGCATGCCGGCGAGACCGAGGAAATGCTGCGGGAAGAACAGCACGTTGACGAAGATGGCCGTCAGCCAGAAGTGCCACCTGGCGAGCGTCATGTCGTACATGTGGCCGGTCCATTTCGGCAGCCAGTAGTACACCGCCGCCATGATGCCGAACACCGCGCCCGGCACCAGCACGTAGTGGAAGTGCGCGACCACGAAATAGGTGTCGTGATACTGGAAATCCGCCGGCACGATCGCGAGCATCAGGCCGGAGAATCCGCCGATCGTGAACAGGAACAGGAAGGCGAGCGCGAACAGCATCGGCGGCTCGAAGCTGATCGAGCCGCGCCACATCGTCGCGGTCCAGTTGAATATCTTCACGCCGGTCGGGATCGCGATCAGCATCGTGGAGAGCGTGAAGAACAGCTGCCCGGCGAGCGGCATGCCGACGGTGAACATGTGGTGCGCCCAGACGATGAACGACAGGAAAGCGATCGATGCGATCGCGTAGACCATCGCCTCATATCCGAAGATCGGCTTGCGCGAGAAGGTCGGGATGATCTCCGACACGATCCCGAACGCCGGCAGGATCATGATGTAGACCTCGGGGTGCCCGAA
This sequence comes from Steroidobacteraceae bacterium, assembly GCA_040899645.1. Classification (GTDB taxonomy): domain Bacteria; phylum Pseudomonadota; class Gammaproteobacteria; order Steroidobacterales; family Steroidobacteraceae; genus SCUD01. Next base: position 10,976 of record JBBEAB010000005.1, read on the forward strand.
GAACCAGAACACGTGCTGGAACAGCACCGGGTCGCCGCCGCCCGCCGCATTGAAGAAGCTGGTGTGGAAGTAGTAGTCCGTCAGCAGCATCGTCACGCCGCCCGCGAACACCGGCATCACGGCGATCAGCAGGTACGCGGTGATCAGCCAGGACCACGAGAACAGCGGCATCCTGAGAAGCGTCATGCCCGGCGCGCGCATGTTGACGATCGTGACGATCACGTTGATCGCGCCCATGATCGACGAGGCGCCCATCAGGTGGATCGCGAAGATCGCCATCGGGAAGGAGTCGCCGGACTGCAGCACCAGCGGCGGATAAAGCGTCCAGCCCGCCGCCGGCGCGCCGCCCGGCATCAGGAAGGTCGACAGCAGCAGCAGGAACGCGAAAGCCAGCAGCCAGAAGCTGAACAGGTTCATGCGCGGCAGCGCCATGTCGGCGGCACCGATCTGCATCGGGATCATCCAGTTCGCGAGACCGACCGTCGCCGGCATCACCGCGCCGAACACCATGACCAGGGCATGCATCGTCGTCAGCTGGTTGAAGCGGCCCGGATCGAGCAGCTGCAGGCCGGGCTCGAACAATTCCGCGCGGATGCCGAGCGCCATCAGGCCGCCGACCAGGAACATGAGCAGCGAGAACACCAGGTACATCGTGCCGATGTCCTTGTGGTTCGTGGTCGTGAGCCAGCGCGTGATTCCCCTGGGCGGTCCGTGATCGTGTGCCATGTCCTTCACTCCGCCTGGGCGAGCGCCGTGGCGCCGGTCTTCTGCTGTTCCAGCCAGGCTTCGAATTCCGCCTTCGGCCTGGCGACGACGACGATCGGCATGAAGCCGTGATCGGCGCCGCAGAGTTCCGCGCACTGACCGCGGTAAGTGCCTGGTTTGTCCTCGTCCACCGAGATCCACATCTCGTTGATGAAGCCGGGAATCGCGTCGCGCTTCATGCCGAAGTCCGGCACCCACCAGGCGTGGATCACGTCATTGGCGGTCAGCAGGATGCGGATCTTGGTGCCGGTCGGCACGACGAGCGGGTTGTCGACGTCCAGCAGGTAGTTCTCGACCGTCCCCGGGTCGATGCCGGATCCCTTCTGCCGCGCCGCGTCGCTGGTCCGCGCGAGGCGGCTGAAGAACGACACGCCGCTGCCGAGGTATTCGTAATGCCACTGCCACTGGTAGCCGGTCACCTTGACGGTGAGCCCGGAACCGGAGGTGTCCTCGATCTTGATGAGCTTCTCGACCGACGGAATCGCCATGCCGATCAGGATCAGTGTCGGAATCAGCGTCCAGGCAGCCTCGAGCCGCGCGTTGTGCAGGAGCTTCTGGTCGGCGACCGCGCCCTGCGATTTGCGGAAGCGGACCATCGCCACGATCATCGCGCCGAAAGTGACGATGGCGATGATCAGGCAGATCCACACCATGATCATGTGCATGTCGTAGATCTCGCGCGACAGCTCGCTGACGCCCACCGGCATGTTGAGCAGGCTCCAGTCTGCCCGGGCGGGCAGGGCGACCGCGGCCGCGATGGCTCCGATCGGCAGCTTGAAGTTCCGCTTGGCCATGAACACCGGTGCTCCCAGAAATAGCCCGCGGAACGCGGGCTGACGGCCCGCGCATCCTAAGCGACGGCATGATGTGCCGCAACACGATTTTCCCCTTCTAATTGAGGGAGATACGCCGCTAAACCAGCCGTTCAGCGCGCCTGCAGCAGGGCCCTGCCGGAAAGCGCGCGCGCGGCTTCGCCGACGTCCGCTTGCTGCATCCAGGGCACGATGCCGAGGCAGGGCGCGGCGAGGCGGGCGGTGAGCGTCGCGACATTCTCTTCGCGCCGCGGGAACCGGGGATCGATGCTGTTGCCGATCCAGCCCGCGAGCAGCAGGCCGCGCCCGGCAATGGCCTCCGCCGTCAGCAGGGCGTGGTTGAGACAGCCGAGACGCAAGCCGACGACCAGCAGGACTTCCATCCCGAGCAGCGCGGGCAGATCCGCAAACGAGCGCGCGGCATCGAGCGGCACCAGGAATCCGCCGGCGCCTTCGGCAAGTACCACGTCTGCGCCGGCAGCGAGCCGCCGATACGCCGCGACGATGCGATCGGTGTCGATCGCCTGTCCAGCCTCCGCGGCCGCGATGTGCGGCGCGATCGCGGGCTCGAACAACCAGGGATTCACGGTCGCATAGGGGTGGCGGACGCTCGATTCGGCCTGCAGCAGCAGGGCGTCGCCGTTCGCCGGGCCTTCCGGTCCGGCGATCGCACCGGCCGCGACCGGTTTCATGCCGGCGACGGTGGCGCCAGCCTCGCGCAGATGACGCAGCAGCGCGGCGGTCACCAGCGTCTTGCCGACGCCGGTGTCCGTGCCGGTCACGAAACAGGACCGCGTCATGCCGGTTCCGGCCCGCGACGGCCGAGCCTCGAAACCGGAAACGCGAACTCGCCGTCAACCGGCTGCTCCGGCGATTCGATTGCGCCCCAGGCCTGGCCAATGACCACTTCGTAGGTCGCGGGCAATACTCCGTCCGCGCGGAACGATTCATAGGCCGCCTCGACCTGCTGCAGTCGACTGCGGCCAGTCAGGCCGCGCGTCCGTTCCGTCGCCGCGTTCTGCGCGCCGATCGCCTTCAGGTCGCGCATCAGCGAGCGCAAGTCCGGATAGGTCAGCGTGTAGCGGCTGACGTCGAGCACCGGCTCCACGAGGCCCGCGCGCACCAGACCGTCGCCGATGTCGTGCATGTCCGCGAACGGGTGAACATGCACGTGCGCGTCCGCCGCGCGCCAGGCCGCGCGTAATTCGGCGAGCGTATCGGGTCCGAACGTGGAGAAGCTGAGCAGTCCGCGCGGCCGCAATACGCGCGTGATCTCCGCGAGGACCGCATCCGGCGCGTCGCATGCTGGCAGCATCAGGCAGCTGAACACCAGGTCGACGCTGGCATCCGGCAGCGGCAGCGTGGCTGCGTCCGCACAGACCCGTTCGATGCGCGCGGCCTCCGCGCGCCGTGCGGTCTCCTGCAGCATGCCGGGCGCGAAGTCCACCGCAATGACGCGCGCCGCGGGCCAGCGGCGGCAGAACGCGGCCGCCCCATGACCGGTGCCGCAGCCGAGATCGACCACGACCGCCGGCTCGAATGCGATCCAGTCGAGGCGCGCAATCATCTGCTCGCGCACGCGTCCCTGCAGGACCGCGGCCGCGTCGTAACCCGCGCTCGCGCGATCGGCGTTGCGCCGCACCGCCCCGGGGTCGAGCCAGCCGCTCATCGTGCCGCCAGGATCCCGGCGAGCGCGTGTGCGAGCGCGTCCACGTCCGCCTCGCGGTGCGCGGCCGAGAACGTGATGCGCAGGCGCGAGGTATCGGCCGGCACGGTCGGCGGGCGGATCGCGGCGACGAAAAACCCGCGTTCGAGCAGTTTCGCGCTCGCCTGCATTGCGGCCTCGGCCCCGCCCAGCAGGACCGGCTGGATCGGCGTTGCGGAGTCCGCGAGCGGCAAGCCTGCCGCAAGCGCCAGTGCACGGAAGCGCGCAGTCAGCGCCAGCACCCGCTCGCGCCGCCACGATTCCTCGATGGACACTGCGAGCGCCGCGCGCGTCGCCGCGGCGACCGCCGCCGGCAGCGCGGTCGTATATATGTAGGTGCGCGCACGTTGCACCAGCGTTTCGATCAGTTCCCCGCTGCCGGCGACGAAGGCGCCGAAACTGCCGAGGGCCTTGCCGAAGGTGCCGACGAGCGCGGGCACTTCGGACTGCCCCAGTCCGTAATGCTCGAGGATGCCGCGGCCGGTTGCGCCGATGACGCCGAGGCCATGCGCGTCGTCGACCGCCAGGAAAGCATTGTGCCGGGCGCAGGCCGCTGCGAGTTCTGGCAGCGGCGCCAGGTCGCCGTCCATGCTGAAGACGCCGTCGGTCAGCACGAGCGCGCGCCCGGATTCCTGCGAAGCGAGCTGCGCCTCGAGCGCTGCGACGTCGCCGTGCGGAAAATGGTGCAGCGAGGCGCGCGACAGCCGTCCGCCATCGATCAGCGAGGCGTGATTGAGGCGATCCCCGTAGACCGATGAATCGCGCGTAGCGACTGCGGCGGCCAGTCCGAGGTTCGCCATGTAGCCGGTCGAGAATACGAGCGCGCGCTCGCGCCCGGTGAAGGCCGCGAGTTCCTCTTCGAGCGCCTCGTGCTCGGGCGCATGGCCGGTGATCAAGTGCGAGGCGCGGGCGCCCACGCCGTGCAGCCTTGCGGCGGCGGTGAATGCGTGGACGACCCGCGGATGCGCGGCGAGACCGAGGTAATCATTGCTGCAGAAATCGACGCAGGGGCGGCCGTCAAGTTCGATGCCCGCGGTGGCGTGATCGCCGCGGAGCGCAATGCGCCGCCGCCGCCGCAGGCCTTGCGCCTCGAGTTCCGCGAGCGCGGGGCCGAACGTGAGCGGCGTGACGGGCACGGCGCTCAGCCGCCGGCGGCCGCGGCTTCCGGCCGGATGCCGAGGCGGCCGAACAGGGCCTGGTCGCTGGCGGTGTCCGGATTGCCCGTGGTCAGGAGTTTCTCGCCGTAAAAGATCGAGTTGGCGCCGGCCAGGAAGCAGAGCGCCTGCATCTCGTCGCTCATCCCGGCGCGGCCGGCCGAGAGGCGCACGTGCGAGCGCGGCATCAGGACGCGGGCGAGCGCAATGATGCGCACGAACTCGATCGGGTCGAGCGGCGCGCTGCCCGCGAGCGGCGTGCCCTCGACCTGCACCAGGTTGTTGATCGGCACGCTCTCGGGATGCGGATCGAGGGTGGCGAGCGTGTGCAGCAGCGCGACACGATCTTCCGGCTGCTCGCCCATGCCGAGGATGCCGCCGCAGCAGACGTGGATGCCGGCATCGCGCACGGCGGCGAGCGTGTCGAGGCGATCCTGGTAAGTTCGTGTCGTGATGACCTCGCCGTAAAACTCCTTCGATGTGTCGAGGTTGTGGTTGTAGTAGTCGAGACCGGCCGCGGCGAGGCGTTCCGCCTGGGGCGGCGTCAACATTCCGAGCGTGGCGCAGGTCTCAAGGCCGAGTTCGCGCACGCCGCGCACCATCTCTTCGACCTGCGCGAGGTCGCGATCCTTGGGACTGCGCCAGGCGGCACCCATGCAGAAGCGCGTCGCGCCGGCCGCGCGCGCCGCGCGGGCGCGCTCGATCACCGATGCGGGGTCCATCAGCGCTTCACGCCCGACGCCGGTGTCGTACCGGATGCTCTGCGGGCAATAGGCACAGTCTTCCGGGCAGGCACCGGTCTTGATCGAAAGGAGCGTCGATATCTGGACCCGGTTCGGGTCGAAGTGCCGGCGATGCGTGGTCTGCGCGTAATGAATGAGGTCGTTGAACGGCAGCGCGTGCAGCGCGCGCACTTCCTCGAGCGTCCAGTCGCTGTGCACTTCACCGATGGGTCTCGCAGTCAGCGCCATCGCATTGCTCCCCGATCCGGTCAGAAAACCGCCCAACCCGGCGTTTCGCGGCGCCGCAGTCTGGCGACGTGCTGCAGTATTCGAACCACCCCATGGACTGTCAACCCAGGCTCTTGAGCCGGGTTTACGACGCGTCCAGGTTGTTGTTGCACAAGCTGTTTCCAGCAACGTGCCTGCTCTGCCTGGACCCCGGGCAGCAGCCTGCGCTCGATCTCTGCGGGGGCTGCGAGGGCGACCTGCCGCGCAACCACCCGGCCTGCGAAGCCTGTGCGCTGCCCGCTGCCACCGCCGGCATCTGCGGGTCGTGCACACGGCGGCGCGCCTTCGATGCGGCATTCGCGCCCTATCGCTACGAGTTTCCGCTGGTCGAACTGATCCACCGCCTGAAGTACGGCAACCAGATCGCGATCGCGCGGATCCTCGGCACACTGCTGGCGCACCGGCTGCTGGAACAGGGATTGCCGCAGGTCGACGCGATCGTGCCGGTGCCGCTCCATCCGGCACGCGAGGCGCGACGCGGCTACAACCAGGCGCGAGAGATCGCCAGGTACGCAGCGGAAGCGCTCGGACTTCCGCTGCAGGACGGCATCGCGCGGCGCATCCGCGAGACCGAGGAACAGGCGGCGCTGCCGGCGATTGTGCGCGCGGCGAACGTGCGCGGCGCTTTCGAGGTTTACACGCGCGCGCCGCCGCGGCGTGTCGCGATCGTGGACGACGTGCTGACGACCGGGGCCACCGCGGCGGCGCTTGCGCACGCGTTCAGACGCGCAGGCTGCCGGCGCGTCGAGGTCTGGGCCGTGGCGCGGGCCGTGGGTGGCGCGCCCGCAGGCTGATCAGTCCTTCGGCTTCTTGCTCCGGACGATCAGCCCGATGATGACGAGGACCAGCACGGCCAGCAGCACGTATCGCAAGACTCACCCCCGGTAAAGATAGTCGAGCCCCAGGCCGATGAAGATCGCGAGCCCGACGAACTGGTTGTTGTTGAAAGCGCGGAAGCAGGCTTCCGGCTCGCGCCGGCGGATCAGCCAGAGCTGGTACGCGAAGAAGTACGCCGCCGCAGCGAGACCCGCGCGGTACCAGGCGCCGAGATCCGCCTCGTCGCCGACCAGCCACAGCGCGAACAGCGTCATGCCCTGCATCACGGCGATGATGAAGCGGTCGGCCTCGCCGAACAGGATCGCAGTCGACTTGATGCCGATGCGCTCGTCGTCCTGGCGATCCACCATCGCGTACATCGTGTCGTAGACCGCGGCCCACAGTACGACCGCGGTCACCAGCAGCCAGGCGATGCGCGGCACCTCGCCGGTGAGCGCGGCAAAGACCATCGGGATCGACCAGCCGAAGGCCACACCGAGGTAGAACTGCGGCAGGTATACGTAGCGCTTGAGCCACGGGTAGGTCACCGTCAACAGGCCGCCCGCGACGGCGTAGAGCCGAGCGAGCGGGTCGAGCTGCATTGCGAGCCACACGGCAACGAGGCCGAGCGTCACGAACAGGAACAGCGCCTCGCCGGGCGCCACGCGCTTGGCGGCGAGCGGGCGATCGCGGGTACGGGCAACCGAGGGATCGAAATCGCGATCGGCATAGTCGTTGATGACGCAGCCGGCGGAGCGCATCACGAGCACGCCGGCCGTGAATATCAGCAGCATCCGTTCGCCGGGCCGGCCGGCGCCCGCGATCCACAGCGCCCACAGCGTGGGCCACAGCAGGAGCCAGATGCCGATCGGCCGGTGCAGCCGCATCAACAGCGCATGCTCGCGCAGCGTCTTGCCGAGCGCGCGCGCCACGTCGCGCAGCACATGCGGTTTCCATTTCGGCTTGTAGCGCGGGTCGACGCGGCGCTTCTGCGGCTTCGGCTGCAGTTCGGCGTTCATGCGTGCGACTCGGGCAGGAAGACTTCCTGCACCAGCAGGCGGTCACCATCGATCGCAAACCAGGAGCGGCGCGCCCACAGGAATGCCGGCGGATCCGGCCGCTCGCGCAGCGCGCGGTGGAACAGCCGATGGCCCGCGCAGAGGCGCGCAAACTCGAGCGGCCCGCGCACGATGCCCGGCACGGCGGCGAGCCGTTCGCCAAGCGCGCTGCGGCCGAGCGACGACAGCCAGCGCTGACGCGCGAGCGTCGCCTGCGGGATCAGCGTCTGCGCGAACACCCAGGGGCGGCCATCGCAGGTCAGCTCGATCTCGCGCACGAAGGCCGCGCTGCCGGCGGCCTTGAGTACCACGACGTCCTCGCTGGCAAGCGGCGCCTCGATCTCGGCGATCAAGACGAGGCCGGTCTGGCCCTTGCAGCAGGCTCGCAGCCGCACGGTCAGCAGGCCCGGTTCGCCGAGCCAGCCCGCGGCCGCCGCGTCCGCCCGGGGCGTGAATGCTTCGAGCCGCTCGCTCCAGAGCGGCGGCGGGCGTTGTTCGGGCAGGCAGGCGGGTTGCAAGTTCAAACCTTTCCGTAGCGCGTCGCGCTGCCGATCCAGCGGCGCTTCAGCGGCGCAATGTTAGCCGTATGCGAGCGCATCATCACGTCGGCTGCAGCCTGGACCTGCGGCAGCAGGTCGGCGTCGCGCATCAGGTCCGCCACCCGCATCTGCAGGAGCCCGGTCTGGCGCGTGCCCAGCAGTTCGCCCGGCCCCCGCAATTCCAGGTCCCGGCGCGCGACCACGAAGCCGTCATTGGTGCCCTTGAGCACGGCCAGGCGCTCCTTCGCGAGCGCGGACAGGGGCGCATGCCACAGCAGCAGGCAGCTGCTCGACTGTCGCCCGCGCCCGACGCGACCGCGCAGCTGGTGCAGTTGCGCGAGGCCCATACGCTCGGCATTCTCGATCACCATCAAGCTCGCATTCGGCACGTCGACGCCGACCTCGATCACGGTGGTCGCGACCAGCAGACCGATCTCGCCCGCCTTGAATCGCGCCATCGTGCGCTCGCGAGCCGTCCCCGGCATGCGTCCGTGCACGAGCCCGACCGTCACTTCCGGCAATGCGGCGGCGAGCGCCGCCGCGGTGTCTTCCGCCGCCTGCGCCTCGAGCAGTTCGGACTCCTCGATCAGCGGACAGACCCAGTACGCCTGGCGCCCCTCCTTGCAGGCGGTGTGAATGCGACGCACGACTTCGTCGCGGCGGGTGTCCGGCATCGCGACGGTCTGTACCGGCGTCCGCCCTGGCGGCAGCTCGTCGATGATCGAGACATCGAGATCGGCATAGGCGGTCATCGCGAGCGTCCGTGGAATCGGCGTCGCGGTCATGATCAACTGGTGCGGGTAGCGGCCGGTCGCGCCTTTCTCGCGCAGGGCAAGGCGCTGGTGCACGCCGAAGCGGTGCTGCTCGTCGACGATCACGAGAGCGAGCCTGGCGAAGCGCACTTCCTCCTGGAAGAGCGCGTGCGTGCCGATCACGATCGCACGGCTGCCGTCGGCGATCGCAGCCTGCGCGTCGCGTTTCGCGCGCGCGCCGAGGCGGCCGGTCAGGAGCAGCGGTTCAATCGCGAGCGGCGCGAGCCAGCGTTGGAAGTTCTGCGCATGCTGCTCGGCGAGCAATTCCGTCGGCGCCATCAGCGCGGCCTGGCATCCGGACTCGACTGCATCGAGCGCGGCCAGCGCGGCGACGATGGTCTTGCCGGAACCGACGTCGCCCTGCACCAGGCGCAGCATCGGGTGCGCAATCGCAAGGTCGGTCCGGATCTCGCGCGCGACGCGCTGCTGTGCCTGGGTCAGCGGAAAGCCGACGGTCGCGAGCAGCCGGGCGGCGAGTCGGCCCGGCGCCGCAATCGGCCAGGCCGGATCGCGGCGGATTTCGTTGCGCAATTGCCGCAGCGTCAGTTGGTGCGCGAGCAGTTCCTCGAAGGCGAGCCGGCGCTGTGCCGGGTGGCGGCCGGCCTCGAGCAGCGCGAGTCGCGCATCCGGCGGCGGCCGATGCACGTACTGCAGGGACTCGCGGAGTCCGGGGAGCTTGAGTTGACGCAGCACCTCCGCTGGCAGCCACTCGGGCAACTCGTCGGCGCCGGTCGCGGCAAGCGCCTGTGCGGTGAGATTCCTGAGCCGCCCCTGCTGCAGTCCCGCGGTCGCGGGGTAAACCGGCGTCAGCGCATCCTGCAAGGCCTGGGTATCCGGCGCGTCCGCACGCCGGTACTCGGGGTGCACGATCTCCGGTCCCAGCGGCCCGCGCCGCACCTCGCCGAAACACAGCAGGCGCGTGCCGCGCTTGAGCTGCTGTTGCTGCGCGGCGCTGAAATGGAAGAACCGCAGCGTCAGGAAGCCGGTGCCGTCGGCAAGGCGCAGCAGCAGCGAGCGCCGCCGCCGGAACACGACTTCTGCGAGTTCGATTTCGCCCTCGACCGCGGCGCGCGCGCTGGGGCGCAGGCTGCCGATCGGCACGATGCGCGTGCGGTCCTCGTAGCGCCAGGGCAGCAGGAATAAAAGGTCTGTGACCTGCTCGATGCCGAGCTTCGAGAGGCGCGCCGCGAGCGAAGGACCGACGCCCTTCAGCGTAGTGACCGGCCGGCGTTCGATCGTCACGGTCGATCCGCTCGATTCACGGCACCAGGATGCAATCGACCTCGATCGCGGCGCCACGCGGCAGGGACGCCACGCCGATCGTCACGCGCGCCGGGTAAGGGTCGCGGAAATACTCCTGCATGATGCCGTTGACGATCGTGAAGTGCGCGAAGTCGACCAGGTAGATCGTCACGCGCACCGCGGCGTCGAGACCGGATCCTGCGGCCTCGGCGACCGCGCGCAGGTTCTCGAACACGCGCCGCGCCTCGGATTCGATGCCGCCGGCGACGAGCTGCCCGGTCGCGGGATCGAGTCCGACCTGGCCGGAGAGAAACATCATGCCGCCTGCAGCGATCGCCTGCGAATAAGGGCCGATTGCCGCGGGTGCCTGCGCGGTGTGGATCACTCGGTGCGCCATGGTTTGCCGTCCGTGCGGTGGATCGACGCCATGATACCGCGCCCCGCCGGCATTTCGGCCGATGTGTCGGGTCGATGACAGAGCGCCGCCGCGCACAGGCAGAACATCACCCCCGGATCGAAACACACACCCGAGGAGATGAACATGAAGACCGAATTGTCCCGTAAAGGCCGCACGGCAGTTTCAGGCGCAGCGGCATTCGCCATCACGGCCATCCTGGTGTCCACGCTGGTCGAAGCCCTCAATCCGGCTTTGCTCTTCAGCGACACCGAGTACGCAGCGCCGGCGACGATCGCCGCCGCCAGCGCCCGCCGGGACGCTTTGTCGACCCTGGCAGCCTGACGCATGCGCACCCGTGGCGCCCGGCCGGGTCCGGCCGGGCGCTTTTTTTTTTGCGCCCGCGTTTTGCGCGCTGTGTCGCCGACTGTCGGCTTCCTGACAGATCGACGCGCGCCCGCCGGCTAACTTCCCCGTAACGCGACGGGAGGAAGACACGATGAGCGACCTGCGGCAACGAAGCGGCTTTGAGCGACTGCTGTCCCTGTTCACCAGCGTGCGCGCGGGAGAAGGGCGCTGTGTCGCGCTGCTGTGCCTGCAGGCCTTCCTGCTGATGGTGGCCTACTACCTGATCCGGCCGGTGCGCGAGGCGCTGATCCTGACGGAGGGCGATCCGGAGATCCGCAGTTATGCCGTGGGCGTACAGGCGGCGATTCTGATCCTGGTGATACCGGCCTATGGCGCGCTGGTCCGGCATGCGAATCCCGGTGGCGTCTATCGACGCGTCAATTTGCTCTTCGTATTCAACCTGCTTATCTTTTTCGTACTGGGCCAGGCCGGTTATCGGTTCGGCTTCGTGTTTTTCGTCTGGGCCAGCATCTTTGCGGTGATGGCCGTGACGCAGTTCTGGGCCTTCGCGACCGACCTGTTCAATGCGCATGCCGGCCAGCGGCTGTTCGGCATCATCGCGATCGGCGTGTCCGCCGGCGCCTGGGTCGGCTCCCGCCTCGCGCAGGCGGGCTTCGAGGCTGTTGGTCCTTACGGGCTGATGCTGGCGTCTGCCCTGGTGCTGACGATCGTCATCGGGCTCGGCGCGCGCGCGCGAGTGCGCGTGCCGGCACCCGCGCGCGCCGAAGACGCGCCCGCACCCGTACCCAATAGCGGGCGCACCGCGCGCTGGCTCGGCGGATTCGCGGTCATCGGCCGCAGTCGCTATCTCGTCGGCATTGCGGCGCTGGTCGTGCTGATCAACTGGATCACTTCGACCGGGGACTACGTGCTGTCCTGCTGGCTCATCGAAGTCGCGCGCCTTGAGGCGCCCGGTACCCAGGGCGTGTTCATCGGCCGGTTCATGGGCAGCTTCTACTCGACGATCACGTTGATCGGGTTCCTGATCCAGCTCCTGCTGGTGTCGCGCATCATCCAGTTCGCCGGACTCGCGCGCGCGCTGCTGGTGACGCCCGTTGCCCTGGTCGTCGGCTTCCTGCTGCTCGGCATCCTGCCCGTGTTCCTGCTGCTGCAGTCCGTGCTCGTGATGCAGCGCAGCCTGGATTACTCGTTGCTGAACACGGCACGCAACGCCCTGCTGCTGCCGGCCAGCCGCGACGTGAAGTACCAGGCCAAGACCGCGATCGACACCTTCTTCTACCGCGGTGGCGACCTGCTCTCCACGCTTGCGATCTTCGCCGGCGTGCGGCTGTTTGACGAGGGCTACCAGCAATTCGTGTGGATGATACTGGTGCTCTGCATCACGCTGGCGCTGGTCGCCTGGCTGGTCGGCCGCGAATACTCGCGGCGCTACGGCGCCGCGGCCGGTTCAGGATCCGGTGGCGCGCAGGGCGGCGTCGGTCCGCGCGCGGTGCTCGCGCAGTAGCAGGTCGCGACGCTTCAGCAGCGCCTCGATCTGTCGCTGTTGCAGCCAGGGGCCGAGCACCTGCTGCAATTGCGCGGCGTCGAGCGCGGCCAGGCGTTCCGCCAGCGACGCGGACAGTTGCAGCTCGCCCAGGTAGAGGAGACGCGGTCGCCTCTGGTGCGTGCGGAACGCCAGCGAATGGTCGATCAGCACGAGCATCCAGTCGCTCGTGAACAAGGCGTTCTCCTGGGTGCGGTCCGTGTTGTGGACCAGCACGTCGAAGACGTTCATCAGGTTGTACTGGGGTTCCGGTTCGCACCAGCCCCCCGGTTGCAGCTTGCGCTCCAGCATGGTGCGCAGGTTGATCGAATCGTCGACCCAGAACTGCAGGATGCCCTCGCGGCCTGCGATCGTCCGCGGCACGGTGACGGGGATCATGTCGAGGCCAAGCAGGCGATCGAGCCGGTATGCGGCGATTTCGTACTCGAAGCGGTCGGACGAGTCGATCGCCTGGC
>JBBEAB010000005.1:23659-50018 GCA_040899645.1 Steroidobacteraceae bacterium
GGCGGCGATCGACGCCAAAGTCGGTCGAGAGCCGCTTGAACACGGCGCGCAGCTCGACGCCATCCTTGCGCAGCGTCACGCGCTGCGGCTCGGTGATGCCGGCGTCGAGTTCCTCGACCCCGACGACGTCCGCCTCCGCGAGCCATCCCTCAAGCACATCGTCCGTCAGGCCCGCCGGGCGCGGACCGACGGCCCGCGCGCGGATCTCCGGCGCGAGGCGCTGGCCGGGCAGGTCCGCGTAGGCAAGCTGCAATCGTCCGTCTTCGATGACGAGCGCAGCGGGCGAGCCGCCGTACACCGATCGCAACATGCCGGCGTCGAGCAGGATCACGCGGCCTTCGAAACGGCTCTGTGCCCGCCCGGTCGGCGAGACGGTGTGGCCGACGACCAGGCGCCCGGCGTCGAGCGTGTCGAGCGCGGCGTCCAGGTTGTCGTCCTCGGCGTACCGATTGCACAACGCCTGCCCCCGATACCAGGTCGGCCCGTCGCTGGTGAACACCTCGGCAAGCTGCAGGTCGGCGAAGGCCTGCGCGCGTTCCTCGCTGACGCGCCCGGCGACTGCAGCCGGCTGCTCCCGGAAGCTGACCGGTCGTGGCAGCGACAACTCGGATTCGAGCGCCTGCCAGGCCTGCAGGTAGGCGGCCAGTTGCGCGTGCAATGTCCGGTTGGTCCCGTCGAGGCCCAGCTTCGCCACGGTGGCCGGCAAGCCGCCATGCGCGAATGCGGTGTCATTGACGACCACCAGGAACGGCTGTTGCAGCAGCCAGGAGCCGTAGCGGCCTTGCGCCGAAAACGCCTGCCGATGCGCGAAGTAGCCCGCCGGATAGTCGGCGTCGAATGCGGCGCGCGTGGCATCGGGTTCCTGTGCGAGCACGCGCCGCCAGGCCGCTTCGCGCAGGGCCTCTTCGTCGCTGCCGGCGAACGCCGCGTACTCCGCCGCGCTGACATAGCGCAGGTCACCGACGATGTTCATTACATCGTGGTTGCCAAGCGCGACATGCACGGCGCCACCGGCGCGTCCTGCCTCGTCCTGCAGGCGCATCAGCAGGTCGAGGACCTTGCGCGACTCGTCGCCGCGGTCGAGCAGGTCTCCGAGGCTGACCAGATGGGTCCTGCCTGCCTGCCAGCGCAGCGACTCGTCGATGACCCGGGTTTCCCGCAGCAGCGCGACCAGTTCCTGGTAGGCGCCGTGCACGTCCGCGAATGCAACCACGCGCGGCACGTCGGCGAACCAGTAGGTCTCCGCCCGCGCCGGCAGCGCCGCGAGCAGGCATGCGAGCACCAGCCCCGACCGGCACAGGGCGCGGATAGGACGATGGTCCGGCGGTTGCGGACTCAGGTTCTGTGGCCCCCGAAATACCGCGCGAGGACGTAGCCGACCAGCACGCCGACCACGGCAATGATGCCGCCGGTGTAGATGAGACTTTCGAAAATGATGGAGGGCCCGGTATCGACACCGATCACCGTTCCGTTTCCGCTCGGGCCGGTGACGCCCGTGACCATCAGATGGGCATCGCCAGGTGCCGCGTTCGCAACCGTCGCCACGTAGGCGAAGGAATTGCCCTCGCTGTTCGGGCAGATGGAATACGCCTGTGACCCGCTGACGGGAATCTGGATCGACATCTGCTGGCCGCTGGTCGTGCAGAGCGGGCTCGCACCGCCGAATGCGATATCGGCCGGGCCGCTCGCGTCGTTGACGATGGTGACCTGGTCGTCTTTCCCGACCAGGAACTTCGAAACTGTTGTGCCGTTGTCGACATCGACGTGGATCGTCATGTTGGCGGCCATCGTGGTATCCCCCGTGGTTACATTCTGTTTCGGATGTCACCCAGTTCCGGTGCGGCCCGCAGCAGTGCCTCCGGGTAGCCGAGTTGTCGTGCGCGCTGCGCGTGGTTCAGGGCCGCGGACTCGTTGCCAAGGCCGAGTTCGGCCAGGGCGACGTAATAGTGCACGTAGTAGCTGTCCTCCCCGTCAGCCAGCGCCTCTGCGATGAACGCCTGCACGCGATCTTCATCCCCGACCCTGCTCGCATAGTACGCCGCGTGCGCGCGGTTGACCGCATGCCGCGGATTGATCGCGAGCTCCTGCTCTGCCAACTCCAGCGCCCGCCGGTAGGCCTCTGTCGCTGCAGCGCCCTTGGAGTCGAAGCGCAAGGCATCGCCCAGGTTCCCCCACAGGCGGTGGTCGGCTGGCGCGAGTTCGATCGCCTTGCGGTACATCCCGGCGGCCACCCGAAAGCGCCCGCGGTAGTACTCGCTGCTGCCGGCGTTGGAGTAGCTGGCGCGGCGCGGCTCGATCGCGAGCGAACGCGCGAATGCATCGGCCGCCTTGTCGAAAGCGCCGAGGAACAGGTAGGCACCCCCCAGGTTATTGAATGCGCTGGGATTATCCGGCGCGAGCACCGTGGCCCGCTCAAATGGCGCGATCGCATCGGCGAGGCGCCCCTGTGCCGCGAGGAAGTTGCCGTAGGCGATGTGCGTCGCCGCGTAGCGCGGCTGGGACTCCATCGCGCGCAGATGGGTGCTTTCCGCCTCCTGGGTCTTGCCGCCCGCCGCGAGCGCAGCCGCGAGACCGATCAGCGCGTCCGGCGAATGCGGCACGATGGCGAGTGCCTGGCGATAGGCCGCTTCCGCCTCTGCCGTATCTCCGGTCGCAAGTCGCAGCCGGCCGACCGCCTCGTGCACTTCCTGGGCCGTGCTGTCGAGCGCTTGGGCCCGGGCGCAGGCGTCCTCGGCCGCAGCCACCAGCGCAGGCTCCCGCTCCAGCGCATAGCGCTCGACATGGAGCTCGCAGATCCCGGCCTGCGCACGCCCGAAATCTGGCTGCTCGGCCAGCGCGCGCTCGAACAGCTGCCGGGCCGCAGCGAGTGTCCTGTCGCTCTTCGGCTGCCGCAGGTAGGCGAGACCCTGCAGGAAATAATCGTAGGCCGCCACATTGCCGCGCGCCGCCGCTGTCGCCGGCCGCCCGGTCTGCGACTCGAGCACGATCTCGAGCGCCGTGAGCACCTGCGCGCCGATATCTTCCTCGATTGCGAAGAAATCGCGCGACGACGACTCGTAGGAATCATTCCAGCGATTGACGCCAGTCGTGCGCTCGACCAGCGCCGCGTTGACGCGCAGGCGTTCGCCGTGGCGCTTGATGCTGCCTTCGACGACGTAGTTGACGCCGAGCGTGTCGGCAATTTCCCGCACGTTGCTGTCGCGGCCCCGCAATGCGAATGCGGAGGTCCGTGCCGCGACGCGCAGGCCCGGTATCCTTGCCAGGCGATGCGTCAGCTCCTCCGCGAGCCCGTCGCCGAGGTAGTCGTTGCCGGCATCGCCGCTCAGGTTGACGAATGGCAACACGGCAATCGAATTGGCGGGCGGCGCCCCGACGCCGGGTTCGAGCAGCGCGCCGAGGGTCCGGCCGGTCGCCGGCACCGGCAGCTCGCGCCAGAACAGGCCGAGGCCCAGCGCCACACCGATCGCGCCGCCGATCGCCACCGCGCGCACGATGCGCCGCGATGCGATGCGGGCGAACACCGCGGCGATGCGCCCGGCGGCACCGGGGCGCGCCGCAGGCAGCACTTCGAAGCTCCGCACCGGCTCGCGGATATTCTTGACCTGACGCAGGCCGGTGTCGATGAACCGCGCCGCGATCCGGTGCCGCACCTGGTCGTGGACCGCTCCCGAGACCAGCACGCCGCCGGGCTTCGCGAGCGCCTGCAGGCGGGCGGCGACGTTCACGGCGTCGCCGAACACGGCGCCGTTTTCGTCGATGACGTCGCCGAGGTTCACGCCGATGCGCAGCTGCATGTGCTGCGTGGCGGGCAACGCCGCGTTCTCCCCCGCGACACGCTGCTGGATCGCGAGCGCGCAGGAAACCGCGTTGACGGCGCTCTGGAACTCGGCCATCAGGCTGTCGCCGACGCTGCCGAACTCGCGACCGTCGAACTCCCGGACCAGCTCCTCGAAGAAAGAGCGGCGGGTCTTGAGCGCCGCAAGCGTACCCGCTTCGTCGGCACCCATCAGCCGGCTGTAGTCGACGACGTCGGCTGCGAGGATGGCAGCTATCTTGCGGCTGTCCCGGACCATGGGCGCCTCGGTGATCGGCGGGCAGTATAGCGCCGCCCGGGCGGCGGGACCGGCGCCTCAGGCGAGGCTGCGCTCGACCTTCATGACGTCTTCCATGCTGCGGATCGCGCGGATCAGGCGCGCGAGGTGCGCGCGGTCGCGGACCTGGACCTCGAACAGGATGGTTGACTGGTCGCCCTGCGAGGAATCGACGTTGACGTGGACGATGTTGCTCTGCTCGGCGGCGATCTGCGTCGCGACCTGCGCGAGGATGCCCATGCGATTGGTGACCTCGACGATCAGCCCGGCGGTGAACAGGTGCTGCTGGTCCTTCTGCCACACGGCCGGGATCCACTTGTCCGGCTGCTTGCCGAAGGCGGCGACATTCGAACAGTTCTCGCGGTGGATCACGACGCCACGGCCGGTCGACAGGAACGCGACAATCGCGTCGTACGGGATCGGGAAGCAGCAGCGCGCATAACTGACGACCAGGCCCTCGGTGCCGGCGATTGCGAGCGGCGGCGAGGGGCCCGCATCCGGGCGGTCGTCATCCACCGGCAGCAGGCGGCGCGCGATCAGGCGCGCGAGGCGTTCGCCGAGCCCGATCTTCTCGAGCAATTCCGTGCCGTCCTTCAGCGACAGCGAACGGGCGACCTCGTCGAGGCGGCCGCCGGGCAGCGTCTTCAGCGAGAGCTGGAACTCCTCGAGCGCCTGGTTGAGCATCCGCGCGCCGAGCTCCGCCGCCTCGCCCTTCTTGAGCGTGCGCAGGTACTGGCGGATCGCGGAGCGCGCCTTCGCGGTCGTCACGAAACTCGCCCAGGCCGGGTTCGGCTGCGCGCCCTTCGCAGTGATGATCTCGACCGTCTGGCCGTTCCTGAGCACGGTGCGCAGCGGCACGAGCCGGCGATCCACCTTGGCGGCGACGCAGCGTTGGCCGACGCCGGTATGTACGGCGAACGCGAAGTCCACGCAGCTCGCGCCGCGTGGCAGGCGCATGATGTCGCCCTTCGGCGTGAACACGTAGACCTTGTCCGGGAACAGGTCGACCTTCACGCTCTCCATCAGCTCCTCGGCCGAGCCGTCGTGCATCTGCATGACGCCCTGCAGCCATTCGCGCGCGCGCAACTGCTGCTGCACGTGTCCGTCCTGTTCGCCGGACTTGTACTGCCAGTGGGCGGCGATGCCGGACTCGGCCATGCGGTGCATGTCCTCGGTGCGGATCTGCACCTCGATCGGCATGCCGTTCGGCCCGAACAGCGAGGTGTGCAGCGACTGGTAACCGTTGACGCGCGGGATCGCGATGTAGTCCTTGAAGCGTCCGGGCATCGGCCGGTACAGGCCATGCACCAGGCCGAGCGTGCGATAGCACTCGTCCACGTTCCCGACCACGATGCGTACGCCGAACATGTCGACGACCTGCGACAGCGAAAGGCGCTTCCTGCGCATCTTCAGGTACACGCTGTAGAGGTGCTTCTCGCGCGCTTCGACGCGGCCGGTGACGCCGGTCTTGGCGAGCGACTGGCGGATCGACTTGACGATCTTCGGCAAGAACTCCTTCTGGTGACCGCGCGCGCGTTTCAGCTCGCGCTCGATCACGCGATAGCGCTGCGGGTACAGCGTGCGGAACCCGAGCTCCTCGAGTTCGAGCTTGATCGAATGGATGCCGAGGCGGTTGGCGATCGGCCCGTAGATATCGAGCGTTTCGCGCGCGACAGAGCGGCGCTTCTCGGGCGGCATCGCGGACAGCGTGCGCATGTTGTGGGTGCGGTCGGCGAGCTTGACCATGATCACGCGGATGTCGCGCACCATCGCCAGGATCATCTTGCGGAAGCTCTCGGCCTGCGCTTCCTTGCGGCTCTTGAACTGGACCTGGTCCAGCTTCGTCACCCCGTCGACAATCTCGGCGACTTCCTTGCCGAACTTCTGTTCGACCTCGGCAGCGGAGGAGGGCGTGTCCTCGACGACGTCGTGCAGGATCGCGGCGGCCAGCGTGGCGCCATCGAGATGCAGGTCGGCGAGGATGTCGGCGACCGCGATCGGATGCGTGATGTAGGCCTCGCCGGACTGGCGTTTCTGGCCCTTGTGCGCCGTCTCGGCGTATTCAAAGGCCTCGCGCACCCGGTCGACCTGGTCGGCCGGGAGGTAAGCCTCGATCTTGGCAACGAGCTGGGCGATCCCGGGAGCGCGTCTTCCGCCCGGCAGCAGTCCGAGGATGGAAGACGCATAGCTCATCGGATCGTGCCGCCCGTGATCAGTCTCCCAGGCCGAGCTGCGGGGCGCGGAAATCGACGCCTAGGTCGAGCGGGTGCTCAGGAATCAGCTCCTGCTCCGGCTCGGGATCCGGCTCGGAGAGCAGATCGACCGTGATCTTGCCCTCCGCGATTTCGCGCAACGCCACCACCGTCGGCTTGTCGTTCTCCCAGTCCACCAGCGCTTCGGCGCCATTGACCAGGCGACGTGAACGCTTCGCGGCGAGCAGGACCAGGTCGAACAGGTTGTCGACCGTATGCAGGCAATCTTCGACGGTGATGCGGGCCATGGAAAAGACCGTACTTTCAGATAATTGGACCGGAAATGATACTCGATCCGGGGTGCCCCCGGCCAGCCATTGCAGAGGCGGCTGCGAATTACTCCTTGGGCGGCGCGCGACGGCTCTTGCGGGTCCGGCGCTCCTGCCCGACGCGGGGCGAACGGCTGAATGCGTCGACTTCGTCGGCACGGCGTCCACCGGTGCGGCGGTCTTCATGGTGCTGGTAGGTGCAGCGGCAGCGATCGGGATGCGTGCAGCCGGGCAGGGGCAGCATCGGGGCCTCGCGCGACAGCCAGCGGCGGTCCGTGCCAGCCGACGCGGCATCGCAGGCGCGCGGGCCCGGCTTGACCGAGACCGCATGCCAGCGCCGGTCGGACGCCGCGGGCGGGTTGCTACCGGAATCCCGGGCTGACATCGGATCGGACCTCCCTGTACCCGGCCATGCTATCGAATCCACCAGGCCTGGGAAGGGGTGGCCGCGGGGGACCTCAGGAACCGAGCAATTCCGCAACGAGCGCGGCGAGCCCGGGCCGATCCGCCCGGCTGGCCGCGCCGCGGCCATCGAAAATCGCCTCCAGCTCGGCGAGGGCCTGTTCGAAATCGCGATTGACGACGACATAATCGAATTCCCGCCAGTGCGACATCTCGATCACGGAGTCGGCGAGCCGCCGCGCGATCGCCGGTTCGCTGTCGGTCTTGCGCTTGCGAAGCCGCGCTTCCAGCTCGGCCCGCGACGGCGGCAGAATGAAGATCTGCACCGCCTCCGGCAGGTGCTCGCGCACCTGGCGCGCGCCCTGCCAGTCGATCTCGAGTATCAGGTCGCGTCCCCCGGCCAGCGCGGAATCGACCACGCTCCTGCGCGTGCCGTACAGGTTGCCGAACACGTCGGCGTGCTCGATGAACTCGCCGGCGGCCACCAGCCGCTCGAATTCCGCGCGATCGATGAAATGATAGTCGCGCCCGTCCTGCTCGTGCGCGCGTGGCGCGCGCGTGGTGCAGGATACCGAGAACGAAAGCATGGGGCGGCGCTGCATCAGTGCCTGCATCAGGCTGGTCTTGCCGGCACCGGAAGGCGCCGCGATCACATACAGTTTTCCGCGTCCCGCCATCGCTCAGGCCTGGCCCAGCCAGGCTTCGGGTGTCGGAAATGCGGCGGCTTCTTCCCTGAGCCACTGGCGCAGCGCGCAGACCATCGGCAGGTCCGAGTACGCGGGCGGGCAGACGAACCAGTAACGGAAGCGCGAGGGCACGATGACCTTGCTCGCGAGCATCAGGCGGCCGGACATCAGGTCGTGCGCGGCAATGGACCAGCGCGCCGGCGCGTAGCCGAGACTCTCGATCACCGCCGACAGCACGCTGACTGAATCGTCGATGATCGTCGGCCCCACGGGCCAGGGGGTCGGCGCCGCGCTCTTCTCGAAGCGCGACCAGGGTTCGTCGCGCGCCTGCAGCATCGGAATGCCCTTGAGGCTGTCGCGATCGTCGATCGAGCCATGCCGCTTGAAGAGCTCGGGCGAAGCGACGACCACCAGCCATTCGTCCATCAGCTTGTCATGATCGAGGCCGGGAGTCGCGCCTTCGCCGAGCCGCACGGCAGCATGAAAATCGCTGCGCGCGAAATCGACCGCTTCGCGCGAGGTGTGCCAGTCCACCTGCAGCTCGGGAAACTTCGCGTGCAGGCGATGCAGGCGCGGCGTCAGCCATTTCTGCATCAGCGAGGACAGGGTGCTGACGTTGATGATGCCGCTCGCGCGGTTCATCCGTGTTTCGCGCAGCGCCACCACCAGCGCGTCGAGCCCGGACTGCACGCCGGGCAGGAGCCGCGCGCCCTCGGGCGTCAGTTCGACCTTGCGGCCGCTGCGGCGCAGCAGCGGAATCTGCAGGTAATCCTCGAGCGCCTTGATCTGCTGCGAGACCGCGGCGGGGGTCACGTTCAGGGCCTCGGCGGCCTCCGCAAAAGACAGGCGCGTGGCCACCGCCTCGAACACGCGTAAGGCATTGAGCGGCAAGCGGCCATAGGCAGAGGCAGGCACGAAAGTTTCCCTTAACCCAGCTTGAGTTAATGCGTTTGTTCGGAGGACCCCAGGACCTCAAAGTCTAGCCCGAACAGGGACGGAAGGGCGCGGTGCCCGCTCCGCCCGACACGAGGAGAAAGATCATGAACGCACGCTTGAACGGTTTCCTGGAGTTCCTGGACCTGCTGGACGAGGGCCAGCGCCTCCAGGCCGAGTCGATCGCCGGTCGTCGCTTCCATTTCGAGCCGGAGCTCGAGGCCCTGGCGCCGGCCGCGAAAGTGCTCAAGTTTCCCTTAAGCAGCCATCAGAAAGCCCGTTTGTTCCAGGACCACGCGCCAGCCAAAGTCACAACCGTCAACTGATTCGATTCACCAACGACATTCAAGGAGTACGGACATGAAGACCTATTCGACGATTCGCAACACGGGCCTCGCGGCGGTGCTGGTCGCAACGCTCGCCGGACTCGTCAGCAACGGCCTGGCGGCCAGCCAGCAGGTGGTCTACGAGCGCGACGTGCTGGGCATCGGCTCGGCGACGGTCCTGCCGGAGATCGTGGTCATCGCCACGCGGCTCGAGACGTGAGCGCCCACCAGGTGCCGGGCCACAGGTTCGCAGTCATTGGTTGATCGCCGCGTCGCTGCATCCCCCCTCCCCCAGCACGAGAACAATGACTGCGAACCTGTGGCCCGGCACCCGGGTGTTCCGGAGCGGCGATCTCGACGGCGCACGACCGCTGGTCGGGTGCGCCGCCATTCTGTCAACAAGCGGTTGACCACACCGCGACACAGGCGAAGAATCGGTTCGCGTTGACAAGGGCAAACCCATCGAAAGGTGGGGACGCAAAGCCACCGGTCTACCGACGGAAACGTCCACGACAGCGGGGTTGCCGACCCGGTGCGGACGCGCGAGCGATCCCGCGCGACCGGCGGTTCCCGCCGACTTTCCTCCGGTTCCTGCCGTTGACTGCGTTCCCGCGCCGAGCGGGTCTGCGTCATTCACCGAATGGAGGAACCATCATGTCCAGAACCAGACTGATTCCCGGCGCCGGTGCGGCGCTGGTTGCGATGGCTGGCAGCGCCCTGCTGCTTGCCATGCCGGCGGGCGCCGCGCCTGCGGCCCAGAGCATTGCCCAGATAGACGCCTGCGTGGAGGAATCTGGCGCAGCGCGCGTCTGTTCGACCAAGGAGCTTTCGAACGTCGTCTTGCAATGTGGCGACGAGTCGGGCTCGGTCTACATCAAGTTCGATGACCTCGATGACACGGAATCGCCGTACGAAGGACTGCTGAGTCCGAATGAGGGCCTTTTCTCCTGCCCGGAGGGGGAGCCGCTCGCAGTCTTCGTCAAGTCCGGCAGCGGGAAGTACAGCGGCGAGCCGATCGAAGGCCTGCCGCCCGGCAGCGGTGCGCAGTTCAGCCCGCTGGCGTGCAGCGTGGAACCGGTCGATTGCGAGACGCCTGACGAAAGCGATGAGGGCGGTGACGAGGGCGGCGACGAAGCCGACCCGCAGGAATAATGGTGCGATGACGGTGCCGGGTCGCGGTCCCGGAGCTGGTGGCGCGCTGCGCCACGAGCCACGGAGCCGCGATCCGGTGCCTGCCGCGGCAGGAGGCCCTGAATCGGGGCGACGGCCTCAGTCGATCCGCCTGGATACGACGCCAGACGGTTCGCTCTCGACAAACCCGCTGTCGAAGCTGACGACCGCGAAGTACCAGGTGCCGGGTGACAACCCGATGACCTTCCACGTCGTCAGCTGCGGATCCCGGATTTCAATCTGACAGCGCAGCTCATCGGGCGTGACCCCGTAGTTGACCCTGTATCCCGCAAGATCGTCGAAAACCGATCCGTCGGATCGCGTTGATGGCGCGTCCCAGTTCAGCAGCGCCGTTCCGGTGGGAGGCGGCACGGAGAGCGGCCTTCCAAGGCAATCCGTCCCGACCCCCCTGCTCAATTGCGTCCTCCGGCTCGGGAGCGCAGGCAGCGGTCACTGCCAGCACCAGGGGAAACACCCGAAAGCTATTCCACATTCTGGATCTGCTCGCGCATCTGCTCGATCAGCACCTTCAACTCGACCGCCGAGCGCGTGGTCTCGACGTCCTGCGACTTCGACGACAGCGTGTTCGCCTCGCGGTTGAACTCCTGCATCAGGAAATCGAGCTTGCGGCCGACTGCCTCGCCGGTCGCGATCGTGTCAGCCAGTTCCGCGACGTGGCTCTTCAAGCGGTCGAGTTCCTCGGCCACGTCCATCTTCTGCACCAGGATCGCGATCTCCTGCTCGAGCCGTTCGGGGTTGCCCTCGGCACCGAGCGTGATGAGGCGCTCCTGCAGCCTGGCGCGGATGCGCGCCTGCACCTCGGGCAACCGGGCGGCCACTTCGTCGACGATCCGTTTCACCTGTTGCGCGCGCGCGCCCAGCATTTCGGCGATGCGCGCACCCTCGCCGGCGCGCGAGGCGCTGAATGCCGCGAGCGTTTCCGCGAGCAGGGCCTGCGATGCCGAAACCAGCGGCGTGGCATCGCGCTCCGCTTCGCGCACGGCGCCGGGCCAGCGCAGCAGGTCCACGGCATTGACCTGGCCGGGCGCGCCGAGCCGCCGCTGTACGGCGAGCGCGCTCTCGATCAGCCGGTCGAGCAGGGCATCGTCGAACAGCAGTTCGCGCCCCGCGGTCGTGCCGGGCCTGAAGTACAGCGTCGCGTCAACCTTGCCGCGGCGCGCGGCAGCGGCGATCGTGCGGCGGATATCGCCCTCGGCGGCCCGCAATTCCTCGGGCAGTCGCAGGCTGAGCTCGAGATAGCGGTGATTGACGCTGCGGATTTCCCAGGCGAGCAGTCCGGCGGTCGTCGCCTGCTCGCAGCGCGCGAAGCCTGTCATGCTTCTCAGCATTCGAATCGCATCCCCGGGAACCGCAGGGTCCGGTGTTGTAAGCTGCGCGACAGTCTAACAGGGGGCGGCGGCCATCGGCCGCAGGAGCACGCGTGGCAATCGAGTTCGCCGAAGTCAGCCTGACCGGCGATCGCGAAGACAACCAGGACCGGGCCGCGGTGGCGGCCGGCGACGGTGCCGCGCTGCTGGTCGTGATGGACGGCATGGGCGGCCACGCCTACGGCGCGCGCGCCGCCGAGACTGGCTGCAAGGTGGTGCTCGACCTGTTTCGCGCGCAATCGTTGCCGGTGTTCGATCCGCTCGGTTTCCTGCATCTTGCGCTCGGCCGCGCGCACGCTGCGGTGGCCACGCTCGGCAGCAAGCTCGCCGTGGACCTGCGCCCGCGCGCCACCTGCGCGATCTGCCTGGTGCAGCGCAGCGAGGCGTTCTGGGCGCACATCGGCGACAGCCGCATCTATCACCTGCGCGGCGGGGCCGTGCTGGCGCGCACCCGCGACCACAGCCACGTCGAGCAGCTGCTGCGCGAGGGTTCGATCCGCGAGGACGAGATGCAGAGCCACCCGATGCGCAATTACGTCGAGTGCTGCCTGGGCGGCGAGACGGCCCTCCCGGAGATGTCCATATCGCAGCGCCAGCCGCTCGCCGACGGCGACGTGCTGCTGGCATGCAGCGACGGCATCTGGGCGAACCTGAAGGACGCGGAGATCGCCGGGTTCTGGCAGGCCGGCAATGGCAGCTGCGCCGACGCGCTCGGCAAGCTCGCGGAACACGCGGTAGCCGCCTCGGCCCCGCACAGCGACAATGCATCGGCCGCCGGACTGGTCTGGCGGCACTGACACCGGATCACGGAGCCCATCATGCGTAGCGGCGACCGCGCGGCCGATCAATTGCGACCCGTGCGCTTCACGCGCCGTTACACCGCGCATGCGGAAGGCTCGGTGCTGTGCGAATTCGGCGGCACCCGCGTGCTGTGCACAGCGAGCATCGAGAACGGCGTGCCGGCATTCCTGCGCAACACCGGCAAGGGCTGGCTGACCGCGGAGTACGGCATGCTGCCGCGCGCGACGCACACCCGCAGCGCCCGCGAGGCCGCGCGCGGCAAGCAGGGCGGTCGCACGCACGAGATCCAGCGCCTGATCGGCCGGGCGCTGCGCGCCTGCATCGACCTCGGCGCGATCGGCGAGCGCACGATCACGATCGACTGCGACGTGCTGCAGGCCGACGGCGGTACCCGCACGGCCGCGATCACCGGCGGTTTCATTGCGCTCGCGGATGCCGTGGACACGCTGCTCGGCCGTCGCGCGCTCGCGTCGAATCCACTTCACGGCCAGATCGCGGCGGTATCGGTCGGCATCGTCAAGGGCGAACCGCTGCTCGACCTCGACTATTCCGAGGATGTCGAGGCCGAGACCGACATGAATGTCGTGATGAATTCCGGCGGCGCTTTCATCGAGGTGCAGGGGACTGCCGAGGGCCACGCATTCCGGCGCGAGGAACTGGACGCGATGCTGAACCTTGCCGCAACCGGCACGGCGCGCCTGTTCGGCCTGCAACTCGAGGCCCGCAGCGCCTGATGCGCCGGGTCGTGCTCGCGACCGGCAATGCCGGAAAATTGCGCGAGATGCAGGCCATCCTTGCGGGCCACAGCCTCGAGGTCATCCCGCAGTCGGCGTTCGGCATCGAGCCCCCGGTCGAGGACGGCGATACATTCATCGCCAATGCGCTGATCAAGGCGCGGCATGCGGCCGCGATCGCCGGACTCCCTGCGATCGCGGATGACTCGGGGCTGGAAGTGGATGTGCTCGACGGCGGTCCCGGGCTGCATACCGCGCGTTACGCGGGCCGGCAGGCGGACGACCGGGCCAACAACGCAAAGCTGCTGGCGGAACTGGCGCGCGTCGCGCCCCCCGCGCGCAGCGCGCGCTACCGCTGTGCGATGGTGTTCGTGCGCGATGCCGCGGATCCTGAGCCGATCGTTGCCGAGGCCTCATGGGCGGGATTCATCGGCATCGAGCGCCGCGGCACCGGCGGTTTCGGCTATGACCCGTTGTTCATCGTCGGGGGCGGCAGCATGACGGTGGCCGAGATGCCGGAAGACG
Organism: Steroidobacteraceae bacterium; assembly: GCA_040899645.1. GTDB lineage: Bacteria > Pseudomonadota > Gammaproteobacteria > Steroidobacterales > Steroidobacteraceae > SCUD01. The sequence continues at coordinate 37,237 of JBBEAB010000005.1, forward strand.
AAAAGAACCGCGTGAGCCACCGCGCGCAGGCGCTCATCGCGCTTGCCGCGGCGATGCAGCAGGCGGGCTGGTAGGGGACTGTCCCCTTTTTCGCTTCGCGAAAAAGGCGGACTGTCCCCTCTTACTAGCGCACGGTCTTGATCGGGTCGCCCGGTTTCGGTTCGCCCTTCGGATAGAGCTTGTTGAACAGGCGCAGCTGCTGTTCCGGATACTTCTTGATCTCCGCTTTTTCCGCGAGCGCGGCGATCGTCGTGTCCTCGGTCGCGCGGATTACGCGCAGGCGATATGGCTCCGCCAGGTCGAACTCGTTGCCGCGCATGCGGCGGAAGGTCTGCGCAGTGGACAGGAAGAACGGATCGCCCGAGGGCGCCGTGGTTCCCGCGCGGCTCGCGCCCTTGAAGACCCACATCAGGCTGTTGTAGTAGATGATCACGTAGCGCACGTTGGTGGACTGGCCGAACGGCGAGGGATCGCCGCGCACCACCGCGGTCCAGGCCTTCAGGCCGTTGATCTCCAGGCTCTCGGGGCGGTCGACACGGCGGTTGGCGAGCCCGCGCATCGCGAAGTCGCGCGGATTGGTCAGGTCCGAGGGCGGCGCCTGGGTGCGCAGCTCCATCACATGCTCCCGGTTCGGCGCGATCGACAGGATCTGCGAGGGCTCGTTGATGACTTGCCAGCTGCGCGGAAACGCCAGCGTGAACTGCATGTCCGCGTGATAGAAACGGTTTTCGCGGATCATCCCCTGGCGGCGGCTCGAACCAACCGGCAGTCCCTCAATGGCCTGCAGGAATCCCTCGACATTGTCGGTATTGCCCGTGGCAGAAGTCCGGTTCTTGCCGGCTTCGCCGATCGCCTGTTGCAGGCGCGTGTCGTTATCCGGATGCGACGCGAACACGCCGTGGTACAGGCGCGGCTTGCGGTTTTCGAGCCGCGCGCTCTCGCGCTCGAAGGTGTCCTGGTCCTTCAACGTCGAAATCACGTCGATCAGGGCGGTCGGCTCGTATCCGGCGAGCGCGAGGTACTTCGCGCCGAGGCGATCGGCCTCGAGTTCCGCCTCGCGGCCATACCCGCTGATCAATGCGGCGCCGGCCATGTTGGTCAGGTCGGCGAGCGCCGGCATGCCGGTGAAGATCGCGGTCGCGACGCTCGCGAGACCCGCGAGCGCGCCCTTGCGCTGCCGGCTCTTCAGGTGCTCGGCGGTGATGTGCGCAATTTCGTGGCCCAGCACGGCCGCCAGCTCGGCCTCGCTCTGGAAGTACGGCAGGATGCCGCGCGAGATGTAGACAAAGCCGCCCATGGTCGCGAAGGCGTTGACATCGTCGGTGTCGACGATCGTGAACTTCCAGTCGAGTTCGGGGCGCTCGCTGACGGCGGCCAGTTTCTCGCCGACGCGTTGCACGTATTCCTGCAGCTCGAGGTCATCGTGCACGCCCATCTGCATCGTGAACTGGATGTGCAGCGCCTTGGCGGTCTTGACCTCCCGGCTCTCCTTTTGCGGCTTGGGCTCCTTGTCCTCGTCCGCGCCCTGCACGGGTGCGACGGCGAGCGCGGCGATGGCCGCGGCCGCAATCAGGCTGACAAACCTCAAGGGTGCTTTCCGCATGGACATCTCCGGGTCCCTGGCCCCAAGCCTACCGCTCGCCGGTTAGACGCGGTAAACCACGGAAAGTTGACGGCCGGGTGGCCGCCGGAGACTGCTTTACTTCAGGCCGTACTTCTTGCGGAAGCGGTCGACGCGTCCGCCGGAGTCCACGATCTTCTGCTTGCCGGTGTAGAAAGGATGGCAGTTCGAGCAGACTTCCACTTCCAGGTTCGAACCGAGCGTGGAGCGCGTCTGGAACTTGTTCCCGCAGGTGCAGGTCACCGTGATTTCGGTGTATTTCGGGTGAATGCCGTCTTTCATCGCTGCGATTCCGCTGACTTTCCGCGAGGGGCGCGCAGTCTATCGGGACGCCCCGTGGCAGGCAAGGCGAGGCCGGGCTGGTCGCGCGGGGCCACGCTAAGTCATCGAATCTGCGAGGGTTTTGTGCTTATCCACAAAATGTGTGGATAACTCTGTGGACAAACGGACGTCCCGCGCTGCGCCAATCGCGCATTCGCGCATATATGACGCATTGCTTAAATTTTGACCAGGGCATATTTCCAATATAAAACAAGGGTTTACATAGCGCCAGTTAAGGCTTCTCACGAACAAAGTGACGAAAGTCCCTCAGCGGCACGAAGCGGGAGGGCGCTGTGTACAACTCGCCGGGGGCGGAACCCGCTTTTTCGCCGGGCAGGAACGCGGCCTGCAGCTCGTTCAGGAACCGGAATCCGAGCTCGGTCGGGCCAAAGCGATCGCCATCCAGGCCGATGAGGCCCCGCAGCGCCAGCGCGTCGAGCGTGGGCTGGATGGTGCCGGCCGGCAACCCGGTCCTCGCCTCGAACGCCGCCAGCGTGAAGCCCTCGTTCAGGCGCAGCGCGTTCAGCATGAATTCGAATGGCAGTTCGGTGGCCGGCACCGGTCTGCGCGCCGCGCCTGCGGTGCCGCGGCCACCCAGGTACGCGCGCGGGGATTTCGGCTTCTCGGTGCGGACCAGCTGTCCATCCAGCGTGAGCTTGCCGTGTGCGCCGGCGCCGATGCCGAGGTAGTCACCGAAGCGCCAGTAATTGAGGTTGTGCCGGCACTGCCGGTGGGGTCGCGCATAGGCCGAGATCTCGTACTGTGCGAAGCCCGCGGCGGCGAGCGCGCGCTGGCAGTCGTGCTGCATGTCAAAGGCGACGTCGTCCTCGGGCAGCGGGGGTGGGCGGTGATAGAACGCCGTGCCCGGCTCGAGCGTCAGCTGGTAGTGCGAAAGGTGCGCGGGCCCGAGCGCCAGCGCCGCTTCGAGGTCGGCAAGTGCGCCCTCCCGGGTCTGCTCCGGCAAGGCATACATCAGATCCAGGTTGAAGTTGTCGATGCCGGCGGCCACCAGCTCGCTGACCGCGACCGCGATCTCGCCGGGCCCATGGATGCGGCCCAGCACCTTGAGCGCGCGCGCATCGAATGTCTGCGCGCCGAGCGACACGCGATTGATGCCGGCGGCCCGGTAGCCGGCAAAGCGTCCGTGCTCGATGGTCCCGGGATTGGCTTCCATGGTCACTTCGGCGCCGGCCTGTAATGGCAGTCGCGCTGCGATGCCTTCGAGCAGCGCCGCGATCGCGCGGACGCTGAACAGGCTCGGTGTGCCGCCACCCAGGAATACGCTGCCGACCGGTCGTCCGCCCGCGAGGTCGAGGTCGGCCTCGAGGTCCGCGAGCAGCGCCGCGACATAATCGTCTTCCGGGATTCGCGCCGGGCGCGCGTGCGAGTTGAAGTCGCAGTACGGGCACTTCTGCACGCACCAGGGCAGGTGCACGTAAATCGCGATCGGCACGGCCATGCCGGCATTCTAGGCGATGATGCGAAACCAGCCTTGATTCCCGCGATGCTGCATGACACGCTCCACGCCCTGAATACGATGAGCAAGAAAAAGTACCAGCTGACGAACCTTGCGACCGGCAAGTCGAGCGAACTCGACGCACTGCCCGGTTCGGTCGGCCCCGATGTGCTCGACATCACCACGCTGTCGAGGGATCACGGGGTCTTCACCTACGACCCGGGGTTCATGGCGACTGCCGCGACCGCGAGCGCCATCACCTACATCGATGGCGACGCCGGCGTGCTGCTGTACCGCGGCTACCCGATCGAGCAGCTGGCGAAGCAAAGTTCCTTCCTCGAGGTTTCCTACCTGCTGCAGAAGGGGGAGCTGCCATCCGCGGCGGAACTGGCGGCGTTCACGCGCTCGATCACGCGCCACACGATGCTGAACGAATGGCTGCTGCGCCTGTACCGCGGCTTCCATCACGACGCCCATCCGATGGCGATGGTGGCGACGATCGTCGCGTCGCTGGCGGCCTTCTATCACGACACGACCGACATCTCCGACGACCGGCACCGCGAGATTTTCACGCACCGGATGATCGCGAAGATCCCGACCATCGCCGCAGCCGCCTACAAGCACGCGCTCGGCCAGCCCTTCATCTACCCGCGCAACGATCTCGACTACTGCGCGAACATGCTGCACATGTTCTTTTCAGTGCCCTGCGAATCCTACGAAGTGGACGAGCTGCACGCGAAGGCCCTCGACCTGCTGTTCATCCTGCACGCCGACCACGAGCAGAACGCGAGCACTTCGACGGTGCGGCTGGCAGGCTCGACCGGCTGCAATCCCTACACGGCGATGTCGGCCGGCGTCTCCGCGCTCTGGGGCCCCGCGCACGGCGGCGCCAATGAGGCGGTCGTGGACATGCTGCAGAAGATCGGCGACGTGAGCCACGTGCCGGAATTCATCACGCGCGTGAAGGACAAGGCGGGTGGCGTGCGGCTGATGGGCTTCGGGCATCGGGTGTACAAGAACTTCGACCCGCGCGCGACGATCATCCGCGAGATGTGCCACCAGGTGCTCGCCAAGCTCGGCCAGAGCGACAACCCGCTGTTCGAGCTGGCATTGCGGCTCGAGGAAGTCGCGCTGAAGGACGACTATTTCATCAGCCGCAAGCTCTATCCGAACGTGGATTTCTATTCCGGCATCATCTATCGGGCGCTCGGCATCCCGCGCGAGATGTTCACGGTGATGTTCGCGATCGCGCGTACCGCCGGCTGGGTGGCGCACTGGTCGGAGATGATCGCCGACCCGACGATGAAGATCGCGCGGCCGCGCCAGCTCTACACTGGCCCGGTGCAGCGCGACTACATTCCAGTAAAGAAGCGCTAGGGGACTGTCCCCTTTTTCAAGTGGGGACGCATCCCTTTCTCACAAGAGGGGACAGTCCGCCTTTTCCTTCGGAAAAGGGGGACAGTCCCCACTTACTTCAGCAGTCCTTCGACTTCGGCGAGCGTCGCGCGCCGCATCGGTTTGCCATCGACCGGGCCCGGCGGCGCCTGCCGGATGCCGTCGCGCGGGAAGATCGTTGCGTCCACTTCGTGGATGCCCGCCATGAAGCGCAGGGCCGGATAGGACTCGCTGCCGTCGCGCTGCACGCGAAAGCGCCGCTCGGCGACCTCATGCTTGATGCCGCGATCGATCAGGCGCACCGCGACGCTCTCGGGCGTATCGGCGAAGAGGTGCAGCGTGATGCCGTTGTGCGCGGTCGCGGTACCGGTGAGCAGTGGGCCAACCAGGCGCGGCTCGAACTCCGCGAGCAGGCGCATCGCATCGAGCGCCACGCCGCGCATCGCGGACAGCTCCGTCGCGTGCGCCGCGGGCTTGAACAGGCGCTGGTGCTCGGCGAGCGCCTCCTCGATTTCGGTGTTCTTCGGCAGCACCGCGAGGTCGGTGACGCCGAAGCGTACGGCGGCCTTGCGCTTGGCGATGCCATAGTCCTCGTGGCCATGCTCGATCATCAGTCGCGCGGCTTCGCGCGCGATCGCCTGGCGCATCATCCCGCCGCGGACCGACCGCTTCGCCATCAGAAGATCGGCTCCTCGTACTTCTGCGCCGGCGGAACGTTGCGCACGCCGTCTCCGGTTCCGCCCGCGACGCCAGTCGGCAGGTGATCGGCCAGGAAGTACTCGAAGTCGCTCGCGGGCACGCCCCCGTCCGCGAACTCGCCGGTGTCCATCGCGACGCGCGCAGTGACGACGCCGTCCGGCATCGGCAACCGGCGTTCCGGGACGCCGGCGAGCGCCTCGCGCATGAAATAGATCCACATCGGCAGGGCCGTGCGCGCGCCCTGTTCGTCGGCGCCGAGCGGCCGCTCCTGGTCGAAGCCGACCCACGCGGTCGCGACCAGGTCCGGCGTGTAGCCCGAAAACCAGGCGTCGCGGGCGTCATTGGTGGTCCCGGTCTTGCCGGCGATGTCGCCGCGCCCGAGCGAGCGGGCGCGCTGGCCGGTGCCGCGGCGCACGACGTCGCGCAGCAGGTCCGTGATGATCCAGGCATTCGCCTCGGAAATGGCGCGCGGAGCGCGCGCATCCTCCGCAGGCGGCGGCAGGCTGCCGCCGACTTCGGCCGCGCGGACCGCGCCCGATGAGCCGGCGACGACCAGCGGGTTGGCAAAGCCCGATCCGCCGCCGCATTGCGTGCAGACGATCCGGGGCCCGGCCTGCTGCAGCACGGACCCATCGGCGGCAAATATCTGCTCGATCAGATAAGGCTCCACCAGCGACCCGCCATTCGCGAAGACTGCAAAGCCGTTTGCCATCTCGAGCGGGGTCAGCTGCGCGGTGCCGAGCGCGGCGGTCAGATCCGCCGGGATGTGCGCCTTCGGCAGGCCGAAGCGCTCTGCGTAATCGCGCGTATAGCCGACGCCGATCTGGCGCATGATCCGGATCGTCACGAGATTGCGCGAGCGCACGAGCGCGTCGCGCAACCGTGTCGGGCCGTGGAAGCGCCTGGAGTCGTCGACCGGGCGCCAGTCCTCCTCCTGCTGTTCCTCGCCCTCGGCGCCGTCCGGGCGGACGCCGATGCCGTCTTCCGGTGCGGCGGCCTCGTAGACGACCGGCGCGTCGAGCACGACCGACGCCGGCGTGAAACCCGCCTCGAGTGCGGCGGAATAAATGAACGGTTTGAACGACGAACCGGGCTGGCGGCGCGCCTGGATCACGCGGTTGAACTTCGATGCCTGGTAATCGAAGCCGCCGGACAGCGCGATCACGGCGCCGTCATTCGGGTCGAGCGCGACGATCGCCCCCTGCACGTCCGGCAGCTGGGCGAGCAGCGCATCGCCTGCGGCGGAAGGAAGCACGTAGACGACGTCGCCGACCGCAAGCACCTCGCGCGGCGACTTCGGCGGCTCGTCGCCCTTGCGTGCCCAGCGCATGCCGTCCATCGGCAGGCGATAGCGGCGGCCGGTGCGCGCGACGACGGTCGCATCGCTGCCGACAACCTTGACGACGGCCGCCGGCAGCAGGCCGCCGACCACCGGATACTCCTCGAGCGCGCGCGCAAGCGCATCGTCGCTCTCGCCCTCGAGCGGAATGCGGCCGGCGCGGCCACGCCAGCCGTGCCGGCGGTCATATTCGAGCACGGCGCTCCGGAGCGCCACGTCGGCCGCGCGCTGCAGGCGGCCGTCGATCGTGGTGACGACCTGGAAGCCATCCGAATAGATACGCTCGCCGTATTTCTCGAACAGCGCGAGGCGCACCATCTCGCCGACGTAGGGCGCATCGATCTGCACGCGCGGGCCATGCAGCTCGCGCGACACCGGTTGCTCCATCGCCGTGCGCCAGGCGGCGTCGTCGAGGTAGCCGAGCTCGCGCATGCGACGCAGCACGTAAGTGCGCCGCTCGGTGGCGCGCTCGAGGCTGGCGGCGGGATTGAGGCGCGACGGCGCCTGCAGGATGCCGGCGAGCAGCGCCGCTTCGCTCGCATTGACGGCCGTGAGCTGCTTGCCGAAGTAGGTCTCGGCGGCGGCGGCGAAGCCATAGGAACGCTGGCCGAGGAACTGCGTGTTGACGAACAGCGTGATGATTTCCCGCTTCGTCAATTCGTTCTCGAGCGACAGCGCGAGGAAAATCTCGCGCAGCTTGCGGCGCAGTTGCCGCTCGTTGGTGATCAGCGTGGTGCGCACCAGCTGCTGTGTCAGCGTGCTGCCGCCCTGGGAGAGCTCCATCGTCGTGGCGGCGACGAGGAGCGCGCGCAGCATGCCCTGCCAGTCCACGCCCGGATGCTCGAAGAAGCGGTCGTCCTCGGCGGCGAGCACGGCCTGCACGACCACCGGCGGGATCTCCTCCCAGCTGACCGGCACGCGGCGCTGCTCGCCGATCTGCGCGAGCAGCCGGCCGTCGCGACTGTAGACACGCAGCGGCACCTGCAGGCGCACGTCGCGCAGCACCGCGACGTCCGGCAGCGTCGGCTTGAGGTAGTAATAGGTGGAGAGGAATGCGAGCCCGATGATGCCGGCCAGCGCCACGATGATGGTCGCCGCGATGAGCAGCCTGCGGTTCAGTCGCGTGATCACCGGGTCCGATTATGCATAGTAATGAGGGGCACCGCCGGGGGCCGGGTCGCCCGGCTGCGACGCTTGGACCGTGACGGGAGACACGGTGCGGGCCCGCGATCGAGTGCAGCATCGGCGGCGGATCTGGCGTCATAAGGCCCCGCCGGGGCGCGAAGGCCGCCGGGTCCAGGGTGGTCTGGACGGGGGTATACCCCGCTGGGCCCCGGTTGAGCCTTGCTGAAAGGCACTGCTGCGAGTGAATTGCGAGTCGGGTCACGTTCAATTTAACAGTTGCTTGCTATATAGTTGGCCGGCAATGTTGACCCCGAGCAGCGATTGGCGTCGCAATAGCCTGACCTGAAAAGGAAATTTCTGTGCTCAAGCTGCCGAAACTCTCGCTGGGACCGCGACACCGCCAGCTGATCGGACTGGACATCACGACGTCCTCGATCAAGCTCATCGAGCTGTCGCAGTCGGGCGGCCAGTACCGGGTCGAGGCCTATGCGGCCGAGCCGACCCCACACAACGCCATCAATGAAAAGGCGATCGTCGACGCGGCAGCGGTCGGCGATGCCATCCGCCGGGCGGTCAAGCGCTCGGGCGTGCGCTCCAAGGAATGCGCGGTTGCGATCTCGGGCGATGCCGCGATCACCAAGGCCGTGCAGATGCCGCGCAACCTGTCCGACGCCGATCTCGAGCAGCAGATCGAAATGCAGGCGGACCAGTACATCCCGTTCCCGATGGAGGAAGTCAGCTATGACTTCCAGGTGATGGGACCTTCCGAAAAGGACCCCGACATGCGCGACGTGCTCCTCGTCGCCTCGCGTTCGGAGAACGTCGAGCAGCGCGTCGCCGCGGTGAATGCCTCGGGACTCGTCGCCAAGCTGGTGGACGTCGAGGCCTTCGCGCTTGAGAACGCCTGCCGCCTGCTGACGCACCAGATGCCGGACGGCGGCATCGACCGCACGATCGCAGTCGTCGATTTCGGCGCTAGCACGACGACCTTCTCGGTGCTGCGCAACCTGGTCGTGGTCTATACCCGCGACTTCGCCTTCGGCGGTCAGCAGCTGACCGAAGAGATCATGCGCACCTACGGACTGTCGATGGAAGAAGCCGGCCGCGCCAAGAAAGAAGGCGGGCTGCCGTCGAACTACCAGCCCGAGGTGCTCGACCCGTTCATCGACGACATGACCCAGCAGGTCAGCCGTTCATTGCAGTTCTACCTGGCGTCCGGCAGTGGCCGCAGCCAGCCCGAGCAGATCCTGATCTGCGGCGGCTGTGCCAACATCCCGGGCGTCGCCGACGTGATCGCGAGCCGCGTGGGCATTCCGGCGGAGCGCGGCGATCCGCTCGGCCAGATGAAAATTTCCTCGAAAGCAAAGGCCCTCGGCGTAACGCGGGACGCGACCGCGTTGCTGCTCGCCTGCGGCCTGGCACTGCGGAGCTTCGACGAAGATGCCAAGTATTAACCTGTTGCCCTGGCGGCAAGAGCTCCGCCAGCGGCGTCGGAAAGAGTTCCTGATCGGCCTTGGCGCCGCGGTCGGCCTGGCGATCATCGTCACGCTGCTCGCGCACCTGACGGTCAGTTCGATGATCGACGCACAAAAGCGCCGCAACGAACTGCTGACAGCCGAGATTGCCGAGCTCGACAAGGCGATCGAGCAGATCCTGGTGCTGGAAGAGCAGAAGTCGCGGATGATCGCGCGCATGCAGGTGATCGACACGCTGCAGGCCAGCCGCCCGGAGGTGGTCAAGCTGTTCGACCAGATGGTCTCGACGCTGCCCGAGGGCGTCTACCTGACTTCCGTCAGGCAGAGCGGACGCAAGCTGGAGTTCAACGGCGTCGCGCAGTCGAGCACGCGCGTCTCCGCATTCATGCGCAACATCGACTCATCCGAGGCGCTGTCGGCACCTGAGCTGAAGGTCATCCAGACCGGCCGCGACGCGGGCCCGGGCGCGCAGTTCACGCTGTTCGCATCGCAGCGCGCAGTCGTCGACGAGACCGCGGCCGCCACGAAGCGCAATACGCGCGTTTCGGAGGCACCTAAATGAACTTCGTCGAACAGCTGCAACAGCTCGATTTCAAGGACATTGGCCGCTGGCCGTTCCTGTTCCGCGCGCTTGGCGTCGCGCTGATGCTGATCGTCGTCAGTATCCTGCTGGTCTGGTACTTCGTGATCGGCGAAAACGGCAACCTGCCGCTGCTGCGCAAGGCCGAGGCCGAGCAGAGGACGCTCTGGCAGACCTTTGACGACAAGCAGCGCAAGGCCGCCAACCTCGAGGCTTATCGTCAGCAGCTCGCGGAGATCGAGCGCACCTTCGGGGCGATGCTGCGCCAGCTGCCCGGCAAGACCGAAGTACCGTCACTGCTGGTCGACATCTCGCAGACCGGCCTGGCGGCGGGCCTGCAGGAGCGCCTGTTCCAGCCGGGCGGCGAGAACAAGAAGGACTTCTACGCGGAGCTGCCGATCAAGATCCAGCTCACCGGTGGTTACCACGAGTTCGGCCTGTTCGTCTCCGGCATCGCGGCGCTGCCGCGGATCGTGACGCTGCACGACCTCGAGATCACGCGCGCCAACACGCGCGCCACATCGCGCCAGCGCGCACCCGCGCCGAGCGACGAGTTGACGCTCAACCTGACCGCGAAGACCTACCGCTACCTCGACGAAAACGAGACGGCACCGGCCCCGGCTGACGCCAAGGGCAAGCGGGCCGCGCAGCCGAAGCGGGACGCAACATGAGCCAGCAACGCATGCGTACGCTGCTGACCGCTGTGGGCCTCGCCGGCACACTCGCGCTGAGTGGCTGCTCCGACGGCCTGGACGACCTGCGCGCCGACATCGAGAAGGCCAAGCAGCGGCCGGGCGGGCGCATCCAGCCATTGCCGGAAGTGCGGCCCTACATGAGCCACGAGTACCAGATGGCGGACCGGCGCTCGCCGTTCCTGCAAAGCCTCGCGGGCGAGAACCCGTCGGGCCCGCGCCCGGACGTGCAGCGCCCGCGCGAGTACCTGGAGCAGTTCCCGCTCGACACATTGAAGATGGTCGGCACGCTCAGGCTGGGCGGCGGCAACTACGGACTCGTACAGACCCGCGATGGATTGATTCACCGCGTGTTGCCCGGCAATCACCTCGGCCAGAACGATGGCCGCGTGATGACCGTCAGCGACGCGCGCATTACCGTGATCGAGATTATTCCTGATGGGCTTGGCGGCTACCTCGAGCGTCCCGCGGCGCTGGCGCTCGCCGACTGATTTCTGGGAGAACGACTGATGTCTGGCAACAACCGTACAACGGTGTCGAACATGGGCGCGGCACGCAGCCTCGCCCGGGCTTTGGGCGGCGCACTGGCCATTGCGGCCATTGCCTGGTCGCAGCTCGCGCTGGCCCAGGGTGCCGTGCGGCTGACAGCGGTCGAAGTGCAGCCGATGCAGGGTTCCACCCTGCAGATCCGGCTGCGCACCGACGGCGTTGCGCCGCAACCCCTGACCTTCACGATCGACCGCCCGGCGCGGCTGTCGGTTGACCTGCCGGACGTCGCGCTCGCGCTCGAGAATCGGCGCATCGACGTCGGCAGCGGCGGTCTCGATACGATCGTGGCAGCTGAGGCCACCGGCCGCACGCGCATCGTGTTCAACCTCGATTCCCTGGTGCCGTACACGGCGATCGCGGACGGCGACAGCGTCATCGTGACGCTGGGCGGCGGCGCGGCCACGAGCTATGCCTCTACCGCCCCGGCCAGCAGCGCCGGCGCGCCCACCGGTTCGCGCAGCATCACCGGGGTCGATTTCCGCCGCTCACCGGAAGGCGCCGGCCGCGTGGTGGTGCAGCTGTCAGACCCGGCGACGCCTGCCAGCCTGCGCCAGGAAGGCAACCGCGTGATCGTCGATTTCGCCGGCACCGCCCTCAGCGAGCAGTGGATGAAACGCTACGACGTGGTCGACTTTGCGACGCCGGTGACGAGTTTCGATGCGATGCGCGTCGGCGACAGCTCGCGCCTGGTGGTGACCGCAAGTGGCGACTTCGAGCAGCTTGCCTACCAGACCGACAACCAGTACGTGGTCGAAGTCCGCCAGCGCCCGCGCGTTACCGCCGCGGTCGCCGCGAAGGACAAGGTCTACACCGGCGAGCGCCTGACGCTCAATTTCCAGGATATCGACCTGCGCCCGCTACTGCAGCTCCTCGCTGACACCAGCGGCCAGAACATCGTGGTGTCCGACTCGGTCAAGGGCCGCGTGACGCTGCGCCTGCAGAACGTCCCGTGGGACCAGGCGCTCGACATCGTGCTCAGGACCAAGGGCCTGGACATGCGCCGCAAGGACAACGTGATCCTGGTCGCGCCGCAGGCCGAGCTGGCCGCGCATGAAAAGGCGGAGCTCGAGGCGCAGAAGGACATCCAGGAACTGGCGCCATTGCGCACCGAGTTCCTGACCGTCAATTACGCGAAGGCGAGCGAGATCGCGCGCCTCGTGAAATCGGCGGGCGGGGGTTCGCTGCTGTCGTCGCGCGGCAACGTCACGGTCGACGAGCGCACCAACACGCTGCTGGTGCAGGACACGGCGGACAACCTGACGGCCGTGCGCAGCATGGTCGCGACGCTCGACATCCCGGTGCGCCAGGTGCTGATCGAGTCGCGCATCGTGATCGTCGCCGACGATTTCAGCCGTGACCTCGGCGTGCGCGCGGGCTTCACGCGCGTCTCGGACGAGGTGGGCGACCTGTTCGCGGTCAGCGGCAGCGCGCAGTCCACCGATTCGATCATGGGCTCGGCGCTCGACAACCTGGCGTCGACCGGCCAGCCGTTCCCGGTCAACGTGCCGTTCGGCAACTTCGACCGCTACA
>JBBEAB010000006.1:0-8592 GCA_040899645.1 Steroidobacteraceae bacterium
ACTGGCCGAGGTCGCCGCCTTCCTGGTACTCCATGACGACCAGCGTCCGGCCGTCGGCTTGCAGGACGCCGTGGATCGGGACCGCGAACTCGCTGCCTAGCGCCTGTGCACGCGCCACCTCGACCGCGAGTCGCGTTGCGAGGCCGGGGTCAGGCGGATCGGCCTGGTCGATGACCTTGAGAGCGACGCGCTCGCCGCGCGTGGCGTCATCCGCGAGCCACACCTCGGAGGTGCCGCCGCGGCCGAGCCGGCGAATCAGCACAAACCGGGCGCCGAGTTCGAGCCCGGGAGTCCAATCCTTCATGGGGGATCAACCCGCGCCGCTCGTCTGCGTGGCGGTGTTCGCGTCAGCGGCGGGCGCCGCCGGCACGAGCCCGGTCTCCTCGCGGTACAGCTCGTGCAGCAGGCGGCGCCATTCGGCGTACTGCTCCTCGGCCGTGCCGGTCAGGCGCAGCGTGCGCCCTTCGACGTCGACCACGAGCGGCGCGGCCTCGGACTCGAATGAGCCGGAAATTTCCTTCAGCGACTCGGTGTGGATCTTGGCTTCCTCGCGCTTGCGGTAGCCGCTCACTATTGCCGCCACGCCACCCGCTCCTGCACCGTAGCGTGCGGCGCTCGATGCCCTCTGGCAGGTCGAGCTGCTGCAATTGTCGGGCACCAATATCGCCGCCGCGACCGCCGCCGCGCCCAGGACCATGCGGTTGCGCGCCTGCGCCTTGAGCTTTTCCTCGGCGGTGATTTCGTCGTAGGTATAACGGCGCCAGCTCGTATACGGCTGCTCGAGCCGCTCGCTGAAGGCCGCGTAGTTCTCACTGACCGTGTCGATCATGCCGTAATCGCGCTCGCGGATCTGGTCGATGCGCTTGACCAGCACGTCGTCCGCGGCCGGCAGGCGCAGCACCTTGTACTCGCCGGTCTTCGGGTGCTTCTGGAGATACTGGCTGAATGCCACGGGCGCAAAGTCCGCGGCGAAACGCAGCTCGCTGACGCGACGGATGTTGGCGATGTCGGCGGCGCTCTGCAATTTGCGTTCGGCCAGCAGGTCGTTCGCGATCGCGACATACACGTTTTCGAAGGGATCGCGACCGACGTTGTAGCCGTCCTTGTAGGCTCGCGTGTCGGCGCGGCCTTCGTACTCGCGGTCCTTGTACCAGACGCGGCCGGTGGCATCGTACACGGTCACTTCGAGCTTCAGCAGGACGCCGGTGGACTCGACGATGCGGCCGTCCACGGTGAGGTCGAAGTTCTCGACGGTTTTCGGCACCACGCGCGCGGTGCCCCAGTGACCGGTGCCCTCGAGCGTGTCGCGCAACTGCATCGCGATATAGCGCGCCTCGGCGTGGCGGATCTCGGGGTAGACGCGCTCCTTGTCCGCCAGCTCGGGATTCTCCTGGACGGACTTGGGGATGCCCGGGTCGAGGATGTGCACACCGACATCGAGCAACTGCTCGTCCGGAACCTCGACCGTCGCCTGCGCCGCCTGCAGGAGCGGCAAAGGCCGCGTTTCCTTGACGCAACCGCCGGCGGCCAATGCGGCCGCGGCGGTAATCCACAAAATGAATGTTCGATTCATGCCGGTTGCACCCGCGGGTCGCGCTCAGCGCCCCTTCTTGTAGCGACGGTATTCCTCCCACAGAGCCGCGCGCAATTCCGGATCGGTTTCCTTCATGGCGGCCTCGCGGATCTGCCGCGCCACGATGTCGTCGTCCATGCCGTCCGGAATATCCGCAGGCACTCCGCTCGGGCCGCGACCGCCGGCACCGCCGCCGCCACCGACGCCGCCTTGTTCGTTTTCGGTCGCGCCTGCTTCAGCTGAGCCACCTTCGCTACCGGCGCGCTTGGTCGATTCGAGGCCGCCGGGCGAATTCGGGCCGCTGCCGGCACCCGTGCCACCGGCGCCCGATGCCTCCTCTTCGCCATTTTCGTCGCTGCCCGGCTCGCCAACGCCCGCGCCCTCGGCGGCTTCGCGATCCTTGGCGATCGCTGCCTGCGCCGTGCGCACGGCCTCGTCGAAGGAGCCGAAGGTCTCGTCGAGGCGCCGGCCGATTTCCGCGCTGCGGCCGGTGCTGCCGCCCGCGGCTGTCGGACCCTGCCCGGCAGCGCCGCTGCCGGCGTCACTGGGCTCGCCCGATGCTTCGGCACTGCCGCCACCGCCGGACTGGCCCGAGGCATCGGCTTCGCCGCCACCGCCGGGCGTGCCGCCCGCATTTTCGGTTCCGCCAGGTGAGCCGGCAGATCCGGATTCTCCGGTCGGCCCCGCCTGGCCGCCGGCTGTGCTACCGGCCTGCCCCTCGACTTCTTCGCAGACCGCCGTGTCGGTCGCCGGGTCCGGACTATCGGGGTCCACGCACGGCCTGTTGCCGGTGCCATCCGCGGTGCCGGACTGTGGGCCCTGGCCCGCGGCGCCGGAAGGCGTGCCAGCGCCGCCCGCGGCACCACCGCCATCGGCTTCCGTACCACCCTGCGCACTGCCGTCACCGGTCTCGGTGCCGCCGGGCGAACCGCCCGTTGAAGTGCCGGTAGTCGAACCGCCGACCGCACCGCCGGCGGATCCCTGAATGACAATGGAAGCGTCGCCGCCGCCCTGGCTACCGGCGGTCGGGAACTCCGAAGTCGACCCGCCGCCACCGGAGGATCCGCCGCCGGAAGAGCCACCACCCGACGAGCCCCCGCCGGACGAGCCTCCTCCTGAGGATCCACCGCCAGAAGAACCGCCGCCGGATGAACCGCCGGACGAGCCACCGCCCTGGGATTCCGACTGCGACCCGGAATCCTGGTTCAGGCAGCCGACCAGCAGGCCGACGACCGACGCGATCGCGATGCCACGCAGAATTCGATTGAGTTTCATCGTCTATCTCCCAGCCGGCTCCCGCCCCGGGGCCGGCCTTGGGCACGCCCGTACAACTTTGAGGACGACCCCGACCGTTGGTTCACCGCCCGCGGGGGCCGGGAACTGCTATCAGGTCCCTTCCGGCTCCACGGACGGGTCCTCGCCGCGCAGGAATGCGCCGAGCTGGGACGCCAGCCGGTCGCAGGCCGTGCCTTGCACGCGGGCAATGAACGGCAGCGGCACCAGCACGCCGACCAGCGCCGATGTGCCCGTTACATTGGTCGACACGGAACCTGCGGTCTTCGCCGTGTTGATGTCCCAGACCACCGCCTGGTAATCCGATTCCTTTTCCCACCAGCCAAAGCCGATGCAGCCGCCGCCCCCGGGACCGATCGTGCAGGTGAGGCTGCCGCCACTGTCCGTCTGGCGGGTCGCGCCATCCACCCAGATCAGGTAGCGCACGCCGCTCTCGGCCAGGCGCGCCGCGACGACGTCCTTCTCGAGCAGCCGGGTCACGCCTTCCGGACGCTGCGGTGCGGTCGAGGGCTCGAGCCAGGGGAACATCGAATCGACGAACTGGTCGTTCGGCCGCACCTGGATGCCGGTCGATTTCGCCATCTTGTCGCCGACGCAATCCATGAAATCGTCTTCGGCCGTGATGCCCTCGACATGCGGCTTTGCGAGCAGCACGACGGCCTCGTGCGCCTCGATGCTGGTCGTCGTGTTGCGGCTCTCTTCCAGCTTCGCCGTCATGCAACCGGAGAGGAGCAGCAGCGTGGCCGCACCGGTGCCCGCGCGGCGCAGCGACAGATTCCTCAGGTGCGACATAAAACGTCTCCGATCCCTGGAACGGGCGTACGGCCCGAGTATACGCCGCGACTACCACAGTTCCATCTGACCAGGCGCCCGGCTTGGCGGGCGGAATAGTCCGGTCGAAAGCGGCGTGCTGCGGCCGTTTTCCAGGCCTTCCCGGCGGCAGCATTCCTCGAAGCGCCGCCGCAGCAAGTCGGCCCAGGGACCCTGCCCGCGCATGCGGTGGCCGAAGCGCGGATCGTTGTCGCGCCCGCCACGCAGGTCGCGGATGCGGCTGCGCACGCGCTTGGCGCGATCGGGGTAATGCGTGTCGAGCCATTCATAGAAAAGCTCCCTGACCTCTCCCGGCAACCGCAGCAGCAAATAGCCCGCCGTCTCTGCGCCGGCCGCCGCCGCAGCGGCCAACACGACCTCGAGCTCGTGATCGTTGATGGCCGGCACGACCGGAGCGAACATCACGCCGACCGGGACACCCGCCGCCGCCAGTTTCGAAATCGCCGCCAGCCGGGTCCTCGGTCCCGCCGCGCGCGGCTCCATCCGCCGCTTCAATTCATCATCGAGCGTGGTAACACTGACAAACACCCGCACCAGTTGTTCCGCGGCGAGCCGCTGGAGCAGGTCGAGATCGCGGGTCACGAGAGCCGATTTGGTCACGATCGTGACCGGGTGATGGCATTCGACGAGCACTTCCAGCAGCGAGCGGGTGACTCCGAGGCGTTGTTCCAGCGGCTGATAGGGGTCGGTGTTCGAGCCCAGGTTGATCGGACTCGGGCGATAACTGCGGCGATTGAGCTCTTCGCGCAGGCGCAGCGCCGCGTCGCGCTTGTAGAAGAGCCGCGTCTCGAAATCGAGGCCGGGCGAGAGATTCACATAGGCATGCGTTGGGCGGGCGAAGCAGTAGACACAGCCATGCTCGCAGCCACGATACGGATTGATCGACTGCTCGAAGGGGATGTCGGGCGAGGAGTTCCGGGTGATGACGCTCTGCGCCGGCTCCGGCAACACGGTGGTCGCAAGCGGCGGCAGCGGCTCGTCGACAATGCCCCAGCCGTCGTCCGTCGCGACCACCGCGAGCGATTCGAAGCGTCCCGCCCGATTCGAGACCGCTCCCCGACCCTTTTGCGCACCGACCGGCATACTGTATTTATATACAGGTACCGACCTCGACGGGTCAAGCGGGCGGCGGCGCGGGTTCCGGGAAGCGGTCCATGCGGCGCAGGGCCGGGAACCAGCGTATCCACAGGCCGGCGATCGCCACACATGCGACGCCGCCCACCACGACCGCGGGTTTCAGACCCCACCACGCCGCGGTGAGCCCCGACTCGAATTCGCCGAGTTCGTTGGAGGCGCCGATGAACACCGCATTCACCGCGCTGACCCGGCCACGGATCGCGTCCGGCGTCTCGAGCTGCACCAGCATGTGACGGATGTAGACGCTCACCATGTCGGCGCCACCCAGCACGACCAGTGCCGCGAGCGACAGCAGGAAACTTTCGGACACGCCGAACACGACGGTCGCGACGCCGAAGACCGCCACTCCCGCGAACATCTTCGCGCCGATGTGCGTCATGATCGGCCGCCAGGCGAGCGCGAGCGCGATGATCGCCGCGCCGATGCCCGGTGCTGCGCGCAGCCAGCCGAAGCCGGCCGGGCCGATGTCGAGGATGTCGCTCGCGTAGGCCGGCAGGAGCGCCACTGCGCCGCCGAACAGCACGGCGAACAGATCGAGCGACACCGCGCCCAGGATGATCTTGCGTTGCCAGACGAAGCGCAGGCCTTCGAGCAGCGTGTGCCAGCTGTCCGGCTCCAGCGATGGCGCCTGGGCCGGCGCGCGCAGGCCGATCATCAGCACGAAGGCCGCGACCAGCAGCGCAGCGACCGAACCGTATACGGCCTCGGGGCCCAGCAGGTAGACGAATCCGCCGACCGCGGGGCCGACGATCGTGGACAACTGCCAGGTGCTCGACTGCACGGCGACCGCGCGAGAAAAAAGCTCCGGCGGCACCAGGTTCGGCAGGATGGCCTGGCCCGCGGGCATCGAGAAGGCGCGCGCCATGCCGAACAGCACCATCACCGCGAACACCGGCCAGACGACCGTGAGCCCCGACAAGGTGAAAGCGAGCAACAGGGCCGCGCACAGGAACTCGAGCGCGTAACAGGCGGACAGGATGCGCGCGCGATTGCGCCGATCCGCCGCCTGCCCGGCCGGCAGCACCAGCAGCACGAAGGGCAGGAACTGCGACAGGCCGATCAGGCCGAGATCGAGCGGATCCTTCGTGATCGAGTAGATCTGCCAGCCGACCGCGACGGTCTGCATCTGCACCGCAACCGACACTGCGATGCGCGCCCACAGATAACGCGCGAAGGCGCCATGCGCCAGCAGCCGGCCGAGCGGAACGCGCGCGCTTTCCGTGCTGGTCATGCGCCGGGGGTCAGGCTTCGATCAGCAATCGCAGCATCCTGCGCAGCGGCTCCGCCGCGCCCCAAAGAAGCTGGTCGCCGACCGTGAACGCGGTGACGAAGTCATCGCCCATCGCGAGATGGCGGATGCGCCCGACCGCGATGTCGAGCGTGCCGGTCACCGCGGCCGGCGTCAGGCCCGCAAGCGTCGCCTCGCGCTCGTTCAGCACGATGCGCACCCACGGATGCGCCGCCGCGAGCGTGCGTTCGACTTCCGAAATCGGCATTGCTTCCTTAAGCTTGATGGTCACGGCCTGGCTGTGACAGCGCATCGCGCCGATGCGCACGCAGAGGCCGTCGATCGGCACCGGCGTCGAGGCGAGACCGAGAATCTTGTTGCCCTCCGCGCCCGCCTTGAATTCCTCGCGGCTGTAGCCGTTGCCGAGATCGCGATCCACCCACGGCAACAGGCTGCCGGCGAGCGGTGCCCCGATCGCAGCGACCGGCATGGCGTCGAAGGCCGCCATCGCGCGGCGATCGATGTCGATGATCGCACTCGCCGGGTCGTCGAGCAGGCCGCGCGCCGCCGTGTGCAGCGCGCCCATCTGCTGCAGCAGTTCGCGCATCTGCTGCGCGCCCGCGCCGGAAGCCGCCTGGTAGGTCATCGTCGTCATCCATTCGACGAGCCCCGCGCGGAACAGGCCGCCGAAAGCCATCAGCATCAGGCTGACCGTGCAGTTGCCGCCGATCCAGTCGCGTGCGCCCGTTGCGAGCGCGGCGTCGATCACCGGGCGGTTGACCGGGTCGAGGATGATGACCGCATCGTCTTGCAGGCGCAGCGCGGAAGCCGCATCGATCCAGTGGCCGCGCCAGCCGGCAGCGCGGAGCTTCGGATGCACGGCTTCGGTGTAATCGCCGCCCTGGCAGGAGACCAGGATGTCGCAGGCCGCGAGCGCGGCCGTGTCGTTCGCATCGCCGAGACGCGAGGGTCCATGCCCGACATCCGGCGCCGGCTTGCTCGCCTGCGTGGTCGAGAAGAAATGCGGATCGATGGCGGCAAAATCGCCCTCCTCGCGCATGCGCGCGACGAGGACCGAGCCCACCATGCCGCGCCAACCGATCAATCCGACGCGTTTCATCCCCGCGAAACTCGCATGTTGCACCGCAAAGTGCGCACTATAGCGTGCCGATCAGGGGAGCAAGAACAATGGCCACCGAACCGTCGCCGCAACTGATCCTGCCCGCTGAAGCCGAGTGGGGTCCGACCTTCGACGCCGCGCGCGCGACCGACGCTTACATCGCGACCATCCCGGCGGCGGAGCGCGAGAAATCGGATGCCTATTTCGAGGGCGGCTACTGGATCGACGCCTGGGGTACCGCGCTCACCGTGCTGATTGCCTGGCTGCTGCTGCACACGCGCATCTCCGCGGGACTGCGGGACTTCGCCGAGCGTCGCACGCGCGGGCCTTTCCGCCAGACGCTGATCTTCGCCGCGCTGCTGTTCCTCGTGCTTGCGCTGATCAACCTGCCGTGGGACCTCTACGTCGGCTACTTCCGCGAGCACCAGTACGCGATGTCGAACCACACGCTCGGCTCCTTCCTCGGCGACTGGGCCAAGGGCCTCGCGCTCGGCGTCACAATCGGCGCGCTCGCGATCGGTGGGCTTTACGCGATCGTGCGCCGCGTGCGCGAGCGCTGGGTGTACTGGGCGACCGGTGCGACCGCCGTGTTCATGCTGTTCGTGATCATGGTGAACCCGGTGTTCGTCGCGCCGCTGTTCAACGACTACCACAGCCTGCCGGACGGCGAGCTGCGCGATTCGATCCTGGCACTCGCGCATGAAAAGAACATCCCGGCCGACGAAGTGTTCTGGTACGACGCCTCGCGTCAGACCAAGCGCATCAGCGCGAATGTCTCGGGCCTCTTCGGCACGACGCGCATCGCGCTCAACGACAACCTGCTGAACGGCACGTCCCCACCCGAGATCCGCGCGGTGATGGCGCACGAGATGGGCCATTACGCGCTCAATCACTCCTTGTGGCTGCCGCTCGTGCTCGCGCTCGCGCTCGGCGTCGGCTACTGGGCCGTCAACCGGCTGTTCGGGCGCTTCCAGCGCAGCCATGGCGAGCGCTGGGGCGTGCGCGACCTCGCCGATCCGGCGGGGCTGCCGCTCGCGATGGCGATCTTCGCGGTCGTGATGCTGCTGCTGACACCGGTGCGCAACTCGATCATCCGCGTCGCGGAGAACCAGGCCGATGCGTTCGGGCTCGACGCGGCGAAAGAGCCGCATGGGTTTGCGAGCGTGTCGATGCGCTTGTCGAGCTATCGCAAGCTCGAGCCGTCGGCGCTCGAGGAAATCATCTTCTACGATCACCCAAGCGGCCGGACCCGAGTCGCTCGGTCGATGCGGTGGCTGGCCGAACACCCGCCTGGCAGCACGCCTTAATCGCCCGGCGCGCGGTCTCCGGCGGCCGGGAATTCTGCTCGCTCGCTCAGAAGAACAGACATTCGCTCGCTCGCAGTTTCCCGGCCGCCCGGCCCGCGCGCCC
>JBBEAB010000007.1:0-8564 GCA_040899645.1 Steroidobacteraceae bacterium
ACCGATTTCGAGTCGGTGCCGTTATGACCGCTTCGGTACCTCTCCGTGCGGGAACCCGGCGCGCCGTCATCGCGGTGCTGACCGGAGGCGGTATTCTACAATAATGCAGCCGGAGCCCGCGCAGGCAGCGCTATCACCGAGGGATATTCGAAGCCGCGTTGGCGTACCCGCCATCGTCATCGTCTCCCTGATGCTCGGCACCTGCTCGCGCATGCCGGGAACCTTCGAACAGGTGCGGCTGCAGGGAGTGCTCAAGGTGGTCACGCGCAACAGCCCGCTGGCCTATTACGAAGGAGCCGCCGGACCGGAAGGGCCGGAATACGAACTGGCGCGCGGATTTGCCCGGCGCCTCGGCGTGCGTCTCGAGCTGGTTTTTGCCGCGACCGGCGCCGCCGCACTGGAGGTGGTCCTCAGAAACCGCGCCCACGTCGCCGCGGCTGGCATCATCGTCACCGATGCGCGCCGTGAACGGGCGTTGTTCGGGCCCGTCTACCAGCGCATCGACCAGCACGTGGTCTATCGCCTGCGCGATCCATTGCCCGGATCGCCGGCCGAGCTCGTGGGACGGCGCATCGTTGTTATCCGCAACTCCAC
Source organism: Steroidobacteraceae bacterium (assembly GCA_040899645.1). Lineage (GTDB taxonomy): Bacteria > Pseudomonadota > Gammaproteobacteria > Steroidobacterales > Steroidobacteraceae > SCUD01. Next base: position 595 of record JBBEAB010000007.1, read on the forward strand.
GCATGCGGCAGGCCTGGCGCGCCTGGCAATGGATGTTCCGGACCTGCGCTGGACCGAAGTCGAGGGCAAGGATCAGCTCGACCTGCTCGAGCAGGTGGCAAGCGGCGCTGCGGATGCGACCATTGCAGATTCCACGGAGTTCTCGCTCGGCCGCCACATTTACCCGGAGCTGCGACCGGCGTTCAAGCTCGCCGAGGCCGAAGCCATCGCCTGGGCGCTCGCACCCAGGAGCCTGGACCTGCTGCCCCAGGTGGAGCGCTATTTCACGGAACTGGAGTCGATCGGGCGGCTCGGCGAAATTCTGGAGCGGCACCGGCGTTCGCTCGTGCGATTCGACCGGGTGGATGCGGCGAGCTTCGTCAGCGGGGTCCGGGAGCGCTTGCCGCGCTACCAGGCCTGGTTTCAGGAGGCGGCCGCAGAATCCGGCATCGACTGGCGTCTGCTGGCGGCGATCGGATACCAGGAGTCGCGCTGGGACGAAAGCGCGGTCTCACCGACCGGGGTGCGCGGACTGATGATGCTCACCGCCGAGACCGCCCAGCGCATTGGCGTGCGCGATCGCCATGATGCGCGCGACAGCATCCGGGGTGGCGCACGCTACCTGGTGCTGATCAAGCGGACGATCCCCGAACGCATCGCAGAGCCGGATCGCACCTGGCTCGCGCTCGCCGCCTACAACGTCGGTTACGGGCACCTGGAGGATGCACGCGTACTTGCACAGGCGCGCGGACTGGACCCCGACGACTGGGAAGTCGTGCGTGAAACCCTGCCGCTGCTCTCGCAGGAGCGCTGGTACACACGCACCCGACGCGGCTATGCGCGCGGCTGGGAGCCGGTCGGCTTCGTGCGCAACGTGCAGACCTACGCCGAACTGCTGAAATGGATGATCGCGGATCCGGCCAAGTCAGCGGCGGGCGGCGAAGAAGCGACGGAGTAGCGCGCCACACTCCTCCGACAGCACGCCGCCGAACGAGTCCACGCGGTGATTGAGCGCCGGCGCCGCGACAAGATTGAAGGCGCTGCCGGCTGCGCCCTGCCGCGGATCCCACGCACCGAAGACCAGGCGCTCAATGCGCGCATGGGCGATGGCCGCCGCGCACATCGGGCACGGTTCCAGTGTCACGTAGAGCGTGGCGCCGCCGAGCCGGTAGTCGCCGGCCTTCTGCGCGGCGCTGCGCATCGCCAGGACCTCCGCGTGCGCGGTCGGATCACGCAGTGCCACCGGCTGGTTCCAGCCCTCGCCCAGCAGCTGGTCCGCGCGCACGACCAGTGCGCCGACCGGCACTTCACCCTCGGCCTCGGCACGCTGGGCCAGTTCGAGCGCATGGCGCATCCAGGCCTCGTCACGACTCAATGCCATCGCGCTCGCTCCGTTGCCTGCTTCATCGCGCCCTTACCTTGCCATAGCGCGCGAGCGTGCGCTGCCGCGCCTCGTCGTGGCGGACGACCGGACGCGGATAGTCCCGGCCGACCACGCATGCGCTCGCCTGTTGCTCGAGCGGTCCCATTTCCCACGGCGCATGCACATGGGCGTCCGGTACGCGCTCGAGCTCGGGCACCCAGCGGCGGATATACGCGCCAGCCGGGTCGAATCGGCGCGACTGGGTAATCGGGTTGAAGATCCGGAACCATGGCTGCGCATCGCAGCCGGTCGATGCGGACCACTGCCAGCCACCGTTGTTGGCTGCAAGGTCGTAATCCAGCAGCCGACTGGCAAAATAGCGTTCGCCGCGGCGCCAGTCGATGCCGAGGTCCTTCACGAGAAACGACGCGGTCACCATGCGCAGGCGGTTGTGCATCGTGCCGGCTGCGTTCAGTTCCCGCATGGCCGCATCGACGAGCGGATAGCCGGTCCGACCCTCGCACCAGGCGCGCCAGTCCGCTTCGTCGCCGTCCCACGCGAGGCCGTCGTACTCGCGGCGATAGGCGTGATCGACGACGTCGGGACGTGCTGCGAGGATCGCAGAATAGAACTCGCGCCAAATCAGCTCGGAGAGCCAGGCCGCCGCGCCGGCACTGTCACGCCGGCGCGCTGCGCGCACCAGCTCGCGGATCGAGACGGTCCCGAAACGAAGGTGCGCGGAGAGACGTGAGGTCGCATTCAACGCCGGGTAGTCGCGCCGCCTGGCGTAGGCGGCAAACCGCCGCTGAAACGCCTGCCACAATGTCGACCCGCCGGACATGCCGGGCGGCAGCGGCAGATCGACGCGCCGGAATCCGAGCGCTGCCGGCGATGGCAGGACGCCCTGCGGCGCCGGCGCGAGCCGCCCCTCCGCCCGTCCGCGCCCCTGCGGCGCGATGTGGGCAGGCTGCAGACGCGCGAGCCAGGCCTTGCGGTAGGGAGTGAACACCGAGAATGCACGGCCGTCCTGCGTGCGCACCTCGTCGAGCTCGAAAATCACCTGGTCTTTGCAGGTCCGGAACTCAATTCCTGCTCCAGCGAGGATGCGTGCGACGTCGCCATCGCGCGCGATTGCCGCCGGCTCGTAGTCGCGGTTGGCATAAACGGCGGCAACACCCAGCGTGCGGGCGAGCCTCGGGAGCGCCTCCAGCGCGCTGCCCGGAAGCACATGCAGTCCGCCACCCTGTGCCGCCAGGGCCGCCTGCAGCTCACGAACACAGTCCCAGACGAAGGTTGCGCGACGATCGCCGTGCGGGCCCGGCTGCCCGTAGTCGCCGCGATCGAAGACGAAGGCGCAGTGCACCGCGCGCGGGGCCTCGAGCGCGGCCGCCAGCGCCGTGTGGTCGAAATTTCGCAGATCGCGCCGGAACCAGACCAGCACCGGATTCATTTGCACACTTATTGCCTACTTCTTGATTGGGAGTTCTACTTTTGCTACTGCGAGGCGGGCTTCGCCGAGCGGCTGCTCGGCGACGTGCAGATGGTGCTGGCACGCGAGGGCTGAGGGCGACCATTCCCACTCAGTCGTTCCCGAGCCGTCCAGATGGCCGTAGAGACCGGGATTCCTGCAACGCTTCGCATCGCTTTGCCGTCGGATCGCCCGTCAAAACATGCAGTCTAGTGGCGGCAGCCGGCGATGGATGGCGAAAGACAATCGAATTCACACAAGGAACTTGAGAGGCTGCCGATCCGCGAATTTGGCAGATGCCATTGCAAGGACGTCTCCGACCTTGCTGTGGACAACTACCGGTCCACGAAAGCGGGTGAACTCCACGCAGGCTTCGATCTTCACCCCAAAACGGCCACGGTCTCCACTACCTACGACGTTGCAAGCGTCGCGACCGGGATGGCGTCGGTATTCGTGATCACCTGGCGCTGCGGCACATACTGAAGCAGCAGCTCTGTTTCCTTCTTGACCACGCCGTAGCACTCGCAACTAAGGGCTTCGAGCTTTTTCCGATCGAGCACCTTGATCAATCCGCGTGAATATGAAATTACACCTGACTGCTGCAATTTGGACGCCGCGTTGGTAACTCCCTCACGGCGAACGCCGAGCATGTTGCTGATGAATTCCTGTGTCATGGTCAAGTGGTTGTGTGACAGGCGGTCCATGGACAGCAAGAGCCAGCGGCAGAGCTGCTGGTCGATCGAATGATGTCGGTTGCAGACCGCGGTCTGAGCCACCTGCGTGATCAGCGCCTGCGTGTAGCGCAGCATCAGCACGAGCAGCTGGCCGTGGCGGTTGAACTCCTCTTTCACCCGCGATCGGGGGAGGCGATATGCGTAACCGGCGCTCTGCACCAGCGACCGGCTCAGCGCGCTCTCCCCACCCATAAACAAAGTGATGCCCAGCAATCCTTCATTGCCAACCACGAGGATCGCGGTCGATGCTCCGCTCTGCATCAAATACTGCAGCGAGATGATGGAGTCAGTTGGAAAGTAAACGTGGCGCATCGGACGCCGCGATTCATACAGGAGCGCGCGCAGCGGCAGCGGCACCAGCTCAAGATGAGGGAATAAACGGCATTGAACTTCAGGCGACAGGGCCGCTAGAAGGTGATTCTGCTGGGGCTCGGGTTTGGGCTCAACGGACATTTGGGCGCTGGTGGAGCGATTGGCTATTGTCCCGCAGAATATCGTACTTTCGCTGCCCACGCGGGTTCGGTGCGGCACCCGTACCGACGGGGTGAGAGCATCGCGGGTATGCCGGCCTCCTTGGGCCCGGCGGCAACTGTGGCCCTGTATGGCGAAGGTCTGCAGTTGGGTCGGGCGATCGATCATGCCCGGATGCAACCTCGAATAGCCGGTTTTCTGGAACCGGATTTTCGAGGCTCCTCCGGACGGCTCACTCCCACTCGATCGTCGCCGGCGGCTTCCCTGTGATGTCGTAGACGACCCGCGACACGCCCTGCACTTCGTTGACGATGCGCCGCGCAACGTGGTCGAGGAACTCATAAGGCAGGCGCGCCCAGTGTGCAGTCATGAAGTCCACCGTCTCGACGGCGCGCAAAGCGATGACCCACTCGTAACGCCGTCCGTCGCCCATCACCGCGACCGAGCGCACCGGCAGGAACACGGCCATTGCCTGGGCGACGCGGTCATAAAGATCGTGCGCGCGCAGTTCCTCGATGAAGATCGCGTCCGCGCGGCGCAGCAGTTCGGCCGCTTCGCGCGTGACGCGGCCGAGGATGCGCACGCTGAGTCCCGGCCCGGGAAACGGGTGACGGAACACCATCTCGCGCGGCAGTCCGAGTTCCAGGCCGATGCGGCGCACCTCGTCCTTGAACAGCTCGCGCAGCGGCTCCAGCAGCTTGAGGTGCATGCGCTCGGGCAGGCCGCCGACGTTGTGATGCGACTTGATCACATGGGCCTTGCCGGTCTTCGCCCCCGCCGATTCGATGACGTCCGGGTAGATCGTGCCCTGCGCGAGCCACTTCACGCCCTCGAGCCGGCTGGATTCGTCCTCGAACACCTCGATGAACAGGCGGCCGATGATCTTGCGTTTGCGCTCCGGATCCGCCTCGTCGCCGAGCGCGCCGAAGAAGCGGTCGACGGCATCGACACGGATCACGCGGATGCCGAGATGTTGCGCGAACGTCGCCATGACCTGGTCGCCCTCGCCGAGGCGCAGCAGGCCGTGGTCGACGAACACGCAGACCAGCTGCGCGCCGATCGCCCGGTGCAGCAATGCCGCGACCACCGACGAATCCACGCCGCCCGACAGACCCAGCAGCACGCGGTCGCTGCCGACCTGTTCGCGGATGCGGGACACGGCATCGGCTACGATGTTGCCGGCGTCCCACAACGCATCGCAGCCGCAGATCTCGCGCACAAAGCGCTCGAGGATCGCGTGGCCCGAGCGCGTGTGCGTCACCTCGGGATGGAACTGCACGCCGTAGTACCGCAACTGCTCGTTTGCCATCGCCGCAAGCGGCGCGTTGGCGCTCGACGCGATCGCGACGAAACCGGGTGGCAGCGCCTCAACCCGGTCACCGTGACTCATCCAGACGTCGAGCGGCGCGACATCGCCAGCGCCGCTGTCCGCGATGCCGTCGAGCAGCCGGGACGGTGCCGTGCGTTCGACCTGTGCGTAGCCGAATTCGCGGTGCGTGGATGGCGCGACGCGCCCGCCGAGCTGCGCCGCCATGGTCTGCATGCCGTAGCAGATGCCGAGCACCGGCACGTTCAACGCAAATACCGCATCCGGTGCCCGCGGCGGACTCGCGTCAGTCACCGACTCCGGGCCGCCCGACAGGATGATGCCGCGCGCGCCAAACTGGCGGACCGCATCGTCACCGGCGTCCCACGGCAGGATCTCGCAATAGACGCCGATCTCGCGCACGCGGCGCGCAATCAGCTGCGTGTATTGCGCGCCGAAGTCGAGGATCAGGACCCGGTGGGCATGGATGTCGGCCGCAGTGGCCTGCAGGCGGGCTGCCATCATCCGATCCGGTAGTTCGGCGCTTCTTTGGTGATGGTCACGTCGTGGACATGGCTTTCGCGCACGCCCGCGCCGGTGATGCGCACGAACACCGGGCGCGTGCGCATTTCCTCGAGATCGTGGCTGCCCGTGTAGCCCATCGCGGCGCGCAGGCCGCCGGCGAGCTGGTGCACGATCGTGACCAGGCTGCCCTTGTAGGGCACCCGGCCCTCTACGCCCTCGGGCACCAGCTTCTCCAGTTCCTCGGCCGTGTCCTGGAAGTAGCGGTCGCTCGAACCGTGGCGCTGCGACATGGCACCGATCGATCCCATGCCGCGGTAGGACTTGAAGGAGCCGCCCTGGTACAACTCGACCTCGCCCGGCGATTCCTCGGTACCGGCGAACAGGCCGCCGATCATCACCGAGTTGGCGCCGGCCGCGATTGCCTTGGCGACGTCGCCGGAGTAACGAATGCCGCCGTCGGCGATCAACGGCACATCCGTCTTCACGAGTGCCTCCGCAACCGTCGAGATCGCCGAGATCTGCGGCACGCCGACGCCCGCAATCACGCGCGTCGTACAGATGGATCCGGGCCCGATGCCGACTTTGACGCCGTCCGCGCCGACATCGACCAGCGCCCTCGCCGCCTCTGCGGTGACAATGTTGCCGGCGACGACCTGCAGCTTCGGCCAGGCCTGCTTGATGCGCCCCACCATGGCGATCACGCCCTTGGAATGTCCGTGCGCGGAATCGACAATCACGAGATCGGCGCCGGCCTCGGCGAGCTGCGCCACCCGATCGAGCGTGTCGGGCGCGGTACCGACCGCAGCGCCGACGCGGAGCTGGCTGTGCTCGTCCTTGCAGGCGCGCGGGAAATCACGGGCTTTCTGGATGTCGCGCACCGTGATCATGCCGCACAGCCGCCCCACCTCGTCGACGACCAGGACCTTCTCGATCCGGTTTCGATGCAGCAGCTGCAGCACTTCCTCGCGCGGCGTGTTTTCGCGCACGGTCACCAGCTTCTCGCGCGGCGTCATGACCTTCGACACCGGCAGGTCGAGCTGCTCCTCGAAACGGATGTCGCGGTGCGTGACGATGCCGACCACCCGGTTGTCGTCGCCGGTCACGGGCAGGCCGGAGATGCCCTTGGCGCGGGTCAGCGCAATGACGTCGCGGATCGTTGCATCGGGGCGCACCGTGATCGGGTCCTTGATGACCCCGCTCTCGTGCTTCTTGACCCGGCCCACTTCGCGGGCCTGGGCCGCGGACGTCATGTTCCTGTGGATGATGCCGATCCCGCCTTCCTGCGCGATCGTGATCGCGAGGCGCGCCTCGGTGACGGTATCCATCGCCGCGGAGACGAAGGGCAGGTTGAGCCGGATGCCGCGCGTCAGCCGGGTCGACAGGTCCACTTCACGCGGCAGCACGTCCGAGTACGCGGGTACGAGCAGGACGTCGTCGAAGGTGAGTGCTTCCTGGACGATGCGCATCGGCGGGATTCCCGGGGGCAGTCCGAATGAAGCGGCGCATTGTACGTCGCCGGCGCCCCGGTTGTAAGTGGAGAATGCCGGGCCCGCTCGCTTAGCATGTCGGCATGGCGGTCAGCACGCAGGATGGCGATACCCGGGCCGAGGGCCTGCGGGACATCTATACCGTCGCCCGCCTGAACCGGGAGGCCCGTGGCCTGCTGGAAGCCGGCCTGCCCTCGCTGTGGATCACCGGCGAGCTGTCCAATTTCTCTCGTCCGGCCTCCGGCCACTGGTACTTCACGCTGAAGGACGAGGCAGCCCAGGTACGCTGCGCAATGTTCCGCCAGCGCAACCTCATGGCACGGGTCCAGCCGCGCGACGGTATGCAGGTCCTGCTGCGGGCTCGCGTCGGGCTGTACGAGGCGCGCGGCGACTTCCAGCTGGTGGCCGACCACCTCGAGGAAGCGGGCGAAGGCGAACTGCGGCGGCGTTTCGAGGCACTGAAACTGCGCCTCGCGGGCGAGGGCCTGTTCGACGCAGCGCGCAAGCGCGCACCGCCGCGCTTTCCGCGCCGCATCGGCATCGTGACCTCGGCAACGGGCGCTGCATTGCGCGATGTGCTGCAGGTGTTGCGGCGCCGCTGCCCCGCGGTGCCGGTACTGATCTACCCGGTGCCGGT
>JBBEAB010000008.1:0-8219 GCA_040899645.1 Steroidobacteraceae bacterium
GATCCTGGTCGGCGAGCTGCGCGACCCGGAGACGATTTCGATGGCGATGACCGCGGCGGAGACCGGCCACCTGGTGCTCGGCACGTTGCACACGACGAGCGCGGTGAAGACCATCGACCGCATGATCGACGCGCTGCCCGCCGACGAGCGCGAGCAGACTAAGAGCTTCCTGGCGCAGAGCCTGATTGCGGTGATCACGCAGGTACTGGTGCGCCGGCCGGAGAACCGCGGTCGCCGCGCAGTCTGCGAGATCATGCTGATGAACCGCGCGATCGCCAAGCTGATCCAGACCGACCAGACGCACCAGATCCCGGCGCAGCTGCAGACCGGCAAGGAAGTCGGCATGGAGCTGATGGACCAGGCGCTGCTGCGCGCCATCAAGGCCAAGGAGGTCGACCCGGACGATGCTTACTCGTACGCAACCGACAAGCGGATGTTCTCGAAGTTCGTCGTCGACCGCAGCCTGCTGCCGAAGTTCGAGACGCTGGAATAGCGGGGCGGCAGCTTGGCAAAGATCGACGAATACCTCGAGGAGATCCTGAAGCGCGACGGGTCCGACCTGCATTTCATGGCGGGCGACCCGCCGCGCATCCGCCTGTACGGCAGGCTCTCGAACCTGCGGGCCGAGCGCCTCGCCGCGGACTTCGTGCGTGAGGCGCTGTACGAGATCATGCCGCGCAAGGCGCTCGAGCGCTTCGAGGCGCGCGACGGGACGGACTTCGCCTATACGCTTGGCACGCTCGGACGCTTCCGCGTCAACGTGATGCGCCAGCTGAATGGCCTCGGCGGCGTATTCCGCGCGATACCGTCGAAGGCGCAGTCGCTCGAACAGCTCAAGATGCCGGAAGCAGTGCGCAACCTCTGCAAGGTGTCGAACGGCCTGATCCTGGTGACGGGGAAGACCGGCTCCGGCAAGTCGACGACGCTCGCGGCGATGATCGACGACCTCAATACGCGCATCAAGGGCCATATCCTGACGATCGAGGACCCGATTGAGTTCGTGCACCCGCGCAAGAACTGCCTGATCAGCCAGCGCGAGGTCGGCGTCCATGCCGAAACCTTCTCGAGTGCCCTGCTCTCGGCCCTGCGTGAGGATCCCGATGTCATCCTGGTGGGCGAATTGCGCGACCTTGAAACGATATCGACCGCGATCACGGCGTCCGAGATGGGCATCCTGGTGATGGCGACGCTGCATACCAATGGCGCAGCGGCAACCGTGGACCGCATCGTCAACGCTTTCCCGGCCGACAAGCAGAGCCACGTCCGCACCATGATGTCCACCTCGCTGCGCGGCGTGGTCTCGCAGCAGCTGATCGCGCGCAAGGGCACGGCCGGCCGGGTCGCGGCGCTCGAAGTGCTGATCAACACACCCGCCGCCGCCAACCTGATCCGCCAGGGCAAGATCGACCAGCTCGAGTCCGTCATGCAGTCAGGCGCCAGCGCCGGCATGCGCACGATGGATTCCGCCATCGAGCAACTGCTGGACCAGGGCCTGATCAGCGGTCGCTCCGCCTACGAGAAGTCCATGAACAAGACGAAGTTCGAGCCGCTGCGCGAGCAGGACTGACGTCGAGTCATGCCCCGCCGCATCCTCGTCACGAGCGCCCTGCCCTACGCGAACGGACCCACGCACCTCGGTCACATGACCGAGGTGGTCCAGTGCGACATCTGGGTGCGCTTCATGAAGCTGTCCGGCCACGATTGCCTGTATGTCTGCGCCGACGACACGCATGGCACGCCGATCATGCTGAAGGCGAAGGCCGAGGGCATCACGCCCGAGGAACTCATCGGCCGGGTCGGCGCGGAGCGGCGCAGCGATTTCGCGGCGTTCGGCATCGGCTTCGACAACTACTATACGACGCACTCCGAGGAGAACCGGCGCCTCACGGTGAGGATGTACGAGGCGCTTGCGGCCGGCGGTCACATCACGCGGCGGCCCGTGCTGCAGGCGTATGACGAGCAGGCCGGCATGTTCCTGCCGGACCGCTACGTCAAGGGAACTTGCCCGATCTGCCGTACGCCGGACCAGTACGGCGACAGCTGCGAGAACTGCAGCGGCACCTACACGCCGCTCGACCTGATCGATGCCGTGTCCGTGGTCTCGGGCACGCGGCCGATCGCGCGCGAATCCGAGCACATCTTTTTCAGGCTCGCCAATTTCGAGCCGATGCTGCGGCAGTGGACCCGCTCGGGCGCGCTGCAACCGGAAGTCGCCAACAAGCTCGACGAGTGGTTCGACGCCGGCCTGCGCGACTGGGACGTATCGCGCGACGCGCCCTACTTCGGCTTCGAAATCCCGGACGCCCCGGGCAAGTATTTCTATGTCTGGCTCGATGCGCCGGTCGGCTATATGGCCAGTTTCGAGGACCTGTGCCGGCGGCGCGGGCTCGATTTCGACGAGTACTGGAAACCGGGCAGCACGGCGGAGCTGCATCACTTCATCGGCAAGGACATCCTGTACTTCCACTCGCTGTTCTGGCCCGCAACACTCGAGGGCGCGGGATTCCGCAAGCCGACGGCAGTCCATGCGCACGGCTTCCTGACCGTCAACGGCGAGAAGATGTCGAAGTCGCGCGGCACATTTGTGACCGCCGGCCGTTACCTCGCCGCGCTGCCGCCCGAGTATTTCCGCTATTTCCTGGCGGCCAAGCTCGGCCCCGGACTGGTGGACGTGGATCTGAACTTCGAGGAGTTCGCGACGCGCATCAATGCGGAACTCGTCGGCAAGCTGGTCAATATCGCGAGCCGATGCGCGAGCTTCATCCAGCGCGGCCACGACGGCCGCCTCGCCGACGCGCTGCCGGACCCCGCCCTGTACCGCGAGTTCGTCGATGCCGGCATCGGCATCGCACAGGCATGGGAATCGCTCGAGTACGCCGCGGCGGTGCGCGAGATCATGGCGCTCGCCGACCGCGCCAACCTGTACATCGACCGGCAGAAACCCTGGCTTGCCGCCAAGGACCCGGCGCGCGCCGCCGAAGTGCAGGCGGTCTGCACGCAGGGACTCAACCTGTTCCGGGCCCTGATGATCTACCTGAAGCCGGTGCTGCCGGCGATGGCCGAGCGCGCCGAAGCATTCCTCGGCGCTCCGGTCAGGCACTGGCGCGACGTGGATCGGCCGCTCGCCGGCACGAAGATCGCCGAATACCGGCCGCTGGCAACGCGCGTCGACCCGGCGGCCCTGCAGAAGCTCGTGGAGACTCCGATGACCACCGACGACCCGAAACCCGCCGCGCCTGCCAGGGCGGCCGAGATCAGCGCGGACGAGTTCGCGCGCATCGACCTGCGCGTCGCCCGCATCGAATCGGCGTCGCTGGTCGAGGGCGCCGACCGGCTGCTGCAACTGACGGTCGACCTCGGCGGCGAGCGCCGCACCGTGTTCGCGGGCATCCGCAGCGCCTACCAGCCGGAACAGCTGATCGGTCGCTACGTGGTCGTGGTCGCCAACATGAAGCCGCGCAAGCTGCGCTTCGGCGTGTCCGAAGGGATGGCACTCGCGGCATCCGGCGACGGCGGCCTGTTCCTCATCGGCCCGGATGCCGGCGCGACCGCCGGCATGAAGGTCAGCTGACCGGCCGCGATGCCTGCCGACGCCATCGGCGGCCTTGCCGCGCGCCTCGATGCGCTGCTGCCGCAGACCCAGTGCCGACGCTGCGGATTCGATGGCTGCCGGCCTTATGCGGAAGCCCTTGCGCGCGATGAAACGGCGCTCAATCGCTGCCCGCCCGGTGGCAACCTGGTGATCGAGCGGCTGGCCCGCGCACTCGGCCGTCCCGTGCTGCCGCTCGATCCAGACTGTGGCGCCGAATCGCCGCCGATGGTCGCGTGGATCGACGAGCCGGCCTGCATCGGCTGCGCGCGTTGCCTCGACGACTGCCCGACTGACGCCATCATCGGCAGCCGCAAGCGCATGCACACGGTCATCGCGGCGGATTGCTCCGGCTGCGAACTGTGCCTGCCGTCCTGTCCCGTCGATTGCATCCGCATCATCGCGGCACCCGGGATTCCTGCGGCGCCGCTTGCGGAGCCGCTGCAGGATGCCCGCGCTGCGCATTACCGCAGGCGTTACGAGGCGCGGGTCGCGCGACTCGCAGGCGAACGTGGCGACGGGCAATCAATCCTGCGCGCAAGCGCGGATGGCGATGACCCGCACCGTCGCTGAACGCGCACTCGGCCCGACCCGTGTGCGCCGGTTGTTCGAGTGCCTGCGCGCAACCAATCCGCGGCCGACGACGGAATTGAACTACGGCTCGCCGTACCAGTTGCTGGTATCGGTGATGTTGTCTGCCCAGGCCACCGACAAGAGCGTCAACCTGGCGACCGGCCCGCTGTTTCGCGTCGCGGCGACGCCGCAGGAGATGCTCACGCTCGGCGAAGCGGGACTCGCAGCGCACATCCGGACAATCGGCCTGTGGCGCGCCAAGGCACGGCACGTCATCGCGGCATCGCGCATCCTGGTCGAGCGGCATGGCGGCAGCGTGCCAGCAGACCGCGCGGCGCTCGAAGCGCTGCCCGGCGTCGGCCGCAAGACCGCCAATGTCGTGCTGAACACGGCATTCGGGGAACCGACCATCGCGGTCGACACGCACATCTTCCGCGTCGCCAATCGCACGGGCCTCGCGCCCGGGCGCACGGTGCGCGCCGTCGAGGACCGCCTCCTGCAGGTCGTACCGCAGGAGTTCCGTGCCGATGCGCACCATTGGCTGATCCTGCACGGCCGCTATGTCTGCAAGGCGCGCCGGCCCCTGTGCCCGGCGTGCCCGATCCGCGCCCTGTGTCGTTTTCCTGACAAGACCCGGGCGGACGCGTCTGCGTGATGCCATCGCCAGCCGGCCGCGTGCGCCGGCTGGCGGAACTGTAATATCGGCATCCGCGCGCCGGTCCATACCGGGAACACCATGTCATTGCAGCCGCAGGAAAACCCACGTCATCCCGTAGCCGGAGCCGGACTCGGCTTCCGCCGCGCGCTCGTGCCGGAATTGCGTGCAAGCGGCGCCGCCGGCATCGATTTCTTCGAGCTCGCGCCCGAGAACTGGATCCACGCCGGCGGCCAACTCGCGCGCGAGCTGCGCCATTTCACCGAGCGCCATCCGTTCGTGGCGCATGGCCTGTCGCTGTCGCTCGGCGGCCCGGCGCCGCTCGATCTCGACCTGCTCAAGGACATCCGCGTCTTCCTGGATACCAACGGCATCCGCGCCTACACGGAACACCTGAGCTATTGCTCGGACGACGGCCACCTGTACGACCTGATGCCGATCCCGTTCACCGACGAGGCCGTGCGCTGGGTTGCCGGCCGTATCCGGCGCGCACAGGAGGTTCTGGAGCGGCCGATCGCGGTCGAAAACGTCTCCTACTACGCGGCGCCGGGCGCGCGCATGAGCGAGATCGAGTTCCTGCGCGCCGTGCTCGACGAGGCGGACTGCGGGCTCCTGCTCGACGTCAACAACATCTACGTCAATGCGATCAACCATCGCTACGATGCGCGCGCATTCCTCGGCGCGCTGCCGGTCGAGCGGGTCTGCTACTTCCACGTCGCCGGGCACTACGTCGAGGCGCCCGACCTGCGCGTTGATACCCATGGCGCCGAGGTCAGCGGCGATGTCTGGTCGCTGCTCGACGAGGCTTATGCGCGGTTCGGCCCGGTGCCGACGCTGCTGGAGCGCGATTTCAACTTTCCGCCGCTTGCGATGCTGGTCGCGGAAGTTGCCGGTGTCCGCAGCCGGCAGCGCGCGCAGGCGCCGCGGGCCGCGGCAGCTGGCGCCTGATTCATGACCCTCGCCGAGCAACAGCGAGCCTTTGCCGCGCACCTGCGCGATCCCGAGCACGCGCCCGCGCCGGCCGGCATCGAGCCGCGGCGTCTCCAGATCTACCGCGAGCTTTTCTTCAATAACCTGGTCGACCTGCTGGGCGGCAGTTTCCCGGTCGCGCGCCGAGTCCTTGGCAGCGAGCGTTGGCGGCGCCTGGTGCGGGAGTTCTATGCAGGCCATCGCGCCCATACGCCCTACTTCCTCGAATTGCCGGGTGAGTTCGTCGAATGGCAGGCGGCGCGCGCGGCGCGTGCCGCCGATGAACCGCCATTCCTGCCGGAGCTCCTGCATTACGAGTGGGTCGAACTCGCGCTCGCGATCCGCGAAGAGCGCCTGCCGGAACCGGTAGATGCGGGCAACGCCGATGCTCTTGAGCTGCGGCTCGCGGTCTCGCCGCTCGCCTGGCCGCTCGCGTACCGCTGGCCCGTGCATCGTCTCGGGCCGGATTACCAGCCCACCGCACCGCCGGAGGCGCCGACCTTCGTGGTCGTCTATCGAGACCGGGCGGATGCCGTGCAGTTTCTGGAGATCGGCGCCGAGACCGCCGGCCTGCTCGATGCGCTCGAACAGACGCCCGGACTGAGTGGCCGGCAGGCTCTGCTGCGGGCCGGCCGCGCGCCCGACGACCTGGCTGCTGGCGCCCGCGCTGCGATCGCCGACCTGATCGAACGCGACGTGCTGTTCATCTCGCCGGATAACGAGGCAAGCGAAACATGATTGCAATTGTCCGTCCGCTGCTGAAGGCCCACGCGTTGCTCGACCGCATCGGCAGCTGGCTGCCGCAACTGGCGCTGCGCGCGATCACCGGCTGGGAGTTCTTCGAGTCCGGACTCGAGAAACTGCACGGCCAGAACTGGTTCGCTGACATCGCGGACAGGTTCCCGTTTCCATTCGGTCTGCTGCCGGTCGATGCCAGCTGGTTCATTGCGACCTGGGCCGAGCTGATCGGCGGCATCTGCCTGTGGCTCGGCCTCGCGACGCGCTACTGGGCGCTGGTGCTGCTCGTCTTGTCGTATGTCGCGATCGCGAGCGTGCACTGGCCCGCCGACTGGTCGTCGTTCGCCGAACTCTGGAAAGGCTACGCAATCAGCGACCGCGGTTACGGAAATTTCAAGCTGCCGCTGATCCTGGTCGTGATGCTGCTGCCACTAGTATTCACCGGCGCCGGCCGCCTCTCGCTCGATCACCTGATCCGCCGGCGCTTCTGAGTGCTGCCTCACTTCTTCGGCATGTAGAGGTCGGTCAGCGTCCCTTCGAAAGCCTCCGCGGCGAACGCGACCGTCTCGGAGAGCGTCGGATGCGGATGGATCGTGAGGCCGATGTCGGCGGCTTCCGCGCCCATCTCGATCGCGAGCCCGACTTCCGAGATCAGGTCGCCGGCATTGCTGCCGACGATGCCGCCGCCGACGACGCGGTGCGTCTCCGGGTCGAACAACAGCTTGGTGAAGCCCTCATCGCGGTTGAGCGCAAGCGAGC
This sequence comes from Steroidobacteraceae bacterium, assembly GCA_040899645.1. Classification (GTDB taxonomy): domain Bacteria; phylum Pseudomonadota; class Gammaproteobacteria; order Steroidobacterales; family Steroidobacteraceae; genus SCUD01. The sequence continues at coordinate 7,284 of JBBEAB010000008.1, forward strand.
GCCCGCTTGCCATCCATGGAAACAGACCCTTACCGAGTTTCTGCCCGCTCGCCTGCGCCTCGGTCTCGGTGACGCCGACCCAGGCAATCTCCGGATCGGTGTAGGCGACCGACGGGATTACGCGCGCATCGAAGGCGCGCTTCTGACCCGCCGCGACCTCGGCCGCGACCTTGCCCTCGTGCGAAGCCTTATGCGCCAGCATTGGCTGGCCGACGATGTCGCCGATCGCGAAGATGTGCGGCACGTTGGTGCGCATCTGGCGATCTGCCGCGATGTATCCGCGACCGTCGACCGCGACGCCGGCCGCTTCGGCGTTGATCAGCTTGCCATTCGGCACGCGACCGACCGCACAGAGCACGCGGTCGTATTCCCGCTGCGGGCCCGCATCCTTGCCGTCGAAGCTGACGCGGAGCCCTGCATCCAGGGCCTCGACCCCCGTCACGCGCGTGCCGGTCTGGATCGCGGCGTAACGCGCGCGCAGCCGCTTCTCGAGCGGCCGCACCAGGTCGCGGTCGCAGCCCGGCATCAGTGTGTCGGTCAACTCGACGACGCTCACCTCGGAACCGAGCGCGTCATAGACACAGGCCATCTCGAGCCCGATGATGCCGCCGCCAATCACCAGCAGGCGCTTCGGCACGTCTTTCAGGTCGAGCGCGCCGGTGGAATCGAGCACGCGCGGGTCTTCCGGCAGCCCCGGGATCCGCGCCGGTTCCGAACCGGCGGCGATGATGCAGTGCTCGAAGCCGATCATCGTCGTGGCGCCGTCCGCCGCGCGCAGCTTGACGCGATGCGGCGAGGCGAAGCGCGCGAAGCCACGCAGCACCTCGACCTTGCGCTGCTTCGCGAGGATCGTCAGGCCCGCGGTCAGCTTGCCGACGATCTTGTTCTTCCACAGCTTCAGCGCCTCGGTGTCGATCTCGGGCTTCTGGAAGCGGA
>JBBEAB010000009.1:0-1253 GCA_040899645.1 Steroidobacteraceae bacterium
GACGCCAGGTCACCATCGGGCACAAGGTCATGCTGCACGGTTGCACGGTGGGGGACGGCAGCCTGGTGGGCATCAACAGCGTGGTGATGAACGGCGCGCGCATCGGCAAGGGTTCCCTCATCGGCGCCAACACGCTGATCCCCGAGGGCAAGGAGATCCCGGACGGCGTGCTGGTCATCGGTTCCCCCGGGAAAGTGGTGCGTGAACTGAAGCCCGAGGAGCGCGAGCTCCTGCTGAAGATCGCCGCCGACTACGTCGAGCGCTCCCGGCAATACAAGACCGGATTGCGCGAGCAGCCGCTCCCGCCTTCGGCCCGCTGAGGCCGCCTATTTCGGCGCCATGCGGATGGCGCCGTCCAGGCGGATGGTCTCGCCGTTGAGCATCTCGTTCTCGATGATGGCGCGCGCGAGCTGCGCGTACTCGACGGGCCGGCCGAGGCGCGGCGGGAACGGCACCATCTTGCCGAGCGCGTCCTGCACGCCCTTGGGCATGCCCAGCAGCATGGGCGTCTCGAAGATCCCCGGCGCGATAGTGCATACGCGGATGCCGTTGCGCGACAGGTCTCTCGCGATCGGCAGCGTCATGCCGACGATGCCGCCTTTGGAGGCCGAATAGGCGGCCTGACCGATCTGCCCGTCGAAGGCCGCGACCGACGCGGTATTGATGATCACGCCGCGCTCGCCGGCCGCATTCGGCCCCGCCTTCGCCATCGCGTCGGCGGCCAGCCGGATCATGTTGAAGCTGCCGATCAGATTGATGGTGACTACGCGCGTGAAATGCGCGAGGTTGTGCGGCCCTTCCTTGCCGATGGTGCGTTCGGCGGTGCCGATGCCGGCGCAGTTGACCAGCACGTGCACGCCGCCGAACTCCTTCAGCGCGAGCGCCACGGCGGCCTTGCCGTCGGCCTCGGAGGTCACGTCGCATTTCGCGAAGCGAGCGCCAATCTCCTTGGCGAGCTTCTCGCCCAGGTCGGCCTGCAGGTCGGCAATCACCACCTTGGCGCCGTTCTCGGCGGCCATGCGCGCGGTGGCTTCGCCCAGGCCGGAGGCGCCGCCGGTGACCAGGAAAACGCTGTTCTTGATAAGCATATGAACCTCGGTGCTTGGAGAGGCGCGATTATAATTCACGCACCCGCCGATGCTGCGCCTGCGCTTCAATCTTTCCTTCGAGGATCTCTACGCACGCGACGGTCTTGCGCGCGTCGACGCCGCGTTCCTGAAATTCCTGGGAGAGGCCGATGCCGGGCTGCGCGA
>JBBEAB010000010.1:0-1240 GCA_040899645.1 Steroidobacteraceae bacterium
GATCTGGATCGCCGCGCCGCGCAAGGTGCGCAGGGTCGGCGGAATCGGTTAGATTCGAAGTACTCCGCCGGACAAACCGCCGCCCAGGAGGGCAAACCGTGATCACCGAAATCGTGCTGTTCAGCCTGCCCGAAGGCATGACCCGCGAGCAGGTCGTCGCCGCGTTCAAGGACTCGGCGCCGAAGTGGCGCGCGAACCGCGACCTCATCCGCAAGAATTACCTCTACGACGCCGAGAGGCGCCAGGGCGGCGGCGCGTACCTGTGGAAGGACATCGCCGCCGCGAAGCGCTGGCACGGCGAGGAATTCCGCAAGCTCGTGCGCCAGCGCTACGGCAGCGACCCGGTGTTCCAGTACTTCGAGACGCCGGTGGTCGTGGACAACGCCGCGGACAAGACCGTCGAGGACCTCGCGGCTTAGTCGATCACCCGGTCGGCGCGCAGCGACTCCTCTGGCGTTGTACCCCGATTGGGGTACAAAACGGCCTCCCGCCGGCCTTCCGCCATGGCCGGTTTAAGCGGCGGCGATGATCATCGCCTTGCGCCCGGCTTCAATCATTCGATGATCCTGTCGGGCGCTTGGGAGTCCGCCGTCTCACTGAATCGGCAGGCGGCGGATTCGATAGCGCGCGTCCTCGACCAGGATCAGTGCGCCTGACGCGAGAGCCTCTGCCTGCTCGAAGAGCACCCCGTCGAGCCGCCGGTTGACCGAGTCCGCCCGCTCGTCGGTAAGCCGGAAGAGCACCACGCTCGGGTGAGCAAGAACCCCGAGGGCGAGAATTGCGCCGAAGTCGAGATCGAAGGTGAGCACGATCCGATCATCCGCCCGTGCCTTCTCGACCAGTAGCCGGTCCACTGCACGCTGCATTGCGAGCTCGCGGACATGAACGGCGTCATGGCCGTTCCGGCGCAGGAACTCGACGGTCTTTGGCGAGATCCCCGCATCCGCGAGGAACCGCATTACTTTCCGGCGGGGATGGGGTGGACCTGATCCTCGGCGAGCGCAGCCGCGTACGCCAAAGCCTGGCGCACGTCCTCCTCCTCCAGATCCGGAAGCTCGGCCACGATCTGCGCGGGCGTCATGCCGTTGGCGACGAGGTTGACGACGTGGGCGACTGAAATCCTCAGGCCGCGCAGCGTCGCGCGGCCCGCGAGGACATTCGGATCGTGAGTAATGCGGTCAAGCATTTGCGTTATCGCCCAAAGGTTTGCGAAGGATAGCACGCAGGCGCGCGCGCCCTT
>JBBEAB010000011.1:0-1219 GCA_040899645.1 Steroidobacteraceae bacterium
ATCGAGGGATGGCCGGTGAGGCTCATCACCGGGTTCAGGCTGGTGCGCGAATCCAATGACAGCGAGGTGAACATCACCGCCTCGACGCGCTCGATGGCGCGCGCCACATCCTGCATGACGACGGCGCGCCGGCGATTGGCTTGCAGGTAATCCACCGCGGTCACGAGCTGTCCGGCGCGGAGAAAACGGCTGGTGCGCGGCCGCAGTGCCTTGTGCAACCCCGAAGTCGTGAAGCTCTCGAAAGCCGCGGCGCGCTCGATGTATTCGATGAAGTAGCTCAGATCGCCGCCGGGCAACGTGATCGCATGCGTCGTACAGCTGAGACGTTTCAGCATCGCGAAGGCGCGGGCGTTGTTGGCGCGTTGATCGGCGTCGGTTTCCGCCTCCATCATTGCGGGCACGTAGCCGATTCGTTTCGGGTGCCGGCCCGCGGCGGCGTCAAACGCGATCGGCGCGTGTCGCACCGACAGATCATTGACGTCACCGCCCGCGATCACTTGCAACACGATGGCGCAATCCTGGGCGTGGCGGCACATCGGCCCAACTTTGTCGAGCGTCGTGCCCGCCGCCATCACGCCGAAGCGGCTGACGCGCCCGAACGTGGGCCGCAACCCGACAATGCCACACCGCACCGCGGGCGACAGGATCGAGCCCCCCGTGTCGGTGCCGATCGCAAAGCCGACGAGGCCTGCCGCCGTGGCCGCGGCGGATCCGGCGGATGATCCGCTCGATCCCTCAGAAAGATTCCACGGGTTGTTGGTCCGGCCGCCGGCCCACTGATCGCCGAACGCCATTTCGCCGGTGGTCAGCTTGGCGACGAGCACCGCGCCGGCAGCCCGCAAGCGCTGCACGACCGTGGCGTCTTCGCCGAAGGTCTGTCCGTCGAGGTGCGGCGCGCCCCAGCGCGTGGGATACCCCTTCGCCGCGACGATGTCCTTCACGCCGTACGGAATGCCGTGCAGGATGCCGAGATACTTTCCTGATGCGAGCGCGCGATCGGCGTCTGCCGCCTCGGCCAGGGCGCGGGCCTCGGTGATCGTGACCACGCAGTTCAACTGGCCGTTAAAGCGAGCCAGTCTTCCGAGATACATCTTCGTCAATTCGACCGAGCTCAAGTGCCGGGATCGCAGCAGCTGGGCGAGGTGGGTGAGCGGCCAGAAGGCGAGCGCTTCCAGGTTCTGCGGCCGGCGCAGCCGCGGCGCCGCGTCGAGGCGAAACA
>JBBEAB010000012.1:0-1213 GCA_040899645.1 Steroidobacteraceae bacterium
GGCGCTGGCCCTCGGCGTACAGGGTGTCGAAGACGAGCGAGGACTTGCCCGAGCCCGACACCCCCGTGACGACGATCAACTCGCCCGCGGGCAGGGTCAGCGTCAGGTTCTTGAGGTTGTTCTGGCGCGCGCCGCGGATGACGATGGCGTCGGCCGACTGTGCTTCACGCTTCACGCCCGCATGATAACGTTGTCAGATCTGTTCGGGCACCATGTCGATCGCGCCGCACGGGCACTCGGCCGCGCACAGCCCGCAGCCCTTGCAGTAGTCGTAATTGAACAGGAAGCGGTTTCCCGGGCCGAGCTTGATCACCGCGTTGTCCGGGCATACGCCGTAGCAGTTGTCGCACTCGAAGCAATTGCCGCACGACAGGCAGCGCCGCGCCTCGTACAGCGCGGTGCCTTCGTCCAGGCCGCCCTGCACCTCGTCGAAGGTGGACTGGCGGCGCAGGATATCGAGCATGGGACGCACGGTCTTGGGCGCATCCGAGTAGTACCAGGGATTGAGCGTGTCGAAGCTCGCGAGTTCGTGGCGCTCGCCTTTCTCGTGGCGCTCGCCGCGCAGCCAGGCGTCGATGTGGCGCGCGGCCTTCTTGCCGTGGCCGACCCCCACGGTCACGGTGCGCTCGGCCGGCACCATGTCGCCGCCGGCGAACACGCCGGGATAGCCGGTCATCATGTCGGCACCCACCTTGACCACGCCGTCAACGATTTCGAGGCCGGGGAGGTGCTCGAGCAGCGAAAGATCGACGTCCTGGCCGAGCGCGAGCACCAGCGAATCGGCTTCGAGCGTCTCGAACTCCCCCGTTGGCTGCGGGAATCCCTTTTCGTCCAGCCGCATTTTCTCGACCGTGAGCCCGGCGTCCCCGGCATGCTTGATGGTAGAGAGCCACTTGATCAGCACGCCTTCCTGCAGCGCTTCTTCGACGTCGAAGTCGTGCGCCGGCATGCGGTCGCGGGTGCGCCGGTAGACGATGATCGCTTCGGTCGCGCCCAGGCGCTTGGCGGTGCGTGCGACATCGATGGCGGTATTGCCGCCGCCGTACACCACCACGCGCCGGCCGAGCATCGGCCGCGTCTGCGCCGAATCCGCGCCCTCCATCGAGCGCAGCACCGAGACCGCGTCGAGAATCTTCGCCGATGAGCCGGCGGGGATGTAGGCGCGCTTGGCGATGTGCGCGCCGACCGCGAGGAAGGCGGCGTCGAACGCGCC
>JBBEAB010000013.1:0-1191 GCA_040899645.1 Steroidobacteraceae bacterium
CACTCGAGACGAAGGTCGAAGCGCAATCGCTGCTGGCCGCGATCGTGGCGTCGTCCGACGACGCGATCATCAGCAAGACGCTGGACGGCCGGATCACGTCGTGGAACAAGGGTGCGGAGCGCCTGTTCGGTCATACCGCGCAGGAGGCGATCGGCAAATCGATCCATCTGATCGTGCCGCCGGAAGGTCGCGAGCAGGTCTCACAGATTCTCGATCGCATCCGGCACGGCGAACGGGTCGATCACGTCGACGTCGTTCGCGTCTGCAAAGACGGCACGCGCGTCAGCGTGATGCTGACCGTATCGCCGGTGCACGATCGGCGCGGCCAGGTGATCGGCGCCTCGAAGACAGCCCGCGACATCACCACGCGCAAGGCGTGGGAAACCCACCTGGTTCGCAGCGAAGAAGCGCAGCGTCTGCTGGTCGGCATTCACGACGCCACGCGCGGCCTCGAAGGTCCCGAGGCGGTGATGCGCGAGATCGTGACGCGCGTCGGCCAGCACTTCAACGTGATCCGCTGCGCCTACGGCGAAGTGTCGCCCGAGCAGGATCAGATCACGATCACCCGCGGCTACACGAGAGAAGTCCCGACGGTGGCCGGGCGATACCCAATCGACGTGTTCGGTCCCCTGATGGCCGGCGAGTTGAGGGCCGGCCGCACCGTGGTGATCAGCGACGTGCGCACCGATCCGCTCACCGATACGCCGCTGGCTCACGAGACCTACGCGCGGATGCAAATCGTGTCGCTGGTCTGCGTGCCGCTGGTGCGTGGCGGCAAGCTGGCGGCCGTGCTCGTGATGTGCGACGGCCGGCCGCGCGAGTGGACTACGCACGAAGCGCAACTGCTCGAGCAGGCGGCCGAACGCACGCTGTATGCCGTCGAGAGCGCCCGCGCCGCGGCGGCGCTCCGCGACAATCGTAACGTGCTGGCGTTCGCGATGCAGGCCGGAAAGATGGGCGCCTGGTCGCGCCATCTCAGCATGAATACTGTGTGGTGGAGCCCTGAGATCGTCGCGTTGTTCGGACTGTCCCCCGGGGACCTGCAGCACAGCCGCGAACGATTGCTGGCGCTGATGGCGCCCGAGGACCGCGAGCGGTTGCCGCAGGCGGTGGAACAGGCGCTGGCGAAGAAACAGGACTACGTGCTCGAGTTCAGGTTTCAGCACGCCCAGACCGGCGAATGGCGCTGGA
>JBBEAB010000014.1:0-7626 GCA_040899645.1 Steroidobacteraceae bacterium
ATCTTCTCGATCGGCATCCTCGTGGACGACGCGATCGTGGTGGTGGAGAACATCGTGCGGCATGCGCGCCTGCAGACCGGTGCGTCGAACGGCATGGCCGCCGTGGCGCTCCGCGCCGTGGACGAGGTCGGCAACCCCACCATCCTGGCCACGCTCGCCGTGGTGGCGGCCATCCTGCCGATGGCGTTTGTCGGCGGCCTGATGGGCCCCTACATGCGTCCGATTCCGGTGGGCGCATCGGCGGCGATGCTGTTCTCGCTCGTCGTCGCCTTCGTCGTGACGCCGTGGGCGGCGCTGCGGCTGCTGAAGCCGTCGGCGCATCACGACCATGGCGAAGAGGACTTGTTCACGCGCCTCTACCGGCGGGTGATGGGCCCGCTGATTGCGAGCGGGCGCATGCGCGCGATCTTTCTCGCGGGAGTGGCCATGCTGCTGCTCGCGGCGGGTGCGCTCGTGCCGCTCAAGGCGGTGACGGTCAAGATGCTGCCGTTCGACAACAAGAGCGAGTTCCAGGTGATGGTCGACATGCCGGAGGGCACGGCACTGGAGTCAACCGCGCGCGTCGCTTCGGCGCTGGCCTCGGCCGCGCTGGAGGACGAGACCGTCGTCAACGTGCAGCAGTACGTCGGCGCGTCGGCGCCGTACAACTTCAACGGGCTGGTGCGCCATTACTTCCTGCGGCGCGCGCCGCACCTGGCCGACCTGCAAGTGAATCTCGTGCCGAAGGGCGAGCGAGCGGTGCAGAGCCACGACGTGGCCAGGCGTGTGCGCGACCGGCTGCTGCCGATCGCGACAACGTTCGGCGCCACGCTGCAGGTCGCGGAAGTGCCGCCCGGACCTCCGGTGTTGCAGACGCTGGTGGCCGAAATCTACGGGCCGGATGCCAACCGCCGGATGGAAGTGGCGGCGCAGATCCGGGCGATCTTCAATCAGACGCCGGGCGTGGTCGATACCGACTGGTACGTCGAGGCGCCGCACCCGAAGGTCACGCTCGTCGTGGACGGCGAGAAGGCGGCCGCCGCCGGGCTGTCGTCCGCGACAGTGGCTTCGGTGGTTCGCATGGCCGGATCGGGCGAGACCGCCGGGCTGTTGCACGATCCGCGGGCGCGCGAGGACGTGCCGATCGTGATTCGCCTGCCGCGCGGCGAGCGCAGCCTCGAAGCGATTCAGTCGATTCGCCTCAGCGGCCACCGGCCGGTGGCGGTCGGCGAGATCACCCGGGCCGCGCGTAGCAATGAAGACGCGAGTCTCTACCACAAGAACCTGCAGGCGGTGACCTACGTCACCGGCGATCTCGCGGGAGAGAACGAGAGCCCGGTCTACGCCATCCTCAGGATGAACGAAGCGATCGCGGGGCTGTCGTTGCCCGAGGGATATGCGCTCGACGTGTTCAACGCGACGCAGCCGTTCGACACATCCAAGTACGCCATGAAGTGGGATGGCGAATGGCACATCACCATCGAAGTGTTCCGCGACCTGGGTCTCGCGTTCGCGGCCGTGCTGCTGCTCATCTACGTGCTCGTCGTCGGCTGGTTCCAGTCCTTCAAGACACCGTTCCTGATCATGGCTGCGATTCCCTTCTCGCTGGTCGGCATCCTCCCGGCGCACGCGGCGATGGGCGCGTTCTTTACCGCGACGTCGATGATCGGCTTCATCGCCGGCGCCGGCATCGTGGTGCGCAACTCGATCATCCTGGTGGACTTCATCGAGCTGCGGCTCCGCGACGGGTTGCCACTCGAGCAGGCGGTTGTCGATGCCGGCGCCGTGCGGTTCCGGCCCATGGCGCTCACGGCCGCCGCGGTGATCGTCGGCGCCGGCGTGATCCTCTTCGATCCGATCTTCCAGGGCCTCGCGATCTCGCTGATGGCCGGCGAGGTGGCGTCGCTGCTGCTGTCGCGAATGGCGGTGCCGGTTCTCTATTACATGGCCAGGCGTCACGAACCCGCGGTCCAAAACGTGGTGCTCGCGCCAATCGAGGTGACATCGTGAACGGCTCACCCGGTGTTCTGTGGCAGTGCCCGCCGAAGTCGATTGTCGTCGGCATGGACTTCGGCGATGCCTCGGCGCGCGCGCTGGCGATCGCCGGGTTCATGGCGCCGATCTTCGGCGCGCGCATCCGTGTCGTGCACTCGGAGCGATTCGAGCCGCCGGCGTACTTCACGCTGGAACAGATCGAGCGGCTCGAGGCCGAACGCCGCCAGTCGCAAGCGGCCGCCGCCGATCACCTCGCCCGGTTCGCCGCCGTCGCCACATCGCACCGCGTTCACGCCGTTGTCGTCGACGAGCCCCCGGTCGACGCGATCCTGGATGCCTCCGCCGCGGCCGACCTGATCGTGGTCGGCACGCATGGCCGCCGCGGGCCGGGACGCTGGTGGCTGGGCTCGGTGGCCGAGCGGATCGTGCGCGCGGCCACGGTGCCCGTCCTCGTGACCCGCGCGGGCGACACGTCATTGCGCGATCTCTTCGGGCAGATCGCGCTGGTGCACGACGGGCCCGCCTTCAGCGCGGAGGCACGCCGCTGCGCAGATCACTTTGCGGGTCTCGCCGGCGGCGAGGTCATCGAGGCGGGCGCGGCGGCGCACTGCGATGCCGGCGTCATGCAGCGAGCCTCGCTGGTGGTGATGGCCACCGGACACGATCGTCCGGCGTGGAGCCTCAGCGACCCGGTGACCAGGGTGCTCGGCGCCTGCCAGCGGCCCGTGCTGTTCATTCCGGCACTGTCAACACACCTCGCGAGGGCACACCATGAACGTTGAAGAATCGTTGCGGATGATTGCCGGCGGTTTTGTGGCCGCCAGCGTATTGCTGGGGATCTATGTCAACCCGAACTTCCTGTGGTTCACGCTGTTCGTGGCGCTCAACCTGTTCCAGTCGGCGTTCACGCGCTGGTGCCCGATGATGGCGATTCTCCGCAGAGCGGGCATCCGAGAGTGAAACTCCCCTTCACCGCGCCACGGCAGCTCTGGTTTGCCGCCTTCGGCCTGGCGCTGCTGCTCGCACTCGGCTGGGTGGCCACGCAAAGCGGCCCGCTGGCGCCGATCCAGGTGACCGTCACGCAAGCCGTCACGGGCGAGGTGCGCCCGGCCCTCTTCGGGATCGGCACCGTTGAGGCGCAACGTGCCTACCTCCTCGGGCCGACGGCCGCCGGGCGCGTCAAGCGCGTGCTCGTCGACGTCGGGGACAACGTCAGGGCCGGTCAGCTCCTTGCGGAGATGGAGCCGGTGGACCTCGACACGCGGATTGCCTCGATCGTGGCGGCGTTTGACCGTGGGAAGAGTGCCGTGGCGGCGGCTGAAGCTCAGGAGCGCGATGCGAGGAGCCGGCAGGCCCTGGCTGCAACCGAGGCGCGCCGCGGCGAGGAACTGGGTCAGGCGGGCGTCATCAGTCAGAGCGACGTGGATACGGCCCGACAGGCGCAGCAATCGGCAAACGCACAACTCGCCGCCGCCGAGGCGGTGTTGGCCAGCGCGCGCCAGGACCTCACCAGGTTGAACGCCGACCTCGGCGGAGCACAACAGCAGCGCGGGAACATCCGCCTCTCCGCCCCGGTGGACGGGGTCGTCACGTCGCGGGACGCGGAACCCGGTTCGACCGTCATTGCCGGCCAGTCCGTACTCAAGCTGGAGGATCGCGGCAGCTTGTGGATCACGGTGCGGCTGGACCAGGGCCGCTCCGCTGGACTCCGTGTTGGGCTGCCGGCTGCCATCACGCGGCGATCCGATCCCCTGACACCCCTTGACGGTAAAGTCGTTCGCGTCGAGCCCACCAGCGATGCCGTGACCGAAGAGCGCATCGCGAAAGTGGCGTTCGATCGTGTGCCGGGCGATGTGTCCACGGGGGAGATGGCGGAGGTTGTGCTGCATCTGCCCGCAGTCCGGAACGCGGTGATCATTCCCAATGCCAGCCTGCGCCATCGCGGCGCCGGCACCGGTGTCTGGCTGCGCGCGGACGGGCAGTTGCGTTTCGTTCCGGTGGCCACGGGTGCGGAAGGACTCGACGGCACCGTGCAGATCCTCGAGGGGCTTGCTGCCGGTGACGAGGTCGTCGTCTACAGCGAGCGGGATCTCGAGGACGGCAGCCGCATCACGGTCGTGGCGGCGTTGCGCGGGGACGCGAGATGATCAGCCTCGCGGGCCGCGACATCCTGCATTCATGGGGCAAGTTCGTCCTCACCGGTCTCGGTCTCGGACTGCTCATCGGTGTCACGTTCACCATGGCGGGTGTCTATCGCGGCATGGTGGACGACGCCAAGGTGCTGCTCAACAACAGCGGCGCCGATCTGTGGGTAGTGCAGAAAGACACGCTCGGCCCGTATGCCGAGCCGTCCAGCATTCGCGACGATGTCTACCGCGGCATTCTGGGAATGCCTGGCGTGGCGCGGGCCGCCAATGTCACTTATCTCACGATGCAGGTCCGAAAGGGCGGTGCCGACGTACGCGCCATGGTCGTGGGTTTCGTCGCCGGCGAGCCGGGCGAGCCGGCCTTCCTGATCGCGGGCCGGCGCGTGACCCGCAGCCACTACGAGGCCGTGGCCGACGTGAGCGCCGGGTTCGCAGTGGGTGATCGCATCCACATCCGTCGCCACGACTACACCGTGGTTGGCCTCACCCGGCGCATGGTGTCGTCCGGCGGCGACCCGATGGTGTTCGTCCCGCTCAAGGATGCGCAAGAAGCGCAGTTTCTCAAAGACAACGACGCGATCGTCAGCGAGCGGGCGCGCACGGCCGCCAATCCCGCGTTCAACCGCCCCGGCGTGCCGGGTCTGCTGGACGCCATCGAGGCGTCGCAGACGAGCAATCACAACGTCAACGCGGTTCTGGTCCGTGTGGCTCCAGGCCGATCGGCCGAGGGCGTGGCGCAGGACATCCGCCGCTGGAAGCATCTGCAGGCGTTCACCCGGGAGCAGATGGAAGACATCCTGATCGCGAAGTTGATCGCCACGGCGTCGAGACAAATCGGCATGTTCCTCGTGATTCTGACCATCGTCAGCGCGGCCATCGTGGCCTTCATCATCTACACAATGACCTTGGGCAAGATCAGGGAGATTGCCGTGTTGAAGTTGATCGGCACTCACAACCGCACCATCGCCAGCATGATTCTGCAACAGGCGCTGGGATTGGGGCTGATCGGCTTCGCCGTCGGGAAGATCGCCGCCACCATCTGGGGACCGGCGTTTCCGAGATACGTCCTGCTCGAGCCGCGGGACGCGGTGGGCGGCTTCGTGATCGTGATGCTGGTGTGCGTGCTCGCGAGCACCCTCGCGATCCGCGCGGCACTCCGGGTCGATCCGGCGACGGCGATCGGGGGCTGACATGGAAACGGGCGTCGGCATCCAGATCGAAGGGCTGAGCAAACGCTACGGCGAGGGCGACACCGCCGTCCTCGCGCTCAAGGACGTAAATATGTCGGTGGCGCCGGGAGAGGTCGTCGGGCTCATCGGCCCCAGCGGTTCCGGCAAGACCACGCTCCTCAAATGTCTGGGGGCGGTCATCGAACCGACGCGCGGCCGGATGACCGTAGGCAGCAACGTCATCTACGACAATGGATGGAAGATATCCGACCTGCGAGTGCTGCGCCGGGATCGGATTGGCTTCATCTTCCAGGCGCCGTATCTCATCCCGTTTCTCGATGCGATCGACAACGTGGCGCTGCTGCCGATGCTGGCGGGGCAACCGAACGGGGTGGCCCGGACGCGCGCGACCGAGCTTCTCGAGGCCCTTGATGTTGTCCACCGGGCCCGGGCGTTTCCATCGGAACTGTCGGGTGGCGAGCAGCAGCGCGTTTCGATTGCCAGGGCACTGGCCAACCGCCCGCCGGTGATCCTGGCCGACGAGCCGACGGCGCCGCTGGACAGCGAGCGGGGCCTCGCGGTCATGCACATCCTTCATCAGTTGGCCAGCCAGTACCACACCGCCATCATTGTCGTGACCCACGACGAAAAGATCATTCCCACCTTCAAGCGCATCTACTACATCCGTGACGGACAGACGGTTGAGGAAGCGGGAGAAGGTCGGGCCTTTTGAGGTCAGGTACACACACCATGCATCGCCGCGAACTGCTCCGTCTTTTGGGCCTGTCCACGCTCGCCGGGGCCGGCTGCGCCGTGGCGCCCGCGGACGCGCGGCCGGACGCGTTCGCACCGCAGACGTCACCTCCAGACGGGTTCGTGCCCGACGTCGAGCTCGCGCTGACCGCGGCGCCCGACCAGGTGCCGTTGCTGCCGGGCGCGACCACGCGCGTGTGGCGCTTCACGGGCCGCCTGATCAAAGGCCCGGCCGACACACTACAGACGCTTCCGGGTTCATACCTTGGCCCGGTGATCCGGCTGCGGAGAGGACAACAGATCCGCGTCCGCTTCGTGAACCAGCTCGGCGAAGATTCGATCGTTCATTGGCACGGACTGGACGTTCCGGCCAGTGCCGACGGCCATCCGCGCCTCGCGGTCGGCCACGGGCAGGAATACGTGTACGACTTCACGGTCACGAACCGTGCAGGGACGTACTGGTACCACCCGCATCCGCACATGCGGACGGGCGCGCAGGTATACCAGGGCCTCGCGGGCCTCTTGCTGGTGACCGACGATGACGAAGCCGCGCTGTCGCTGCCGTCGGGCGACGCGGAGTTGCTTTGCGTGCTGCAGGATCGCGTCTTCGACGCGCGCAATCAGCTTGTCTATCAGGGCGGCGCCCCGATGGAGATGATGAACGGATTCCTGGGCGACCGCGTGCTCGCGAGCGGACAGCTGCAGCCCACGCGCGAAGTCGATGCCGGATGGCACCGCGTGCGACTGCTGAACGGCTCGAACGCTCGCATCTACAAGCTGGCCTGGAGCCGCGACCTGCCCATGACGGTGATTGGCGGCGACGGGGGACTGTTGGAGCGCCCGCTCGATCGGCGCGTGCTGACGCTCGCGCCCGGCCAGCGCGCCGACCTGCTGCTCGACCTGACGGGCCTCGGCCCCGGCAGCGAAGTGCACCTGGACAGCCTGGCCTACCCGGAAGCCGACGCCGGCCGCGTCGGCATGATGGGGATGCTGGGCAGCGCGTCAGCCGCGACCAACGGCGCGCAGTTGAGGATCATGACGCTGCGGACGCGCGCGCGCACGGGTCCGGCGTTCCAGCTCCGCGATCGACTGCCAACCTTCGACGTGTCATGGTCGCCGCGCCCCGATGCACCGCTCCGCCGCGTGCCCCTGCTCTTCCAGCGGATGCAGTGGCTGCTCGCCGGCCGCGACTTCTCGATGGACGGCGTGGCGGCAGACGAGACGGTGGCCGCCGGATCCACCCACGTGTGGGAATTCGTGAACCAGCCAAACGGCATGGGCATGGAGGCGGCTCACCCGATTCACATGCACGGCCGCCAGTTCCGCGTGCTTGATCGCACCGGCGGAAGCGCGGCCAACGCGCTGCGCGCGGGCATCGTCGATGCCGGCTGGACCGACACGGTGTTGGTGCTGCCCGGTGAAACGGTCCGGGTGCAGGTCACCTTCACCAGCCACCCCGGGGTGTATCTTTACCACTGCCACATCCTCGAACACGAAGACATGGGGATGATGCGAAACTTCCGGGTGACCTAGTACTACTTTGTCAGATCCGCAGAGGCGTTCGCCGAATCACGAGTGATCAC
>JBBEAB010000015.1:0-1185 GCA_040899645.1 Steroidobacteraceae bacterium
AGAAGCGGCGCCCGAGCAACGTCACCAAGATTGCGCGGGCGGTCTTGCCGCAGTCCGCGGACGGCATCGATCAGGTCGTCTACTACGACGAAGGTCTCGGCACCGGCAACGCCGTCGATAAGTTCAGCGGCGGCGCGTTCGGGCGCGGCATCGAGGAGAACATCCGGCAGTTGTACCGCTTCATCGTCTACAACTATCAGGCCGGCGACGAATTGTATTTCTTCGGATTCAGCCGCGGCGCCTTTACGGTTCGCAGCCTCGCCGGCTTCATGAACCTGGTTGGGCTCGTTCAAAAAGACGATGACTTCTACGTGCCGGATATTTACGGCTGCTATGAAACCAGCAAGCGGCCAGGCTCGGCGGAATGGGCCAAGGCGTTCCGGAAGGTCAAGGACACGCGGCCGTGTCCGCCGATTCGATTGATCGGGGTCTTCGATACGGTCGGCGCGCTCGGCGCGCCTGGCGTGCTTGGCCAGGTCTTCAACGCCGGCAAGTATCAGTATCACGATGTCGGCCTCAACCCGAACATCCAGCACGCCTGCCACGCGCTGGCGATCGACGAGCGCCGGAAGCCATTTGCGCCGAATCTCTGGACACGAATCGCGAACTGGAACGGCACCCTGGAGCAGGCCTGGTTTGCCGGCGCGCATACCAACGTCGGCGGCGGCTGTGCGCCCGACGGGTTGGCGAATGAAGCGCTCCACTGGATCGTCGAAAAGGCCGAGCACCTCGGCCTGGAGTTCGATCAGGCGTTCCTGACGTTTTATCGCGCCTGCTTCAACTCCGAACTTCGCGATTCCATGAGCCTGAAGTACCGCATGTTCGGGGAGTTCCGGCGGCCGCTCGGCCACCAGGTGGCCGACGGCGAAGCGATTCATCAATCAGCGATCGATCGAGTGGCTCACGCGGATTCACGGTACGAGCCGGAGAACCTGAAGGCCGCGCGGGCTGGCGCGATCGCGATCCCCGTCGTGACGACCACGCGGTGCCCACGCGGAACACCGTGCTAGCCACCGATTTACACCGATTGGGCACTGATTGATCGACGTCTGGACTGGCTTGCTCGGCGTCTCATCGGTGGCCAGACACCACGTCGTGCTATAAGTAGCACATGACATCGGTCGGCGTCCGGGAGCTCAGACAGCGCGCCAGCGAGTTACTGCGGCGCGTCGAGCGCGGCGAAAC
>JBBEAB010000016.1:0-5853 GCA_040899645.1 Steroidobacteraceae bacterium
GGATTCGGACGAAGCACCCCCTCCATCAGGACGGCCGCGCGCATTGCGCGGCCCCCAGCCCTGGATTCGAAAGCCACGCCTGAGCCGCACAGCGGGCAGAACGTGATGTCGACATCGTCGGCGCCGAAACGATCGTTGACCACTTCGTGCCAGTTCAGAATGCGGATCGGGTATGCCTTGGCGATGCCGTTGCGAACGATGGCCAGCACCATGTCGTCCGGGCGGAGCCCCGTCGTCTCACCCGCTCGGGCAAAGGTCGAGCGATCGACCGCCGGAATCCCGTCTTTCGGCGGTCCGCCCTGCAGGATCTCCTCTACCGGAACCAGCGCGCCGGCCAGATCGAAGCCGTTGCGCAGCGGCTCGGCGCAGGCGCTTCCCTGCGCGAACAGCGTCGCCACCGCCGCGGCGTACGCGAACCTGATGGTTCGCCCGGTCTTGAATCCCATGGTCGCATCCCGCAAATCGCAATCAGGCGCCGAGTCGCTGCGCGAGCACCGGAAAATCGTCCACCACGATGTCATGCGCCGGATCGGGCGCCGGGTCTGGCGGTCCCGCGGGCCCCCATTCGGCGGGACGCTTCACGAAGGCGCTCTTGTATCCGCAGCCGCGCGCCGCGTTCAGGTCGAAATTGTGGCAGGCCACCATCAGGATCTCCGACGGATCGAGCTGCAGCCACTTCGCCGCCGTGCGGTAGGCCTCCGGACGCGTCTTGTAGTGGCCGATCATTTCGCAGGAAATGATCGCGTCCCATTCGAAGCCGTTCTTCCGCGAGACGTCGATTACCAGCGAGGTCGTGAGCAGCGTGAAGGATGCGACGATGTACCTGCGCCGCAGTCGCGCGAGTACCGCGGGGAAATCCGGCCACGCGTCGAGCGTGTGCCAGGCGCGCCATATCGCGTCACGGTCCTCGGCGGTCAATGCATCGAGCCGCAAATGCCCGATCACCTCGTCGAGCACGGTGCGGTGCAGGTCGTCGAAGTTGAAACCGGGATTCACCTGCCCGACCATTCCCTTCAGCGATCGGCGGCGGTACTCATTGGTGACCTCGTGCCAGTCGGCCTGGAGGCCGCGCCGCGCGCCCGCGGCCGCGAAAGCACGGCTGATGCCGCCGTGCCAGTCGAGGATCGTGCCGCCGGTGTCGAAAGCCAGTGCCTTGACGGCTGCGCCCAGCGGCCTCATTCGTCCTCGCGCACGGGGTCGTCCGGCGATTGCCTGCGGCGAGGATC
Organism: Steroidobacteraceae bacterium; assembly: GCA_040899645.1. Lineage (GTDB taxonomy): Bacteria > Pseudomonadota > Gammaproteobacteria > Steroidobacterales > Steroidobacteraceae > SCUD01. The sequence continues at coordinate 1,227 of JBBEAB010000016.1, forward strand.
AGTTGCCGGTCGCATCGCGGACGATGTTCTCGAATACCGGGTCGAGCTCGCGCGCCATCGCGTTCAGGTCCGCGCTGCCGTAGGGCGCGAATACGGCGCTCGGCGCGCGCCAGGTGGCGCTTGCCTTGCCGTCCGCACCTTCGGTCACGTAGATCCGCAGCGGCGCCTCGATGCCGGCCGGCTCGCTCGCCGCGAGCATCCTTACCGCGTAATCGTTGCGGAACACCATCAGCACCAGGTTGCCGCGGATCTTCACGCCGCGCGCGGCCGCTCCGCGGCTGGCGCTCGCCTGCGCGACCAGACCCATCTTGTTCGACTCGATCGCCTTTTCCAGCCGCGCGGCCAGGGCGTCGAAGCCGTGCGATGACGCGACAGTGCGCGTTCCCGGCAGCGCCGGAGCGGATTGGGCGAACGCCGCGGACGGCGCTTGCGCAAGCAAGAGCATGGGAAGAAGCAGCAGGCGGGCGATCTTGAGCATCGAATTGCCTCCGGTGGCGTTAGACGGCGGCCTCCGGCGTTTTCTTACGCGGCATTGCGGCGGCGGCTGTGCCGGGCATGGCAGAATGACGCCACGCAATTCGGTCGACGGCCGGGAGCATGGCACGGTGGGCGGGAACGAGGAATCGGCAAGAACGCTCGAGTCGCATCGCAAGTACTTGATGCGTTACGCTCTCTTCCACTTGCGCGAGTCGTCGCTCGCCGAGGACGCAGTGCAGGACACGCTCATCGCGGCGCTCGCGCAGCATGATGCGTTCGAGGGCAGATCGCAGCTGCGCACTTGGCTCACCTCCATCCTCAAGCACAAGATCATCGACCTCGTGCGGAAACGCGGCCGCGGCCTGCCGGTGGATGTGCTGCAGCTCGGCGAAGAAGACGGCCCTGCCGGCAACTCGTTCAATGCCAGCGGCCGGTGGGTCGATCCGCCCGCGGACTGGGGCCTGCCCGACGCCGCGTTCGAATCGAAGCAGTTCTGGCGGGTCTATCAGAAGTGCTGCCAGCGGATGCCGGAACGTCACGCGCTCGTATTCTCGATGCGCGAGGTAATGGACCTGTCGACCGAGGAAATCTGTAAGAAACTGCAGATATCGAAGTCCAACCTGCACGTGATCCTTTACAGGGCGAGGCTGAGCTTGCGCTCCTGCATGACGGAGAACTGGTTCGCCGGCGATCATGCGTAAGCTGATGTATTCCTGCGAGCAGGCGTCGAAGCTGTCCTCGCGCGCGATGGAGGAGCCGCTGGGACGCTTGGATCGCTCGCTATTGAGGCTGCACCTCATGATGTGCAGAGGGTGCAGGAATTTCTCGCGCCAAATCGCTTTTCTGCGCCGTGCGTCGCGGAAAGTTCCCGAGGTGCTCGAGAAGGACGAGGACTGAGCTGCCGCCGGTGGCGCGGCATGAACCGGCGCGGCCTGTAAGCAATCGGTCAGGCCGGTCGACCAAGCGCCATGCTGCAGGGCAAGACGGCACTCGTCACGGGCTCGACCAGCGGTATCGGGCACGCCATTGCGCAGGCGCTTGCCGCACGCGGCGCAAACATCGTGCTGAACGGCCTCGGCGACGCCACGCAGGTCGAGAACCTACGCTCGCAAATCGCCGCCGAGCATGGCGTGACGGTACGCTACGACGCTGCCGACATGAGCAGCGCCGAAGCCATTGCGGCAATGATGCGGCGGGCGCTTGCCGAATTCGGCACGGTCGACATCCTGGTGAACAACGCCGGCATCCAGCACGTGGCGCCGGTCGAGGACTTTGCGGTGGACAAATGGAACGCCATACTGGCGATCAATCTCTCGGCGGCGTTTCACACCGTCCGGCTCTGCGTTCCGGCGATGAAGGCGCGACGCTGGGGCCGCATCATCAACATCGCGTCGGCGCACGCCCTCGTCGCCTCGCCGTTCAAGTCGGCTTATGTCGCGGCCAAGCACGGCCTCGCCGGGCTGACCAAGACCGTGGCGCTGGAGACGGCCGAGCATGGCATCACCGTCAACGCGATCTGTCCGGGCTACGTGCTGACGCCGCTGGTGGAAAAGCAGATTCCGGACACGGCGCGGGCGCGCGGCATGAGCGCCGAACAGGTGGTGAAGGACGTCCTGCTTGCCGCCCAGCCGAGCAAGCAATTCGTCACCGTCGCTCAGGTGGCCGCGATGGCGGTGTTCCTCGCGAGCGACGACGCGGCGTCGGTGACCGGCGCCATTCTGCCGATGGACGGCGGATGGACCGCGCAGTAGCGCTTCCAGGCCAGGTGGTGCTGGTGCTCCAGGGCGGCGGCGCGCTCGGCGCCTTCCAGGTGGGCGTATACGAGGCGATGCACGAAGCCGGCATCGAGCCCGACTGGGTCGTCGGCACCTCGATCGGCGCCATCAACGGCGCGATTATCGCCGGCAATGCGGGCGCAGACCGCCTGGCGCGGCTGACGGCGTTCTGGGACCAGGCATGCAACGACCTGCCGGCGGCGAACCGGTGGTGGCCGGACGCGGGCAACGCGATGTCGAACCTGGGCATTTTCATGCACGGCGTCCCGGGATTCTTCGAGCCCAATCCGCAGGCGCTGTGGGGCATGAGCGCGCGGCTCGGGGTCGAGCGGGCGTCTTTCTATGATGCCGCGGCGCTGCGCAAGACGCTGCTCGAGCTGGTCGATTTCGGGCGGCTGAAGGAAAAACAGGTGCGCCTTTCCCTCGGTGCGGTGGGCGTCGCGCACGGCGAGATGCGCTATTTCGACAGCCGGCACACCGATCTGGGCCTCGACCACGTCATGGCATCGGGCGCGCTGCCGCCCGCGTTTGCCGCCGTGCGGATCGACGGCGAGGCGTACTGGGACGGCGGCATCTACTCCAATACGCCCGTGGAAGCCGTGCTGGACGATAAGCCGCGCCGCGATTCGGTGATCTTCGCGGTACAGCTGTGGAATCCGCGCGGCCCCGAGCCGGAGTCCCTGCTGCAGGTGCTGGGCCGGCAGAAGGAAATACAGTACGCGAGTCGCGTCCGCAGCCACTTGCGCCGCCAGGACCAGATCCACCGGCTGCGTCACGTGATACGCGAGCTCGCCGGCCGACTGCCGGAAAAGGCGCGCGACGATCCCGCTACGCGCGAGCTCGCATCCTATGGCTGCGCGACGCGCATGCACCTCGTCAACCTGCTCGCCCCCCGAATCGAGGGGGAAGACCTCTACCGGGACATCGATTTCACCTGCGCCGGGGTGCGCGCGCGCCGGCAGGCGGGCTACGCGGCCACCCGCCGCGTGATCGAACAACGGCCGTGGCGGCGCCAGGGCGACCTGCTGGACGGCATCGTGGTGTACGAGGCGGGCTGAGGCGGCTAGCGGGCGAGCCAACGCGTCAGGCCGACGAGCGCCAGGAATACCGCGCACAGCGCGAGCGCCGATGCGGACACCAGGACTTCGGAAGAAAAGATCAGGATGAACCCGCGGTCCTTCGCCAGCGCTGCAAAGCTGGACGCGCAAAACGGTATGCAAAACAGCCTGAAAACCTGCCAGCGGTCCAGGCGTCTTGCCTGCGGTGCCGACACGCTCAGAATGAGAGCGCAGCCGATGACCAGGCTCAACCCCACCGAGGTCAGCCACAGCCGCGGCGACGGATCGAAATACGCCGCCGCCATCACCAGATACCAGATCAGGTAGCACCACAGGAGCGCGCGCCCGAGCGTCAGCCCTTTCAGGTAATCGATTAGCATGCGCATCTCCTCCGGTTTACGTCTCGGTTCCTCACCGGGCGCAGCACGAAAGCTGTTTCAGGAGGACTCGAGCGGCGGGTTCGGCGCCGCCCAGCGCAGCGTGCGATAGTCGAACCCCGCCTCGATCGTCGGTTTCACGACGTCGAAGTACGGCGACACGTCGAAATCACGTGGCGCGAACAGGCTATGGTGGCGGATCCGGAAGATGTCCTTGTAGCAGTCGTCGCACGCCGGATCGCCCGTTTTTACGTGCGACACCTCCGGCAGGATCGGGAAGCGTACCGCCTGGAACGCCTGCGCGATCAGCGTCGAGCAAATCGCGCGCGTCGGATCACCGCTGCCAAACGCGATCATGCGGCGCCGCAAGCGTGCAGGCACGGGCGGCGTTGGCAGCAGAAAGCGCGCGAGATCGATCACGTTCTTGAGGTCATAGCGATGGCCGATTCGCCCCGCGGCGTAGGCGATGACCTTGGCCGCGTCCTCCGCCGTGAGGCCGATGGGACGGCAGATGCGCGTGTGCACAAACGCATATTTGCTCAGCGCAACGGCGCGCACGCCCTCGCGCACATCGGCTTCGATGAATACGCGGGCCTCGCCGCCGTCGGACGCGGCGCCGAGCGCGCTGCCGACGTACAACGCGGCGTGCGACCACGTGGATTGCGTGAGGTACTTGATCGCGACGCTGATCCGCGTGTTGCCCTCGACGAGCAGCACGTCGCACGGGCGCAGCGTCGCGGCAAGCACGGCGGGGTCGACGAGGCCCACCTGCTCCCCGCGCGGCCGCTCCTGCGACAGGAAATCCGCAAGTCGACGGCCGAGCCACGTCAGTGCACCGCTCATCGCTTCCCCTGGTGAGTCCGGCCGCGGGGGTGCTTCATCTTGCGGCGTGCGCGCCGTGCAACGGCCGCCGCTCCTCGAACAAAGTGACCCTCGCGCG
>JBBEAB010000016.1:5953-7545 GCA_040899645.1 Steroidobacteraceae bacterium
CTCGCGCGACAGGTCCAGTTCCACTCGGCGGGCGATCGAGTGCTGCTGCAGCGTGCCCCGCAGCATCTTCCCGTCGGCGCCGGCCTGGTAGATCTCGGCGATCACCGCGGGCGTGACATACGTCGGAAAGCGATGTCCGGCGCCGGTATTGCGGATCTCAAGCCTTGCCTCGATCCCGCTCGCCGTCCGCACCGGCGCCGCCGTGGCCACCGTCACAGCGCTCTTCAGCATCTGCTCGTCATGGACGCCGCGCCACAGATGGCGCCGATCCGGCATGTGACAGGACTGGCAGGATCGCCCCTCGCGGGCGTAGCGGCTGGCCTTCCACTCCTCGTAGGTGTTCTCCAGGAATTTGCCGTTGAGCGCGAAGTCGCCTTCCGCGAATTGATGGCATGCGGCGCAAAACCGCGAGTCCTCGAACGCCGTGCTCGCTTGCCAGCCGCCATGCGGCGCGCCTGTATCGCCGGCCTTCGGCGCGGAACCGTCGCGCCGCGGCGGACCGAAACGTTCGTGCCGGCGGACGTGGCATGCGGCGCAGGTCAGCTCTTGTTCGTGCAGGAGAGTCTGCCCGCCGGCAGCGCCGGGCCGTGCGATGGCCTGCGACAGGCTGCTCGCCTGTTCCGCCAGGGGCGCGTGGCAGCGGATGCACGCCTGGTGTTCCTCGGCCGCATCCGGCGCCATGTCGAGCAGCTGTCCGAGCACCCCGGGGCCCATCGCCTGCGCGTGCAGGGACGTCTTCCAGTCGGTGAATTGCCGGACGTGACAGTTTCCGCAGGAGTCCGCATCGAGCGCGGCGTCCTGCCGGCTGAATCCGGCGGGTACCGGGCCTTGCGGCGCGATTGGACGCGACCAGTGGCGCTCGAGAAAAGCGTCGGCCGCGCCTTGCACGGCGCCGGGCGCGGTCGGCGGCGCCGCGTTGTCGCCTGCTCACCGCCAGGCGCAGCGCGGTTCTATTTCTTCGCCGCGCACGGGTTCTTGGCCGCGCAGGGATTTGCCGATTGCGCTTGCGCCATCGGCACAGCGAGCGCCAGGGCAGCGACACCGAGAACAAGCCGGAGGTGCTTCATTTTCTTTCTCATGGAGGGTTCCTTATCCGATTGACGACAAGATTGGATCGCCGCGAAAGTACGGCGATCCTCATCTGACGCGCGGCTCGCCGCCGTCCTTACACGTCGTCCTTGCAAGCCGCCCCCGCATTGCCCCTGATTGCGGGCATGTAAGGTTCCGGGGCCCGGCAAGGTCCAAGTCTCGTTTCACTGCCTCTTCGTCGAATCGTCGGTCCGGCGGTTCACTTGACAGCGCCAAGGCTGGAGCTATATCCGGCCGTCGTCGACGCGGCCAGCGCGCCGGCGGCACGGTCGAATGTAAGGTATCCGGTCCTCCCGCGGTCTCATGCGCATCGACCCGTGATGAAGGGACGTCCCCTGATGCTGGCTCCAGGCGCGAACGCGGCCTACGAGAAGGCGGTCAAGGATCATTTCAACCGTCTCTACCGCTTCGCGTACTGGCTGTGCCGCAATCGATGGCAGGCGGAAGACCTGGTCCAGGACGCGCTGCTGCGCGCCTGGCGTGGCTGGTCAGGGCTGCGGGAC
>JBBEAB010000017.1:0-7510 GCA_040899645.1 Steroidobacteraceae bacterium
GGCCCGCCGGGCCTGCCATTGATGACTTTTGCGCTGGCGATGGCCTTGCTGATCGTGCTCGCGCATCGCAGCAACATCGGGCGCATGAATGCCGGCAGTGAACCGCGCCTGCAGCGACTCTGGCTGCTGCGGCCCCGGAACACGCGCCCGTGACCCGGCGCGGCGAACTGCTCGCGCTGCTTGCCGATGGCCGCCTGCATTCCGGCGAGGAGCTGGCCGCAAAACTTGCGATTTCGCGCGCGGCGGTCTGGAAACAGTTGCAGCAGCTCGACGCGTGGGGCATCGGGTTTGACGCTCTGCCGGGGCAGGGCTATCGGCTCGCTGCACCGCTCGACCTGCTGGACGCTGCCACGATCCAGGGCGCGCTGCCGCAATGGGCGACTGCGCGGCTGCGGAATCTCGAAGTGCACGAGGAACTCGATTCGACCAGCGATCGCTTGCTCGCCGTCAACGACCTGCCGCCGGGGCGCTTCGACGCCTGCGTGGCCGAGTTCCAGCGCGCGGGGCGCGGTCGCCGCGGCAGGCAGTGGCTCGCGCCGTTCGCTTCGGGGCTCTGCCTGTCGGTCAACTGGACGTTTCGCGATGCGCCGGCGGCGCTCGGCGCGCTGTCGCTGGCTGCTGGCGTGGCTGGACTGCGCGCGCTCAGCCGGCTTGGATTTGCCGGCCTCTCGCTCAAGTGGCCGAACGACATCGTCGTGGGTGCGAAAAAGCTCGGCGGCATCCTGATCGACCTGCGCGGCGAAGCAGCCGGACCCGCGTACGTCGTGGTCGGTGTCGGCATCAACGTGCGCCTCCCGCGCGCGGTGCACGAGGCACTCGGCGCCGATGGCCAGGCAGCCACGGACCTCATGGAAATTGGCGCGGTTCCGGGTCGTAGTGTCGTGGTTGCCGCGCTCGTCAACGAGCTCGCGCTCGCGCTCGAGGAGTTCGGCGCGCGCGGCATGGCGGCATTCGCGGACGAATGGCAGCGCGCCGATGCGTTGATCGACCGTCCGGTCTGCGTGCTGCAGGGCGAGCAGGCGCTCGAGGGACTCGCGCGCGGCGTGGATGCGGACGGCGCCCTGTTGCTCGATTGCGGCGGCGCAAGGCGACGCATCCGGTCCGGCGAAGTGAGCGTCCGGCCGGTTCAGTGTTAGATTTCACGCCGATGCGACTGTTATTTGCCTTGCTGCTGCTCGCGAACATCGCCTGGTACGCCTGGAGCCACTGGGTCGTGCAGCCGGCCGGCGAGGCGGTCGCAGCGCGGGCCGAAGGCCCGAAGCTCGTGCTGGCGCGGGAAGCGCCGCCCGCGCAGCCCGCCCCGCGCCAGGCCGCACGGGCGGCGAGCAACTGCCTCAGTCTCGGCCCGTTCAGCGACCTGACCGACGCCGCACGCGCCTCGACGCTGCTGCGCGAAAACCAGCTGCAGCCGCGCCAGCGGGCCGGGGAGGGCGTGGTCTGGCGGGGCTTCTGGGTCTCGCTCGGCGGCATACCGGACCGCGCCGCCGCCGACGGCCTGATTGAGCGCCTGCGCCGCTTTGGCATCGGCGATGCCTATGCGATGCCCGACGACGGCAGCCTGATCACGATTTCGCTGGGACTCTTCAGTGAACAGCAGCGGGCGCTGCGGCGCATGGACGACGTCAAGGCGCTCGGCCTCGAGCCGCGCATCGTCGAGCGGGAACGCAAGGGCACGGTGTACTGGATCGACGTGAACGTCGAACCGCCGGCGAAGTTGCCGGACGCGGCGCAGCTGCACGGCGAAGGCGGACGCATCCTGCGGCTCCAGGTCCAGCCCTGCGGCGCCGTGTCCGGGTAGAATGCCGGCCGGCGCCGGCGTAGCTCAGTTGGTAGAGCAGTGGTTTTGTAAACCTCAGGTCGGGGGTTCGACTCCCTCCGCCGGCACCAGCAACTTTAGCCTGCCTCGATCGGCCGTATGCGCGGTTCGCCCGCATGCGTTTCGAACGATGCCAGCACTTTCCTGCCGCTGCGCGCATCCTCGCGATCGTCGATCGCGACGACATCGGTGCGCAGGCGTTCGCGTGAGAGCTCGCAGCGCATGTAGCCGTTGTGCAGGCCATCGTGGAACTTCGTGCCCGGGTTGAGCGGCAGCGTGGCGCTCTTGTCGTAAGTCGTCGTCGCGACCGACGAGGTCACCAGTTCCACGGCGACCGGGCGTCCGGCGGCGTTCGCAATTTCGTTGATCCAGAACGAATGGATGTCACCGGTCAGCACGACCGGGTTCGCCGCGCGGTGCTTCACGAGCGAGGCGAGCAGCCGCTCGCGCGCCGGCGGGTAGCCCGCCCAGGCATCCGAAAAGACCCGCGGCGATTCGGCAGTGCCTTCGGCAACGGTCATCAGCATCACGTTCTGCGCGAGCACGTTCCAGGCCGCACCGCTGCCCGCGAGCGCGCCGTCGAGCCAGCGCTCCTGCTCTGCGCCCAGCACCGTGCGCGCGGGATCGGCGAGCGCGGCCTTGCAGGCGGGCTCGTTCGGGTTGACGTGGGCGCCGCCGCCTGCGCCGCCGAACAGGATCTTGCGGCCACGCTCGAAATCGCAGCGCTGCACGGTCGGCAGGTTGGGGCACACCTGCACCGAACGGTACTGACGCGTGTCGAGCACGTAGAAGCGTGCGAGCGAACCCCAGTCGATCGATCCATAGAGCTGGATGCCCATTGCGGGCCGCAGGCGCGACGGCCGCACCGGCATGTGCTCGAACCAGGCCTGATAAGCTGCTGCGCGTCGGGCGGGGAACGATGCGCGCACCCCTTCGCCGCCGCACAGTTCGTGCTCGCTGCTGAGGCCCACGTAATCGTTGTCCACCTCGTGATCGTCCCAGGTCACGAGCCAGGGGCAGGCGGCATGCGCGGCCTGCAGGTCGGGGTCGGTGCGGTACTGCGTATAGCGGCGCCGGTAGTCATCGAGCGTGATGGCCTCAATCGGATCGAATTGCCGCACGCGCCGGTCGCCCCAGGCATCCTCGTAGATGTAATCGCCCAGCATCATGATCAGGTCCGGGCGGTCCTCGGCCATGTAGCGATAGGCCGAGAAGAATCCCTGTTCGTAATGCGCGCAGGACGTGAATGCGAACTTCATGGAAGCGGTCGCCGCCGTCGCAGCGGGACAGGTCAGCGCGCGGCCTGCGGCGGATTCGTACCGTCCGAGCCGGAACCGGTAGAAATACTCGCGGCCCGGCTGCAAGCCGTCAACCACGACGTGGACCGAATGCGCCAGATGCGGCCGTGCCCAGGCGGTGCCTTGCTTCGCGATGCGCGAGAACTCGGCATCCTCGGCGACTTCCCAGCTGACCTCGAAAATCGTCTGGCCGAGCACCGTAGGATCGAACGGTTCCGGCGCAAGCCGCGTCCAGATCACGAAGCCGTCAGGTGACGGATCTCCGGAGGCGACGCCGAGCTGGAATGGCGGCGATCCGAAGCGCACCTGGGCGGACGCGCTGCCGAACGGCAGGATCGTGAGCGCACCGGCCGCGGCCGCCATGCGATTGAACGTGCGGCGTGAAATGCGAGACATCCGGAACTCCCCTCAGATACCAGCGCCGTGCTCGAATCCCGACTGTAGCGGTTCCGCCTGCGACACGCGCGAATTGGGCGGCACGCTGTGCGTCAGCCAGACGTTGCCGCCAATCACGCTGCCGCGCCCGACCGTGATGCGGCCGAGCACGGTTGCCGCCGCGTAGATCGTGACGTCGTCCTCGATGATCGGATGGCGTGCCAGGCCCTTGACCAGCCGGCCCTGCGCATCGACCGGGAAACTCTTGGCGCCGAGCGTCACGCCCTGGTAGAGCGTCACGCGATCGCCGACCACGGCGGTCTCGCCGATCACGACGCCGGTGCCGTGGTCGATGAAGAACTCGCGGCCGATGGTGGCGCCCGGATGAATGTCGATGCCGGTGCGGTGGTGTGCGTTCTCCGCGATCAGCCGTGGCAGCAACGGCACATCGAGGTGGTAGAGGATATTCGCGATCCGGTGGCGCGTTACCGCGAAGATGCCGGGGAACGCGTACAGCGCCTCGATCGGGTGGCGGCACGACGGATCGCCGCGCCACGCGGCGCGCGCATCCTCGAACACGCGCTCGCGGAGCCTGGGCAGCTGCCCGAACAGTTCGCGGGCGAAGCGGCGCGCTCGCGCATCGAGCGATGCCGCATCCTGCGCCGCTTCTTCGCCGAGGCGCGCCGGGAATTCGAGCGCGATGCGCATCTCCGCCGCAAGCACGGCCTCAATCTCGTCGAGTTCGCGTTCGATGCGCCGCTCCGCCGTTTCCTCGAACGCGGTCGCGGACAGCGTTTCCGCGATCAGCAGCCGGTGCAGCCGGTCGATCGCCGCGAGCACCGCCGTGCGGTCGGGCCAGCTGCCCTGTCGCAGCGCCTGGAAATCCGCGGCGTCGCCCGGCACCGTCAGCGCCGCGGCGAGTGCCGCGTGGTCGCCGCCCGCGGCCGCGTCAGGCGAGGGGGACGATGCGCGGTGCACTGGATGTCGCTTCTTCATAAAGCCAGGTGGACAGGTAGCGCTCGCCGAAACTCGGGATGATTGCGACGATCAGCTTGCCGCGATTTTCCTCGCGGCCGGCGACCTGCAGCGCGGCATAAAGCGCGGCGCCCGAGCTGATGCCGACCAGGATGCCTTCCTCGCGGCCGAGCAGCCGCGCGTACTCGCCGGCCTGTTCGTTGGTCACCTGGATGATCTCGTCGATCATCTTCCGATTGAGGATCTCCGGGATGAATCCGGCGCCAATGCCCGCGATCTTGTGCGGTCCCGGTTCGCCGCCCGAGAGCACCGGGCTCGCCGCGGGCTCGACCGCGACGCAGCGGAATTCCGGCTTGCGCTTCTTGATGATTTCGCCGACGCCGGTGATCGTGCCGCCGGTGCCGATGCCGGATATCAGGAAGTCGCAGGCGCCGTCGGTGTCGCCCCAGATCTCCTCGGCCGTCGTGCGGCGGTGAATTTCCGGGTTCGCCGGATTCGAGAACTGCCCGACCAGCAGGAAGCGTTTCGGATCGCTCGCGATGATTTCTTCAGCTCGCGCGATCGCGCCTTTCATGCCTTTGGCGCCTTCGGTCAGCACGAGCTCCGCGCCGAAGGCCTGGAGCATGCGCCGACGCTCCATGCTCATCGTGTCGGGCATCGTGAGCACCAGGCGATAGCCCTTGGCGGCGGCGACGAAGGCGAGGCCGATGCCCGTATTGCCGCTGGTCGGCTCGACCAGCACCGTGTCGGGGCCGATGCGGCCCTGCTTCTCGAGCGCCTCGATCATGCTGACGCCGATGCGATCCTTGACGCTCGCGCAGGGATTGAAGAACTCGAGCTTCAGCACGATCTGGCCCGGCAGCTCGCGGCCGATCTTGTTGAGCCGCACCAGCGGCGTGCGGCCGATGGTCTGGAGGATGCTGTCGTAAATGCGCGCCATGTTGATCCGTTCTCTGGTTGCGGAAAAAAAGGGGCGGGGCCCCGGTCCCCATCGGAACCGGGAACCCCCACCCGACATGGAAAACGATTCGCTCGCCGGCGGCGGCTCAGCGCGCCGCGTAGCACTCCATTTTAAGGCCGGTGCCGCCCCCCGAGACATGGGCGACGATGGCCTTGCGCCGATGGATCTTGGTGATCGCGCCGAGATTGATCGCGAACGCGAGTTCGACGATGGACCCTTTCGCCAGTCCCAGGTTGCGGGTCTCGACGAACACGCCGTTGGCGCTCAGGTTGTTGGCCTTGCAGAGCGCGCCGCGACGTCCCGGCACGACCACATAGACCGTGGCCAGGGCACGATGCCGGCTGTGCAAGCGACGCTCCATCTCCCGATCCCCGCAATTCTTCTGACACTTGGAGACGACGATTCCGAGCAGTATGACGGGCCTTGCCGGGGGTGGAAAGCGCTGGCCCGAGCCCCTGTTATTGCAGTGCATTAAAGGGTCGACGGCTGCCGATCCGATACCATGCCTGCCGATGAATGCTGAGCCTTCCGCAACCCCGCGCCTCACGCTCGCCGAGATCCGCGCGGCGCGCCAGCTGCTCGGCGACCGCGTGCGGGTGACGCCGGTCCAGGCCCTTTCCGGGCCGGCGGTGGAAGCCGTCTTCGCACCCGGTACGCGGCCGTTGCTGAAGCTCGAGTTGTTCCAGCACACCGGCAGTTTCAAGGCGCGTGGCGCGCTCCTCAACATGCTGTTGCTGAGCGCGGCCGAACGCGCGCGGGGCGTCTGTGCGATCAGCGCCGGCAATCACGCGATCGCGACGGCATTCGCCGCGCAGTCCGTCGGCGCCCACGCCAAGGTCGTGATGAAGGCGACGTCGCTGCCGTTTCGCATCGAGCAATGCCGGCAGTACGGTGCCGAGATCGAACTCGTCGCCGACGTTCACGCGGGCTTTCGCCGCGTGCAGGAAATCCAGCAATCCGAGGGCCGCGCGCTGATCCACCCGTTCGAGGGCCTGCGCACCTCTACAGGAACCGCGACACTCGGGCTCGAGTTCATCGAGCAGGCGCCGGATCTCGATGCGGTGATCGTGCCCATCGGCGGCGGTGGCCTGGCCTCCGGCGTTGCCGCGGCGATCAAGCTGGCAAAACCCGGATGCGAGGTCTTTGGCGTCGAGCCCTATGGCGCCGACACGATGTATCGCAGCTTCCAGAGCGGCAAGCCGGAATCGATCGACGAGGTCAGGACGATCGCCGACAGCCTCGGCGCGCCCTATGCGCTGCCGATTTCCTACGCGCTGTGCCGCGCGAACATCGATGCACTCGTGCGTATCAGCGACGAGGAGATGATCGCCGCGATGCGTTTCCTGCTCGAGCACGCCCGGCTTGCCGTCGAGCCGGCCGGCGCCGCGGCGACGGCGGCGCTGCTGGGCCCGCTTTCCAGGCGACTGGCAGGCCGCCGGGTCGGGCTGATCGTCTGCGGGTCCAATATGGATGCCGCGAGCTTTGCCCGGCTCGTGGGGGCGGCGGATTGACGACCGGACTGCCGCTTGCGGAGGCGCTGTTCGCCTGGCTGCACCTGGTGGCAGCGGGCGCCGCGGCGGGTTTGCTGATCACCGAGTATTGGCTGTGCCGCCGCCTGCCGGACCGGAACGGGGTCCGCCTGCTCGGGACCGTGGACCTGGGCTACTTTCTGGCCCTGATTGCAAGCCTCGCCACCGGCCTGGCACGGGCCTTTTTCTTCGCTCGGGACCCGGAGTTTTACCTCGATAACCGGTTGTTCTGGTTGAAGATTGTGATCTTCGCCGCGATCGTCCTGCTGGCCATCTCGCCGGCCCTGCAGTACCTGCGCTGGAACCGTGAAGCCCGCAGTGCCGCGGTCTTCGCGCCGTTGAGCCGGGAAGTCGAGCGGGTGCGCACCAGCATCGCCTTCGGACTGGGCCTCTGGCTGCTGTTGCCGCTCATCGCCGTGCTGCTCAGTCGCGGTCATGGCCTTCCCTGACCGGGATCAGTGACTTAGCGGCTTTTTGCTCGTTGACACCGGTGCCCGCGCAACCGAAAATACGCGGCTCAATTTGGGAGGGGTACCCAAGCGGCCAACGGGGGCAG
>JBBEAB010000018.1:0-1170 GCA_040899645.1 Steroidobacteraceae bacterium
GACGCCATCGTCGGCGTCGGCTCCGGGTCTACCGTCAATTTCTTCATCGACGCGCTCGCCGGCATGAAGGGCCGCATCGAAGGCGCCGTGGCCGCCTCCGAGGCGAGCGCCGAGCGGCTGAAGAAGCATGGCATCCGCGTCCTGGACCTCAACGCTGTCGACGAGCTGCCGGTGTACGTGGACGGCGCGGACGAGATCACCGAGCACCTCACCATGATCAAGGGCGGCGGCGGCGCGCTCACGCGCGAGAAGATCATCGCCGCGGTGGCGCGCAAGTTCGTGTGCATCTGCGACGCCTCGAAGCTGGTGCCGGTGCTGGGCAAGTTCCCGCTGCCGGTGGAGGTGATCCCGATGGCGCGCAGCCACGTGGGGCGCGAGCTGCGCAAGCTCGGCGGCCATCCCGTGATGCGCGAGAACACCAAGACCGACAACGGCAACCTGATCATCGACTGCCACGGCCTGGTCATCACCGATCCGCCGCGGCTGGAGGCGGAACTGAACAACATCGCCGGGGTGGTCACCAACGGCCTGTTCGCACGGCGGCCGGCCGATCTGCTGCTGTTGGGCGAGGCCGCGGGGACGGTGCGGGCGATGATCGCACGGAAGGCGTAACATTTCGGTCATCTCCACGTGCTAGGTTGATGGGTCATGGCGGAACATACCTCCAAGCAATTCGACGCCGAGCTGGAAAGCGTGCGCTCGCGCGTGCTGCAGATGGGCGGCCTGGTCGAGGAGCAGATCGTCCGCGCGATGGACGCGCTCGGCAGCGGCGACATGCCGTTGTTGGAAAAGGTGATCGCCGACGACCATCGCGTGAACGCAATGGAGGTCGAGCTCGACGAACTGTGCAGCCACATCATCGCCCGGCGCCAGCCGGCGGCGGTGGACTTGCGGCTGCTGATCACGGTGATCAAGACCATCACCGACCTGGAACGTATCGGCGACGAGTCCGAGAAGATCGCGCGCATGGCCAAGCTGATCCACACCGCCGAGCGCCAGCACATGCCGCGCCTGGACCTGGGGCACGTCGCCGAGCGCGCTCTGGCGATGCTGCGCCAGGCGCTGGATGCGTTTGCGCGGCTGGACGTGTCGGAAGCGATGCGCGTGGTGAAGCTGGACAGCGAGGTGGACGACGCCTTCCGCGCCATCATGCGCCAGCTGATCACGTTC
>JBBEAB010000019.1:0-44669 GCA_040899645.1 Steroidobacteraceae bacterium
TGAGGCGGTCGACAAGTTCAAGAAATAGCTGCCTAACAACCGGTTGCAGCGGACGTTAGGTCTCGTCGGCCACTTGCATCGGCCGAAGTGATACTTTAGTATCACTTCTATGCGTACCGAACTGGTTACCACCCTGAAGCGCCAGGCAACGGCGTTGCTGTCCGAGTTGGAGCGCGACCGCCAACCAATCTTGATCACACAGCACGGCGTGCCAAGCGCATATCTCGTCGATGTCGCAACTTATGAGTCGTTGCAGCGGCGCATGGGTTTGCTTGAAGGTATTGCCCGTGGCGAAAAAGCCATTGAGGAAGGCCGTACCGTTTCCCATGCCGAGGCCAAACGGCGCATGTCGCGATGGCTGAAGTAGTTTGGACTGAACCTGCTCTTAGCGATCTCGATGCCATTGCGGATTACATTGCCCTGGAGAATCCGGATGCCGCCCGTGAACTCGTGCAGCGCATCTTTCACCATGTGGGGCAACTCGCCACCCATCCTCAAAGCGGTTCCAAGCCGCAGGAACTTCGTGGTTGGCGATATCGCCAGATTGTTGAAGCGCCCTGCCGGGTCTTCTATCGTGAGGACTCGGGCCGCGTTCACATCCTTTACGTGATGCGGGCCGAGCGATAGCTACGGCGAAGCAAGCTCACATCTCGTGATGAAAGACTCGACGAGACGTGACATCAACTTCCAGGTGCAACGCCTCGTGAGCACGATTCGCCACTGCCGCGCAGATGAACGCCCCGCGATGCTCGCGATCGTGAATGCGGCGGCCGAACGCTATCGCAGTGCAATTCCCGCCGATTGCTGGCACGAGCCTTACATGCCCGCCGACCAGCTCGAGCGAGACATTGCCGCCGGGGTTGACTTCTGGGGTTACGAGGACGACTGCAACGATCTTGTGGGTGTCATGGGCGTCCAGCGGGTCCGGGATGTCGACCTGATCCGCCACGCGTACGTGCGGCCCGACCAGCAAGGGCGAGGAGTCGGCGCCGCGCTCCTCCGCCACCTCGAGGGGCTGAGCCAGCGACAGATTCTCATCGGGACGTGGGCCGACGCCGCCTGGGCGATACGTTTCTACCAGAACCATGGCTACGTGCTCGTGGCCGGTGAGGATACCGGCCAGCTGCTGCAGACTTACTGGACGATATCGCCCCGCCAGGTCGAGACCTCGGTGGTCCTGGCGAAGCCGCCCATGGTCCAGTCGTAACGGCTGGCGGGCATGCATGCGGTAAAGTTTCCATCACCGCCCCGAGTCCCCGGTCGAATTCACCATCGAGGAGGTCCACACTTGCTATACAAAGGAAGCTGTCATTGCGGAAATATTGCGTTCCAGATTGAGGGTACGCTGGCCGGCGCGGCGTCCTGCAACTGCTCCATCTGTCAGCGCAAAGGGACGCTGATGTGGTTCGTGCCGCGGGAGCAGCTGCAGCTGCTGACGCCCGACGGGCACGCCAGCACTTATACATTCAATAAGCACGTCATCAAACACCGCTTTTGCCCGAAGTGCGGTATGCATCCATATGGCGAAGGCGTCGATCCCAAGGGCAAGGCCATGGCCGCGATCAATATTCGTTGTATCGAGAGCATCGAGCTCGAGAACATACCGATCACGCACTTCGACGGTCGCGCGCTCTGAGCCCGATGACGTCTAGCCAGACGTCAGGTTGTTCGCCGAGGACTCCGTGGATTTTCTCCATTCCGTTTCGCTGATCGTCGCCCTCCTGGTCGGCATCCTTGCACTGACAAGGGGTGCATTCGTGCTGCTGAGCGACCACGCCGGCAGGCAACCCGCAGCTCGCGCGTGGGCAGTCCTGCTGTCGAATCGCGTTGCCGTGGCAGCGCTGACACTCGGGACATTCAGCCTGGTGATCTCGGTCGTGGTGCACCATAACTGGGGACACGGACCAACGACCGTCACGCCAATGGCATTCTGGCGCCTGCTGGCCGAGCACGAGGTATTCATCGTGGCCGCGGTTGTCCTGGCATCGGGCGTCACGCTGAACGCTTACGCGACGCGGGTCACGCGGCCGCCCGCATGAGAAGCCGCTTGCAGCGGGTGCTGCTGTCGACCGCAGCCGCGCTTGCCGGCTGCGGTACGACGCAAGCCCCGCAACCCGGCTTATGGGATGCTCATACGCATGTGTCGTGGTACGGCGAGGAGGCGCTGACGCAGCTCGTTGCGAGCGGCGTCGTTGCGGTGCGGGACTGCGGTGGAGATGCCGAGCAACTCCAGCAGTGGCGCGCCGAGATCGAGGCCGGCAAGCGCGCAGGTCCCAGGATCTACGTTTCCGGTCCGGCGCTGGACGGGCCGAAGGACGCGCCTTTCCGCATGACCATTACAACGCCGGACGAAGCGCGTCGCGCCGTCGATGAGCTGGCAGCGATGAAAGTGGATTTCATCAAGACCCACAATGCCATCCCTCGCGACGCTTACTTCGCTGCCCTGGAGCAGGCGCGTCGCCGCGGCCTGCGGGTCGCTTCGCACCTGCCAAAGGGTGTGCCGGCATGGGAGGCGGCCGATGCAGGCGTCGGCAGTATCGAGCACGCCGCGGAATCCCTGCTTGCGAGCCCGATCTATGCGGGGCATGCCGCCGATGTCGATGCAGCGATGGCCTGGTGGCGCTCGCCGGCGGGGGACGCCGCACTCGCGCATCTGGCCGGGACCGGTGTTGCCATCACTCCGACCCTTGTTGCGTACGAGGTCTCCACGGAGATGCGCCGCGACACCGCCATGTACGCGCCGCGCCGACGCGTGCTTGCATTCCTGATCGAACTCACCGGGCGGCTGCACAAGGCGGGCATTCCTTTGCTTGCCGGGAGCGATTTTGTCTCACCGGAGGTGGCGCTTGTGCCAGGCCAATCGCTCCTCCGGGAGATCGAATTGCTGCGGCAGGCGGGACTGTCGCAAACGGAGGCTTTCGCGGCAGCTGGCGTGAACATCGAACGATGGTTCGAGCTATCCAAGTATGCGCAATGATCTGCTGAAGGCCTGCGGCGATGGGAGGTGTGCGGATTCTTTTGGGTGCGCACGGAAGAGCGCCGCAACGCGACTGAATGCCTCTGACGCGTCACCCTGGGCGCGCCCGCGCAGGTGACACTGCTGACAAGTTTTGGCTCTTTGCCCGGGAGGCTCTGTGGCACCGACATTGACGATTGATTGGAAAGGCTTTTGCTCGGCGATCCAGCGATTGATCGATCATCCCGTCCAGGGCCAGGACGATTCACCGGGTCGACATTTTGACGACTGGGGAGGTAAAGCGGTTGCGGCTTTGTCCGCCGATCCAGCACTTCAGCAGATGGCGGATTCCTGGCACGAACGCGCTGCTTCGCCTGATCATTGGCAGGAAGCGGAGCTCATTGCCGACGAACTGAGGTCATTCGAATCGTATGTGAATGAACTGCTGGAACGACACGGTGTATCAGGCGGCGGCGCACCTGACAGCGCCACGCAGGCATACATGGAGCCTTTGGACAGCACGGCCGTCGAGACCAGCCACTCGGTACTCAGTACGATCCTGGACAGTCTGGCAGATATGTTTCCGGCGCTGAAAGGCTTGCTCAAAGCGGGAAAGGAGTTCATCGACATCCGCACGGCGTTCGCGTCTCAACCGCGCTGAGTCGACGATTGCTGGCAGCAATCGCCCGAATTCCTCAGTCAGCTGTGAACCTTCGCATCGCCACCGTCGCCGATATTCCTGCCATGCACGAGATCCACCTCTCGGTGCAGGAGAACGTGCTGTCCGATCCAGCGCGCATCACCTACGACGACACGCGCGAGATGATCACGAGGCGCGGCCGCGGCTGGGTCTTCGAGGTCGATGACCGGATCGCCGGCTTTGCAGTTGCCGATCACAGCCGGCGCAATATCTGGGCCTTGTTCGTCGCGCCGCAATTTGAAGGCCGCGGCATCGGCCACGCACTGCACGATGCGATGGTCAACTGGCTGTTCGAGATGGGCCCTGCGCCGATCTGGCTCACGACCGAGCCCGGATCGCGCGCCGAGCGCTTCTATCGCGCGGCCGGATGGCAGTGCACTGGCGCCGTCGAGAGCGGCGAAGTGCACTTTGAGCGCTCGCATCCCGCCGCGCGACCGCCCATTACCTGACAGCAGGTAGCCTGGCCACGGGAATGGCATACTGGCACTGACCGCCCGCCCCGCGGTCCGAGGAGCACGCAGATGCTGCACATCGCCAAGCTGATCGAACGACGTTTCCCGGATCGCGCACCCATCGTGATCCGGATGCTGGTCATCGCCTCCGCCATCGGCGTCGCGGTCGGGGTCGCCATCCTGCTGCTGCGTTGAGCAGGTTTTTGCCCGCAGGCAGCATCGCGCTGCTTGCGTTGGTTCTCGTCGCCTGCGCGCAAGCTTCGGCTGGTTCCACTCTTTCCGAGAGGGTCGATGCGATCCTTGCCCCGTTGGTCGAAGCCCATGAGTTCAGCGGGGCGGTCGTCCTGTTGCGCGGCGGCGAAGTCGTGTACCAACGCGGCTTCGGTTCCGCCAATCACGATGCCCGCATTCCCTTCACGCCCGAAACCGCGAGCGATGGGGGTTCACTCGCAAAAACGCTGACTGCCGCTGGCATCTGGTGGCTTGCGCAGGAGGGTCGCATCAAGCTGGATGCGCCCGCCACCGACTACGTGCCCGGGTACCCCCACGCAGCAACGACGGTCCGCCAGCTGATCGCGCACAGCAATGGCCTGCCCTGGGATTACGCAACTTTCGATCCACATTTCGCCCCCGATCAGCCGCGCACGACCGAAGCGATGCTCGATACCGGCGACCTGAATGCGTTCTACAGCTTCGTGTACTGGGACCGCGCGCGCAACGAATCCGTTGCCTACGTCAGCAACAGCACGCTGCCGCCCTGGCGTCGCGCAGTTCTGGCGCGGGAGCTGATCGACGCGCTCTCGGGGACGCCCGCCCGGATTAGCGCGCCAGTCACATTCGAGCGCTTCACCCGGGAAACGCAAGGCGTGGTGGCCGGCACCTACCTGGCCGCGAACTTCGGACCGCTCACGATCAGCAAGGCATCGCAGGGCCTGCGCATGCGTGTTGCCGATGGCCTCGAGTACGATCTCTTCCAGGTAACGCGCGAAGTCTTCTACGCACCGGGCCTCGATTACTGGCTGGCGTTTCGCGGCGGTTCACCGCCAGCCGTGCTGCACCTGAGATCCTTGTTTGTGGACACGGTGCTGAATCGCGCGACCGCGCAATGAGCGCCACCGCGTTCCGGATCTCCGCTGTCCTGTTCGACGCCGACGGCGTGATCCAGCGCACGTCCAGCACCTGGCGCGCCAACCTGCTGCGCCTGTGCAACGATCCGGCGCGCGCCAATCAATTGCTGACCGAGCTGTTCGCCGCCGAGCGGTTTTGCTTCGACGGCACGCAGGATTTCCGCCTCACGCTCGCGGAAGCGCTCGCGCGCTGGGGCAGAGCGGATGCGCTGGACGAAGCCCTCGCCGTCTGGACCGAGATCGAGCCCGATCCGCACATCCTGGAGGTCGTCGCGGAGTTGCGCCGCAATGAGATTCGGGTAGCGCTCGCCAGCAACCAGCAGGCGATCCGTGCGAAGTTCATGTCGGAGGAACTCGGCTACGCGGCGCAGTTCGATCACCTATTCTACTCCTGCCTGCTCGGTCACGCCAAGCCGAGTACGGAGTATTTCGAGCAGGCCTTGCGGCGGCTCGCGCTGCCGGGCGGCTCCGTGCTGTTTCTCGACGACCGCGAGGTCAACGTCGCGGCGGCCCGGAGCGTGGGCCTGCATGCGGAGCTGGCGCAGATCGATCACGGCGCTGCCGGCATGAGACAATTGCTGTCGCGCTATGGATTGCCTATCGACTGAGTTGCATGACCGGAATTGAAATCAGCCCGCTGCGCGCCGCGCCAAATGTCAGCGAGATGCTCGCGGACCTCCTGATCGAGACTGTCGCGCACGGCGGATCCGTCAGTTTCATGCACCCGCTCGATCGCGCGACCGCGCTGGCATTCTGGGCGGACTCGCTCGCCGCGGCATCGCGCGGCGAGCGCATCGTGCTCGGCGCCTGGGAGGGCGATGCGCTGGTCGGCACGGTGACGCTGCTGCTGAAGCTCCCGCCCAACCAGCCGCATCGCGCCGAGATCTCCAAGCTCATGACACGCATGAGCCACCGTGGCCAGGGCATCGCCGCCAGCCTGATGCGCGAGGCCGAGTCGTCCGCGGTCGCGAAATCCCGGACGCTGCTCGTGCTCGATACCGCGGCCGAAGATGGCGCCTCGCGCTTCTATGAGAAACTGGGCTACACGCTGTCCGGCATCATTCCGGACTACGCGCTGAAGCCGCATGGCGGCTTGACTGCGACGATGGTTTACTGGAAACGAATCGGCATCCCATGACGACGATCCGTCCGATCACCGCGAACGACATCCCGGAGCTGCTCGCGCTCGTGGAGCAGTACTGGCTGTTCGAGGACATCGCCGGGTTCGAGCGGGCGAGCGTGACAGGGCAGCTTCAGCGCCTGTGTGGCGACCCGCGGCTCGGCGCCGGCTGGATCGCACACAATGGCAGGCAGCCTGCCGGTTACCTGCTCGCGGTGTACGTGTTCAGCCTCGAACATCTGGGGCTGACGGCGGAGATCGACGAGTTCTTCGTGCTGCCCTCCTGCCGCGGCCGGGGAGTCGGCGCGCAACTGTTGCAGATGGCGGAGGCGGAGTTCGCGCGCACAGGCTGCACCAATGTGTCTCTGCAGCTCGGGCGCGGCAACGAAGCCGCGCACGAGTTCTACCGCCGGAACGGTTACGCGGATCGCGCGGGATTCGAACTGCTGGACAAGGATTTGCCAAGGGGTGAGCCATGAGCACGATTGCGACACGCCTTGTGCGGCCAGGTGATCTGGATGCCGTCGTCGCCCTGTTCGATGCCTACCGGCAGTTCTACGAGCAGCCCCCGGATCTCGGGCTTGCGCGGCAATACCTCGCCGATCGGTTCGAGCGCAAGGAGTCGGTGTTGATCGTCGCGGAAGATGCCTCGGGTGCTCCGGTCGGATTCACGCAGCTCTATCCGACTTTCTGTTCGGTGCGCGCGGCGCACACCTTCGTGCTGTACGACCTGTTTGTCACGCCAGCGGCACGCGGCACGGGCGCCGGGCGGGCACTGATGCTCGCGGCCGAGGCCTACGCCAGGCGGGCGGGCGCGGCGCGCATGGAACTCTCCACGGCGCGCACCAACAAGATCGGCCAGTCGCTGTATGAGTCGGTCGGCTGGACGCGCGACGACACGTTCCTGGTCTACGGCAAGAGTCTCTGAGGGGACGCAAACAGGGACGCAATTAGTGTTGCGTCCCTATTTGCGTCCCCTCTATGCCCAGTCGCTACAATGCGCGTGTCATGCGCGTCATCCTGGTACCCGTCGCCGACCGCCCGGAATGCGTCTTCGCGCTCGCGGCCGCTTTCCGCCTCGCGGTCCGTCATCAGGCCAACGTCGTCGGGTGTCACGTTCGCCCCCACCGGGCCGATGACGCCAAACTCAACAGCGTCGCCGCCCGCGCGCTTTTTGCACGATCGGCCGCCGAGTCCGGCTTCCGCCAGGCGAAGCGCCCGAGCCTGGGCCGGTCCTCGCTCGCCATCTGGCACGAGATGCTCGGCACGCCGGACCGCGTCATGGCGATCTGCGGGCCCACCGCGGATCTTGCCGTCGTATCGCGGCCGAAGCCGAAAGGCGCGGGCCCGGCCAGGGAGTTCCTGCTGGCGACGCTGTTCAATTCGGCGCGGCCGGTGCTGGTGCTGCCGCAACGACGGATCCCGCAGCTCGGCAAGCGCATCCTGATTGCGTGGAACCAGCGCCCAGAAGCGGCAATCGCAGTCGCGGCAGCGATGCCGTTCCTGCAAGTGGCCGAACAGGTGACGATCGTCACCTGCGGCCCGGACTCAGGCACGGGACCCAAGGCCACTCATCTGCGCGACTACCTGACGCACTGGGGCATTCGCGCGGACCTGCGGCGCACGCGCGGACGATTCGTCGACAGCGAGATCGAGCGAAGCTTCCACGAAACGCACTCGGACCTGCTGGTGATGGGCGCCTACAGCCGCCACCGCCTGCGCCAGTGGATCTTCGGCGGCGTCACCGAGACGATGCTGTTCCGGTCGTCGCTGCCGGTGCTGATGTATCACACGTAGCCGGGCGCTCGTTCGCCGAAGCGCTAGCCGCTGGCCAACAACCACACGCCTCCTGCATAGCAGCCGATGATCAGCAGGCTCTCGAATCGCGCGACGGCACTGCGCCGCTCGAGGCGCCCCATGATCGCCAGCACGCCGAATGCGACGCATAGCGTTGCGAGCTGCGCGGTCATCACGTGTTCGCCGGACACGTCCGCGAGCAGCGGTCCTTCCGTGTAGACCAGGTCCATGAACAGCAGCACGCACATATTGAATGCATTGCTGCCGAAGATGTTGCCGACGGCCAGGTCGATCGCCCCGAGCCGCACGGCGGCCACGGTGGTGGCGATCTCCGGAAACGACGTCGTCAGCCCGACCAGCAGGGTGCCGATGAATGTCTGGCTCATGCGGGATTCGGTGGAAAGCGCCTCAGCCGAGATCACCAGCAGCGGCGCAACGACGATCAATACCACCGCTGCCAGGACAAATGCCCAGACGGCGGGCCGCAATCCGGCGCGCTTGTCTTCAGGCGGTCGCAGGGCGACCGCCGGTTGGTCTGGAATGAGCCCCTGGGTCGCTACCGATGTCAGCTGGTAAAAAACACGCATGCCCAGGACATAAACCGCAACGATCAGGATCGTCTCCACCCCCACGAAACCGACACGGCCGAATCCGCCCACTGAAATCGCAAGGCCCGCGATCATCGTCAGCACGATCGCAAGCAGCCCAACCACCGCGTGATTCACTGCAACGGTCTGCAGCAGATGCCTGCGCGCGTAGACGAGGTCGAGCAGCGCGAGAATCAGCATGTTGGCGAGTGTCGAACCCATCAGGTCGCCGACCCCGATATCGGGCACGCCGAGCACCGCGGCATTCACGTCGATCGTGATCTCCGGCAACGAGGTGCTGCCGGCCAGCAGGATGGCGCCGATCCAGGCGCGACCGAGACCGGTTGCATCAGCGATGGCGTCGGCCGCGCGCGCCAAGCGGGACGCCACGGCGAAAATCACCGCGCCGAGCAGCAGGAACGCTGCCAGCGGCAGCCACGGGCCGTGGCCGCTCAGCGCCTCGAACATGAACGCCGTCATGATCTCCGCCTCCTGATCCATTTCTCGGCCTCTACCACCGTGAACACGCCGATCGCCCCCGCGACCGTCAGCGCGAGCTCCGCCGCGCTCAGGGCCTGTGTCTTGAAGAGCCCGTTGAACATCGGAACGTAGATGATCGCGAATTGCAGGACAATGGCGAGGCCTACCGCGCCGAGCAGCGGCTTATTGGACAGCAGCCCCTGCGTGAACAGGGATTCGCGCTCGGAGCGCACGGCCAGCACATGCCCGAGCTGCACGAAGCACAGCATCGTGAAGACGATCGTCTGCCAGCGCGCCTGGTCCGCGCCGGCCTCGACGAACCAGGCTTGTGCGCCGAGCGCTAGCCCCGCCATGAACAGGCCGACCCAGAGCACGTGAATGCCGAGCCCACGCGCAAATATGCCCTCGGTGAGCGGCCGCGGCTGCCGCCGCATGACGTTGCCCTCTGCCGGCTCAACGGCGAGCGCCAGTCCCGGCAGTCCGTCCGTCACGAGATTGATCCACAGGATCTGGATCGGCAGCAGCGGCACCGGCAGCCCGAGAAACGGCGCCAGGAACAGCGTCCAGACCTCCGCCGAGTTCGTCGTCATCTGGTAGCGGATGAAACGGCGCAGGTTGTCATAGATGCGGCGGCCTTCACGCACCGCGCGCACGATGCTCGCGAAGTTGTCGTCGAGCAGCACCATGGCGCTCGCCTCCTTCGCCACGTCGGTGCCGGTCACGCCCATCGCGACGCCGATGTCGGCCTGCCGCAGCGCTGGCGCGTCGTTGACGCCGTCGCCGGTCATCGCGACGCACTCACCCCGGCGCT
Source organism: Steroidobacteraceae bacterium (assembly GCA_040899645.1). GTDB lineage: Bacteria > Pseudomonadota > Gammaproteobacteria > Steroidobacterales > Steroidobacteraceae > SCUD01. The sequence continues at coordinate 10,031 of JBBEAB010000019.1, forward strand.
GCAACGCCGTGATGATCTTCAGCTTCTGCTCGGGCGACACGCGCGCGTAAACACGCAGTTCCTCGACCCGGCGTTCGAACTCCGGCATCGGCAGCGCCTCGAGCTCCGGCCCCGTGATCACCGTGTTCTCGCCAGCGGCCAGATCGAGCTGGCGCGCAATGGCAAGTGCCGTCACCGGATGGTCGCCCGTGATCATCACCGGCACGATCCCGGCCTGGCGGCACTGCGCGATCGCCTCGCGCACTTCCTCGCGCGGCGGATCGATCATCCCGATCAGGCCCAGGAAACTCAGGTCGCATTCGAGCGCATCCGGCGTCAGATCATCAGGCAGCGTGGCGAGGCGGCGTTCGCCGACCGCGATGACGCGCAGCCCTTCGGCTGCCATCGTGCGCGCGACGCGGTTGATCTCGGCGCGGTCGATGGGACGTGCGCCCTCGGCATGCAGCACCCGGCACGACTGTTCGGCCAGCACTTCGGGCGCGCCCTTGGTAATCGACAGCCAGGTGCCGTCGCCCGCCTGATGCACCGTCGTCATGCACTTGCGCGACGCTTCGAACGGGATCTCGCCGACCCGCGGCAGGTCCCGTTGCCCGTCCTGCTTGCCGACTCCCGCCGACTGGGCAGCAAACAGCAACGCGGTCTCGATCGGATCGCCGATCAATCTGCCGTCGGCGTCCTGGTCAGCATCATTGCTCACCGCCATTGCGCGCAGCAGCGCGCGCCATGCGGGCGAATCTCCCGGTGTCGCGGCAAGCCCGCCGTCGCAGTAGAACGACGCGACCTTCATCTCGTTCGCGGTCAATGTGCCGGTCTTGTCGGCGCAGATGAAGGTAACCGATCCCAGCGTCTCGACCGCCGGCAGGCGCCGGATCAGCACATGACGCGCAATCATCCGCCGCGCGCCGAGCGCAAGCGAGATCGTAACCACCGCCGGCAGGGCCTCGGGAATCGCTGCAACCGCGAGACTGAGCGCCGTCATCAGCATCGGCAGCCACGGCTCGCCGCGCAGCACGCCGGTCGTGAACACGATGGCGCAGATCACGATCACCAGCACGGCAAGATTGCGACCGAGCCGCGCGAGGCGGACCTGTAGCGGCGTCAGCGCCGCGCGTACGCCGCGCAGCAGTGCTGCGATGCGCCCGAACTCCGTAGCCATGCCGGTCGCGACCACGACACCCGTCGCGCGGCCGCGCGTTACGTACGTGCCTTTGTGCAGCAGGTTGCTGCGATCGCCCACGGCGAGTTCCGCAGCCTCCAGGGAATCCGTCGCCTTGTCCACCGGAGTGGATTCGCCGGTCAGCGCCGCCTCGTTGGTCCGCAACGCGGCTGCTTCGATGAGCCTCAGGTCGGCCGGCACCACGCGACCCGCTTCCACCTGCACGACGTCGCCCGGCACCAGTTCCCCGGCGGGGACGATCGTCAGGCGGCCGTCGCGCAATGCGGTCGCCGATGACGCCGCCATCGCCTTCAATGCCGCGAGCGCTTGCTCTGCGCGGAACTCCTGTGAAAAGCCGATGACTGCATTCAGGGCAACGATCGCGAGAATGACGAACGAGTCGACCGGATCGCCGATCAGTCCCGCGATGAACGCGGCGCCAAGCAGCACCACGATCGTGACGTCGAGAAACTGCGCTCCGAGCTGCGCTAACCACGATCGGCGGCGGCCCTCGACGATCAGGTTGGGCCCGTGCGCTGCCAGCCGCCGGCGCGCTTCGCCCGCGCTCAGTCCCGCCGCCGACGCCTCGAGCCGGGCCAGAACCTCCGCAACAGGGAGCTGGTGCCAACGCATTCTTTCATTATCCGGTCGCGGTGCCGGCGCGTCATATGGAATCGGAGGCGGCGGCACAAGCCGTCGAGAGCACTGGAGGCGGGTTTGTCGGACGAGATCGCCCGAGCACGTCACTTGCCATTGATTGTCATTTCCGGCGCCGGTACGCCTGATTCCTGCTGAACGGTCCACTTTTTCGCCGCAAGGGTTTAATCTCCGCATCTGGCCAAACTTGGGGAGGTAATGCCATGGGCCGCATACTGGCCGTCCTCTACGGCGTTGTCTGTTACGTTCTGTTTCTCGGTACGTTCCTTTACGCGATCGGCTTCGTCGGCAACTTCGCCGTGCCGAAGGCCATCGACTCCGGCATGCCGGGTCCGATGGGCGAGGCGATCCTCATCAACGCGCTGCTGCTCGGCGTCTTTGCCGTCCAGCACAGTGTGATGGCCCGCCCCGGGTTCAAGGCAGTCTGGACGAAAATCGTGCCGCGGCCGGTCGAGCGCAGCACCTATGTGCTGCTGTCGAGCCTCGCGCTGATCCTGCTGTTCTGGCAGTGGCGGCCGATGACCGACATCGTGTGGAACGTCGAGAATGAACTGGGCCGCAACGTGATATGGGCGTTGTTCGCGCTCGGCTGGTCGATCGTGTTGATCAGCACATTCCTGATCAACCACTTCGACCTGTTCGGGCTGCGCCAGGTGTACCTGTACATGCGCGGCACCCGGTATACGGAACTGCCGTTCCGGCTGACCATTTTTTACCGTATCGTGCGCCATCCGCTGATGCTGGGGTTCCTGATCGCGTTCTGGTCGGCGCCGACGATGACCACGGGCCATCTCCTCTTCACGCTGGCGACAACTGCATACATCCTGATCGCCATCCAGCTCGAGGAGCGGGACCTGGTCCGCTTCCACGGCCAGGCATACGTGGAGTATCGCGAGCGCGTGTCGATGATCATCCCGATCCCGAAGGGGCGCTGATTCACGTCGCGCCGTGAACTGATGCGGGTTGTCTTCATTCACGGCCCGGTTGCGTCCGGCAAGCACACCATCGGCAAGCTGCTCGCCGGGCGCACCGGGCTGCCGCTCTTCCACAATCACCTGGCGGTGGACCTGGCGCTCGCGATGTTTCCGTTCGGCAGTCCGGGGTTCGTGCGGCTGCGCGCGCAGTTGTGGCGCGCGGCGTTCAAGGAAGCGACGGCTGCCAGGCGCTCGTTCATCTTCACGTTCAACCCCGAGGCGACCGTCGCATCTCATCTCATAGAGGACCTGCGCGCCATCGTCGAAGGCGGCGGCGGCCGGATGCTGTACGTCGAGCTCTGCTGCCCGCGAGAAACGATCCTGCAGCGGCTCGGCAACGAGAGCCGAAGCGCTTTCGGCAAGCTGACCGACCATGCGCTGTACGAGGAGATCGAGCGGAATGGCGGCTTCAAGTTTCCGCCGCTGCCGGAGCCGCTCGTGCGAATCGACACCGCGACGCTGACGGCCGAGCAGGCCGCGGAGCGGATCGCGGCCGCGATCGGCGACGATTCCGCGCGGTAATCACGAACGCGGGTTGCGAGGACGCATGGACATCAAAGTGATGCTGACCGTATTCGGCGCCGTGTTCCTTGCCGAGCTCGGCGACAAGACGCAGCTTGCGACGCTGCTGTTTGCCGCGGACCAGAGCGTCAGCAAGCTCGCGGTGTTCGTCGCCGCCTCCCTGGCGCTCATCGTCGCAACTGCCATCGGCGTGCTGGCCGGCGGATTCGTCTCGCAATACCTGAGCCCACGCGTGCTCCATTACGTGGCCGGCGCCGGATTCATCGCGATCGGCGCCTGGACGCTGATCCGCGCCTGATAACGCCCTGTTGCATTCCCTGCCTCGTCGGTCTATATTCACCCATATGGGTGAATATAGAAACGAGCCGCTGGACGCAGTACTGGGCGCCGTTGCCGACTCCACGCGCCGCGCGATCCTCGCGCGTCTCGCGCGCGGCGAAGCGCGCGTAACCGAGGTTGCGGGCGAGTTCCCGATCTCCCTGAACTCCGTGTCGAAGCACGTACGGATGCTAGAGCGCGCCGGCCTCGTGCGTCGCGAGATCCGCGGCCGGGATCACTTCCTGTCGCTCGACGCCGCCCCGCTCGCGGATGCGGCCGAGTGGATCGACTTCTACCGCCGCTTCTGGGAAGCCAAGCTCGCGGCGCTCGAAAAGTTCGTTAAAGGCAAGCACAAGCTCACTGGAAAGAGGAAAAGGAAATGAACGCCGTAGCCCATGTCCCCACGCTCACCGTGCGCCGCACGATTGCGGCATCCGCCGAGGAACTGTTCGACGCCTGGCTTGACCCGGAGAGCCTGGCCGTGTGGATGCGCCCTGGTCCCACGCAGAACACGAGCGTGAAGGTGGACGCGCGCGTAGGCGGCGAGTTCGAGATCGTGATGCACACGCCGGGCGGACCCGTGCCCCACACCGGCCGGTACCAGGAGATCGCGCGTCCGCGGCGGCTGGTCTTCACCTGGAACTCGGAGCACGCGCATCACATCGATTCGCTGGTGACCGTGGAGTTCCACCGCGTGCGCGGCGCGACGGAAATCGTGTTGACGCACGAGCGGCTGCCGGATGCAGAGGCCGTCGCCAAGCACACCGGCGGCTGGAACGACATCCTGGTGTTGATCGAAAGGGTCTTCGGCAAGGCGCGCGCGAGCGCCTGAACCGATCGGCCCTTGCCGGCGTCATGCCCGCGGCGATAGGCTGCGGGCATGACGTACCTGAAGCTGTTCCGCACCGCCGCGCTGGCGGCCACACTGCTGGCAAGCGGCACCGCCGGCGGCTACGGCCAGCAGCACGCCGGCCACGCGCTCGGCAAGGTCGATTTTCCAGTGAGCTGCACCGAGCAGGCACAGGCGGAGTTCAACCGCGCCGCGGCGCTCCTGCACCACATGACGTATCCGCAGGCGCGCGAGGCGTTTCAGCAGGTTGCCTCGATCGATCCGCAATGCGCCATGGCTTACTGGGGAATCGCAACCACCCTGTTCCAGCCGCTGTGGCCGACGCGGCCGTCGCCCGATGCCCTGCAGCGCGGATGGGATTTGGTCCAGCAGGCCAGGGCCCTGAATCCGGCGACCGAACGCGAGCGGCTCTTCATCGACGCGGCAGAGGCATTCTTTTTCGAACCGGCCTCGCCGGACTACTGGCTGCGCATTCGGCGCTGGGAACAGGCCTCGCAAAAGTTATATGCCGCTTTTCCGGACGATCCCGAGGCAGCGACGTTCTACGCGCTCGCGCACCTCGCCACCGCGCCCTCCAATGCCATTTCCCGCGAGCATGCCGACCGCGCCGCCGCGATCCTGATCCGCATTTACCAGCAGAACCCGGAGCATCCGGGCACGATGCACTACCTGGTCCACTCGAACGACGTACCGGGCCGCGAGCGCGAGCTGCTGGAGATCACGCGCAAGTACGAGACCGCCGCACCGCGCAATCCGCATGCCCTGCACATGCCCACACATATCTATACGCGGCTCGGTGACTGGGACGGCGTGATACGCGGCAACCTGCGCGCCGCGGAAGCTGCGCTCGAGCATCCGGCTGGGGAACGCGGCGAGTACGTGTGGGACGAGTTCCCGCACGCGATCGAGTACCTGGTCTATGCCTATCTCCAGCAAGGTGATCACGCGAGTGCCGCCGCGCAGCTCGAGCGCCTGCGCACAACCGAGCGGCTGGAACCGACTTTCAAGACGGCATTTCACCTCGCTTCCACGCAGGCACGCGCTGCACTCGAACGGCACGACTGGCCGGCCGCCGCCGCAATCGTGCCGCGCCAGCCCGCGACGCTTGCCTGGGATCGATTCCCGTGGCCGGAGGCCATTTCCCGGTTCGCGCTGGGCCTGGGCGCGGCCCATCTCGGCAGGCTCGACCATGCGGAGACGGCTGTCGCGCGGCTCGCGGAGCTCGAAGCCGCCGCACAGAAATCGGGCGAGGACCTGTTCATGCGGAATATCCGCGTGCTGCGCCTCGAGCTTTCTGCCTGGGTCGCGCACATGGAAGGAGACCCGGACGCGAGCCTGACGCTGATGCGGGAAGCGGCCGAACTCGAGACCGCAACCCCCAAGCACGCCGTGACACCCGGGCCCACGCTGCCTGCACACGAGCTGCTGGGAGACCTGCTGATGGAGTTGAGAAAACCGGCCGATGCGCTGGCAGCCTACCGGCGCTCCCTGGAGCTCTATCCGAACCGCTTCAACAGCCTGCGCGGCGTCGCCCGCGCGGCAGCAGCGCTGTAACCGGCCATGCGGACCCAGTTACAGAAAGCGGAGGCCTTCCGTGCGCTGCATGCGCGCAAGGCCGCGTTCATCATCCCGAACCCGTGGGACCTCGGCACGGCACGCATCCTCGAGCGGCTCGGCTTCGAGGCACTCGCGACCACGAGCGCGGGATTTGCGTTCTCCTCCGGCGTACCGGACAACCAGGTCGGGCGCGAGCGCATGCTTGCGCATGTGGCGGAAATCGCCGCTGCCACGGACCTGCCCGTGAGCGCGGATCTCGAGAACGGTTACGGTGACGATCCAGAGGCGGTCGCGGAAACCATTCACCTTGCCGCCGCAGCGGGCGTCGCCGGCTGCTCGATCGAGGATTCCGTCAATCGTCCGGGCGAAACGGTTTACGAGATCGGCCACGCGACCGATCGCATCCGTGCCGCGGTCGAGGCGGCGCGCGCACTGCCCTTCCCCTTCACGTTGACGGCGCGCGCGGAGAACTTCCTGCTCGGCATCGCCGACCTGAAAGACACGATCAAGCGGTTACAGGCCTACCAGGAGGCGGGCGCCGACGTGCTCTATGCGCCCTGTATCACGACGCGCGAGGAAATCACGGCGATCGTGCAGTCCGTGGACCGGCCCGTGAACTTCCTGATGGGCACGCAGCCGCAGCGTTACAGCCTCGCGGAGCTGGGTGAGATGGGCGTGCGGCGGGTGAGCGTCGGCAGCGCGCTCGCAACCGCCGCGCTCGGCGCCTTCCTGCGCGGTGCGCGGGAAATGAAAGACCGCGGCACCTTCGAGTACGCGAAGGATTCCGCCGGGTTCGACGAAGTGAGCACGTTGCTCGGGCCCCGATGAACCCGGCGGCCCTCGACCAACTCCGATCCCGGCTGCTCGACCAGAAAGCCGAACTGCTTGCGTCGCAACGGGCGGCACAGGAGAACGTGAAACCGGTCGAGCTGGACCAGGCAGCCGTCGGGCGCGTTTCCAGAATCGATGCGATGCAGATGCAGCAGATGTCCCTGGAGGCATCGCGACGCCGCGAAAGATCCCTCGCCATGATCGGCGCTGCAATGCGGCGCATCGACGAAGGCACATACGGCATCTGCGTCGATTGCGGAGAAGCTATCGACGCGCGGCGCCTGGACGTCGATCTGACCGCCGCGCGCTGCGTCCGGTGTGCCGAGAAACAGGTCTGATGAACTCCGGCCGGCGCTACTGCAACTGCGAAGCCGACCGGATCGGGTAGTTCGCGAAGATCGCTGCAACCGCCGCGTCGATCTCGGGCTGCAGGTTGTCGTAGGTCTTGTCCGTGACGCGGCCGACCGCGACGCCTTCCCAGATCATCTGCTTCTTTCCGGCGTCGATCACGTCGATGTTGAGGGTGCCCTCGGTATACGACTGGACCCGCGTCTCCGGCCCATACAGCGGCCAGGTCGTGTAGAAGCCGGTCCGATAGCGGTAGTAGCCGCGGCCATAGCCGAGTGTCAGGGCCGACGAAGGCACCGTGCTCGTGCGGAACTTCTCGCTCAGGCGGCCGTTGAAATTCACCAGCAGTTGCGGACTGGCCTCGACCAGGCGCAGGCCGCGCGATTCCAGCTCGCGCTGGGTAGCGGCTTTCAGGTGCTGCGACACCATCGTCTGGTAGCCGGCGCGATCCGTGCCAAGCGGGTCGGCAAAGGCGAAGGTACGGTATTGGCTGAAGTCGATCGCGGCGTCGCGTTCGGCCCGCACGCGCGGACCCGATGCACAGCCGGTTGCGAGCAATGCGGCTGCCAGCAACCCGAGGACAAGCCCATACCGGATTCGTACGGTGTTCATGACAACGTCCTTTCCACGTCCGGAATCTACTGATTTAGAACGCCCAATATGCTTCTTGTTCCCCATCCGGCCGGAAGTGCGCATACTTGGCGCCATTGTCGACATTGGAGGGTCCATGGCAACGAAACTCGAAAAGCCGCTGAAGCGCGAGATCGTCCTGAACGACGCGCCCTACATGCTGACCATCTCGCCGGAAGGGCTGAAGCTCGTGCCGAAGGGCAAGCGCAACGGACTCGAGCTGACCTGGAAAGGCATCCTGATGCAGGCGACGATGAGCGAGTCGGCGGGCGGGGGCAGTTAGCCCGGCCGGATTGATCGTCCGATAGGGCGCTCCATGCCCGGATTCGAGTTCGACAAGGACTCCGTCGCCCTGCTGCGTGAAGCGCTCGAACGGCTGGAGCAGGGCTTTTCAGGGCTGCCTGCCGTCCCGCTACCAGCGGGACGCAGCTACAGCGCGAGTGCGGTGCGCGAGCTGCTGCTCGAAGTGGCCACGCGCATGCAGGACAACTACCCGTACTTCCATCCGAATTACGCCGGCCAGATGCTGAAGCCGCCGCATCCCGTGGCGCGCCTCGCCTACTCGCTCGCGATGCATGTCAACCCCAACAACCACGCGCTCGACGGCAGCCGCGCGAGTTCGCCGATGGAGAAGGAAGCGGTCGCCGGGATCGCGCGCATGTTCGGCTGGGACACGCACCTCGGCCACCTGACGGGCGGCGGCACGATGGCGAATCTCGAGGCGCTGTGGGTCGCGGGACAGCTGCGGCCCGACGCCGTCGTGCTCGCATCCTCGCAGGCGCATTACACGCACCATCGCATCAGCGGCGTGCTGAAGCTGCCGTTCGAGAGCGTGCGCTGCGACCGGTTTGCACGGATGGATCTCAATGCCCTGGAAGATCGCCTCAAGCGCGGCGGCGTCGGCACCGTGGTCGCGACTCTCGGCACGACCGCGGTCGGCTCGGTGGATCCGCTGCCGGAGATCCTGGCGCTGCGCGAGCGTTACGGGTTCCGGCTGCACGCCGATTGCGCGTATGGCGGGTACTACACGCTCGCATCGAACCTGGCGTCTCCGGCGCGTGCCGCATTCGATCGGCTGCGCGAAGTGGATTCGATCGTGATCGATCCGCACAAGCATGGGCTGCAACCCTATGGCTGCGGCTGCGTGCTGTTTCGCGATCCCGCGGTCGGGACGTATTACCAGCACCAGTCGCCGTACACCTATTTCACATCGGGCGACATGCACCTCGGCGAGATCAGCCTCGAGTGCTCCAGGGCCGGCGCGGCGGCCGTCGCGCTGTGGGCGACCCAGCGGCTGTTGCCGCTGGTGCGGGGTGGCGAGTTCGCCGGGATGCTGGACGGCTGCCGGGGCGCCGCCCTGGAACTCTACTCCGCGCTGGCGGGCGATCCAGGCTTCGTCGTCGCCTTTGCGCCCGAGCTCGACATCGTGGTGTGGGCGGTGAAGGCGGATTCCCTGGCGGAGTCATCCGCACGCGCACGTCATATTTTTGCCGAAGCCGCCAAACGGGACCTGCACCTGGCGCTGGCGGAGTTGCCGGCGAAGTTTTTCTGGCCGGACGATGCGACGCTCGCGAATGATGCGACAGTCGTTGCGTTGAGGTCGGTGCTGATCAAGTCGGAGCACGCCGGGTGGGTGCAGCAGATCCTGGAGGGCGTGCGGCAGGCGGCTGGCGTTTCCTGAAGCAGGATCGACGATTTGGCAGGCCGGCGTAACGGTGTTATACGGTCACAAATGCAGCAATTGCTCACCGCATTCAAGCCCCCCAAATTGTAGTTAGGCCACCAATTATGGAACCGCAGAGCATTTTTGCGATTGCCATGGCAATTGCGATCGCGATAGTCCTGCCGTTTATGGCACCAAAACCACAATTGCCCCTTCGCCCCTATTGGGAGCGCAAGTGTGCAGGTCGCGTCTGGCGGCGCACATTTCCGACGGCGTCAAATGACGACATCTACAAGGCTGCGAACCCTGCCCAGGGGTGGCCGGATGCGCTAGAACTTGAAACTCTCGACAATCGCCTGAAATCGACATACGGAATAGCGCTACGCGACTGCTGGAGTCAATCTCTGACTCTGGGTGAGCTTTTTGCTCGCTCGCAGAAGTTAGTGGCCTAACTATGCGATGCAGCGGTCGTTAGGCCTTCCTTCACGCCGGCTGTCTCAAGTGGTCCCGAGGACGGCGCGTAGCGCAATCGTCATGAGGTAACTAGTGATGAGATCCGCCAAAAACGTCGGCCGGATAGTTGGCATCCTGCTGTCCGCACAGATTGTTGTTGCCTTTCTAGCGCAGTTCGTGCTGTTGGCACGCGTAAGCGCACCGCCAGGCTTTCTGGCCAATGCGGCAGGAAGTGTGTTGCAGGTAAGGGTATCGGTGCTGCTCTGGTTTGTGGCCAGCGCGCTGACGCTTGCAGTCGCGATCACGGCACTACCGGTCTTTCGTCAGTACAGCGAGCGCATGGCCCTGTTGTACCTCGCACTCAGTGTGCTCGGCCTTTCAACGAGCTCAGTCGATAACGTTACGGTGCTGAACATGCTTGCCCTGAGTCAGGAGTACGCAAAGGCTGGTGCCGCGAATGAGCTGTTACAAGCATTGGGGGAGATGGCGCGCTCATCGCGGTATGCGGCGCATTATGTCAATCTTCTGGTTGGCGGAATCACAGCCTTCGTCTTCGTGAGTATTCTCTTTCGCTTTGCGCTGGTTCCGCGTGCGCTCGCCGCGTTCGGGCTGGTAGCCTTCCCCGTCCAGATTGCAGCGGTGGCGATGCCGCTGCTCGGTTATCGTTACCAGGCCGTGATGCTGATACCCGCAGCTCTGAGCTTGTTGATGCTGGTTCTATGGTTGATCGCAAAGGGATTCGACGAACGACAGCTTGAGCTTGATTAAGCGGAATGACGGGCTGCACGCCCCAGCTCACGTACGCTGAGGCGCTTTCATCCGAACCCCACGCCACCCTCAGATTTGAGAAGCGGTAAAAATGGCCTGGAGGTCGTCCTGTGCCACTCACCTTGAATGGAGGTCGACGCTACTCTGTTTCGTTTGCCCGAGACCACGATGGCTACCAAAATGAAGCCGCTTCTGTCTTGCCGTAAGCCTCTTGCGCAGTAGCATGTAAAGACGTCGAACCTGTTCAGCCGTGCAGCCAACCGCTATTGTCGGAGCTTTCATGAAGTATCACCTCCTCACGATCGCTCTTCTTCTGGTCGCCTTGTCGCTCTATGCCATTGGCATGAACGGAGGTGGGTCTCTCGCACTCGCTGCCGGGGCTGTCTGTGAGCTTTGGTTCTGGGTCCGAGCACTTCGCGGCAAGAGACGTCGCATTGCCAGTACGCCAAGCGCCTGAGCGCCCTACTCCGCCTCGCGCCACCCGCTCACCGCAGACGTTAACGCACAGCCGTCCAGGCAGAGCCCCACACCTAAAAGGACTGGCCGATGCGAAAGCTCGTTGCATCTACATTCGTTTCGCTTGACGGTGTCATGCAGGCGCCCGGGGGGCCAGAGGAGGATCCCACGGAGAGCTTTTCCTGCGGCGGCTGGACGTTCAGCTACTGGGATGAGGTCATGGATCGCTCCATGAGCGGCTTCGATGGCAAGAATCGCGAGCTGGTGCTCGGCCGCAAGACCTATGAGATCTTCGAGGCGTATTGGCCGTACCAACCAGCGGACCACCCGATCGCGCAGGCGTTCAATGCGGCGAGAAAATACGTGGCCTCGCGCACGCTGAAAACGCTGCGCTGGGAACACTCGACCTTGCTCGGAGAAGATGTCATCGAGGAGATCGCCGCTCTCAAGACACAGTCGGGCCACGACCTGCAGATCATCGGCAGCGGCCAACTGATCCAGTCGCTGCAGGCTGCGTCACTTGTTGACGAGTACAACGTGTGGACATTTCCAGTGATCCTTGGGCGCGGCAAGCGGCTGTTCGAGGCGAGCGCGAGGCCGGGCGCCCTGCGCCTCGTCAGTACGCAGGCCTCGACCACCGGTGTCGTCATGAGCACCTACATCCCGGCCGGTGAAATCCCGCTCGGTTCATTTGCGCAGGCCGAGCCGAGTACAAAAGAACTCGATCGGCGGGCAAAGATGGTGCATGAGGATCGCTGACGATGTAGCCAAGGAATGTGGCCGACTCCATTCCGGCCCATGTTTTGAGGCAGATACGAGAGAGACTTGGCGATGAGCAAGCGCAAGCGTAGTATTGGCCTCGAGATCCGGGACGGGCTGCGGGAGCTCAAGCGCGGTGGCTATGGCCGCGTCATCGACATCCCCGGACGTAGTAAAGATCCGTAAGAGTGTGCTTGAGGTCGCCTGAGGGCCTGAGTCAGGAAGACCTGACTATGCGATGCAGCGCTCGTTGGGCGACACTTGCGTTGCCCGTAACATTGACAAGAGAAGGAATCATCGTGCACACAACACATACGATGCACCGCGCAGCTCCAATGGTGTTCTGCGCCGCGTCGCTGGTCACGGCCAGTCTTATTGCCTGGTCTGCTCGCGCACAATCGCCTGAGCATGAGCCTGCTATCGCCCGAGCCGCAGACGACCCCGAGCTTCAGTGGGGACCCTGCCCGTCGTTCCTGCCTGAGGGGTGCCAGATAGCTGTGCTGCACGGAGATCCTGGCAAGTCGAATGCCGACGTCTTTTTCAAGGTGCCCGCGAAATCGCGGTTGCCGCTGCATTGGCACACGTCTGCCGAGCGTATGGTGCTGGTGGCAGGTGAACTCCACGTCACCTACGAGGGTCAGGGCGCTACGATCCTGAAGGCGGGAACCTACGCTTATGGTCCGGCCAAACGTCCACACAGCGGCTTGTGTGCCAGCGACGTCCCATGTGTGCTCTTTATAGCGTTCGAAGCGCCGGTGGATGCGGTGCCTGTTGAAGGGAAAGCTGAGTAGCATAAGCGCCGCCTGACGATGCGATGCAGCGGTCGTCAGGCGGCAGCGTCGCGGCAGCCGATCCTGACCGACTGACAGACACTTGATGCCGGCAATACCCTCCATCCAACCGCACGAACTACCAGCTGCAGCCCTGCTTCGTCGCTACCGCGAGCGCGACGCCTACACCGATTGCTACGCGACGGAGATCTCGCGCCCGGTCCCGCACGCCGAGTATGTCGAGGCGTTTTACACGACCTGGGTCTTCAAGCTCGAACGGCTGCTGCTTGCCTGGTTCGTTGCGCGCCCGTCCACCGACGCGCAGGCGCGGGAGCTGGCCGGTGGGCAGCGGGAATCTTTCGCCGCCTGGAACGTCGAGGCGCGCACGCCGGACCAGTTGCTGCTGGCGGATTTTCAGGGCCGCACCTGCTCGTGGTTGATGAGCGAGCCGTTGCCGGGCGGCCGGTCCACGCGGCTTTACTTCGGCTCGGCCGTCGTTCCGATCCTCAACAAACGCTCGGGCGAGCGAAAGGTGGGGTTTGTGTTTCGCGCGCTACTCGGGTTTCATCGATTCTACTCCCGGGTACTCCTGCGCTCGGCGGCCCGGCGGCTGGCACTGCGATAAGTGACGCAGTTCACGCGCTGGGCATGAGGCCCGTCGCAATTAACTTATCCCGGAACCGGTCTCACATTGTTTCGGGGTGCCTGTGGCAGGCTGGTTTGGCCTGAATCTGTCCGGCGCCAGACCCGAATACGTGATGGCCCATGCCTGACGAACCCGTCAGTTCCCGCCTGCTGGCCGGCGACACCCAGCGACTGCACGCGCGTGCGCGCTTCTGGTCGGTGAGCCTGCTGCGCAAGATCTCGCTGCTCGCGATCGCCTATTTCGCGACGGGCTGGCTCGGGCTGCTGGTCGCCGTTCCGCCCGGTTATGCGACCGCGGTCTGGCCACCCTCCGGCATCGCGCTCGCGGGCCTGCTGTTGTGGGGCCCGCGCGTCTGGCCCGGCGTCTTTCTGGGCTCCTTCCTGATCAACGCCTGGGTGTCGTACGCGGCGACGCAAACCTACCTCGGTTTCGCGAGCCTCGCAGTGGCCGCGAGCATCGGCGTCGGCTCGACGCTGCAGGCGCTGCTGGCGGCGCACCTGCTGCGGCGCTGGATCGGTCTCGGCCGGCTCTTCTCTTCCGGGCCCGCGACGCTTGGTTTCGCCGCGATCGTTGCGCTCTGTTGCGTGATCGCCGCGACCTGGGGCGTGACAACGCTGCAGCTCAGCGGCGTCTTGGACTATGCGGGCTTCTTTGAATCCTGGCACACGTGGTGGATCGGCGACGTGATCGGCGCGCTCGTCATCACGCCACTGGTGCTCAACTCGCGCGTGTTGCTGCCGTTCGACGCGCTGCCGCAGCGGATGGCGGAATCGCTGAGTGCGCTGGTGCTGCTCGCGGCAGTGACCGCGTTCGTTTTCCATTACCAGGCGCCGCTCGGCGAAGTGGCGTATCCGATGACGTTCCTGCCACTGCCGCTGCTGGTGTGGATTGCGTGCCGCACGAGCCCAGGCGGCGTGGCGCTCGCCACCTGTATCGTCTCCGCGATCGCTGTCGTCGCGACCTCCAACGGCGCCGGCCCCTTCGCGCGGAGCTCGCCAGCCGTCTCGCTGATGTTCCTGCAGTTCTTCATGGCGCTCACGACGCTCACGGCGCTGACGCTCGCCTCCGCCGTCACCGGGCAGAAGGTAGCGGCCAATTCATTGCGGCGGCTGAGCGCGGAACTGGAGCAGATGGCGCTGACCGATGAACTGACGGGCCTGCGCAACCGGCGCGGGTTCCTGCTGCTGGCCGACCAGGCATGGCGGCTGTCGCGCCGCACCAAAGTGCTGTGTCGGCTGCTGTTCATCGACCTGGATGGCCTCAAGCACGTCAACGATACGCAGGGTCACCAGGTCGGCGACGCGCTCTTGATGGACGCCGCCCGCGTGCTGAACAGCGTGTTCCGCGAATCTGACGTGATCGGGCGGATCGGCGGCGACGAGTTCGCCGTGCTTGAGTTGATGGACCGCTCCGAGCGTGCCGATGCCCGCAGCCACCGGCTGCAGGAGAAGATCGACGAGTTCAACCGCGTCGCCGAGCGCGCCTACAAACTCTCGATGAGCATCGGCACGGAAGACCTGCCGGCCGCGGCGGAGAGCTCGATCGACGTGCTGCTGTCGCGCGCGGATCTCGCAATGTACGGCAAGAAGCAGGAACAGCGCCGTGAAAATGGCGGGAAGAAGAGCCAGGGCGGGGCCGGGTAGGGATTGAGCGGACCCGTTCGCGCCGACCCGCCGATCAAAGGAGTAGGCTAGGGACAGGATCGACGCAACCGGGGAGTCCGCATGGACGCCAGAACTCTCGCACTCTTCGTCGTTTCACTGCTCGCGATCGTGGCTTGCGGAAAGCAGGATCCACCGCAGCCCGCCCCCGCAGTGGCTCCGGCGCCTGCTATGACGCAGCCAACTGCCGAATCCGTCCCCTCCTTCGTCAACACCGTCTGGCAGGTAACCGAGTCGAAGCAGGTGGCGCCCGGTTCGATCCGTGTCTTCCTCGCGGACGGCACGCTTGTCATGTCTTCGCCGAACGCGACGCCGGCATTCGGCATCTGGCGTTATACGGATGGCCGCCTGACGATCATCGAGGAAGGCCAGCAGTACTCCACCGATATCCTCGAGCTGGGCAAGGGCGTACTCCGGATCCGGATGCATAGCCCGGGCGAGCCCGTCGAGATGCGGCTCGAACCGGCCGAGCCGCCGCGGATGGATGCGATTGCGCAGGCAAGCAAGGCCGTCGTCGCCCGGCAAGCAGAGAGCGAACCGGCACTCATTGCATTGTGGGGCACGGCCTGGCGGCTGGAGAGCCTCGCCGGTGCCGCCGTGCAGGGCGGCTCGCAGCCGACGCTCGAGTTCGCATCCGATGGCCGCGCGAGCGGCAACGGTTCCTGCAATCGCTTCCATGGCGTCGTGACCGTCGAGGGCGACCGGATCCAGTTCGGCGGCATTGCGGCAACGCGCATGGCCTGTGCGGAGGCGGCGAGGATGCAGCAGGAGGAGGTGTATTTCGCGGCCTTGCAGGCCGCGGAGCGTTTCGAGATGGACGCGGAGACGCTGCGCATCTACGCAACCGACCGACCGGAACCGCTGCGCTTCGTCGCGACGCAGGCCACGGCGCAAGCGGCAGGCAACTCGATCCAGCGCGCGCCCGCCGCCGCGGCGATGCCATCGCCGACCGGCATCTGGACCGTGGTCGGGCATCACCTGCCCGGCGCCAGCGCGCGGGGCGCTGATGAAGTCAGCATGCGTTACGGTGAAACGCTGCGGCTGAGCGCGCGTGCGGCGATTGTGCCGGGCGCACGCTGCGAAAGTCCGGGCTACATGGCGCGCCGGGTGCCGACCAACCAATTCCTGGCGGATGAGTTCAAGCTGGCGCCGGACAGCCTGCCGCCGCTCGCCGCGCGCAGCCAGATCCAGGTGATGGACGTCACCTGCAGCGGCGCCCCCTGGACCGCGTTCGGCGCCCGGCTCATCGAGATCGATCGGGATCGCGCGCTCGCGCCCTGGGACGGCGTCTTCTTCGCACTGCGCCGCGATCGCGATTTCCGCGCGCTCGGCCAGGAACCCGGCTGGCAACTGGAAATGCGCATGGGCTCGGAAATGCGGCTGACCTATGACTACGGCAAGGGCACGGCGGTGACGCCGGCAGCGCGCGTGCAGGTGGACTCGAGCAACGGCACGCGCACCTATCACGCCGTCAGCGGCGGCAACGACCTGCGCGTCGTGATCGTGCCGGTGGCATGCGCGGATTCGATGAGCGGCCGGCCGTTTGCTGCCACCGTGTCCGTCACCTTGAACGGGCGGACTTTCCGCGGCTGTGGCGAGGAGTTGGCGACGCCCTTCCAGGGCTAGCGAAAAAGGGGACGCACCCGGGGACGCGCCCAGGGTGCGTCCCCTCTTTTCCGGTGTAGGATTGCGCTCGATCCGCAACAGGGGGTGTCGTCATGCGTTACCTCGCACTCGGAAGGCTGTTGTTCGTGCCGCTCGCACACGCTGGAGAAAGCCCGCCCTACGGGCCAGGGCCGTCCGCAGGGGAGCTGGCCAGGCAATGGATCTACTGCCGCCTCGGCGTGGGAACGGGCACGGCTCCGCGGACCAACCAGATGACGGTCTGTACCAGCATCATGCCCATGGGTCCGAGGCAGCAGACCGATTACAACCTGGCATTTTCCGATTACGTGTCGAAGACCTACGGAATCCCGCAACACCGGGCGCAGTGCACGGTCGCGAAGAATGAGGCCGATGCGCGGCAGGCGCTCGAGTACCTGACCAGCAACAACGGCAACCTCACGATCGTCCCGACCGGCTGGACGTACTAAGCGCCGTGCATCGCCACAGTCGTCGCAGCATTCTGGCGGCCGCCGCGACGCTTGGTGCCGCGGCGTTGCTCCCGCGTCCTGGCACGACGCAGGGCTCGCGTACCCGCCTCATCCTGCTCGGTACCGGTGGCGGGCCGCGACCCAAGAAGCAGAACAACGCCACGGCGCAGGTGGTCGTCGTCAACGATGCGCTCTACGTCGTGGATTGCGGCGACGGCGTCGCGCGCCAGCTCGTGCTGGCTGGCTTGTCCCTCGACAGGCTGCGCCACGTTTTCATCACGCATCATCATTCGGATCACAACGCCGACTACGGCAACCTGGTGCTGCTGTCCTGGGCCAGCGGCCTGCGTACGCGGGTGGATACCTGGGGTCCGCCGCCGATCGAGAAGATGACCAGGCAGTTCTTCGAGATGAATGCCTACGACATCGACATCCGCATCGCCGACGAGGGTCGCGTGCCGCTGGTGCCGCTGGTCCATGCACACGACCTCGAGAAACCGGGCCTCGTCATGCAGGACGACAACGTGACGGTGCGATCCGCGCTCGTCAAGCACCCGCTTGTGGAGCCGGCCTACGCCTACCGGCTGGATACGGAGGACCGGAGCATCGTCGTTTCCGGCGATACGGCCTGGTCCGACAACCTGATCGAACTCGCGCGCGGCGCCGACGTGCTGGTGCACGAGGCGCTGTTCCTGCCAGCCGTGGACCGGCTGGTCGCGCGGGTGCCGAATGCCTCGACGCTGCGCCAGCACCTGCTCGCCAGCCATACTTCCGCCGAAGACTGCGGCAGGGTCGCCGCCGCGGCCGGCGTCAGAACGCTGGTGCTCTCGCATTTCGTGCCGCCGGACGATCCGTACGTCACCGAGGACATGTGGCGCGATGCGGCGCGCCAGCACTTCCGCGGCGAGATCATCGTCGGCCGCGATTTGATGGAGATTTGATGCAAGTTACGGATTGTCGAATACAGGAGGGGACGCAGTAGTGGCAAAGAATCCAGAACCTGAAATACCGCCCTGCATTTCACGCCGGGAGTTCCTCCACAGGAACGCCGTGCTGGTCGGGGGCACGCTGCTCGCCGGGCCGGCACTTGCCGCAAGCGGGGTCTGTCATCCCACCGAACAGGATGTCGTCGGCCCGTTCTATCGGTTTGGCGCGCCGTGGCGTGCGCGTCTCGCGGGTCCTGATGAGCCCGGCGACCGGCTGATCCTGACCGGCACGGTGTTCGCGTCCGACTGCCGTACCGCTCTTCCCGGCGCGCTGATCGAGGTGTGGCAGGCGAACCACGAAGGCATCTATGACACGATTGCGCCCGGCAACTTCACCGAAGTGACCAGTTTCCACATGCGCGGGATGCTGCAGACCGACGAGCAAGGGCGCTATGAGGTCGAGACCATCATGCCGGGCCGATACCCGATCCCGCCCGGCATACCGGGACTGGAGAAATTCGCGGGTCTGACACGGCCGGCGCATATTCACTTCAAGGTCATGCAATCGACGCACGTCCCGGTGACGACGCAGCTCTATTTCAAGGGCGATCCTTACATTGCCGACGATGTGTGGGCCCACCACAAGCCATCTCTGGCAATCGACCTGGAACAGGACGGCAGGCTGCGCCGCGGGGTCTTCGATATCGTGCTGGCCAGAGGCTACTAGCGGCGGCGCATGCAAGCACTGATCTTCGATCTTGACGGCACGCTGATCGACACGGTTTACGCACACGTGTTCGCCTGGCAGCGCGCGTTTGCGGAAAGCGGCCTCGCGATCGATGGGTGGCGCATTCATCGGCGCATCGGCATGAGCGGCGGCCTCGCCGCACGCGCGGCCGCCCGCGAGCTCGGGCGCGAGATCACTGCGGCGGAGGAAGAAACGCTGCTCAGGCGTCACGGCGAACTGTTCCGGGAATTCCTGCCCGAACGCCGGCCACTGCCCGGGGCCGTCGAACTGTTGCGTACCTTGCGCACCCACGATATTCCGTTCGGGATCGCGACCTCCGGCAGCCGCCCGGAAATCGACCTGTCTCTCGATGCGCTCGGCATCGGCCCGGAAACCGTCGTGATCGAGCGTCGCGACGTCAAACGCGCAAAGCCCGAACCCGACCTGTTCCTGGCGTGCCAGGCGAAGCTCGGAGTGCCGGTCAGCGAGTGCTACGTCGTCGGCGACGCCGTCTGGGATCTGCTGGCGGCACGCCGCGCCAACATGTTGAGCGTGGGTGTGTTGAGCGGCGGCTACGGTGAGGATGAACTGCTGGCAGCCGGCGCGTATCGTGTGTATCGCGATGCCGCTGCCCTGCACGGCTCGCTTGACGAGCTGGGCGTGCTGCCTTGAGCGTGCCGGCCGGGCACGCGACCTACCAGGGAAAAGACCTGCCCGTGTAGTTCAGGAACTTGCCGGTGTCTTCCGGCTTGAGCGCTGCGATCACCGATCGCATAGCACTGATACTTTCGGCCGGCGAGATCTTGCCGCCGGGCCCACCCATGTCGGTGCGCACCCAGCCGGGGTTCATCACGATGCAGGTGATGCCACGCGGCGCGAGATCGACCGCGAGGCTCTTCATCACCATGTTCACCGCGGCCTTGGAGCTTCGATAAGCGTATCGACCGCCGGACGCGTTGTCCGCGATCGATCCCATGCCGCTCGTGATCGTGACGATCCGCTTCTGCCGGCTCTTCGCGACGTTGTCGAGGAAAGCCTCCACGACGCGCATGGGTCCCAGCGAATTGGCGTCGAGCACTTTCGCCCAGGCCGCGTAGTCGAGGCTGCCAAGCTGCTGGCCGGGCGGTCCGCCGACGCCAGCGTTGTTCAGCAGCAGATCGATCGCCTCGCCTTTCAGCTTATCCGCAGCCTTGCGGACGCTCGCCGTATCGGTGACGTCCATTTCGAGCACACGGATGCGCCCGCCACTCTCGGCGGCCAGCAACTGGAGATCGCCAGCGGCGTCCGGCGCCCGGCAGGCCGCGAACACCTGCCAGCCGTCAGCGGCGTACTGGCGCACGAACTCCAGGCCGAGGCCGCGGTTTGCGCCGGTGACCAATACAACGTCGGGTTTCGCCATCATGAGAATCGCCACTGTAGCTGTTCTTCCCCGAACGTACGGTGCGATAATTTGTCCATGCAGAGGATGAAGCTACACCTTGCTGCCGGGGCGCTATGGCTGGTGGCCACTCCGGCCCTCGCCCAGGAGTACCAACCCTACCCATCGCCCGGCATCACGACCGAGCAATGGGCGCGATACGGCGAGACGGTGCGCCAGCTCCACGGCGAATCACTGGAGGTCTTCAAGTCCAGGCACCTTTTTGCGTTTTCGGACATGCGCACGCGCACCTTCTGGGTCTTCACCATGAAGAACCATCCTGCGCATCCGGCTTGGATCACGCGGCAGATGTACGAGGAAGGCGGCGAGGTCCGCGTACGGCAGATCGGGTACTTCGCCGGATCGGAGGAGGAGTTTGCAAAGCTCTTCATCGAGTACCAGAAGCGGAACGAAGAGCTCAAGGATGACGTCGCGCGACGGAACCGCTAGCGGCCGCTGCGTTATGTGATGCGTTCCGACGACGCGGCCCCGCCGCGCGCGCAGGCTGCCGTGATCGTTCAGTACCCATTCAGTCGGTGACGCAGAACATGTGGGTCATGCGAAGGAACGTGGCAGCCGGACTTCCCGGGGTTATGGCAACCGTGCTGCTGGCCACGGGATGCGCGGGCACGCCCGCCATGCCGGAGCCCGCGGCAATCGAGCCGGCCCCGGCCACGAGCGCCGCGAGCGGTGCCATCGCCAAGCTTGCACTTTCGATGGTCGGCGTGAGGTATCGCTATGGCGGCGCCGATCCTGCCGCAGGATTCGACTGCAGCGGCCTCGTCTACTACACGTACACGTCGAACGGCCACTCGGTGCCCCGCACCTCGCGGGAGCAGCTGAAGGCCGCGCGCCAGATCGCGCTCGCGCAAGCGGCAGAAGGCGACCTCGTGTTCTTTCAGGACCAGGCGAAACTCTCGCACGTCGGCATCTATCTCGGCGACGGCCGCTTCGTCCATGCACCATCGAGCGGCGGCAGCGTGAGCGTCGCGAATATCGACACTCCGTATTATCAGCGCCACCTGATCGCGGTCGGGCGCCTGCTGCCCTAGTGCGCCGCTGACCCGGCCTCAGTCCTCGGCGTCGGCGAGCGGGGCGTTCTGCAGCGATTTCTGTCGCTCCCGGCCGGCGGTCCGCTGCAACTCCTCGATCTCCACCAGATAGTCGGCGATATCCCGGTTCGGTACAACGCGGCCCGCACCGAGCCGCACTTCCGGGCCGAGATCCACGCGGTTGACGTCGCCGTCCTCGCTTCCGAGCGCCATGATCCATGCGATGGCGCCGATCACGAGCGTCGCGGCAGCGGCCAGCGTCAACGCCATGCGGCGCCCGTATTGGGTTGCTTCCCGCAGATGCAGGTACAGCGCGACCAGGGCCGTACCGCCGACGACGACCACCCCCATCCGGACGAGTACCGCCCACTGCGTGGCGAACGCCACCAGACCGGCCACCCAGTAACCCCAGGCGCAGAACGCCGCGCCGAACGAAGCGATAGTCACGTGGACCCGAAAATGCCAGCTGCCATGGTTCAGCTTGGTAGTCAGTGCCCAGAGACCAGCCCAAGCTGCGACCAGTCCGAGCGCAACGAGCCCCGCGATCGCGACGCTGCGCAGCATCGACGACGGCGCATCGAGCCACTGCACGAAGCTGCCATAGGCCATGCAGGCCGCCACGCCGGCCGCCGCGAGCACCGTGCGGTGCCGGCGCACGAAGTCGCGTCGGAACACGCGTTCCGGTCCGATCGGCGTGTGCCGCGTGCGGATGAGCAGCCGGGTGCTCCCGACGATGATCTCACCCTGCTCGATGATGGCGCCGGTATCCGCCGGGACCCGCTTGCCGTCCACGCGCGTGCCGTTTCGCGTACCGAGATCGCGCACGCTGACGCGGCCGTCCTCCAGCAGCGTCAGCAGCGCATGCTGCGGCGCCGCATGTTCATCGTCCACGACGATGTCGCAGCCCAGGTCGCGGCCGACGCGGCATTCGGTGCCGGCGCCCTCGAGGCGCAGCCGCAGGACCGCGTGCCCGTGCGGGCCAATCTGCTCGATCACCATCACGGCGTCCACTGCAGGGCTCCCAGGTAGCGTTCCATGGTTCGCTTGCCGGACTCGAATGCGACGCCCTGCAGCGTGAGCCGACTCACCAGCGCCTGCTGCGCGTCGTCGATGCCGACGACGGTCACGTCGAAATCGTAGAGACCGGTGAACAGCCGGTACTGGCGCACGCAGGTCGAGATGCGCGCATCGAAGCCATCCAGCGAAACCAGCGCATCGTCGCAGGCGAACGGCGCCACATGGGCCGCTGCGCCTGCGCGGCGCGGGCCCGCGGCGAGACGGTTCACCTGCCGTTCGAACTGCAGCGGTTGCAGTCCCAGCGATTGCAGGATCCGGTGCTGGATGGAAAACCCGGCCACGTAGACGCCGGGCTGCACCAGGATGCGGGACGGTATCGAGCAACTGACGGCCTCCACGCGCATGCGCGCGTGCGGGCTGCGTTCGTCGACCGTGGTGCATTCCAGATGCCGCGAAAGCTGCGTCGGCAATGCGTAGCCCCGCACTTTCTGTATGCCGGCCGTGCCCGGCGGGGCCTCCAGCACCTCGGCCTCGTAGGCGAGCACCTGCGCCGTCACGCGCTGGCGCAGCTGCCGCGCGCTCAAGCTGAGGTCCAGCGGCTCCCGCGCACGAGCGAGCAGCGCCGGTATGTGCTTGGCCGGCACGACGAAGCCGACCAGCTGCCGCCCGGTGACCAGGGACACGTTGACTCCGTAAACCCGGCCCCGCCGGTCGAGCGCAGGTCCGCCCGACATGCCGCCGTTGATCGCGCCGGTGTAGTGGATGCGCTGCTCGATGCTGTTCTCGACCAGGCCGTTCGCGACACCCTCGGTGATGGTCAGGCCGAGGTTCAGCGGAAAACCGATCGACCAGGCGCGTTCGCCCTGCGCGGGAATTTCGCTGCGAAGCGTCAGGGACGGCAGCTCGAGGTCGTCGGCCGCGACGATCGCGAGATCGTTGCGCACGTCGATGGCAAGGACGCGCAGCGGCCCCTTGCGCCCGTCGCTCGCCAGGTATTCCAGCCGGTACTGCCGCGGGTACAGCACGGCCAGTGCCACGACGTGATAGTTCGTGACGATCCGCTGCCCATCGCCGACGGCGAAACCGCTGCCGTGGAATGCGCTTGAATCGGACTTGTCGAAATAGCCGCGAATCTGCACCACGGCTTCGCGCGCCGCGTCGAGGCGGACTTTCGCTTCGCCCGATAGCTCCTGGCTCGCGATGTCGGCATCGACCGCGGCAGCGTCGAGCGCGTCGGCGTCTGGTGCCTGCTCCTCGGGCGCAGCCGAGACCGGCGCCTCCTCAGCAGGCGCCTGGGGCTCTTCCGTCTGTGCGGCAACGCCAACTGCGAATCCGCACAGCCACACTGCGGCGATGAAGCGGGCGATCTTCAACATGGGCTCCTGTATGGCGGGCGAACAGCCAGCAGGAGTCTATGACAGCGGCGGCGCGGACTCGTCCCATGAGTCAGGCCCCGTGCCACAGTCCGCCGACGCCTTCGTCGGTCCACGTGCCAGAGCTTACGCCGGCCGGGGCAGGATAAAAGAGCCCGTATCAGTCGGATCCAGGTTGACTGTCCGCACCACGGCGTCGACATTGATCGGCCCGTAGACGTGCGGAAACACGGCGTCCAGCGTGAAGTCCGGCAATCTCCCGGTCGAATGCGCCGGCTCCCAGCGCACCAGAGACTTGAGGCGCGCGGGATCGATCGTGAGCAGGATGAGGTCGGTCCGCCCGCGAAAGAAGGCATTCGCTACGAGCAGGACCTGTTCGGGCGTTGAGCAGTGAATGAACCCGTGCTGATCGAACTCGGGTGAAAAAAACTGACCGCTCGCCTGCGCCCCCTCCCACGCGGCACGCGTCGTGATGTGGCAGATCATGGCGCCATCTAAGCAGGCTCTCGCGCCGTACGCAACGCGGCTTGCCAGCTTGTGAGTTTGGTCACACAGTGCGCTTCTGGCAGGGGGAATTTTCATGCCGAAGCTGGTCCTGATTTACTTCGACTTCGCCGGCAGCCGCGGCGAAACCGCGCGGCTCGCGATGCATCTCGGCAGCGTCGCGTTCGAGGACCGCCGCATCGCCCGCGTTGACTGGGCCGCGCTTCGCGACACGATGCCGTTCCAGCAGATGCCGGTGCTGGAAGTGGACGGCAAGCTGATTGCGCAGTCGAACACGATCAACCGCTACGTCGGCAAGCTCGCCGGCCTTTACCCGAAGGACGACTGGCAGGCGGCGCGGGTGGACGAGGTGATGGACGCGGTCGAGGAAATCACTACGCGCATCGGCAACACCATCCGGCTCGAAGGCGAAGCCAAGAAGAATGCGCGCGAGGCGCTGGCGGCAGGTCCCGTCCCGCGTTTCCTCGAGCAGCTCGAGGCCCGGCTCCAGGCCGGCGGCGGCGAGTGGTTCGTCGAGCAGCGCCTGACCGTCGCCGACCTCAAGTGCTACATCTGGGTGCGCTGGCTCAAGTCCGGAGTGATCGACGATATCCCGGCCGGCATTGTGGACCGCCACGCGCCACTGCTCGCGGCGCATTGCGAGCGGGTCAGGAACCACCCGAAGATCGCGGCGTATTACAACGCTCGCGGCAAATAGGCTCGAGTACCATGAAAGTCGCGATATCCCTGCCCGACCCGGTGTTCCGGGCAGCCGCCCTCCAGCTCCAGACCGGGATTCCGCCGGCCGCGGGAAGTGCCACAATGGGCCCCATGAACAGATTCGCCATTGCTCTGCTCGCGCTCACTCTGGCCGCCTGCGACGGACCCGCCGCCGGCCCGGCTGCCGCTTCCAGGTCGTTCGCCGAGGCGGATCGCGCGGCCATACTCGAGGCGCTGCGCCTGACGGCCAACGCTGAGGGTCGGGTAGTGAACGAATGCGGCGATCTGACGACGCCGGAGTTCCTGCCCGCGGAACTTGGCGGCAGCGTCGGCACTGCAATCCTGTTCGCCATCGGCGGCGGTCCCAGCATGGCCGCGTGCTACGGAGACGGACCCGATCTCCACCTGTTCATGCGCGCAGGCGCCGGCTGGCGCGAAATCTATTCGGCGCGCGGGCGCTACCTGATCATCCTGTCGACTTCCACCAGCGACGTGCGTGACATCGCTGACGGTGGCCCCGGCTTCTCCTTTCCGGTCTGGACCTGGAATGGCACGACCTATGCGCCAGCCAACCGGGAAATCTCGGACGCCGAGCTGTCCAGCATGAATGCGACCTATCTGCCATAGAGGCCGTCGGCCCCATCCCGAACTGAGCGGCGTATGCTGATCGCGTTGACAGCGTGTGCCGCTCTCGCCGGTGCGAGCGACATGCAGCAATTCGCGGAGCAGCATGCCGAGGCCTGGTCCAGCGAGGATCCCGGACGCGTGGCGACGCATTTCGCCGAAGACGGCGTACTCATCATCAACGGCGGCGCGCCGTCGGTCGGCCGGGCCGCGATCACGGAATCGGCGCGCTCATTCATGACGGCCTACCCCGACATGGTCGTCACGCTCGACCGGCTCGAACGGCTTGGCGACCGGTTCCGCTTCCATTGGAATTTCGTCGGGACGAACAGCGGCCCGGATGTCACCGGCCGGCAGGTCCGCATCAGTGGCTATGAGGAATGGACCATCGGCGCGGACGGTTTGATCACCCAATCGCTCGGGCATTACGACGCGGCAGACTGGGAGCGGCAGCTGGGGGCAACGACGCCCTGACTGGCGGATCCGAGGAGCTTGAGCATGTAGATTCGGCGGTGCGGGGGGCATGACCGCGGGGCAGCCTGAACTGCTCACGGTTCGGCAACGATCAGCGCGAAGAAGCTGCCTGGCTGTCCCGGCGCCTGGGCAAGATCCAGTCCGGGCGAATGAAGTGACAGGTGTAGCCGCCGGGATTCTGCAGCAGGTAGTCCTGGTGCTCCGGTTCCGCTTCCCAGAAATCCCCCGCCGGCGCGACTTCGGTCACGGCCTTGCCGGGCCATAGCCCCGATGCGTCGACATCCAGGATCGTGTCCTCGGCGACGCGGCGCTGCTCGTCGCTCGTGTAGAAAATGGCCGAGCGATAGCTCGTACCGGTGTCGTTGCCCTGGCGATTCCTGGTCGAGGGATCGTGGATCTGGAAAAAGAACTCGAGGATCTGCCGGAAGCTGATCTTCGCCGGGTCGAAGAGGATTTCGACGGCCTCGGCGTGGTAGCCGTGATTCCGGTAGGTCGCGTTCGGCGTATTGCCGCCCGTGTACCCGACGCGGGTCGAGATCACGCCCGGGTACTTCCGGAACAGATCCTGCACGCCCCAGAAGCATCCGCCAGCGAGCACCGCGCGTTCCTGGGTCATGACTTGTCTCCCACCTGGTTCAGGTAGTCACCGTAGCCTTCCTTCTCCATATCGTCCTTGTGAACGAACAGCAGCGAGGCAGAGTTGATGCAATAACGCAGGCCGCCGCGATTGCGCGGGCCGTCGTTGAAGACGTGGCCCAGGTGGCTGTCGCCATGCGCCGAGCGCACCTCGGTGCGAACCACGCCGTGGCTCTCGTCCGATATTTCCTGGACGTTCGCGGGTTCGATCGGCTTCGTGAAGCTCGGCCAGCCGGAGCCGGAGTCGAACTTGTCGGTCGAGGCGAACAGCGGCTCGCCCGAAACGACGTCGACGTAGATGCCCGGCTCCTTGTTGTGCAGCAGGGCGCCGGTACCCGGCATTTCAGTGCCGCAAAGCTGCGTCACGCGGTGCTGCTCGGGGGTGAGCCTGGCGAGCGCTGCGGGATCTTTGGCGAACTGGGTCATGCCTGGCCTCCTGCCGCGAGGGCTATTGAATGATCAGACCGTGGGAGGGGTACGGATATTGCACCATGGTGTTGATTGGCCCTGTTTCAAGGCCGCCCGAGGCCCGGACGCGGGCCGATGCTGGCCCTTGGAGGCAGATCAACCCTTCGCGTCTAGTTGACATCCGCAACCGTGCAGCATCTTCTTGAACATGCGACCCTGACAAAGGGCGCCCAGGGGAGAAGGAAAATGATCAACCGCCGCCGTTTCTGCCAGTCCTCGTTGGCGGCCGCAGTCGCCTATGCGCTGCCGGTGCCGCGGCTGGTTGCCCTCGACCAAACGGCCTCGCAGGCCGCGGGCGGCCTCGCCGCGGTCAAGCTCGACGGCACGGCGACGGTCATCGAACAGGCGGCGGTAGCTGAACTCAAAGCGAGCCTGCGCGGGCCGCTCCTGCTCGCCGGAGATCCGGGCTACGACGCCGCGCGCCGCATCCTGCAACCGCAGTTCGACAAACATCCTGCGCTCGTGGTGCAGCCGACCGGCGCGGCGGATGTCCGGAACGCGGTCAGCTTTGCGCGCGAGCGGGAATTGCTCGTCGCCGTGAAGTGCGGTGGTCACAGCTTCTCCGGCAAGTCCACCTGCGACGGCGGCATACAGATCGACCTGTCACGCCTTCGCGGCGTGCGGATTGACCCGACTGCGCGCCGCGCCTTTGTCGAAGGCGGCAGCCTGCTGGGGGACCTGGATCACGAAGCGATGGCGCATGGCCTCGTGACGACGGCCGGCACCGTGTCCCACACCGGAGTCGGCGGCCTCACGCTCGGCGGTGGCTTCGGTCGCCTCGCGCGCCGCTACGGACTCGCACTCGACAACGTAAAGTCGGTGGACATCGTGACCGCAGACGGAAAGCTCCGCCATGCGAGTGCGGAGGAGAACCCCGATCTCTACTGGGCCGTGCGTGGCGGCGGCGGCAACTTCGGCATCGTGACCGGCTTCGAGTTCGGCCTGCACGCGATGCAGCGGCAAATCGTCGGCGGCGACCTCGTGTTTCCGATCGCGCGGGCGCGCGAGCTGCTCAAGTTCTACGGCGAGTACAGTAACAGCGCGCCCGATGAGCTGTACCTCGACGCCGGAATGGAATCACCCGCGGGCGATAAGCCCGGAATCTTCTTCATCCACACGACCTGGTCCGGGCCGGCCGCCGATGCCGAACGGGTGCTGGCGCCGTTGCGAAAGCTCGGCAAGCCGATCGCGGACACGATCAAGGCGCAGGATTACGTCGCGATCCAACGCAGCTGGGACGACACCGATCCGCGGACCAAGGGCTCGTACCTCAAGGCCGGCTTCCTGGTCGGCTACCCCAAGGGCCTCGTCGACGCCATTCTCGACGGATTCCGGCCAGACCCCGCACGCGGCACTTCACTCTTCTACCAGCATGGCGGCGGCGCCATCGGCCGCGTTGCGGCGGATGCAACGGCATTTCCGCATCGCCGTTCCACGCTCGAGTTATTCGCACTCGTGAGCTGGGAGCTCGGCACGGATGGAAAACGGCACGTGGACTACATCAAGAACTACTGGTCGAGCCTCGAGCCGTTCACCGACGGCTACTACACGAATGAGGTCGCCGACGAGCACCAGCCGAAGATTGATGAGAATTACCGCGGGAATATCGGGCGGCTGCGGCAGGTCAAGCGGCAGTACGATCCGGGGAACATGTTCCGGCTGAATGCGAACATCCTGCCCGTATGAATACGATCCGAGCACTCGCTGCGATTCTCGCATTTGTTTTGTTCGCGCCAGTCACCGCGTTGGCGGGTGAGCGCACTGCGGTACGTGTCGGGCACCTGCTCGACGTTGTCCAGCAGAAAGTACTCCGGGATGTCGTCTTGCTCGTGGAGGACGGGCGCTTCGAGGCGATCGTCGACTCGGTGCCGGACAACACGGAAGTCGTCGATCTCTCGAAGTACTGGGTGGCGCCTGGACTGATCGACGGCCACACCCACGTGCTGCTTCAAGGGGACGCGACGGCCTCAGATTACGAAGATCAGATCCTCAAGGAGTCCTACGCGTATCGCGCCCTCCGCGCGACCCGCGCAATGCGCATCGCGCTAGAGCATGGGTTCACAACGCTGCGCGACATCGGAAACGAGGGTGCGGGCTTTGTGGATGTGGACCTCAAGCGCGCCGTGGAACGAGGTGTGATCTCCGGTCCGCGCCTTTTCGTTGCTACCAAGGCACTGGCACCGACCGGCGCGTATCCGCTTTTGGGCTTCGACTGGCTGCTCGAGCTGCCCAAGGGCGTCGAGATGTGCGATGGGCCGGACGATTGCCGCAAGGCGGTGCGCGACCAGATTGCCCGCGGCGCCGACTGGATCAAGGTCTATGTCGAACGCTCGTACTACCACGCGCCCGATGGCAGCTTGCGCGGCCTGCCCAACTTCACCGCGGAAGAGCTGGCCGCTATCGTTGACCAGGCGCATCGCACCCGGCGCCGGGTCGCCGCGCATTCGATCACGCCAACTGGGCATGCGCTCGCGCTGGCCGCCGGCGTCGATTCGATCGAGCACGGCAGCGTCCTTGACGATGCGACGATCCGCACCATGGTTGCTCAGGGCGTCTGGTGGTGCCCGACGATGACGGTCATGGAATACGTGGCTGGCCCGCGTAGCAAGACGAACCCGATCTGGGAGAATTTGCGCCAAGCCGCTCACGACTCGTTCCGGCGCGCCGTCGCCGCGGGCGTCAAGATCGTGGTCGGCAGCGATGCCGGCGGCTTCCCCTGGGATGAAATCTCCCAGGCGACGGAGCTCAGGCACTACGTCGAACTCGGCATGACTCCCTGGCAGGCACTGCGCGCGGCTACGGTCGAAGCCGCGGCGTTGCTCGACCAGACGGGCAAACTCGGCACGTTTGCGCCGGGTGCCCACGCCGATGTCGTGGCGTTCGGCGCAAACCCGCTCGACGACATCTCCGCGACCACGCAAGTGGTCCTGGTCATGAAAGACGGCGTTGTTGTCCACGATGTCAGGGACGCAAAGTAGAAGGGGGACGACGCGAGGGGCCACTCATGAACGGGTAGCCTGTACGAAACATGAACAAGCTCATCGTTGGATTGGTGATCTTCTTCGGCGTCCATTCAGTTTCGATGCTGGCGCTCGACTGGCGCAATCGCCTCGCCAAGCGTCTCGGGACGCGGACCTGGCAGGCCCTCTACTCGGCTGTTTCGCTCGTCGGTTTCTTCCTGATTGTCAGCGGCTATGCGGCCGCGCGGCCGGGTGCCGCGGTGCTGTACGCAACGCCCCACGAATTCCGCTACGTCGCAGCGGTTCTGATGCTGCCGTTCTTCCCGCTTTTGCTCGCCTCGGTATTCTCTGGTCGCATCCAGGCGCGAGCGCAGCACCCGCTTTTGCTCTCGGCCATGCTGTGGGCCGTCGCGCACCTGCTGACGAACGGCAGCGTCGCCGACCTTCTGCTGTTCGGCACATTCCTCGCCTGGGCGATACTCGTGCGCTTCTCGATCGCGCGCCGGCCGGCGCGGCGACGGATTGCCCTGCCAGCCTCCGCCACGAATGATGTGATCGTGGTAGTCGGCGGGCTCGCGCTCTACGCGGCGTTCATCCTCTGGCTCCACGCCAGGTGGATCGGCGTGCCAGCGCTCGGCTGAGCTGCATGATTACGCCGGTCGGGGCAGGACAAAATGACCCGTGTCAGTCGGATCCACCTACTATGCAGGTCATGCAGAAGCGCAAGCTCGGCACTAGCGGCCCCGAGGTCTCGGCGATTGGGTTCGGCTGCATGGGCCTCAGCTCCGGCTACGGCCCGGCAACCGACAAGTCCGCCGCGATTGCGTTGATCCGGGCTGCCGTGGAGCGCGGTGTCACGCTCTTCGACACTGCGGAAGTTTACGGCCCCTACGTGAACGAAGAGCTCGTCGGCGAAGCACTGGCGCCCGTTCGCGACCAGGTGGTCATCGCGACCAAGTTCGGTTTCCGGATCGATCCGGCGACGGGCAAACAGGATGGGCTCGACAGCCGACCGAATCACATCCGGGAAGTTGCCGACGCCTCATTGAAGCGGCTCCGGACGGATGTCATCGATCTCTTCTACCAGCACCGTGTGGACCCGGACGTACCGATCGAAGACGTCGCCGGCACGGTCAAGGAGCTCATCAAAGTCGGCAAGGTGCGCCACTTCGGGCTATCCGAGGCCGGCGTGAACACGATTCGCCGCGCCCACGCGGTGCAGCCTGTCACGGCGCTTCAGAGCGAGTACTCCCTTTGGTGGCGCGAACCGGAGGTATCGATCCTGCCCGCGCTCGCAGAGCTCGGCATCGGCTTCGTACCCTTCAGCCCGCTCGGGAGGGGTTTCCTGACAGGTGCCATCGACCAGCATACGAAGTTTGATGTCAGCGACTTCCGCAACTTCGTGCCTCGCTTCTCTCCGGAGGCGCGCAAGGCCAATCAGGCGCTGGTGGACCTGCTGGGCGGTATTGCTGCGGCGAAAGGCGTGACCAAGGCGCAGATCGCACTCGCCTGGCTGTTGGCACAGAAACCGTGGGTCGTCCCGATTCCCGGAACGACCAAGCTGCACCGTCTCGAGGAAAACCTGGGCGCCGCCGGTCTCGAACTCAGGCCCAATGATCTGCAGGAGATCGAGGCCGCGGCGGCCAGGATCACCGTGCGGGGCGCGAGATATACGGAGCAGCTCCAGAGACTCGTCGACCGTTGAGTCGGCACGCAGCAGCACGATCCGCAAAACATGTTCCGGTTGAATGCGAACATCCTGCCGGCCTGAACTGGGCTGGACTCGCGCTCTACGCTGCTTTCGTTCTATGGCTGCACGTCCGCTGGTTCGGAGTGCCGCCGGGATTGACATGGACCATCGGTGAGCGCCCTCACCGCCTCAAGTCTTTCCCGGTCCCGAAAAGAACTCCTTCTGCAGCCTGAGCAGCAGCGGGATCGAGAACAACACGGCGATCAGGTTCGGGATTGCCATCAGCCCGTTGAGCGTGTCGGCGACGTCCCAGATGAGGTGCAGCGACCCGACGGAGCCGAGGTAGATGAACACCAGCCAGGCAACTCGGTACGGCATCGCGGCCCTCGCGCCGAACAGGTACACGACGCCGGTTTCCCCGTAGTAGCTCCAGCCAATGACGGTCGAGAACGCGAACAGGATCAGCCCGCCGGTGACGACGACGCCGCCCCAGGTGCCGGGCAGGCCGGTCGTGAACGCGCTCACCGAAAGCGCCGCACCGGTCGAGCCGCTGCTCCACGAGTCGGTCACGAGGATCACGAGCCCGGTCACCGTGCAGATCAGCAGTGTGTCCACGAACACCTCGAAGATGCCGTAGAGACCCTGGCGCACAGGATGGTCGGTATCCGCAGCTGCATGGACGATCGGCGCCGAGCCGAGGCCCGCTTCGTTCGAGAAGAGACCCCGCGCGATGCCGTAGCGCAGCGCCATTGCGATCGTGCTGCCGGCGAAACCGCCGGCCGCGGCCGAGCCGCTGAACGCGCTCTCGAAGACGAGGGCGAACACGTCCGGCAACTTCTCGGCGTGCAGGATCAGGATGACGATGCCGCCACCGAGATAGAGAAGCGCCATGAACGGCACGAGCAGCTGCGTCACCTGGCCGATGCGCTTGATGCCGCCGAGGATGACGGCGCCCGTGAGCACGACCAGCACGATGCCGGTGGTCGACGGTGAAATTTCGAAAGTAGTTTGGAGCGCGGCGGCGACCGAGTTCGCCTGCACCATGTTGCCGATGCCGAAGGCGGCGAGCGAAGTCAGCAGCGCGAATATCGCGCCGAGCCAGGGCAGCTTGAGGCCGTTCTTCAGCACGTACATCGCGCCGCCGCGCATCGTGCCGTCGGCATCCTTTTCGCGATAGTGGAGCGCGACCACGATCTCGGCGTACTTGGTGCACATGCCGAGCAGGCCCGACACCCACAGCCAGAACAGCGCGCCCGGCCCGCCCAGGAAAATCGCGGTGGCGACGCCCGCGATGTTGCCAACGCCGACCGTCGACGCGAGCGCAGTGGCCACCGCCTGGAACGGCCGGACGCTGCCCTCGCCGCCGCCCGACTGGGTGAGCTTGCCGAGCACTTCCCTGAGCGCCCGCCAGAGAAAGCGGAACTGCGCAGCGCCCGTGACGATCGTGAGCAGGACGCCCGTGCCGATGAGCAGCACGATCATCGGCGTGCCCCAGACGTAGCCGTTCAGCCACTTGTTGGCGGCTTCAATGGTCTCGAGCATGCGACCCCCTGGTCAGACGGGCGCATATTGGCATGGCAGGCGGGTTCGAGACGACAGTGGACGTTCCGGCCGGAACGTTTTTAGACGGCTGTCCAAAGACGTTTCCGCGGAAACGCTTTTCAGGCCCCGTCCCGAACCGCTCCTTCAGGAACCCCAGGAACGCCTGCGCAAGCTTGCCGCTCGCCAGCTCCCGCTCCAAGAAGAAGAGCGGGAAGAGCGCGAAGTCGTTGTTGCCGCGGATCGTGCTCGGCGTTCGCACCCGCGAGGTCGCGGCCAGGTCCGCGACTGCGCGCCTGCTAGCCGCCCTTCCTGAGTTTCCGGAGCTTCTCAATCGCCCGCAACTGCGCCGCCGCCCTCGCCAGCTCCGCCTGCGCCTCGGCGACTTCCATCGCCCCGACGCGATCGCGCAGCGCTTCTTCGGCTCTCTGCTTGGCAGCCAACGCCGCCGCTTCGTCCAGATCCTTCGCCCGTGCTGCCGTATCGGCGAGCACAGTGATCTTGTGCGGCTGGATCTCGAGCGCCCCGCCGCCGACCCAGAACAGCAGCTCCTCGCCGCCCTCCGTCTGAAACCGGATCTCGCCGGGCTTCAGCGTGGTCAGCAGTGGAGCGTGTCTCGGCGCGATGCCGATCTCGCCGCCGGAGGCCGGCGCGAACACCATCGTGGCCTCGCCCGAATGGACTTCGCCTTCCGCGCTGACGATATCGATATGAATGGTATTGGCCATCTGACTCAGCTTAGCGTCTTCGCTTTCTCCACTGCCTCTTCGATGCCGCCGACCATGTAGAACGCCTGCTCGGGCAGGTTGTCGTACTCGCCGGCGATGATGGCCTTGAAGCCGCGGATGGTGTCCTTCAAAGCGACATACTTGCCTGGCGAACCCGTGAACACTTCCGCGACGTGGAACGGCTGCGACAGGAAGCGCTGGATCTTGCGCGCGCGGTACACAGTCAGCTTGTCTTCTTCCGACAGCTCGTCCATGCCGAGGATCGCGATGATGTCCTGCAGTTCCTTGTAGCGCTGCAGGATCGCCTGCACGCCGCGCGCGGTGTTGTAATGATCCTCGCCGATCACCAGCGGGTCGAGCTGGCGGCTGGTGGAATCGAGCGGGTCCACCGCAGGATAAATACCGAGCGAGGCGATCTGGCGGCTCAGCACCACGGTCGCATCCAGGTGCGCGAAGGTCGTCGCCGGCGACGGATCGGTCAGATCGTCCGCGGGCACGTAGATCGCCTGCACGGAGGTGATGGACCCGGTCTTGGTCGAGGTGATGCGCTCCTGCAGCACGCCCATCTCTTCCGCGAGCGTCGGCTGGTAACCCACCGCGCTCGGCATGCGGCCAAGCAGCGCCGACACCTCCGTGCCGGCCAGCGTGTAGCGGTAGATGTTGTCGATGAAGAGCAGCACGTCGCGGCCCTTG
>JBBEAB010000020.1:0-1157 GCA_040899645.1 Steroidobacteraceae bacterium
AACGATGTCGCGCCGCAGCTCGCGCGGCAGAAGGACGAGAAAGGCGATGGCGACTTCTGGGTCGACGAGAAGAACCACCAGATCGTCCTGTCCGAGGCGGGCCATGCCAGGGCCGAAGAAGTGCTCGCGCGCGTCGGCCTGCTGCCGCAGGGAGCGAGCCTGTACGAGCCGGCCTATGTGAATTTGGTGCATCATCTCTACGCCGCGCTGCGCGCGCACCACCTGTTCCATCGCGACCAGCACTACGTGGTGCAGGACGCCGAGGTCATCATCGTCGACGAGTTCACCGGCCGCATGATGCACGGCCGTCGCTGGTCCGACGGCCTGCATCAGGCAGTCGAGGCCAAGGAGAAGGTGCAGATCCAGAACGAGAACCAGACGCTCGCCTCGATCACGTTCCAGAATTACTTCCGCATGTACCGCAAGCTCGCGGGCATGACCGGCACGGCCGACACCGAAGCCTACGAGTTCCAGGAGATCTACGGCCTGGAGACGATGGTGATCCCGACGCACCAGCCGATGATCCGCGACGATCGGCTCGACCTGGTGTATCGCACGGCCAAGGAAAAGCACAAAGCGATCGTCGACGATATCAAGGACTGCCACGAGCGCGGCCAGCCGGTGCTGGTCGGCACCACGTCGATCGAGGCCTCCGAGTTGCTGTCCTCGCTGCTCGCCAAGGACAAGCTCCCGCATCAGGTGCTCAACGCCAAGCAGCACGCGCGCGAAGCCGAGATCGTCGCGCAGGCCGGCCGGCCGAAGATGGTCACCATCGCCACCAACATGGCGGGCCGCGGCACCGACATCGTGCTGGGTGGCAACGTGGAAAAGCAGGTCGAACTGATCGAAGCAACTGCCGAGATTCCCGGCGAGGACAGGAAGGCTCGCGTGGACAAACTGCGCAGCGAATGGCAGCAGCTGCACGACCACGTAATCAAGGAAGGCGGCCTGCACATCGTCGGCACGGAGCGGCACGAGTCGCGCCGGGTGGACAACCAGCTGCGCGGCCGTTCCGGCCGGCAGGGCGACCCCGGCAGTTCGCGCTTCTACCTGGCGCTCGAGGATCCGCTGCTGCGCATATTCGCCGGCGAGCGCATCAACAAGATCATGCTCATGCTGCGCATGCCCGAGGGCGAGGCCATCGAGCACGCCATGGT
>JBBEAB010000021.1:0-1111 GCA_040899645.1 Steroidobacteraceae bacterium
CGAATTCGAACGCCAGTTGCGGATTGCCGACGTTCATGGCGATCTTGACGGGGATCCTAGGCATGGCGCCGCGCTCCACGGCGGTCACCTCGAACGGCAGGCTGCCTTCGTAGACGTTGCCAGTGTCGCCCTCGGCGCAGGACACGGTGACGGCCTGGCCGTCGCGCAGCGCGGTGGTCGCGTCACCGCAACCCACGACCGCCGGGATGCCGAGCTCGCGCGCGATGATCGCCGCGTGGCAGGTGCGCCCGCCGCGGTTGGTGACGATCGCGGCGGCCAGCTTCATCACCGGCTCCCAGTTGGGGTCGGTCATGTCGGTGACCAGCACGTCGCCCTTCTTCACGCTCGACATCTGCGAGGGGCCCGCGACAACGCGCACCGCGCCGGTGCCGATCTTGTGGCCGATGGCGCGGCCGCTCGCCAGCAGGCGGCCACAGCCTTGCAGCCGGAAGCTTTGCTCGGCTTCTGGCCGCGCGCGCGACTTGACGGTCTCGGGACGCGCCTGCAGCACGTAGATCCTGCCGTCGGATCCATCCTTTGCCCATTCGATGTCCATCGGCCGGCCGTAGTGCTTCTCGATCACCAGCCCCGCGCGCGCCAGTTCGAGCACGTCCGCATCGTTCAGGGAGAAGCGGTTGCGCTCGGCCTCGGGCACGTCCACCGTCCGCACGGAGCGCCCGGCGCTCGAGGCGTCGCCGAATTGCATCTTCTGCAGCTTGGTGCCCAGGCCGCGGCGGATGATCGCCGGGCGCCCGCGCTCCAGCATCGGCTTGTGCACATAGAACTCGTCCGGGTTGACCGCCCCCTGCACCACCATTTCGCCCAGGCCATAGGACGAGGTGATGAAGACCACGTCGCGAAAGCCGGACTCGGTATCCAGCGTGAACATGACGCCGCTGGCGCCGAGGTCGCTGCGCACCATCTGCTGCACCGACGCCGACAGGGCGACTTCGCCGTGCTCGAAGCCCTGGTGGACCCGGTAGGAAATGGCGCGGTCGTTGTACAGCGAAGCGAACACATGCCGGATCGCCTGCAGGACATTGTCCGCCCCGCGAATGTTGAGGAAGGTCTCCTGCTGCCCGGCGAACGAGGCGTCCGGCAGGTCCTCGGC
>JBBEAB010000022.1:0-34680 GCA_040899645.1 Steroidobacteraceae bacterium
CGTGAGCTGCCGTGAGAATACTAATTGGCGGAGAGGGTGGGATTCGAACCCACGAATACCTTGTGAGTATTACTGGAATTCCAGTCCAGCGCCTTCGACCGCTCGGCCACCTCTCCGCGGCCGCGAAGCCTACCGGACGACCGCCAGTGCGGCAACCGACGGCCCGCGCTCAGCCCGACTTCGGCTGCGCCGCCCCGTAGCTGGGTGGGTGGTCGAGGCACCGGCCGGGCTCGATCGGCAACTGAGGCGCCTTGACCTCGGGGATGCGCAGCGCATTGCGCGTGTCCGGTGCGTCGGCGCCCGCCGGCGCCTTCAGCGGCGGCGATTCGCGCGCTTCGTGGTAGGGCTGGGCCTTGTCGCAGCTGCCAGCCCTTTCGGGCACCAGGCCGCAGCCGCTTGCCAGGGCACAGGCCGCAATCGCAATCCAGACTCGCATCTTCCCGGACCTCATTCATTGACCCCTGCGCGGCGCATTGCCGAGAGCACGGTCGCCTGGTGCGCCTCGGACAGCGTCACCAACGGCAACCGGATCCCCGGTCCGATCAAGCCCAGCTGCCCGAGCGCCCATTTGACCGGAATCGGGTTGGATTCCACGAACAGTGCAGTGTGCAGACCCGCGAGCCGTTCGTCGAGTTCCCTGGCGGCCACCGCATCGTCGGACAGGGCGGCTTCCATCATGTCGTGCATCATCCGCGGCGCCACATTGCCGGTAACCGTGATGACACCCTGCGCGCCGGCAGCGACCAGCTCGCGGCAGCTCGCATCATCGCCCGACAGCAGCAGGAAATCGTCGCCGCAGCGACTCTGGATCTCGCGGCCGCGCTCGATGCTGCCGGTCGCCTCCTTGATGCCGATGACCTGCGGATGAAACGACAGCCTTTCGACCGTCTCCGGCAACAGGTCGCAGGCCGTACGTGAGGGCACGTTGTACAGGATGAGCGGTACGCTTGCGGCATCCGCAACGAGGCTGAAGTGCCGGTACAGGCCTTCCTGCGGCGGCCGGTTGTAATAAGGTGTCACGATCAGCACGCCATCGACGCCCAGTTCACAGGCGGCGCGCGTCCGCTCGATGGATTCCGCCGTCGAATTGCCGCCGGTGCCCGCGATGATCGGCATGCGCCCGCCGACGCGCTGGACGGCAATCTGCAGCAGTTCCGCGACCTCGGCTGCGCTGACCGTGGGCGATTCCCCGGTCGTGCCGGCGATGACGACGCCGTCGCTGCCCTCACGCACGTGCCAGTCGAGCAAGCGACCGAAGGCGACGTGATCCACGTCGCCCGACTCGGTCATCGGCGTGACCAGCGCGACCAGGCTGCCGCGGAACATTGCATCCTCCTCCGATCGGCCGCCACCGGAGGCGGGATCGTACTGGCGCGCGGAGCGCCAACGCAAGCCGCAAATGGGCCGCGATATCATCACCGGGCGGTAACCGGTAAACTGCGCGCCTTGTCTCCCCTCTCCCCCGGCATGAAACAGTTCATCGCAATTTCGGCCATTGGCGACGATCGCATCGGTCTGGTCCACGACCTGTCGAAGGTCGTCGCCGACTGCGGCGGCAGCATCAGCGAGAGCCGGATGACCGCGCTCGGCTCCGATTTTGCGATGCTGCTGCTGGTTGCCGGCAACTGGCATTCGATCGCGCGCATCGAGACCGAGCTGGCGAAGCTCGGGGAGACGGCGGGCGTCACGATCCAGGTCCGCAGGACCGTGCCGCGCCCGGTGCGCGAGGACATGGTCCCGTACTCGGTCGACGTCGTCTGTCTGGACCAGGCCGGGATCGTTGCCGGCCTGTCCGGCTTCTTTTCGGCGCGCGGCATCGACATCGGCGAGCTGTCGACGCGCGGCTATGCGGCCGCGCATACCGGCGCGCAGATGTTTTCCGTCTACTTGGTCATCAACGTGCCGGCACGGATCCACGTCGGCGCATTGCGCGAGGAGTTCATGGATTTCTGCGACCAGATGAACCTCGACGCGATCCTCGAGCCCGTCAAGAGCTGAGACGGCATGGCCAGCGTCCGCGTCGGCGCCAAGGCGCCGAAATTCACGCTACCGACGACTGCCGGCGAGTTCCGGATGGCCGCGCCGCGGGACACCCGTCTCGTCATCTATTTCTACCCGCGCGACAACACGCCGGGCTGCACGCTGGAAGGCGCCGACTTCCGCGATCTCGCTACGCAGTTCAGGCGCGCGCAGACCGTGATCCTCGGTGTTTCGACCGATACAATCGAGTCGCATCACCGCTTCCGGGACAAGATGAAGTTCCCGTTCGAACTCGGATCCGACGAAGACCACGCGGTCGCGTCGCTGTTCGGCGTCTGGAAGCAGAAGAACATGTACGGAAGGAAGCTGATGGGAATCGAGCGCAGCACTTTTCTGGTTGACGCGCAGGGCGTGCTGCGCGCGGAATGGCGCAAGGTGCGCGTGGCCGGCCACGCGGCCCAGGTCCTCGCGGCCGCCCGCGGACTCTGAACCCGGTGCTGAGGAACCGCTCCGCCAAGGGTGCCCGCCGCGCATTCGTGCTCGACACGAATGTGCTGATGCACGATCCCGCCGCGATTTTCCGCTTCGAGGAGCACGACATCTACCTGCCGATGGGCGTGCTCGAGGAGCTCGACGCCGGCAAGAAAGGCCTGTCCGAATCGGCGCGGAACGTGAGGCAGGTCAGCCGTTTCCTCGACGAGCTGATGGCGAACGCGACCAAGGACGAGATCGACCGCGGGCTCGAGCTGCCGGTCGGACGTTCCGGCAATCACGGCAAGAAGCCGCCGAGCGGACGGCTGTTCTTCCAGACCAGGCGCCTCGCGGCGGGACTGCCGGACACGCTGCCGGGACACGTCGTCGACAATGCGTTGCTCGGCTACACGCTCGCGCTGCAGCTGGAACTGCCCAATACGCGCGTGACGCTGGTGTCGAAGGACATCAACCTGCGCATCAAGGCGGCAATCCTCGGTGTGCATGCCGAGGACTACTACAACGATCGCACGATCGAGGATGCCGATCTCCTGTTCACCGGCGTGACCGCGCTGCCGGCGGATTTTTGGGAGACCCACGGCAACCACGTCGAGTCCTGGCAGGACCAGGCGCGCACCTACTATCGCGTGCGCGGCCCACTGGTGCGCGAGTGGCATCCAAACCAGTTCCTGTACGACGCCGCCGGCGACAAGTTCGAGGCGATCGTGCGATCAATCGACGGCGAAGTCGCCCAACTCGAAGTGACGCAGGACTTTCGCGGCGAACGGCATGCGGTGTGGGGCATCAATGCGCGCAACCGCGAGCAGAACCTCGCGCTCAACCTGTTGCTCGACCCGGAGATCGACTTTGTCACGATCCTGGGCCCGGCGGGAACGGGCAAGACCCTGCTGGCGCTGGCCGCGGGCCTCGCGCAGACGCTCGACACGAACCGCTTCAGCGAAATCATCATGACCCGCGTGACGATCCCGCTCGGCGAGGACATTGGCTTCCTGCCCGGCACCGAAGAGGAAAAAATGGAGCCGTGGATGGGCGCACTGATGGACAACCTCGAGGTGCTGACCCAGGGCCAGGAAGGCGGCAGCTGGGGCCGCGCCGCGACCCAGGACCTGCTGCGCCACCGCATCAAGATCCGCTCGCTCAATTTCATGCGCGGCCGCACCTTCCTGAACCGTTACCTGATCCTCGACGAGGCGCAGAACCTGACCTCGAAACAGATGAAGGCGCTGGTCACGCGCGCGGGCCCGGGCACCAAGCTGATCTGCCTCGGCAATATCTCGCAGATCGACACGCCCTACCTGACCGAGACCACCTCGGGCCTCACCTACGTGGTCAACCGCTTCCGCGGCTGGCAGCATGCCGGTCATGTGACGCTGGTGCGCGGCGAGCGTTCGCGGCTCGCCGACTTTGCGTCCGAAGCGCTCTGAGGCCGGCGGCGGCGAACCATGACCCCGCGTGGCGGTCGAACCGGCAGTTCCGCCAGGATCGAAGCGATGCGCGCACTTGCAGTCCTGCTCTCATGCCTGCTCGCCCTGCACGGGGCGCCCGCGCTCGCCCAGGCGCCGGGCGGCAACCTGCCGGACATCGGCACGCCCGCCAGCACGACGCTGTCGCTGCAGGACGAGTACAAGATCGGCCTGATGATCGTGCGCAGCCTGCGCGATGCCGGCCAGATCGTCGAGGATCCGGAGGTGACCGAGTACCTGCAGTCGCTCGGCATGCGGCTTGCAAGCCAGGCGCATGAGGGCGCGCACCGGTTCACGTTCTTCGCCATCCGGGAGTCGGGCATCAACGCCTTCGCGCTGCCGGGCGGATTCATCGGCGTCAACGCGGGGCTCGTGACCGCGACCCGGAGCGAAAGCGAATTAGCCGGCGTGCTCGCGCACGAGATCGCGCACGTGACCCAGCGGCACATTGCGCGCTCGGTCCAGAATGCCGGCCGCGCCAACATCGCCTCCATGGTGGCCATCCTGGCGGCGGTCCTGATCGGCGCGACGACGGGCATGCCGAGCGACGCGATGATCGGCACGATGACGGCAGCCCAGGGCCTTGCTGCCCAATCGCAGATCAGCTTCACGCGCTCGAACGAGAGCGAAGCGGACCGCGTCGGCCTCGGCGTGCTGGCCGCGGCCGGGTTCGATCCGGTTGCGATGCCGGATTTTTTCTGGACCATGCAGCAGCGCATGGGCAGCGCCGGACAGAACATCCCGGACCTGCTGCGCACCCACCCGGTCACCACCGAGCGCATCGCGGAAACGCGCGACCGCGCCAGCCAGTACGAGCGTCCGCGCACGGCGGACAGCACGAGCTATGCGCTGATTCGCGAACGCCTGCAGGTCGAAATGCTGCCGCCGGAGACTTCGTTCCGCGACCTGTACCCGAGCGCGCGCAGCGCCGACTACCCGTCGACCGAGGGCGAGCAGTATGGCCGCGCACTTGCGCTGATGCGGGCCGGCGCGCAGGACGAGGCGGTCACGACCCTGCGTTCGCTGCGCGACCGCCGTCCGGATATCACGCTCTACCACACCGCGCTCGGGCAGGCCGAACTCGCCGCCGGGCGCATCGCCGCGGCGCGCGCGACGCTCGAGCACGCGATGACGCTGTTTCCGCGCAGCGTGCCGGTCACGATGCGCTACGCCGAGACCTTGATGCGGGACGGCGACGCGAAGCACGCCCACGTCGTTCTGCTCGACCTGTTCAACAATGTGCCGCCCTCGGCGGAGCAGGCACGTTACACGGCGCTCGCGGCCAACGCGGCGGGCGATGTCGCCGACGCCTACTACTACATGTCCGAGTACCACGTGATCAGCGGCGACCTGATGCTCGCGATCGGCCAGCTACGGCTCGCCCAGGCCGTGCCGGGACTCAACTCGGTGCAGCGCGAGCGCTTCGATGCGCGGGTCCGCGAACTGCAGGAGTACCTGCCCAAGGGCAAGCGCGCGCGGGAAGTGGCCGAACCGACGAATCCGCAGCCGGACGGCAGCGGCAGCGGCTAGAATTGCGGCGGAAATCTCTGCCAGGGAACTGCCGATGACACTTGCCCGCCGCGCCGGCCCCGGCGCCCTGCTCCTGTCTTGCCTGCTGACGGGTTGCGCGACCACCCACGGTCCGGCGACTCCCGGCGATCCGTTCGAGCGCATGAATCGCGCGACGCACCGGTTCAACGACGCGATCGATCGCGCGGTCCTGAAGCCGGTCGCCAGCGGCTACCGGAAGGGCATGCCGCGCGTGATCCGCACCGGCATCAGCAATGTGCTCAGCCACCTGGCGTTCCCGACCACGATCGTCAACGACCTGCTGCAACTGAAGCTGAAGGACGCAGCCGCCGACCTCGGCCGCTTCGTGCTGAACTCGACGCTGGGCCTCGGTGGGCTGCTCGACCCTGCAACCGATGCCGGCATCCCCCGCAACGACGAGGACTTCGGCCAGACGCTCGGGCGCTGGGGTGTGCCGCCGGGCCCGTACCTGGTGCTGCCGCTGCTCGGGCCGTCGACGCTGCGCGATGCGCCGTCCATGGCAGTGGACGCGCAGACCGACCTGCGCGTGCAGCTCGAGCTTGATGACGGCACGCAGGTTGCGCTCGGCGTGTTGTCAGTCGTCAGCGGCCGCGCCGAATTGCTGGCGCTCGATGACTCACTCGGCGAGACCTACGATCCCTACGCGTTCCTGCGCAATGCCTGGCTGCAGCGGCGCGAGTACAAGGTACGCGACGGCGAGGTGCCGGAAGAGGCCCCGCTCGAGGACTTCGAAGACTTCGACGACGTGGAAGATCCGGTCGATCCGGTCGATCAAGCCGCGCCGGCGGCGCCGGCCACGAGCAGCGCGGCAACCTCGCTGATACCCGCGAGCGCCGCAAGCGGCGGCGGGATGTTCAGGTAGTTGACCGTCCGGCCGGCGTCGCGGGCGACGACCGACCATTCGAGCAGCAGTGCGAGACCGGCGCTGTCCGCCCGTTCCACTTTCGCGAGGTCGATGTCGGCCCGCGGCAGCGCGCCAAACGCGGCATCGCCTGCGCCGAGCAGGCGCGCCGCCTGGTCGAACACGAGGTCGCCGGTCAAGGCAAATTGCCCGTTACCCAGCGACTCCAGTGAGGCAGGCCGCGGCATCGCTCAGCGCGCCCGCTTGGCCTTGTCGCCGGCGCCTTCTTTCTTGAGGCGCTCGATGACCGACTGCAGGCCGCGCTGGTCGACCTCGGCGCCCACGTCGTTGCGGAAGTTGCGCACGTAGGAAATGCCCTCGATGGTCACGTCCCAGGCCTTCCAGCCGCCGGGCGTCGCGCGCATCGTGTAGTTGACCGGCACGCGCGTGCCGTCGCTGCGCTTGACCTCGGTGCGGATCGTCGCCTGTCCGGTTGACAGGTCGCCGCGGAACGGCAGCACGACCATGCGCTCGGCCGTGAACTCGGCGAGCGCGGCGCCGTAATTGCGCAGCAGCGACTGGTAGAACGCGTCGATGAATTCCTTGCGCTGGGCCGGGCTCGCATCGCGCCAGTGTTTGCCGAGCACGAGCCGCGCCGAGTAATCGGTGTCGAAGTGC
This sequence comes from Steroidobacteraceae bacterium, assembly GCA_040899645.1. GTDB lineage: Bacteria > Pseudomonadota > Gammaproteobacteria > Steroidobacterales > Steroidobacteraceae > SCUD01. The sequence continues at coordinate 7,006 of JBBEAB010000022.1, forward strand.
GGCAGCAGGATCTCGTCGACCATGCGCTGCACGCGGGTCGGGTCCTTGCGCGCGGCCTCGCGGTCCGAATCGAGCGCCTGCAGCAGCCGCTTGGCCGTCGTTTCGATCAGTTCCTGCGGCGCAGGCCCCGGCACGGGATCCGCCGCCTGGGTGGCCGCGGCCAGCGCGGTGAGTGCCAACAGGCAGGACAGGCGGGTGGCAGCACGTCGCATCATGGCGTGGATTCCTCGGTGGTCTCTTCGGCGGGTGGCTCCGCTGCTTTCGAGAACAGGAACTTGCTGATCAGGTTCTCGAGCACAATCGCGGATTGCGTGAACTGGATTTGATTGCCATCGGCGAAGAAAGTTTCAGAGCTGCCGGGGCCGATACCGACGTACTGGCCGCCCAGCAGGCCGGCCGTCAGGATGCCCGCGTCACTGTCGTCCGGGATCCGGTCGTAGGCCCCGTCGATGCGCATCGTCACGCGCGCGCGATATTCGTTGAAATCGTAGGCAATCGACTCGACGCGGCCGATCGTGACGCCCGACATCGACACCGGCGCACCGGGCTTCAGGCCGCCGACCTGCTCGAATGACGCACTCAGGCGATAGCCGGCGTCGCCGAAGCCGAATTCGCGGCTGGTGATCTGCGTGATCAGGAAGAACAAAGCGGCGAAGCCGAGCAGCACGAACAGCCCGGTTCCCAGTTCGATGGCGCGCGTCTGGCGCATGGCAATACTCCTTAAAGCATGACCGCAGTCAGCATGTAGTCGAGCAGCAGCACGACCACCGACGAAATCACGACCGTCCGGGTCGTCGCCCGGCCCACGCCCTCGGCCGTCGGCACCGCGTGGTATCCCTCGTAAACGGCGACCAGGCTGCAGGCGATGCCGAACACGCCGCTCTTCAGCACGCCCTCCATGACGTCGCCGAACTCGACGGCGCCCCGCATCTGCGACCAGAACTGGCCGCTGTCCACGCCCATCAGCTGGACGCCGACGAGCTGCGCCCCGAACAGGCCGATCATGCTGAAGATCGCGGCGAGCAGCGGCATCGAAATGACACCGCCGAGGAAACGCGGCATCACGACGCGTCGCACCGGGTCGACCGCCATCATCTCCATGGCAGCAAGCTGGTCGGTCGCCCGCATCAGGCCGAGCTCGGAGGCGAGCGCGGTGCCGGCACGCCCGGCAAACAGCAGCGCGGTGACCACCGGGCCGAGTTCCTTCAGGAGGCCGAGCGCGGCGGCCGTGCCGAGCGACTCCTCGGAGCCGAAGCGCTCCAGCAGATCGAAGCCCTGCAGCCCGAGGACCATGCCGACGAACAGGCCCGACATCATGATGATCACGAGCGAATGCGCGCCGGCATTGTGGATCTGCTGCACGACCAGGCCGAAGCGCCAGAGCGCGCGCGGCGTCTCCGTCACGAGGCGCAGGAAGAACAGCGCGTAGGCGCCCAGCGCCTCAAGCGCGGTGCGCAGCGACAACAATAGATCACGTGTGACCGCGGACAGCATTCAGCGCACCTGCCGCAGCTGGCTGGTGTAATCGGCTGACGGGTAATGGAATGGCACCGGCCCGTCCGGCAGGCCATGCATGAACTGCCGCACCTCTTCCTGTGCGCTGTTCGCGAGTTCCGCGGGCGGCCCGCTCGCGACGATCCCGCCGCCCGACACCAGGTAGCAGTAATCGGCGACCGCGGTGATCTCGCGCACGTCGTGCGACACGACGATGCTGGTGAGCCCCAGCGAGTCGTTCAGCAGCCGGATCAGCCGCAGCACCATGCCCATCGAGATCGGATCGAGGCCGACGAACGGCTCGTCATAGATCAGCAGTTGCGGATCCATCACGATCGCGCGCGCGAGCGCGACCCGGCGCGCCATGCCGCCCGACAGCTCCGCCGGCATCAGCCGGTATGCCCCGCGCAGACCGACCGCGTGCAGCTTGGTCAGCACCACGTGCCGCAGGAGCCGTTCCGGCAGGCGCGCGTGCTCGCGCAGTGGAAAAGCGACATTTTCGTAAACATCGAGGTCTGTCAGCAGCGCGCCGTTCTGGAACAGCATGCCCATGCGCCGGCGCATGTCGTAGACCTCGCGGCGGGACAGGTTCGCGACGTCCCTGCCCTCCACTTCGACCAGCCCGCGATCCGCCAGCACCTGGCGCGTGATCAGCCGCAGCAGCGTGGTCTTGCCGGTGCCGCTCGGGCCCATGATCGCGGTGACCGAGCCGCGCTCTATGTCGAGATCGACGCCGTTGAAGATCGCGCGACCGCCCACCGAAAAATGTACGTCGCGCAGGCGCACGAAGGTGCCGGTCTCGCGAGGTTGCTCGGCGCTCAAGGACGGAACCTGCTGGCCACGGCCTCAGGCCGCAGCCTGTTCCATCGCGGCTTGATAGCGGCCATCGCGGGCGAGCCCGTTCAGGCGCGCGCGCCGCAGGAAGGTGCGTTGCGCGGCGGCGACGTTGCCGGGCTTGCCGCGCCACGCATCGAGCGTACTCTGCTGCAGCGCCCGGCCATAACTGAACGACAGCTGCCAGGGCTGCTTCACGCCCGCGCCGTTCATCAACGACAGGTGCAGGGTCGCATCGGCCTCGCTCTGGCCGCCGGACAGGAAGGCGATGCCGGGCACTGCCGCCGGTACGCGCCGCAGCAGGCAACGCAGCGTCGCCTCGGCAACCTGCTGCGGCGGCGCCTGCACCGCGCACTTCTTGCCGGCGATGACCATATTTGGCTTCAGGATCATGCCCTCGAGCCGCACGCGCTGGCGAAACAGCGCGTCGAATACCAGTTCAAGCGCCGCATCCGTGACCTCCTCGCAGCGGCCAATCGTGTGGTCGCCGTCCATCAGCACCTCCGGCTCCACGATCGGCACGATCGAGGCTTCCTGGCACAGCGCCGCATAGCGCGCGAGCGCGTGCGCATTGGCTTCGAGCGCGGCGGCGGTCGGAATGCCGGCGCCGACGTCGATCACCGCGCGCCATTTCGCGAAGCGGGCGCCGAGGCCGCGGTATTCGGCAAGCCGTTCGCGCAGCCCGTCGAGTCCTTCGGTCACCGTCTCGCCGGGAAAACCCGCGAACGGCTTCGCGCCGGCGTCGACCTTGATGCCCGGCAGGATGCCGCGCGCGGCAAGCAGCGCGGGGAATGAACGGCCATCCGCTGTCTGCTGGCGCAGCGTCTCGTCATACAGGATCACGCCGGAAATGTACTTTTCGGCGTCCGGCGCGGTGAACAGCAGTTCGCGGTAGCTGCGGCGCGATTCGACGGACGACTCGAGGCCGATCTTGTCAAAGCGCTTCTTGATCGTGCCGGTCGACTCGTCGGCGGCCAGGATGCCCTTGCCCGGCGCCACCATCAAAGCCGCATTGGTATCGAGTTCCACACTGTCCATGAATCCGGGTCCTCCGCGTCATTCGGGGTTGCAGCCGCCGGGGCGCCGCGTCGGGCGCGAAGGATAGCAGAGCGCCGCGACCCCCTACCGCTGAAGACGTAATAGTACTAAAATTGTACTGTTTAAATCCACGGCCGCGGAGACCGACACCATGCTGCGCATCAGCCGCCTGACCGACTATGCAACAGTGATCCTCGCGAACCTCGGCGGCGGCGACCTCGCGAGCGCCGCGGACATCGCGGAGCGCACGCATATCGGCGTGCCGACCGTCAGCAAGCTGCTGAAGGAGCTCCAGCATGCGGGCCTGGTGCGCTCGGTGCGCGGCGCGCACGGCGGCTACCAGCTGGCGCGCACCGCCAGCGAGATCAGCGCCGCCGACATCATCGATGCGGTCGAGGGCCCGGTCGCGCTGACCGAATGCGCGAATGGCAACGGCAACTGCGGCATCGAGGCGACCTGCCAGGTCGGTCATGGCTGGCAGCGGATCAGCCTGTCGATCCGCCGCGCGCTTGCCGGGGTCAGCCTCGACGAACTGCTGCGTCGCGATGCGCCGTTCGCAACGCCCGACCTGCAACGGTCGCGGCAGGGCTGGCGCCCGCTGGTGCGCGGCTGAACCGGAGACCGGGCATGTCCTCGCATCAACCTGAGCTCGAATCGCTGGTCACGCGCAAGTACCAGCATGGCTTTGTCACGGACATCGCGAGCGACACCGTGCCGCCGGGGCTCGACGAGGACGTCATCCGGCTGATCTCCGCCAAGAAGGGCGAGCCCGCCTTCATGCTCGACTGGCGCCTCAAGGCGTATCGCCGCTGGGTGCGCATGACGCCGCCCGCCTGGGCACAGGTCCACTACCCGCCGATCGACTTCCAGTCGATCTCGTACTACTCCGCGCCGAAGCAGCGCACCGACGGCCCCAGATCGCTCGACGAGGTCGACCCGAAGCTGCTCGAGACCTACGACAAGCTCGGCATTCCGCTGCATGAGCGGGCACGGCTCGCGGGCGTCGCGGTGGATGCGGTGTTCGACAGCGTGTCGGTCGCGACCACGTTCAAGGAACGGCTCGCCGAGGCCGGCGTGATCTTCTGCCCGTTCTCGGAAGCCGTGCAGAAGCACCCGCAACTGATCGAGCGCTACCTCGGCACCGTGGTGCCGGTCGGCGACAATTTCTACGCGGCCCTCAATTCCGCGGTCTTCACCGACGGCTCCTTCGTCTACGTGCCAAAGGGCGTGCGCTGCCCGATGGAGCTCTCGACCTACTTCCGCATCAATGCGTCGAACACCGGGCAGTTCGAGCGCACGCTGATCATCGCCGACGAGGGCGCGGTGGTCAGCTATCTCGAGGGCTGCACCGCGCCGATGCGCGACGAGAACCAGCTGCACGCCGCGGTCGTCGAGCTGATCGCGGAGGATGACGCCCGCATCAAGTATTCGACCGTGCAGAACTGGTATCCGGGCGACGAGCACGGCGTCGGCGGCATCTACAACTTCGTGACCAAGCGCGGCGACTGCCGCGGCCGCAACTCGAAGATCTCCTGGACGCAGGTGGAGACGGGCTCGGCGATCACCTGGAAGTACCCGAGCTGCATCCTGCGTGGCGACGATTCGGTCGGCGAGTTCTACTCGGTTGCGCTCGCCAATCACTACCAGCAGGCCGACACCGGCACCAAGATGATCCACATGGGGCGCAATACGCGCTCGACGATCATCGCCAAGGGCATCTCGGCGGGGCATGGCCAGAACGCCTATCGCGGCCTGGTCAAGGTGCTGCCGGGCGCCGACGGCGCACGCAACCACACGCAGTGTGATTCGCTGCTGATGGGCAGCCATTGCGGCGCTCACACCTTCCCGTACATCGAGGTCCGCAACCCGACCGCGATCGTCGAGCACGAGGCGACGACCTCGAAGATCTCCGACGACCAGCTGTTTTACTGCCTGCAGCGCGGCATTGCAGCCGAGGACGCGGTCAACATGATCGTCAACGGATTCTGCCGCCAGGTATTCCGCGAGCTGCCGATGGAATTCGCGGTCGAGGCGCAGAACCTGCTGGCCGTCAGCCTCGAAGGCACGGTCGGTTGAGTTTCCGGAGCATGCAGACATGAGCGATGAAGGCCAGGTTCTACTTGACGTGCGCGACCTGCGGGTGCGGGCCGGTGAGCGCCTGATCCTCGACGGCCTGTCGCTTGCGGTCCGCGCCGGCGAGGTGCACGCGATCATGGGACCGAACGGTTCCGGCAAGAGCACGCTGACCGGCGCGCTGGCCGGCCGGCCCGGTCTCGAAGTGCTGTCCGGCAGCGCGACTTACCGCGGCCGCGACCTGCTGGCGATGGCGCCGGAGGAACGCGCGCGCGAGGGCCTGTTCCTCGCGTTCCAGTACCCGGTCGAGATCCCGGGCGTCAACAACGTCTACCTGTTGAAGGCCTCACTCAATGCGTTGCGCAAGCACCGTGGCGAGCCTGAACTCGATGCCTTCGAGTTCCTGAACCTGGTGCGCGCGAAACTCACGCAGATGCACATGGACGAGAGCCTGTTGAACCGCGGCGTCAACGAGGGCTTCTCCGGCGGCGAGAAGAAGCGCAACGAGATCCTGCAGATGAGCCTGCTGGAGCCGACGCTCGCGCTGCTCGACGAAACCGATTCCGGCCTCGACATCGACGCGCTCAAGCTGGTCGCGGACGGCGTCAACACGCTGCGTTCGCCCGCGCGGGCGATCGTCCTCGTCACGCACTACCAGCGTCTGCTGGATTACATCGTGCCCGACCACGTGCACGTGCTGGCCGGCGGCCGCATCGTCAAGAGCGGCGGCCGCGAGCTCGCGCTCGAACTCGAACGCCGCGGCTACGACTGGATCCGCGCGGAAACGGCAGCGGCGTGAACGCGGCGAGCCCCATCGACCGCATCGCCGCGAGCCACGCGGCGCTCGCGCCGCGCCTCGCCGGCGGACCCGACTGGTCGCACCGTCGCGCCCAGGCGCTCGCCGCGATCGTCGGCCACGGACTGCCGGGCCGGCGCGACGAAAACTGGAAATACCTGGACCACGCGCGCATCGCCGAGTATCCCTTCGCGGCCGGCCCGCGCGTCGCCGTGGATGCGGCGCAACTGGCTGCGCGGCAATTACCGCTCGGCGGGGCGCGCCGGCTCGTGCTGGTGGACGGCCGCTACGACGCCACGCTATCGGATGCTGGCGTCGATCCAGGACTGCAGGTCGAGGACCTCGGCGCCCTGCTCGCGCGCGATCCCGAAGCGGCACTTCAGCTGCTGCGCGCACCGGGCGAGGACGCCGACGACCGTTTCGCATTGCTGGCCGACGCCTTCGCTGCCGACGGCGCCGTGATCCGTGTGGCCGGCGGCGCGCAGCTTGCCAGGCCGCTGTGGCTGATGCATGTGAGCACGGCAGGCGCGCCCGCCGCGCACCAGTGTCGCATCGTCATCGAGGTCGGCGCCGGCGCGCGCTGCGTGCTGATCGAGCACTTCATCGCGCTCGGCCCGGCGCCGACGCTCGGCAACCTGGCCGCGGATCTCTCGATCGGCGCCGATGCCGCAGTGACGCACGTGCGCCTGCACGAACACGGCGCGGCGGCCGCGCAGGTCGAGACCTGGGTGACGCGCCTCGCCGCCGGCAGCCACTATGACCAGCACCTGCTGGCGCTCGGCGGCCGGCTGCTGCGTTCCAACCTGCGCCTGTCGCTCGACGGGCGCGCAGCCGGATGCCGGCTCGCGGGCCTTTTCATGGCGGATGGCGAACGCCAGGTGGACCTGCACACGCAGGTCGCACATCACGGATTGGCGACGCGCACGGTCCAGGATTACCGCGGCATCGCCTCGGGTCGCGGGCGCGGCGCGCTCAATGGACGCATCGTCGTGCACCCCACCGCGCGCGGCGCGGACGCGAGCCAGCAGAGCCGCAACCTGCTGCTCTCGCCGCTCGCCGAGATCAATGCGCGGCCACAGCTCGAGATCCACGTCGACGAGGTCCAGTGCCGCCACGGTGCGACGATCGGCACGCTCGACCCGGAGCAACTGTTCTACCTGCTGTCGCGCGGCCTCGATCCGGCCAGCGCGCGCGGCCTGCTGACCTTCGCTTTCTGCCAGGACGTGATCGGCCGGCTGCCGCTGCCGGAATTGCGCGCGACGGTCGAGACCCAGGTCGCCGGTACGCTGCCGGACCGCGACCTGATCCGGGGCCTGCTCTGATGTCCGCGGTACGCGAGCTGGCGGACGGGCTGGATCCGGCGCGCATCCGCGCCGATTTCCCGCTGCTCGCGCGCCGCGTCAACGGCCACCCGCTCAGCTACCTCGACAACGCCGCTTCGTCGCAGCAGCCGGCATCGGTCATCGATGCGGTCGCCGGCTACGCCCGGTCGCACCATGCCAACGTACACCGCGGCGTGCACACGCTGTCGCAGGAAGCGACCGCGCTGTACGAGGGCGCGCGCGAGCGCGTGCGGTGCTTCATCAACGCCGCTTCGACCGCGGAGATCGTGTTCGTACGCGGCACCACCGAGGCGATCAACCTGGTCGCCCAGTCATTCGGCAGGCCGCAGCTCGCTGCAGGCGACGAGATCGTCGTGACCCTGCTCGAACACCACTCGAACATCGTGCCCTGGCAACTGCTGTGCGGACAGACCGGCGCCGTGCTGAAGGTCGTGCCGATCGACCGCCAGGGCGTGGTCGATTTCGACGCCTGCCTTGCGCTCCTCGGCCCGCGCACGCGGATCCTCGCGCTCGCGCATGTCTCCAATGCGCTCGGTACCGTGCTGCCGCTCGCTCGTCTGCTGCGCGCGGCCCGCGAGCGCGGCATCACGACCGTGGTTGACGGCGCCCAGGCCGTGCCGCATCTCGCGGTCGACGTGCAGGCGCTGGGCTGCGATTTCTATGCCTTCTCCGCGCACAAGATGTACGGGCCGACCGGGATCGGCGTGCTGTATGCGCGCGAAGCAGTGCTCGAGAGGATGCCGCCATGGCAGGGTGGCGGCGACATGATCCTCACGGTCTCGTTCCGCGGTTCGACCTGGAATCACCTGCCGCATCGCTTCGAGGCCGGTACGCCCAACATCGGCGGCGCGGTCGGGCTCGGCGCCGCGATCGACTACCTCGATTCCGTCGGCCTCGCGAGGATCGCCCGGCACGAGCATGACCTGCTCGCCCATGCGACGGCGAGGCTCGCGGACGTGCCGGGCCTGTCGCTGATCGGCACGGCGCCGGACAAGACGAGCCTCGTATCCTTCGCCGTGGACGGCATCCATCCGCACGACCTCGGCACGGTGCTCGATTCTCGTGGTATCGCGGTGCGCACCGGCCATCACTGCGCGATGCCGGTGATGGAGTTCTTCGGCGTGCCGGCGACCACCCGCGCCTCGTTCGCGCTCTACAACACGCGCGAGGAAATCGACGCACTGCACGAAGCGCTGCTGCACGCGATCCGGATGCTGCGCTGATGGATCTCGCCGAGCTCTATCGCGACGTGATCGTGGACCACAACCGCCGCCCGCGGAATCGCGGGCCGCTGCCGACCGCCAATCACCAGGCGGAAGGAAATAATCCCTTATGTGGCGACCAGTTACGAGTTTATGTTGATGTCGAGTCTGACGTGATCCGCGAGCTGCGCTTCGAGAGTTCGGGCTGCGCGATCTCGACCGCCTCCGCTTCGCTGATGAGCGAGGCGGTCAAGGGCCGGAGTCGCGCCGAGGTGGCGGCATTGTTTGCCTCGGTGCACCGCATGCTGACCGATGCCAGGGACCCGCCCGGGCCGGAGCTCGGCAAGCTGGCCGCGCTCGGCGGCGTGCGCGCGTTCCCGGCGCGCGTCAAATGCGCGAGCCTCTGCTGGCATACGTTGAACGCAGCGCTCGCCGGCGCGGCCGCGCCGGTGACGACGGAATGACGATGCGCCGCGCTACGCAGGAGCCCATCGTCGTGCAGCGCGATGTCCGCGCCGTCATCGTGCCGGCGGGTGTCGAGGTCAAGCTCCGCACCGGCAGCGTCGGCTACATCACCCAGGCGCTCGGCGGCAGCTTCACGGTGTATGTCGAGGGCAACCTGTTCCGCATCGCGGGAGTCGATGGCGACGCGCTCGGCAAGGAACCGATGAAGGCCCCGGAGCTGCCGCCCGGCGCGACCGACGCGGACGTCACGCACCTGGTGTGGGAGCAGCTGCGCACCTGTTTCGATCCGGAGATCCCGGTCAACATCGTGGATCTCGGCCTGGTCTACGACTGCCGCATCACGGCGAACGACGACGGCACGCGCGATGTCGCGGTGCGCATGACGCTGACCGCAACCGGCTGCGGCATGGGCGAGGTGCTGGTGGCGGACGTGCGCGACAAGCTGCTGATGATCCCGACCGTGCACCAGGCCGACGTCGAACTGGTCTTCGACCCGCCCTGGAGCCAGGAGATGATGTCGGAAGCTGCGCGCCTCCAGACCGGCATGATGTGACCGCGAATAAGGGGACGCATCCCTCGAATAGGGGGACGCATCCCTTTCTCGGAGAAAGGGATGCGTCCCCCTATTCCGTCCCCTTATTCGCCGAGCGAGAGCAGCGTCGCGTTGCCGCCGACCGCGGATGTGTTGATCGTCACGGTCTGCTCGTTGGCGAAGCGCGGCAGGTAGTGCGGTCCGCCGGCCTTCGGGCCGGTGCCCGAAAGCCCGCAGCCGCCGAACGGCTGCACGCCGACCACTGCGCCGATCATGTTGCGATTCACGTAGACGTTGCCGGCCCGCGCGCGCAGCGCAACACGCCGCGCGACGCTGTCGATGCGCGTGTGCACGCCGAGCGTCAGTCCGTAACCCGTGGCATTGACCTGGTCGACGACCTCGTCGAGGCGCGTGCCCGCGAACCGGACGATGTGCAGGATCGGGCCGAATACCTCGCGCTCGAGCCGGGCGATGCCGTCGATCTCGACGGCGAGCGGCGCGAAATAGTGCCCACGCGCGAGCCCGGCCGGGAGCCTGGTGCGGTGATGCCAGCGGCTGCCTGCGACGATCGAGGCGGCGTGTTGCTCGAGTGCGGCCTGCGACGCCGCGTCGATCACCGGGCCCACGTCGGTCGACAGCAGCGCCGGATTGCCGATCGCGAGCGTGTCCATCGCGCCCGCCAGCAGTTCCAGCACGCGCGGTGCGATGTCCTCCTGGACGAACAGCACGCGTAGCGCCGAGCAGCGCTGGCCAGCCGCATTGAAGGCCGACATGACGGCGTCGGTCACGACCTGCTCGGGCAGCGCGGAGCTGTCGACCAGCATCGCGTTCTGGCCGCCGGTCTCTGCGATCAGGACCGGCAGCGGGCCGTCGTGTGCCGCGAGCGTGCGATTGATCACGCGCGCGGTCTCCGTCGAGCCGGTGAAGGCGACGCCCGCCACGCGCGGATCGCCGGTCAGCGAGGGTCCGATCCGCGAACCGCGACCCGGCAGCAGGTGCAGCACGTCGCCCGGCACGCCGCAGGCATGCAGCAGCCGCACCAGTTCGGCGGCGACCAGCGGCGTCTGCTCGGCGGGCTTCGCGACCACGCTGTTGCCGGCAGCGAGCGCAGCGGTCACCTGGCCGGTGAAGATCGCGAGCGGAAAATTCCACGGACTGATGCAGGCGAACACACCGCGGCCGCGGAGCCCCAGACGGTTGGACTCGCCGGTCGGGCCCGGCATCGACATCGGCCAGCCGAATGACTCCTCCGCGCGTGCTGCGTAGTAGCGCAGGAAGTCGATCGCTTCGCGCACTTCCGCGATCGAGTCCGGCACGGTCTTGCCGGCTTCGGCGACGCAGATCCCGATGAATCGTCCGGCATCCTGCTCGAGACGGTCGGCAGCCAGGCGCAGGATGTCGGCGCGCGCCGCCGCGGGCGTGCGATCCCACTCCGGCTGCGCCGCCGCAGCGAGCGCGATCGCCCGGGTCGCGAGTTCCGGATCCGCATCCGTAACCGTGCCGATCGTGCGCGCGAGATCGACCGGCGACACGACCGGATGGCTCGCTCCGCCCTGCTCCCGCCCGCCGACGATCGGAGCGGCCACCAGCGGGCACGCCAGCGCCGCGCGGCAGGCGGCAGCGAGCTGCCGCTGCTCGCGGCCGTCGGCCAGGTTGATGCCGGCAGAGTTCGCACGCTCGTTGCCGAACAGCTCGCGCGGCAATGGAATGCGCGGATGCGGCCCGGCGCCGACGCGCTCGACTTCGGCGACCGGATCGGTTACGACCTGGTCGACGGGCAACGATTCGTCCACGACCCGGTTGACGAACGAGGTGTTCGCGCCGTTCTCGAGCAGGCGCCGCACCAGGTAGGGCAGCAGGTCCTCGTGCGAACCGACCGGCGCATAGACCCGGCACGGCAGGCCGCGCGCCTGCGGGTCGGTCAGCTCGCCATACAGTTCCTCGCCCATGCCATGCAGGCGCTGGAACTCGAACTCGCGGCCGCGGGCCGACGCGAGATGGATGATGCTGGCTGCGGTGTGCGCATTGTGCGTCGCGAACTGCGGATAGATCCGTCGACTGCCATCCAGCAGGATCCGCGCGCACGCGAGATAGGCGACGTCCGTATTGGCCTTGCGCGTGTACACCGGGTAGCCCGCCAGGCCGCGTTCCTGCGCGCGCTTGATTTCGCTGTCCCAGTACGCGCCCTTGACGAGGCGCACGTTCAGCACGCGCCCGGACTGGTCCGCGCGGCGGCCGAGGTAGCGCAGCACGTCGGGTGCGCGCTTGGCATACGCCTGCACGGCGAGCCCGAGCCCCTCCCAGCCGGCAAGCGTAGGCGCCTGCAGCAGGCGGTCGAGGATCTGCAACGACAGCTCGATCCGGTCGGCCTCCTCGGCATCGATGGTGAGCGCAATGCCCGCGGCCTGCGCCTGGCGGGCGAGCCCCAGAACGCGCGCGCCGAGTTCTTCCAGCACCTGGTGCTGCCGGGCGAACTCATAGCGCGGATGCAGCGCCGACAGCTTGACCGAGATGCTGGGCCAGCTCGCGGGCGCGCTGCCGGCCCGCACCGCGTTGCCGACCGCGGCGATGGCCGCGCCGTAGGAGTCGAGATAACGCGCCGCATCCGCCTCGGTCAGCGCGGACTCGCCGAGCATGTCGTAGGTGTAGCGATAGCGCGCCGCCTCGCCGTCGGCGGCGCGTTCAAGCGCTTCGACGATGTCGCGCCCCATCACGAACTGGTGCCCCATGATGCGCATCGCCTGCCGGAACGCCGTGCGCACGACGGGTTCGCCGAGCCGCGCGACCAGGCGCCGCAGGAACGAGGCCGGATCGCGCAGCTCCGCTTCCGGTGCGCGCATTAGCCGGCCGGTCAGCATCAGGCCCCAGGTCGAGGCATTCACGAACAGCGAATCCGCCTCGCCGAGGTATTCCGACCACTGGCCGGTCGAGATCTTGTCGGCGATCAGCCGGTCCGCGGTGTCGGCATCGGGGATGCGCAGCAGCGCCTCGGCCAGGCACATCAGCACGATGCCCTCCTGCGAGGCGAGATCGTACTGCTGCAGGAACGCCTCGATGCCGCTCTTGCCCTCGCGCCGGCGACGCGCCGCGGCGACAAGCGTCGCGGCGTCCTGGCGGATCGCCGCCCGGTCGGTGGCCGGCAGCCGCGCGAGCTCGAGCAGTTCCGCGACGAGCGCGGCCTCGTCGGCCAGGTAACGGCCATTGATGGCGAGGCCCGCGGCCGAATCGAACTCGCGGTCGTCGCCGCGCAGGAACTGGAGCGTCGCGCCGTCGTTCATCGCTGCAATTCTAGCCGGGCCGCACGCCGGCCGAGCGCCGCCAGGCGAGGTAATCGCCGAGGATGCGGTCATGGTCGAAAACGAGAGCCGGTGCGGCCGCGGGATCGGTCACGAGGATCGCGCCCGCGTCGTCGCCGGCCGCGGGCAGGCCGCGCGCGGTCGCGACATAGACCAGGCTGACCGTGTGGCCGCGCGGATCGCGAGCCGGGTCCGAGTACACGCCGAGCAGCGCGCCGAGCCGGATCTCGAGCCCGGTTTCTTCGCGCGCCTCGCGCGCGGCCGCGGCCTCCACCGACTCGCCGATGTCGACGTAGCCGCCCGGCAGGGCGTGTCCGCGCGGCGGAAACCGCCGCTCGATCAGCACGATCGGGCGCCCGGGCCGGTCTTCGAGCTCGATCACGACATCGACCGCGAGCTCCGGTGTTCGCGGCCGCGGCATCAGCTGCGTGCCCCGCCGGCGGCCGCCGCCCGCAGGCCATCGGCCGCGGCAGCGCCGAGGTAGGCGCGGATCAGGCGCCGGCCGAGGTACAGCAGTGGAATCAATGCGATGGCCATCGACATCTTGTACAGGTAGTTGACCGTGCCGACCGCCAGGAACAACGGAATCGGCCACTGCTGCGGCCCCAGCACGAAGGCGATGTACAGCACGATGAAGCTGTCGAGCAACTGGGAAATCGCCGTCGAGCCGGTCGCGCGCAGCCAGATGAGGCGCTCGCCGGTCACGCGCCGGATGCGCTGGAACACGGCGACATCGATCAGCTGGCCGACCAGGAATGCGGTGACCGAGCCGCCGATGGTCCACAGGCCCTGGCCGAAGATGCTGGCGAATGCCGCCTGCATGTCCGGCACGCCGCGTTCGATGCCGATCGTGACCCACCAGGCCGCCGGCACCAGTTCGATCGCGAGGTACGCGAACAGGAATGCGTAGACGATGAAGCCGACCGCAAGCCAGGAGATCAGGCGCACGCCGCGCACGCCGAAGTGCTCGTTGATGATGTCGGTCATGATGAAGACGATTGGCCACAGCATCACGCCCGCAGTGAAGGACAGCGAGCCACTCTGGCCGAACAGGCGCCAGTCGAATGGCGCGAGCCCGAGCGTGTCCTCGAGCGCAAAGATCTTGACGCCGACGAATTCGGCGATCAGCGCATTGGTCACGAACAGCCCGGCGAGCAGGATGAACAGGCGCGTCGGGCGTGAGGCGATGATGGCAGCCGGCGGATGCGGATTCGCCCCGCTCACGTGTCCGCCCGCCCATGCAACCGGCGGATCGCGCGTCGCTCACGCTTGTCGGGCCGTCCCGGCGGCGCGACCTTGAGCGCGCGGGCGGACTGCCGGCGTTCACGCGCGACGCGGCGGCGCAGTTCGCTGTCCGGCGTCTCCGCAAAGCAGGCCTGCGCCACTGCGGCCGGACCGCGGCGCGACGGCAGGCTCCGCACCACAACGGTCCACACCTCGGCTCCCAGCGTGATGTCGAGCCGGTCACCGACCGCGAGTTCGCGCGCGGGCTTGGCGCGCAGGCCATTGACCTGCACGCGGCCGCCGGCCACGGCCTGCGCCGCCAGCGAACGGGTCCTGTAGAAGCGCGCGAACCAGAGCCAGCGATCGACACGGTGCCTGTCGCCCGGCGCGCTCTTCGCTGCTGCATGTGGAGCCACCGGCCCTCCCCGGCCCGAGATTATACGAGGCCGCGCAGGACGGGCCGCTATAATCCGCGGCGGGCAACGAGCGGCGGGATTCCATGGATCAGGCCTTGCTGCGGCGACTGGAAACGCAGATCGCGGGACTTTCCCGTGACGGGCTCTACAAGCGCGAGCGCGTCATCGCATCCGGCCAGGACGCGGTCGTGCGGCTCGAGGATGGCCGCGAGGTCATCAACCTGTGCGCCAACAACTATCTCGGCCTGGCCAATCACCCGGTGCTGGTACAGGCGGCGCACGACGCGCTCGACCGCTACGGCTATGGCATGGCCTCGGTGCGCTTCATCTGCGGCACGCAGGCCGTGCACCGCGAACTCGAACGGCGCCTGTCTTCCTTTCTCGGCACCGACGACACGATCCTGTACTCGTCCTGCTTCGACGCGAATGGCGGGCTGTTCGAGACGCTGACCGACGAAAATGACGCGATCATCTCGGATGCGCTGAACCACGCCAGCATCATTGACGGCATCCGGCTGTCGAAGGCGCAGCGCCTGCGCTACGACAACTGCGACCTGGGGCAGCTCGAGCAGCGCCTGCAGGAGTCGAAGGACGCGCGCACGCGACTCGTCGTCACGGACGGCGTGTTCTCGATGGACGGCACGATCGCGCGCCTGCGCGAGATCTGCGAGCTCGCGGACCGCTACGCCGCGACCGTCGTGGTCGACGACTCGCATGCGACCGGATTCATGGGTCCGCATGGCCGCGGCACCCACGAGCATTGCGGCGTGATGGGCCGGGTGGACATCCTGACCGGCACGCTTGGCAAGGCGCTCGGCGGCGCCAGCGGCGGTTATGTCTCGGGCCGGGCGCCCGTGATCAACTGGCTGCGGCAGCGTTCGCGTCCTTACCTCTTTTCCAACACGATCGCTCCGGTCGTTGCGGCGACCACGCTCGCGGTCCTCGGCCTGATCGATTCGATGCCCGAGCTGCGCAGCCGGCTGATGGAGAACGCGGGCTGGTTTCGCGCGCAGATGGCTGCGCTCGGCTTCCGGCTGGTGTCCGGCGAGCACCCGATCATCCCGGTGATGATCGGTGACGCGGCAGAGGCCGTCGGCATGGCGGACCGGCTGCTGGAACTCGGCGTCTACGCGATCGGCTTCTCCTATCCGGTCGTGCCGCTCGGCCGCGCGCGCATCCGCACGCAGATGTGCGCCAGCCACACGCGCGCGATGCTCGAGCGCGCGGTTGAGGCATTTGCGGTGGCAGGCCGCGAACTCGGCATCATTGGCAAGTGAGGCATTCATGAAGGCACTGATCAAGTCGGAGCCAAAGCCGGGTATCTGGCTGGGCGAGCTGCCGCAGCCTGAGGCAGGCCCCAACGACGTGCTGATCCGGATGCGCCGGACCGCGATCTGCGGCACCGATATCCACATCTACCAGTGGGATGACTGGGCACAACGCACCATCCCGGTGCCGATGCAGGTCGGCCACGAATATTGCGGCGAAATCGTCGGCATCGGCAGCGAGGTGCGCGGCCTCGCGGTCGGCGACCGCGTCTCCGGCGAGGGCCACATCACCTGCGGCCACTGCCGCAACTGCCGCGCCGGCCGCCGCCACCTGTGCCGCAACACGCAGGGCGTCGGCGTCAACCGGCCCGGCTGCTTCGCCGAATACATGGTGCTGCCCGCCGCGAACGTCTTCCGCCTGCCGGCGGGCATCTCCGACGAGATCGCCTCGATCCTCGATCCGCTCGGCAATGCGACACATGCGGCGCTGTCATTCAACATGGTCGGCGAGGACGTGCTGATCACCGGCGCGGGCCCGATCGGCATCATGGCGGTCGCGATCGCGCGCTTCATCGGCGCGCGGCACGTCGTGATCACCGACGTCAACGACTACCGGCTCGATCTCGCGCGGCGCATGGGCGCGACGCGCGCGCTCAACGTCACGCGCGAGAAGATCGACGACGCGATGCGGGAACTCGGCATGGAAGAGGGTTTCGACGTCGGCCTCGAGATGTCCGGCAACCCGGCGGCATTCCGCGACCTGGTGCGCGTGATGCACCACGGCGGCAGCGTCGCGCTGCTCGGCATTCCGCCCGCCGAGGTGGCGATCGACTGGAACCAGGTGATCTTCAAGGGTCTGGTGATCAAGGGCATCTATGGCCGCGAGATGTTCGAGACCTGGTACAAGATGGCGGCAATGCTGCAGAGCGGGCTCGATGTCAGCCCGGTCATCACGCACCGGTTCGGCGTCGCCGATTACCTGGCCGCGTTCGAGACGATGAGCAGTGGCCAGTCCGGCAAGGTGATCCTCGACTGGGCGGCTTAGGGGACTGTCCCCTCTTACCTAGTCCACCCGGCAGTTGCACAGGTATACCGGCCTGCCTTCGCCCGCGAGCGCGATCAGCGCGCGTGCCCGGGCAATTGCGGCGCCGATGCCCGGCACCGGCGAGCGTTGTGGCGCAACGGTCTCGACGACCCAGGCCGCCGCCAGGCGCAGGCGCAGCGCCAGCGCGTCGCGCCAGCTGATCTGCTGTTCGATCCATTTGACGTCGTAGTCGCCCTCGATGCCGGCCAGGCGCGCAGCTTCCGCGAGCGCCTCGTCCACTCCGCCGAGTTCGTCGACGATGCCCGCGGCGCGCGCATCCGCGCCGGTCCAGACCTTGCCCTGTGCAATGCCATCGATTTCCTCGGGACGCCGCTCGCGCGCGCGCGCCACGTGGCCGACAAAAGTCTTGTATGCAAACTCGACCGAGGCCTGCAGGATCTCGCGTGCCTCGGGGCCGAGCGCGCGGTCGAGCTCCGCCTGGCCGGCGAGCAGCGTCGTGCCGAAGCCGTCATTCGTGATGCCGATCTTCGCCAGCGTGCGCTGGAAGGTCGGGATCAGCGCATAGACGCCGATCGAGCCGGTGATCGTGGTCGGCGCGGCAATGATGTGGTCGGCGTCCATCGCGATGTAATAGCCGCCCGACGCCGCGACCGTGCCCATCGAGACGACGACCGGTTTGCCCGCTTCGCGCAGCCGCGCGACTTCGCGGCGGATCACTTCGGAGGCCATCATGCTGCCGCCGGGGCTGTCGATCCTGAGCACCACGGCGGAATAGTCGTCGTCCTGGCGCAGGTCGCGCAGGATCGCCGCGAGCGTGTCGCCCCCGACCAGCCCCGGCGACTGCTCGCCATCCAGGATCTCGCCGGCGGCGACGACCACGGCGATGGTCTGCGGGGCGCCCCGCGCCAGCCGTTTCTCGGAGTGCACATACGGCAGGTAGGCATGCCAGTCCACGGCCTGGTAGCTGTCGCTGTCCTCGTCGATGCCCGCGACTTCCGCGACGATCTGCTCGAATTCCTCGCGTGTCTTGAGCCCGTCCACCAGGCCGCGCGCGAGCGCGTACTGGGCCAGGTCGCCGCCGGTCGCGCGCACGCCTGCGGCCGCCTCGTCGGCGTATGCCTGGATCAGCGCCGGCTCGAGATTGCGGGCAGCGGCGACATCGGACTTGTAACTGTCCCACAGCGCGCCGATCCAGACCTTCGCGTCCTCGCGGTCCTCCTGCGACATGTCGGTGCGCGTCCAGTCCTCCGGCGAAGACTTGTGCGTGCCGACCTTGAAGACATTGACGTCGACCGCGAGCTTGTCGAGCGCGCCGCGGAAGTAGGTGCGGAAGTAGGAGTAGCCGTCCAGCAGCACGTAACCCATCGGGTCGAGGTAGACCTCGTCCGCCTGCGCCGCCAGGAAATACTGGCGCTGGGAATAGCCCTGGCCGTAGGCGTAGACCCGCTTGCCGGTTTCGCGGAACCAGCGAATCGACTGCGCCAGGTCCTGCAGCATCGGCAGGCCGGCGCCGTCGAGACCCCCGAGCTCGAGCACCAGCGCCCGGATGCGGTCGTCGTCGCGGGCCTGGTCGATCACGTCGACCAGGTCGCGCAGCCGGGTCTCGGTGCGATCCTCGCCGGCGACCCGCGACAGAGCCCGCTCGAGCGGATCGCCGGAGAGCTGCTCGACCAGAAAGCCCTGCGGCGCCAGCACCAGCGCCGCGCTTTTCGGGATGAAGGGCAGTCCCGTCTGGCTCGCCGACAGGAGCAAACCGAACAGGAACAGCAGCAGGACGAGGTGCAGGACCTTGCGCAGCCCGTCGAGGGCCAGCCACAGGCCCTTCAGCAGGGCCCACAATGCGCGCAGTACTGGCATCGTGCTGGCCTCAGCCGCCGAGCTTTTCCTCGATGCGCGCGGACTTTCCGGAACGGTCGCGCAGATAGTAGAGCTTCGCGCGGCGCACGCGGCCGCGGCGCTTCACTTCGATCTCCGCGATCGCCGTGCTGTGCGTCTGGAAGACGCGCTCGACGCCCTCGCCATGCGATACCTTGCGCACCGTGAACGAGCTGTTGAGGCCGCGGTTCTTGCAGGCGATCACGACGCCCTCATAGGCCTGGACCCGCTCGCGGTCGCCTTCGCGGACCTTGACCTGCACCACGACGGTGTCGCCGGGCCCGAATGCCGGCAGCTTGCGCTTCAATGAGCGCGATTCCAGTTCCTGCATGATCTTGTTCTTCATGGTCGATTCCCGATGTCTCGTTGACTCTTGCCACCCACTCTCACCGCGGCGGTTCGATCCCCGTCGCGGCGCAATATTCCTCGAGCAGCGCGCGCTCTTCGTCCGTCAGGCGCCGTGCGCGCAGCAGGTCCGGTCGCAACTGCCAGGTCCGGCCCAGCGCCTGCCGCATCCGCCAGCGCCGGATTGCGGCATGGTTTCCGCCCATCAGCACCGCGGGCACCGTGCGCCCTTCCCAGGTCTCGGGCCGCGTGTAGTGCGGCCAGTCGAGCAGACCATCGCCGAATGAATCCTGCGCGGCCGACTCCTCGTCTCCCAGCACGCCCGGCAGCAGCCTGGCAACCGCGTCGATGACGACCAGCGCGGGCAGCTCACCGCCCGACAGCACATAGTCGCCGATCGACAGCTCTTCGTCGATCAGGGCATCCGACACCCGCTGGTCGATGCCTTCATAGCGTCCGGCCACCAAGCCAAAAGCCGGCATGCCGGCCAGCCGGCGCGCCTGCTGCTGCGTGAACGGCTGGCCCTGGGCGGACAGTCCGATCACCGGCGAACCGGGCGGCAACCGGGCGGCCACGGTGCGAATCGCCGCCGCGAGCGGCTCGGGCTTCAGCACCATGCCCGGACCACCGCCGAACGGCCGGTCGTCCACGCTGCGATGCGGATCGCTCGCAAAGTCGCGCGGATTGACCGTGCCGACCTGCAAGCGGCCGGCGTCGCGCGCCCGGCCGACGATCCCGGCCGCGAGGCCCGCCTCGATCAACGGCGGGAACAGCGTGACGACCTCGATCTGCATCTAGAACTCGGGATCCCAGTCCACCGTGATGCGGCGCTCGCCGAGATCCACCCGAAAAACCTGCTGCGGACCCACCGGCAACCAGTGCTCGCGCAGATCAACCACCACCATCACCGCGTTCGCCGGCATGTCCAGAAAATGATCGACGCTTCCAAGGCGCTGGCCTTGCAGGTTCACGACCTCGAATCCGACCAGGTCCGCCCGGTAGAACTCGCCTTTCTTCAGCGCCGGCAGCAGGCCGCGTTCCACCCACAACTCCGGCCGACCGAGTGCGATCGCCGCATTGCGGTCTTCGACCCCCTCAATCCGCACGACCAGTCCCTTGCTGTGTCGCCGGCCCTCCAGATGTCGCAGTTCCTTGCCGTCGGCCTGCCAGGTCGCGAAGTCGAGGATCTGTTCCGGGGGATCGGTGTACGAGATGAGCTTGACCCAGCCGCGAACGCCGAACGGCCCGCCGATGCGGCCCAGCACGACCCGGTCCTGCCCCCTTGCTGCGGGCGCTGACGGTGCCACCGGTGTGCCGAGGCCCGCGCGAGGGCTCAGGCCGCCGCTTGCTTCCGCGCCGCGCTGACCAGCGTGCGGACGCGGTCAGACATCGTGGCGCCCGTCCCGGTCCAGTAGGCGATGCGCGGCAGGTCCAGTTCGAGGCGGCGGTCCTTGCCGCGTGCAACCGGATTGAAGAAGCCGACCTGCTCGAGCACCGTGCCGCCCTGGCGCTTGCGGCTATCGGTGACGACGACGTGGTAAAAGGGCGAATTCTTGCCCCCACGGCGCGTCAATCGAATCGTGACCATCGGATGAGTCCCTCGCAGCCGCGCTGCGTCAGTTACAGGGCCCATGCGGCCCCGCCAAAGAGCCGCGCATTCTACTCAAATCACCCGGTCAAAGAAAGGCTTAGGCCACCCCGCCCGGACGCCGCCATCAGCGCGGACCGCGACCGCCAGGCAAGCCGCCCGAGAACGCCCGCAGCATCTTGCGCAGGCCCCCGCCCTGCATCTTTTTCATGAGCTTTTCCATCTGCAGGAACTGCTTGAGCAGCCGGTTCACTTCCTGCACCCCCACCCCTGCGCCGCCGGCGATGCGCCGCTTGCGCGAGGCGGCGATGAGCGCCGGCCGGCGCCGTTCGCCTGGCGTCATCGAGTTGATGATCGCGATCTGGCGACGGATCGACCGGTCATCGACCTGGGCGAGTGCGCCCGGCGGCAGGGCCTGCGCCGGCAGCTTGCCGGCGAGCGACGCCATGCCACCCATGCGGTTGATCTCCTGCAGCTGGTCGCGCAGGTCCGTGAAGTCGAACCCGCGGCCCTTGCTGAGCTTGTCGGCCAGACGCCTGGCCTGCTCCTGGTCGACGCCGGTCTGGACCTGCTCGATCAACGACAGCACGTCGCCCATGCCGAGGATGCGCGACGCGATCCGCTCCGGGTGGAACGGCTCGAGCGCATCGGTCTTCTCGCCGACGCCGACGAACAGGATCGGCTTGCCCGTCACCTGGCGCACGGACAGCGCCGCGCCGCCACGCGCGTCACCATCGGCCTTGGTCAGGATCACGCCGGTCAGCGCGAGGGCGGCATCGAAAGCGCGCGCGGCGTTGACCGCGTCCTGGCCTGCCATGCTGTCGACGACGAACAGCCGCTCGGTTGCTCCGGTCGCGCGGTCGATCGCCTGTACTTCGTCCATCATCGACGCATCCACGTGCAGGCGACCGGCAGTGTCGACGATCACGACATCGTGCAGATGCCGGCGCGCATGCTCGATCGCGGCGACCGCGATGTCGACCGGCGCCGCTCCGGGCGGCGCCGGGAAATAGTCGGCCTCGACCTGGGCGGCCAGGCGCTCGAGTTGGGTCATCGCTGCGGGCCGATAGACGTCGGTGCTGACCAGCAGTGGCTTGCGCTTGTGCTGCGTCATCAGGTGGCGCGCGAGCTTTGCAGCCGTGGTCGTCTTGCCGGCGCCCTGCAGGCCTGCGAGCAGCACGACCACCGGCGGCGTCGAGCGCAGGTTGAGTCCGCGGCCGGGCTCGCCCATGACCCGCGTCAGTTCCTCGTGGATGATGCGGATGAAGGCCTGGCCGGGCGTGAGGCTTTTCGTCACTTCGGCGCCGACCGCGCGCGCGCGCGCGGCATCGGTAAAGGACTTCACGACGCCGACCGCGACATCCGCCTCGAGTAGCGCCATGCGCACCTGGCGGAGTGTGTCCGCGATGTTCTCTTCCGTCAGGCGTCCGCGTCCGCGGAGCGAATCGACGGCCTTGCCGAGGCGGTCGGCGAGCGTGTCAAACATCGGGCGTCCCGTTGGGTCGTGCCGGCGGTGATTATAGGGCCGTCCGCGCCCCGCTTTGCCGCCCCCTGTACAATGAACCGGCGCAGTTGTGGAGTCAGCGTCCGTTGCGCGGATTTCTAGTCATCCTGCTCTATCTCGTCGCGGCGGCCGCGGCGCTGCACGCGGTCCGACGCGGCAGTTCGCGTGCCGTGCTGCGGGAGCCCTCATTTTATCTCGCGCTCGCAGCCGTCGCGGCGCACGCCTGCTGGCTGCTGCTGACACTGCAACCGCTCCCCGAGGCCTCGCTTGGCCTCGCCGACAGCGCGTCGCTGATGGGACTCGCAATTGGCGCCGGCGGCGTGCTCGCCCTGCTCGCGCCGCGCTTTCGCGGCCTCGCCGCGGTCCTGCTGACGCTCGCGGCGCTGCTGGCCGCCGGCACCGGCAGCCTGCCGCAGGCGCGCGAGATCGCGGCGCACGGCTGGCCGTTCGCGGTGCATGTCGTGCTCGCGATGGGCGCAGCCGGCATGTTCGCGATCGCCGCGGCCTGCGTCGTCCTGCTGGCGCTGCAGGATTCAGCATTGCGCAGTGCGCGGCCAGCCGGCTGGCTGGCGGCGCTGCCGCCGGTCGAGAGTTTCGAGCGCGCCCTGTTCTCGGTGCTCGCGATCGGCATGGTCTCGCTCACGCTCGCGATCCTCGCTGGCCTGCTGTTCGTCACCGACCTGTTCGAGCAGCACCTGGTCCACAAGACCGCGCTTGCGCTGGTGGCCTGGGTGATATTCGCCGCGCTGCTGGTCGGCCGCTGGCGCTACGGCTGGCGTGGCCGCAAAGCCGCGCGCTACACGATCGCGGGATTCATCGTGCTGGCGGTTGCCTACTTCGGCAGCAAATTCGTGCTGGAGATCCTGCTCGGGCGACATTGGGGTTGAAGCGGTGAACGGCGCCGGGACCGGGGCCTCGCTTGCGCTCATCGCAGCGCTCACGCTCGTGCTGCTCGCGGGTCTCGTCGAAGCGGCGATGCCGGTGCTGCGCGCGCGCTTCCGTCCGCGCATCAGCACGCGCGAGGGACCCCTCGCCCGGTTGCGCCGCCGCATCGGTTCGGATCCGCGGCGCGCGCGGCGCGCGATGACCGGCCTGCGCACGACTCTGCTCATCGCCCTGCTGGCCTGTATCGGGTTCGCCCCAGGGGCCGCGCGATTACCGGTCGCGGTCGCAGCCGCCGCAGGACTCGCGCTGCTCTTCCTGCTGCTTGGCAACGGCTGGCTGCGCCGCGCGGGCAAGCTCGGCGAGGGTGCAGCGCTGATCACGGCGTGGCTGGTGGCGCCCTTCTTCCTGCTGCTGCGGCCGACACCCGCAACGCGCCTGGCTCCGCCGCGCGATCCCGCCGAAACCATCGCCGACATTGCCGACGCGCTCGCCAATGAATCGGCCGAGCGGCAGCGCATGGTCGAGGCGCTGCTCGACCTCGAGCAGCGCACGGTCGAGGACGTGATGGTGCCGCGCAGCGAAATCGACGGTCTCGACGGCACGGCCGCCTGGGACGAGATCGTCGCGCGGCTGCGGCAGACGCCGCATACGCGCATGCCGCTCTACGACGGCGACCTCGATCGCGTGCAGGGCATCGTGCACATGCGTCTGGTCGCCAACGAACTGGCCGCGGGCCGCCTGACGCGCGCGCGCCTGGCCGAAATCGCCGCACGCCGCGAGGCCCTGTTCGTGCCCGAGGGCACGACGCTCTACGACCAGTTGCTGCGGTTCCGCCGCCTGCGCCGGCGCATCGCCTTCGTGGTCGACGAGTACGGCGACCTGCAGGGACTCGTCACGCTCGAGGACATCCTCGAGGAAGTCGTCGGCGAGTTCACGACCCAGCCCGCGCCGCAGGCCGCGCGCATCGAGCGGCGCGCGGACGGCAGCGTGGTCGTGCCCGGCACCCTGGCGCTGCGCGAACTCAATCGCGCGCTCGGCTGGAACCTGCCGGTCGATGGGCCACGCACGCTGTCCGGGCTGATCGTCGAGCAGCTCGAGGCGATCCCGGAGGCCGGCGCGAGACTTCATGTCGGCGGCCATGCGATCGAAGTGCTGCAGGTGGCCGACAACGCGGTACGCACCGCACGCATGTGGCAGGCGCCGGCCGCCGAATAGGTTCAGCCGAGCGCGGCGAGCGCGTCCGCAATCCGCCCCGCAGCGACGATGTCCAGTCCTTCGACCGGCTGCCGCGGCAAGTTGGCGCGCGGCACGATCGCGCGGCGAAAGCCGTGTTTCGCCGCCTCGCGCAGGCGCTCCTCGCCGTAAGGCACGGGCCGGATCTCGCCGGTCAGGCCGATCTCGCCGAAAACCACAAGCTCCTGCGGCAGGGGCCGTCCGCTGATGCTGGAGCCGAGTGCCGCGACCACCGCGAGGTCCGCTGCCGTCTCGCCCAGCCGTACGCCGCCGACCACATTGACGAACACGTCGTGCGCGGCGAGCGCAACGCCCGCATGGCGATGCAACACGGCAAGCAGGAGCGCCACGCGGTTCGACTCGAAGCCGACCGCGACACGGCGCGGATTCGCGAGCTGGCTCGGGTCGACCAGCGCCTGCACCTCGATCAGCATCTGCCGCGTGCCCTCGCGCGCGACCGTGACGACCGAGCCCGGCACTGGATCGCCGCCGCGCGACAGGAAGATCGCCGATGGATTGCGCACTTCGCGCAGGCCACGCTCCTCCATCGCGAACACCCCGATCTCGTTGACCGCGCCGAAGCGGTTCTTCACCGCGCGGATGACGCGGAAGCGGCTGCCCGAGTCGCTCTCGAAATAGAGCACGGTGTCCACCATGTGCTCGAGCACGCGGGGCCCCGCGATGACCCCCTCGCGCGTGACGTGGCCGATCAGGAACACGGCCGTGCCGGTCGCCTTCGCGTAGCGCACCAGGCAGGCCGTCGATTCGCGCAGCTGCGTCACCGCGCCCGGCGCCGCATCGATATCCGCCACCGACATCGTCTGGATGGAATCGATCACCAGCACCTTTGCGCCGGCTTCGGTGGCAAGCTCGAGAATCCGCTCGACGCCGGTCTCGGCGACAAGCGCAAGCGAGCCGGAATCGACCGCAAGCCGGCGCGCGCGCTCCGCGACCTGCCGCACCGATTCCTCGCCGGTCGCGTAGAGCACAGCCTGCCCGACAGACAGCGCCGCCGCGCATTGCAGCAGGAGCGTCGACTTGCCGATCCCCGGATCGCCGCCGATCAGCGTGACCGAGCCCGGGACGAGCCCACCGCCGAGCACCCGGTCGAGCTCGGCATAGCCGGTCGCGAGGCGCGTCTCATCTTCGGCCACGAGCCGCGCGATCGGCTGCGCTTTCTGCAGCGCACGCGTGCCGCCCCGCGCGGCGCTGCCGGCACGCGCTTCGGTGAAAGCCGCGAGCGTGTTCCACTCGCCGCAGGACGGGCACTGCCCGGCCCAACGCGGCGCATCGGCGCCGCAGGCAGAGCAGACAAACACGGTTTTGGGCTTCGCCACTTCAGTTCCGGCACGGGGGAGCGGCGATGCTAGCATGCGATCCGCAGCAGGAAGCGGCCCCGCAGATTGCGGGCCAGGTCGCGGTTTCGGCGATAACGCGTTGAAAATCCGGCCATTGGCAGTACCGGGAGGGCGCATGCACGTTTATGATTCGCGGATCAGGGTGGTAACGGGTCGCATGGCGCATGCCTGACGAATCGAGCCGCGGCGGATGGCTGCGCAACCTATCCGGCGTGACTGGCAAGAATGCCGGCGACCGGTCGCCCCGGATTGGCAAGCCGCTCGAAGTGGCCGTGGCCGAATCGCCCGCGGCTGCCGGCGTTGTCCAGCCCGCCAAGACCACGCGCAGTCACCAACTTCGCCCGGGGCAGCTGTTCCATCATTTCAGGCTTCAGAGCCAGCTCGGCCGTGGCGCGACGGCCACCGTCTACAAGGCGGTCGACGAGCGCAACGGCAATGTCATCGCGCTCAAAATGCTGACCCTCGCGGATGACTGGCCGGACGACCTGCTCGACGAGGCGAAACTGCGCCTGCTGCGCGAGGCTGATGCCGCAGGCTCCCTCGCCCATCCGGACATCGTCGAGATCCGCGAAGCCGGCGAACACGAAGGACTCGTGTACCTGGCGATGGAGTACGTCGAGGGCGTGAATCTCGGCGTGCACGCGGTCGAAGGCCGCATGCTGCCGCCGCGGCTGGTGGCGGAGATGTGTGCCCGGGTCGCGGATGCGCTCTATTTCGCGCATCAGCGCGGCGTGATTCACCGCGACATCAAGCCGGCCAATATCGTGTTCGACCAGCGCAACCGGCGCGTGCGGGTCATGGACTTCGGCGTCGCACGGCTCGAGAACAGCCGCGCAACCCGCACCGGCGTGATCCTGGGATCGCCCTCCTACATGGCGCCGGAGCAACTCGATGCCCGGCCGGTGACCGCGCAGTCCGACCTGTTTTCGCTGGGCGTCACGCTGTTCCAGCTGGTGACCGGCATGCTGCCGTTCCGTTCCGACTCGATTCCGGGGCTGATGCAGAAGATTGCCAGCGAGCCGCACCCGCCGCTGCGCGTGGTCCGGCCCGACCTGCCGGCATCGCTGGCGGCCGTCATCGATCGGGCGCTCGAGAAGGATCCCGACATGCGCTACCGCAGCGGCGCCGAAATGGCCCAGGCGCTGCGTGACTGCGCGCGCGAAATCGACCCGGCGCTGCGCTGATGGGCCGCTACGTCTCGCTCAGGAGTCGCGTCCAGGCCGTCGGTCTGACTGACACCGGCAAGGTCCGCGAGCACAACGAGGACTCGATTTCGCTGGACACCGATATCGGGCTCTACGTGCTGGCCGACGGCATGGGTGGCTACAACGCCGGCGAAGTCGCCAGCGGCATCGCAGTCAAGACCATCACCAACCTGGTGCGGGAGGCCTTCGTCGCACAGGAGCTCGTTGGCAACGACAAGGCGACCGGCCTGCACCGCCCGAGCATCATCCTGCGGGACGCCATCGCGCGGGCCAACAAGATCATCCACCAGACCTCGAAATCGCAGACCCAGTGCGAGGGCATGGGCACGACCGTGGTCGCAGCACTGCTCCACAACAACCGCATCACGATCGCGCATGTCGGCGATTCGCGGATGTACCGGCTGCGCAAGGAGACTTTCGAGCAGCTGACCATGGACCATTCGCTGCTGCAGGAGCTGGTGGACCGCGGTTTCTACTCCGCCGAGGAGGCCCAGCGTGCGACCAACAAGAACTACGTGACGCGGGCGCTCGGCGTCGAGGCGACCGTGGATGTCGAGGTCCACGAGCTGCCGGTCGAGCCCGGGGACTGGCTGGTGCTCTGCTCCGACGGCCTGACCGACATGGTCGAGGACGAGGATATTCACTTAACAATCAGT
>JBBEAB010000022.1:34690-42583 GCA_040899645.1 Steroidobacteraceae bacterium
TCCCCGCGCGGCGCGGCATACTTGACAGAATATTGGCCTGGTTCGGATAACCGAGTGCGAGGGAGACGATGGCGCGCCTTATCTTGAGTCTGGACGGCCAGGTCCTGGCCGAATACAACATGACGAAGGAACGCTACACGGTGGGTCGCCTGCCGGATAACGACGTTCGCATCGACAACGCGGCAGTGAGCGGCCATCACGGCCTGATCATCAACATCCTGAACGACTCGTTCCTCGAGGACCTCAACAGCACGAACGGTACCTACGTCAACGGCAAGCTGATCAAGAAGCATGCCCTGACGCACGGCGACGTCATCACGATCGGGCATCACCACCTGCGGTTCGTGGACAGCCAGGTCGAGAGTTCGGAGCAGGACGAGTTCGAACGCACCCTCGTGATCCAGCCCGGCCAGGTCAACGAAGCGCGCCTCAAGGCGGCAGCCGACTCGATCGCGCCGCCCACGGCGGCGGCACCTGCTGCCGCAGAGCGCGCAGCCGCCCCCGCCGCAGCCGGCGAGAAGGGCGCGCCATCCCGGCCAGCCAAGCTGCAGGTGCTTTCCGGCCAGTTCGCCGGCCGCGAACTCGAGCTCGCAAAGACGCTCACCACGCTCGGTCGCCCGGGGGTGCAGGTCGCCGCAATCAGCCGCCGGGCCGACGGCTATTACGTCGTGCACGTCGAGAGCAGCAAGCCCGGCGATTTCCCGCTGGTGAACGGCCAGCCGATCGGGCCGCAGGCGCGCCGGCTGCATGACAACGACGTCGTCACGCTCGCGGGCGTCAAGATGGGTTTCTTCGAAGCCTAGGCAAGGCTCAGGCCGCAGCGTAGAGACCCGCGAGCCCGAATGCCAGCACGCCGAGTGCTGAGGCCCGGCTGATCAGCCGCTGCCAGCGCGCGCCCGGCAACGCCGCGCCGAGCAGGCTGCCCGCAATCGCGAGCGCGGTCTGCACCGACAGACTGCCAAGAAACAGTGCGAACGCCAGCCAGGCCGCCGTCGGCAGCGAACCTGCGACCGGCAGTTGCGGCACGAAGCCCGTGAAAACCACGAGTGTCAGTGGATTGACCAGCGTCAGCAGGAAGGTCGGCAACAATGCCTGGGCAGCGGGCCGCGGTGCCGGCGCTGCGCCGGCGGCATCAGCGCGCCGCAGCAGCAGGGCGAGACCGAGCCCGATCAGGAGCGCGGCACAGGCGACGCGGATCGCCGTCGCATGCGCGTCGAGCAACGGCAGCAGCAGTGCGCCGGTCGTGAACGCCAGGAGCGCATAGGCGAAGTCCGCGAGCGCGGCCCCAAGTCCGGCAAAACAGCCCGCCGCTGTCCCGCGCCGGGCCGCGGTCGCGATGATCAGGAGCGCAATCGGCCCGATCGATCCGGCCAGGATCACGCCAAAGGCCAGGGTCTTCCAGAATGCGCCATCCATCGGTGCGCCGCGACGGCCTCAGCCGTTCACGGTACCGGGGTCGTCGCGAGCCGCACGCCGAGCGTCACCCAGAAAGCCAGCAGCGCGAGCCAGCTCAAGGCGAACACGCGAAAACGCCACAGCACTTTATTCGAGCCCAGGTGGATTGCGGTGTGCACGAAACGCAGCGCCACGTACGACCAGGCGAGCGCGACCAGCAGCGTCCCCGACTGTCCGGCGGCAAAGGCGATCGCGATGCCGGCGTAGAACAGCGTCGGCATCTCGTACAGGTTGATGAGGTTGCGCGCGGTGACCGCCACGTCCGCGGGCTCGCCCTCCCCGCGAAAAGCCTTGTAGTAGCGCCCATCTACGCGGCCCGCCTTGACCGCCGCGAAACGCTGCCGCGCGAGCCGGATCACGACCGCGAGGGTCAGCGCGACGAGTGCGAATGCAGGCCAGAGGATGGACATGGATGGTTCCTGCTCGGGCCGTCAGGCGTGCGTGATCGGCTTGTTGCTGAACAGGAACTCCTTCAGTTCCTTCGACAGGACCGCATCACGGCGCCGGATCCACTCGAGCACCATCGCGGCGTGCTCCTTTTCCTCGTCGCGATTGTGCGCGAGGATCGCGCGCAGCTCCGGGTCCTTGCAGGCGTCGGCGCGCTGGTTGTACCAGTCCACCGCCTCCAGTTCCTCCATCAACGAGACGATCGCGCGGTGCATGTCGCGCGTCTCGTCCGACAGTTCCTCGACGGGCTCGTGATAACCCTCGTTCGACATCGTCATCTCCCCTTGAACGGCCGCTCAGGCAGCCTGCCGCCGGAACAGCGACGCAAAATCATGCACCGGCCGGTAGCCGAGCGCCGTGATCGCCTTGTCCACAACATAAACGCGGTCGATGGAGCGTGGCAACAGCCAGCCGCGGCGCGCGAACTCGGCCGGTGCCCAGGCAAACCGCTCCTGCACGACCGCGTCCGCCTCGGTCAGCAGCCGCCGGCAGTCGGCGATCGCAAACGGCTGTGGCGCGGAGACATTGTAGGCCTGGAAGCCCGCGTGCGCGGCGCCGAGCGCGAGTTCATGCGCCTGCGCCACGTCGTTGGCATCGACACCCCGGTACAGCCGGTAAATCGCGAGCAGCCGCGGCTCCTCGGGAAAGCAGCGCGACATGCGCAGGCTGATGCATGGCAGCCCGTTCTGCGCCGCGGTCCGGCAGGCCGCCTCGGCCGCGAGCTTGGTCTCGTCGTAGATGTCGCGCGGCCGCGGCGCGAGATCTTCCGTCACCCAGACTGCGGCGCCCGAGTCAGGCAGCAGGGCATCTCCATACAGCGAAGTGGTGCTGGTATAGACGAAACGCCGGATCCCCAATTCGCCGCAGGCCTCGAGCAACCGGCGTGTCGCCAGCACGTTGATCTCCCGGAAATCCTCCGCGCTGCGCGCCGCGAGGTCCGGCACATGCAACGCTGCCGTGTGAACGACCGCGTCCACGCCGACGCACTGCGCGGCCAGGAGCGTCGTGTCGCAGACGTCGCCGATCACGCCCGTCAGCGGGCCGGGGCGCAGGTCGTAACCGGTCACCTGGTGGCGCAGCGAGAGGCGCGCGGCGATGGCGCCACCGATGCGACCCGAAGAACCGGTGACCAGTACCCTCACGGCCCGCGGGATACGAAGGGCACGCGCCGGCTGACGCGGCAGGTCAGTTCGTAGCCGATCGTGCCGGCGCGCGCTGCCACGCGCTCGACGGGCACGGCGGGACCCCAGAGCTGCACCGGGTCGCCGACCGCTACCGCGAGCACGTCGCTGACATCGATCGCGAGCATGTCCATCGACACGCGCCCCACGATTTCTGCCGGCATGCCATTGACCCGGACCGGCGTGCCATTCGCGGCACTGCGCGGGTAACCGTCGCCGTAACCGGCCTCGGCGATGGCGATACGCGCAGGGCGCGGCGCGGTCCAGTCGCCGCCATAACCGGCGCGTTCGCCGGCCTCGAGGTCGCGGATCGCGAGCACGCGCGTCTCGAGCGTCATCACGGGCCTGAGCCCGAGGTCCGCGCCGATCGCATCGGCAAACGGCGAAATGCCGTACAGCATGATCCCCGGGCGCACCCAGTCGGCCTGTGAATCGGGCCAGGCGACCAGGCCGGCCGAATTGGCGATGCTGCGTTCGCCGGCGAGGCCAGCCGTCACCCGGTTGAACAGCTCGATCTGCGCGCGCGTGCGCTCATTGCCGCGCTGCTCGGCCTCGGCCAGGTGGGTCGCAAGATGTGGCGGTTGCATCACGGAAACGCAGGCGGCGAGCGCTGCGTACGCCTTCCCAGCCTCGGCGGGCCGGAACCCGAGCCGCCCCATGCCGCTGTCGATTTTCAGCCAGACGCGGAACCTGTGCGCGCCCCGCCAGGCTTCCAGCAGCGCGAGCTGCCCGGCCTGGTGCACGAACAGTTCCAGCTGGTGTCGCGCCGCAAGCTCGAGTTCATCCGCGTCAGCAACGCCCGCGAGCAGCACGATGCGCGAGCTGCAGCCTGCTTCGCGCAGCAGCAACGCCTCGTCGATGCGCGCGACGGCGAATGCATCCGCGCCGGCGAGCGCCTCGGCCGCCGTCACAATGCCGTGGCCGTAGGCGTTTGCCTTGACTACCGCGAGCACGCGGCAGCCGGGGGCGAGTTCGCGCACCCGCGAAAGGTTGTGCCGCAGTGCCGCCGTGTCGATGACGGCGCGCAGGCTCGCGCTCAGAACGCGCCCTCGCCGTAGGACTCGGCGACCAGGTTCTCGAATCGCGTGTATTCGCCGAGGAAGGTCAGCTGGATCTCGCCGATCGGGCCATTGCGCTGCTTGGCGATGATGATGTCGGCGATGCCACGGCGCGTCGTGTTCGGGTCGTAGACCTCTTCGCGGTAAATCAGCAGGATCACGTCGCTGTCCTGTTCGATCGCGCCGGACTCCCGCAGGTCGGACATCACCGGCTTCTTGTCGGTGCGCTGCTCGACGGCGCGGTTGAGCTGCGACAGCGCCACCACCGGCACCTTCAGTTCCTTGGCGAGCGCCTTGAGGCTGCGCGAGATCTCCGAAATCTCGGTCGCGCGGTTTTCCTTGGTGCCCGAGACCTGCATCAGCTGCAGGTAGTCGACGACGATCAGGCCGAGGCCGTGCTCGCGCTTCAGGCGCCGCGCACGCGCGCGCACCTCGGTCGGCGTCAGCGCAGGTGTCTCGTCCACGTACAGCGGCGCGTTTGACAGCTGCGCCATCGCGCCCTGGATGCGCGACCAGTCTTCCTCGGAGAAGCTGCCGGTCCGCAGGTGGGTCTGGTTGACCCGGCCGAGCGACGAGATCAGGCGCAAGGTCAGCTGCTCGGCCGACATTTCCATCGAGAAGATCGCCGACGGCACGCCCTTCGCGATCGCCGCGTTCTCGGCGATGTTCACGGCGAGCGTGGTCTTGCCCATGGACGGCCGGCCGGCGATGACGATCAGGTCGCCGGCCTGGAATCCCGTGGTCTTCCTGTCGAGCTGCGTGAATCCGGTCGGCACGCCGCGTATCTCGCCGGGCGTCTGGTGCAGCAGGTCGAGCCGGTCGATGGTCTGCGGCAGCACGTCGCGGATCGCGATGAATCCCGACTTGCCGCGGCTGCCGCGCTCTGCGATCTCGAATACGCGCCGTTCGGCCTCGTCCACCAGCTCGCTCGCAGGCCGGCCGCGGCTGTCGGTTGCCGCCGCCGCAATCTCGCCGCCGGCCGCGACCAGTTGCCTGAGGATCGAACGCTCGCGGATGATCTCCGCATAGGCGCGGACATTCGCCGCCGAGGGGGTATCGCGCGCGATGGTGCCGAGATAGCTGAGCCCGCCGATCTCCTCGAGGCGGCCCTTGCGCTCGAGGTGCTCGGAAACGGTGACAGCATCGCAGGACCCGCGGGTCTCGGCGACTTCCGCAATCGACTCGAAGATCAGGCGGTGGTCGCGGCGATAGAAATCGG
The DNA here is from genome assembly GCA_040899645.1 of Steroidobacteraceae bacterium. Lineage (GTDB taxonomy): Bacteria > Pseudomonadota > Gammaproteobacteria > Steroidobacterales > Steroidobacteraceae > SCUD01. The sequence continues at coordinate 40,051 of JBBEAB010000022.1, forward strand.
TCGCCGTGACGATGTCAGCAACCGCGTCCCAGGCATTTGAATCGAGCATCAGCCCGCCCAGCACGGCCTGCTCCGCCTCGACCGAGTGAGGCGGCATGCGGACCTCGTCCTGGCGGATCATGGCGACCATGTGGGCAGGATACCCCGGAGGATGAGCGGCCGACAGGACCGCCCCGCGATCACTCCTCCGCGACGATCGTCAGGGGCACTTCGACGTTAATGTCGCTGTGCAGGTGCAGCGCAATCACGTGCTCCCCGACCAGGCGGATCGGGCCGCCCGGCAGGCGCACTTCAGCCCGTTCGATCGCGTGGCCGGCAGCCTTGCAGGCCTCGGCGATGTCGGTCGTGCCGATCGAGCCGAACAACTTGCCCTCGCTGCCCGCCTTCGCCGTGATGCTGAGCTTGAAGCCCTCGAGCGCTGCCGCCCGGCTGCGCGCGCTGGCGAGGTCCGCTGCCGCCTTCGACTCGAGTTCGGCGCGGCGCGCCTCGAAGCGGGCGATGTGCTCGGCGGTCGCGAGTGTCGCCTTGCCGCCCGGCAGCAGGTAATTGCGCCCATAACCCGGCTTGACCTTCACGCGGTCGCCGATGTCGCCGAGGTTGGCGATCTTCTGTAACAGGATGACTTCCATGGATTTCTACCTCTTCACAAATCGTTCGCGAAAGCGGAACCAGGTGTCTGCAACGCCAATGCCCACGAGCGCCATCGGCAGCAGCACCAGGGCCACGTAGGCCAGTATGACCGGCAGCAGGCCGATGACCTGCAGTTCACGGAGCCCGTGGACCACGGCCAGCGCCTGCACCAGGAACGCGGCCGCCAGCACGAACAGCACGTCGTCCGCCGCCTGCCAGCCGTGACCGGAAATTCGATGTGCGACCAGGCTCAGCACGAGGGTACCGAGCAGCGCCCAGGCGATGAACCGGCCGAGCCGGAGCTCGCGGAACTGGCGCCCGAACAAACCCGGCTCGCGGATCCTGGCGAAACCCCACAGGCCCGCGCACTGCGCCAGCAGCGCGTGCAGCAGGACCATCCAGCCGAGCGTCGCCCAGGCGACCCGCGCGGTGGCGACGCCGATTTCTTCGGGCGAGCTGTCGATGCCGAAGCGCGACAGCGTCTCGGCCGTACGTTGCAGCATCGGCTCGAGCTCGGCGATCAGCGGCGTCAGCACGCCGATCGGATCGCCGAGCAGCGCGTGGATGCCGAGCACCAGCAGGCAGGCGCCGACAGTCAGCGCCTGGAACGAGAAACTGAGGCTCTGCGTACCGACCAGCGCGGTCGCCCCGAGATACGACGGCAACAGCACCGCGGTTGCGATCACAAGCGCGGGACCGATGCCGAAGAGCGGACCGAAGGCCCACACCAGCGCGACTGCGGCGCCAGCCGCGGCCGCGACGGCAACCAGGCGACCGCTGGCGAGCAAGCCAAGCACCATGAGCCCGGCCGGCAGCCAGGCGGCCATTGGCAGCGCGACCAGCGCGAGCAAGGACGCGATCCCGGCCGCCAGGAAGGCCCGGGCCGGATTCGCGGTCACCCAATTGAGCAGCGCAGTCATCGGATCGCATTCAGCCGCGGGTTTGCACCCGCGGACCTCAGTGCTGGTCGGTGTACGGCAGCAGGCCGAGGTAACGCGCGCGCTTGATCGCGACCGCGAGCTGGCGCTGGTAGAACGACCGCGTGCCGGTGATACGGCTCGGGACGATCTTGCCGGTCTCGGTGATGTAGGCCTTGAGCGTCGCCAGGTCCTTGTAATCGATCTGGCCGGCGTCTTCAGCCGTGAACTTGCAATATTTCTTGCGCCGGAAAAAACGTGACATGGTTCAGTCTCCGCAGGTGGTTCAGTCAAGGCCCATGGCATCGCCCATGGAGTCGCGGTCGCCGCGATCACCACGGTCGCCCCGGTCGCCGCGCTCGTTCTCCTCCGGCTCCTTCGCCATCGGCGACGGGTCGGTGACCGCGCGGTCCATCTTGACCACCAGGTGCCGCAGCACGGCGTCGCTGAAGCGGAATGCGCCGGTCAGTTCCTCGAGCACCTTGCCACTGCACTCGACGTTCATCAGCACGTAGTGCGCCTTGTGCATCTTGGCGATCGGGAACGACAGTTGCCGCCGGCCCCAGTCCTCGAGGCGGTGCACGGCTCCGCCGTCCGCGGCGATCAGGCCGCGGTACCGCTCGATCATGGCCGGTACCTGCTCACTCTGGTCCGGATGGACCAGGAATACGATCTCGTAATGCCGCATCTTGTACTCCCCGTGGTTGTAGCCCCCCGCTGACGCGCTGCGGTGGAGCAAGGAGAAAACGCCCCCGGGTGGGGGCGAGGGCCGCGTAAGTTACCGGACCCGCTCGGTTTTTGCAACCGCGGGCCGTCGCTGGCGCAAGGCCTCGAACAGCACGATTCCGGCCGCGACCGAGACGTTGAGGCTTTGCACGGCGCCCTGCATCGGCAGCCGGACCCGGAAGTCGCAGGCCTCCCGGATCAGCCGCCGCAGGCCCCTGCCCTCCGAGCCCATCACGACCGCGAGCGCCCCGCTCAGGTCG
>JBBEAB010000023.1:0-1096 GCA_040899645.1 Steroidobacteraceae bacterium
CAGGCCGGCGACGCCGGTGGCCGCAAGAAGATGCAGGGCGCGTTGATCGTGGCGCAGGTGGCGGTGTCGGTGATGTTGCTGGTCGGCGCCGGATTGCTGCTCGCGAGCTTCTACCGGTTGCAGCGGGTCGAGACTGGTTACCGATCGGACGGCGTCCTGTCCGCCCAGATCTACGGTAACTTCTCGCGCTATCCAAACATCACTGCGCAGCGCAAGCTGTACTTACCGGTGCTCGAGCGGTTGCAGGCTGTGCCGGGTGTGAGCGCCGCGGCGATCACCAACGCCGTGCCGCTCGGCGGCGCGGTGCCGGGCACGACGCGGTTCGAGATCGAGGGCCGCGTCGTGGATGACCCGGAGCGCCGGCCAACCACCGACGTCCGCGTGGCGAGCCCACAATACTTTGCCACCATCGGCATTCCGGTGATGAGCGGACGGGTTTTCAATGACCTCGACACGGAAGAGTCCATGCGCGTGGTCGTGATCAACAAGGCGATGACGAAGCATTGGGACGGCGCCGATCCGATCGGATCGCACGTCAGGCCGGTTGGCCCGCCGAATGCGCCGCCCTCGCCTTGGTTTACCGTGGTCGGTGTGGTCGGCGACGTCAAACAGTTTGGCTTGACCCAGGACACGGTGGCGCAGCTGTATCTGCCGTTGTCGCAAACGCCGGGTGGCATTGCCGGGCAGATCGTCGTGAGGACCACGGGCGATCCGGCCGCGTTCGGCAACCTGCTGCGAAGCACCGTGCACGCCGTGGATCCCAATCAGCCGGTCGAGAACGTGCAGACGCTTGAAGATCTGCGATCCGAAGCGCTGGCGGCGCCGCGTCTCACGGCGACGCTGCTGGGCGTGTTTGCGGCCCTCGCATTGCTGGTCACGCTGGCCGGCATCGGTGGAGTGATTGCCACGTCCGTGCAGCAGCGCACGAAGGAATTCGGCTTGCGCATGGCGCTCGGCGCGCGGCGTGACAGCGTCCTGATCATGGTGGTGCGCCAGGGATTGACGCTCGTCCTGATTGGACTCGCGATTGGCGTGGTCGGCGCGCTCGCGGCCGGCCGCGTGCTGTCGTCGTATCTCTACCAGACGGCGCCGCGCG
>JBBEAB010000024.1:0-1069 GCA_040899645.1 Steroidobacteraceae bacterium
CTTGCAGCTTGCGTATCCATTCGCCGACTTCACCGGCCGGCGCTTCGACTGGAGGATGGGCACGCAGGTGACGCCCCAAGATGTCAGAGCCGAGGTCGACTGCGATCACAACGTCGGCACCCATCGCGCGCGCGAGCGATACCGGCACGGGGTTAACGAGCCCGCCGTCAACCAACACCGATCCCTCGCGCCGCGCCGGCGCGAATAATCCGGGCAGGGCGATAGAGGCCCGCACCGCGTCGAGCGTCGAGCCATGGCGCAGCCAGACCTCCGCGCCGGTGCGCAGAGAAGTTGCCACCGCGGCGAACGGCATGGGTAACTCCTCGAGAGGGCGGTCCACGAAGTTGCGCCGGAAGAAATCCATCAGCCGTTCGCCCTTTAGAAGGCCGCTGCTCAGACTCACGTCCATGAATGCAACCACATCCTTGAACCGCAATCCAAGCACCCATTGCTCGAGGCGTTCCAGCTCGCCTGCTGCGTAGGCGGCGCCGACCAGCGCGCCGATGGATGTTCCGCACACCAAGTCCGGCCGAATGCCCACCTGCTCCAGCGCGCGGATGACCCCTACATGCGCCCAACCGCGGGCCGATCCGCTGCCCAGCGCAAGTCCGACCAGCGGCCTGCGAGGTGCGCTCATGCAGATGGCCCTCGTTTGATGTTAGGCAACTTGTGCATGGTTCGCGAGCTCCGTGAAGGCCCTGACGGCGAACGGTGGGCGTCAGCGGCGCCCGCCCGCGGGCGTCCGCTGAACGCCTTTGTTCGGCGGCGATCGTCCCGACTCATCTGTCCCTCCCGTTTTCACGGAACACCCAGCGGATCGTCGAGGCAGCGGTGATCAACACTGGCACCCGAAAGAGCCGTCGCCGATCAGCCGCTTGCTCGCCGGCGACCCGTCGGTGTTCAAGCGCCTCGTGTCCGGCGAGATCCCCGCCGCCGCGTCGCGGCGGAACCCGGACTAGCCCAGAGCAGATCGAGATTGAGCCAACCACAACTGTCGTAGTGCTCAAGCCGATAGGCGCGGTCCTCGGGTCCTTGACGCGGATGCGGAGCCGGTGTATAAGTCAGTATC
>JBBEAB010000025.1:0-6693 GCA_040899645.1 Steroidobacteraceae bacterium
GCCGTTGCCGATGCCGCGCTCGGTGATCTGCTCGCCGAGCCACATCAGGAACATCGTGCCCGCGGTCAGCGTCAGCACCGCCGGCAGCACGAACGACAGCGTGCCCGGGTTGATCACGACGCCCTGGTTCTGGAATGCGATCGCGGCCGCGAAGCCCTGGAACGCGGCGAGCACGACCGTGAAGTACCGCGTCCACTGCGTGATCTTGCGGCGGCCCGACTCGCCTTCCTTCTTGATCGCCGCCATCGACGGCACGACCACCGCCATCATCTGCATGATGATGGACGCCGAGATGTAGGGCATCACGCCCATCGCCAGGATGGACAGGCGCTCGAGTGCACCGCCCGAGAACATGTTGAAGAGCCCGAGGATCGTGCCTTCCTGGCTCTCGAACAGCCGCGCGAGCGCTACCGGATCGATGCCCGGCACCGGCACGAATGTGCCGATGCGATAGACCACCAGCGCCCCGAGCAGGAAGAACAGGCGATAGCGCATCTCGGTGTAACGCGTGACGTCACCGAGCGCGAGTGCCGCATTGCCTGCCGTGGTCGCCATCTGTTGCAGCCGCGCGGCCTCAGGCCGTCGCGCCCTCGTCGATCTTGCCGCCGGCTTTCTCGATCGCCGCGCGCGCGCCTTTGGTCGGGACGACCGAAGGGCCCTTCAGCGTGACCGCGCGGGTGATCTCGCCCGACAGGATCACCTTGGCGCGCTCGGTCTGCGCCGGCACGACCGAGGCTTCGATCAGCGCGGCGAGGTCGATCAGGTCGGACTTCACCTTCAACAGGTCGGTCAGCGTCACTTCGGCGCGCGTCCGGTGCATCGCCGAGCGGAAGCCGACTTTCGGCAGGCGGCGCTGCAGCGGAACCTGGCCGCCCTCGAAGCCGACCTTGTGATAGCCGCCCTTGCGCGCCTTCTGGCCCTTGCCGCCCTTGCCGCAGGTCTTGCCCTGCCCGGCCGAGGCGCCGCGCCCGACGCGCAAGCGCGCCCGCTTGCTGCCCGGACCCGGCTTCATGGTGTTCAGTCGCATCTCGATCGCTCCTTCAGGCCTGCTCGACGCCGAGCAGGTGCTGCGCGGCGTTGATCATGCCGCGATTCTCGCGCGTGTCCTCGACCACCCGCGAATCGCGGATACGCCGCAGGCCCAGTCCGTAAACCGAGGCGCGGATACTGTGCAGTTGCCCGTGCACGCTGCGGTTCAGCGTGACTTTGACTTTGTTCTTGCTCATCGCATTCAACTCGTGATCTCGTCGAGCGTCTTGCCGCGCTTGGCCGCAATGCGGTCCGGCGCCACCATGCGGTCGAATGCGTCAAACGTGGCGCGCACGACGTTGATCGGGTTGCGCGAGCCATAGCTCTTCGCGAGCACGTTGCGCACGCCCGCGCATTCGAACACCGCGCGCATGCCGCCGCCGGCAATCACGCCGGTGCCGTCGGAGGCCGGCTGCATGTAGACGCGCGTCGTGCCATGACGGCCCTGGATCGCGTAGTGCAGCGTCGCGCGTGTGATCGGCACGTTGGTCATGTTCTTGCGCGCCTGCTGCATCGCCTTGGCGATCGCGGTCGGAACTTCGCGCGCCTTGCCGTAGCCGAAGCCGACGCGGCCGGCGCCGTCGCCGACCACCGTCAGCGCCGTGAAGCCGAACTGCCGGCCGCCCTTCACCACCTTGGCGGTGCGGTTGACGGCGACCAGCTTCTCGATCAGGTCGTCGCCGGACTGGGATCTTTCAACACGTGCCATCGCGTAATCCTCAGGATCAGAACTTGAGGCCGGCTTCGCGCGCGGCCTCGGCGAGCGCCTTCACGCGCCCGTGATAACGGAAACCCGAGCGGTCGAAAGCCACTGACTCGATGCCTGCGGCTTTTGCACGCTCGGCGATCGCGCGGCCCACAGCGGCCGCAGCGGCGCTGTTTCCCGTGCCCTTCAATTCCTTCGCCACCGCTTCCTGCACGGTCGATGCCGCGACGAGCACGCGCGCGCCGTCGGGCGTCGTGACCTGGGCATAGATGTGGCGCGGCGTGCGGTGCACCGTCAGGCGCGCCGTGCCGATCTCGCGGATCTTGGCGCGGGCGCGGGTTGCACGCCGGATGCGCCGGTCTTTCTTGGTCAATTGTGCCATGGCGTTACTTCTTCTTGCCTTCCTTCATGACGATCCGCTCGCCGGCAAAGCGCACGCCCTTGCCCTTGTACGGCTCGGGCGGACGATAGCCGCGGATTTCCGCCGCCACCTGCCCGACCTTCTGGCGATCGACGCCCTTGATCAGGATCTCGGTCTGCGACGGCGTCTCGATCGAGATGCCCTCCGGCACCGGGTAACTGACCGGGTGCGAGAAGCCGAGCGTCAGGTTCAGGTTCTTGCCCTGCACCGCGGCGCGGTAACCGACGCCAACCAGCTCGAGCTTGCGCTCGAAGCCCTTGGTGACGCCCATCACCATGTTCGCGAGGTTGGCGCGGGTCGAGCCCGCGGCCGCGACGCGCTCGGTCGTCGCCTTGCCCTCGGCCACGACGACGACCAGCGTCTTTTCTTCCTGCCTGACGCTCAGGCCGCTCACCAGCGGCAGCGTCAGCGAACCCCTGGCGCCCTTCACGGTCACCGCATCCGCGGCGATCGTCGCATTGACGCCCGCGGGCAGGTCGACCGGCATTTTTGCGATTCTGGACATGATGCGGTTTCCTCAGGCCACGACGCAGAGCACTTCGCCGCCCTGCCCGACGCGACGCGCCTCGCGGTCCGTCATGACGCCCGCGGGCGTCGAGACAATCGCGATGCCGAGGCCACCCAGCACTTTCGGCAGCTCGTCCTTCGACTTGTAGGCCCGCAGGCCCGGGCGCGATACGCGCTCGAGCCGCTCGATGACCGGCTTGCCGGCGTGGTACTTCAGCGCGACCACGAGCGCCGTGCGCGCACCATCCTTGCGCACCACGAAATCGGTGATGTAGCCCTCGTCCTTCAGCACGCGGACGATGGCTTCCTTGACGCGCGATGACTGCACGGTGACATCCACCTTGCCGGCGCTCTGGCCGTTGCGGATCCGTGTCAGGAGGTCGGCGATCGGGTCGGACATGCTCATCTAATGACTCCTTACCAGCTCGCCTTGCGCAGTCCCGGCACGTCGCCGCGCATCGTCGCCTCGCGCAGCTTGACGCGGCCAAGGCCGAACTTGCTGTAATTGCCGCGCGAACGCCCGGTGATCGCGCACCGGTTGCGCTTGCGGACCGGGCTCGAATTGCGCGGCAGCTTCTGCAGCGCCTCGATCGCGGCCATGCGGTCCTCCTGCGAGGCCTTCGGATCGCGGATCTGCTCCTTGATCCGCGCGCGCTTGGCGGCGTACTTCTTCACCGTCCGGGCCCGGCGCTTCTCGCGCTCGATCATGCTGGTCTTCGCCATCGGTCACTTCCTGAACGGGAAATTGAACGCTTCGAGCAGGGCGCGGCCGGACTTGTCGTCGCCCGCGGTCGTGGTGATCGTTATGTCCATGCCACGGACCTGGTCGATCTGGTCGTATGCGATCTCGGGGAAGATGATCTGTTCCTTGACCCCTGGCCGTCGAACGAGCGCGGGTTGACGCCGCGGAAGTCGCGGATGCGCGGCATTGCGACGTTGATCAGCCGGTCCAGGAACTCGTACATGCGTGCGCCACGCAGCGTCACCATGCAGCCAACCGCCTGGTTTTCGCGGATCTTGAAGGTCGCGACCGACTTCTTCGACTTGCGCACGGACGGCTTCTGGCCGGTGATCTTCGCGAGATCGCCGGTTGCGGCGTCCATGACCTTCTTGTCGGCGACGGCTTCGCCGACGCCCATGTTCACGGTGATCTTGCTGATGCGCGGCACCTGCATGTCGCTCTCGAGCCCGAGATCGGTGCGAAGCTTCGGCTTCACGACCTCGCGATAGTGCTTGTGCAGCCTGGCTGATTCGGCCATTTTTCCGGTCTCCACGTTCACGCGTCCACCAGCTCGCCGTTCGACTTGAAGAAGCGCACCTTGCGCCCGTCCGCGAGGCTCCTCACGCCGACGCGGTCGGCCTTCCTGGTCGACGGGTTGAGCAATGCGACATTCGACGCGTGCAGCGACGCTTCCCGCTGCACGATCGCGCCCTGCACGCCCTTGGCGGGATTCGGCCGCTGGTGCTTCTTGACCATGTTGACGTTCTCGACCAGCACGCGGCCGTTCGCCAGCACGTTCACCACGGTGCCGGTCCTGCCCTTGTCGCGTCCCGCCGTCACCACGACGGAATCGCCCTTGCGTATCTTCCTCATCGTCCCTGCTCCGTCCTCACAACACTTCGGGTGCGAGTGAGATGATCTTCATGAACTGCACGTTGCGCAGCTCGCGCGTCACGGGCCCGAAAATGCGGGTGCCGATCGGCTCGAGCTTGGGCGTCAGCAATACCGCCGCGTTGCCGTCGAAACGGATCAGCGACCCGTCGCCGCGGCGCACGCCGCTCCTGGTGCGGACCACGACCGCGTCGTAGACCTCGCCCTTCTTGACCTTGCCGCGCGGGATCGCGTCCTTGACGCTGACCTTGATCACGTCGCCGACGCCCGCATAGCGGCGCCGCGTCCCGCCCATGACCTTGATGCACATCAACTCGCGTGCGCCGGAATTGTCCGCCGCCGCCAGGCGAGACCTGAGCTGGATCATTGTCCTGGCCTCCCGCTGCTCATTCCGCCGACGCGCGTTCGATCACGCGCACCAGCCGCCATGCCTTGTGCCGCGACAACGGCCGGCACTCGGAAATCGACACGGTGTCGCCCTCGCGACACTCGTTGTTCTCGTCATGCGCCAGCAGCTTGGTCGTGCGCCGCACGAACTTGCCGTATGTCGGATGCTTGATCAGGCGCTCGACCGCGACCGAGATCGTCTTGTTCATCTTGTTGCTGACGACGATGCCGGTCAGCGTGCGCGCCGACGTCGTAGCAGCCTGGTTCGGTGTCTCAGCCGTCATCACGCCTTGCTCCCCGCGCTCTTCTTGCGCCCGAGTTCGTTCAGCACGGTCTTGACCCGTGCGATGTTCCTGCGGACCTTGCCGTGCTGATCCGGCCGTGCCGGCTGCCCGGAAGCGGCGGCCATGCGCAGGTTGAACTGTTCCTTGCGCAGCGCCACCAGCTCGGCGCGCAGGCCCGCGACGTCCTTCTTGCGGACTTCCTTGATCGTGTTGGCCATCAGCGCACCTGCCGCTTGACGAAGGCCGTCGCGACCGAAAGCTTCGCGGCGGCCAGCTTGAACGCCTCGCGCGCGGTCGCTTCCGGCACGCCCTCGATCTCGAACAGCACTTTGCCCGGCGTCACTTTCGCGACCCAGTATTCGACGTTGCCCTTGCCGCTGCCCATGCGGACTTCAAGCGGCTTCTGCGTGATCGGCACGTCCGGGAACACGCGGATCCAGATCTGGCCGCCGCGCTTCACGTAGCGCGTCATCGCGCGCCGCGCCGCCTCGATCTCGCGCGCGGTCATGCGCGAGCGGTCCATCGCCTTGAGTCCGTAATCGCCGAACGCGACCGAGCTGCCCCGGTGCGAGCTGCCGGCGAGGTTGCCCTTGAACATCTTGCGGTACTTGGTCCGCTTCGGTTGCATCATGGTCGCTGGTTCCTGGTGCTCAAACCGCCGCAGGCTCGGGCGTTGCCGCCTTGTCCGGCGTTTCCTTGACTTCCGTGGCTCCGGCCGCGGCTTCGATCACTTCCGGCTCGGCCTCTTCGCGGTCGAAGACCTCGCCCTTGAATACCCACACCTTGACGCCGATGACGCCATAGGTGGTGCGCGCCTCGGCCGTGCCGTAGTCGATGTCGGCACGGAACGTGTGCAGCGGGATGCGGCCTTCGCGGGTCCATTCGGAGCGCGAGATCTCGGCGCCGTTCAGGCGGCCGGCGATGCGCACCTTCACGCCCAACGCGCCGCTGCGCATCGTGTTGGTCACCGCGCGCTTCATCGCGCGGCGGAACATCACGCGCTTCTCGATCTGCTGCGCGATGCTCTCGGCGACCAGCGTCGCGTCGAGTTCGGGCTTCCTGATCTCGGCGATGTTGAGCCGCACGTCGGCCACCGCCATCTTCATCAGCTTTGCGACCTCGATGCGCAGCTTCTCGATGTCCTCGCCCTTGCGGCCGATCACGACGCCCGGACGCGCCGTGTGGATCGTGATGTTCGCCTTGCGCGCGGCGCGCTCGATATGGATGCGGCTCACCGACGCATCGGCCAGCTTCTTGCGCAGGAATTCGCGCACCCGCCAGTCCGACAGGATGTGCGACGGGAAGCTCTTCGTGTCGGCGTACCAGCGCGACGACCAGTCGCGCGTGATGCCGAGACGGATTCCGATCGGGTTGACCTTCTGGCCCATGTGCTGCTCCGTTCCCCGCGTCTTACCGGGCCTTGTCGGCCACGGTGATCTTGATGTGACTCAGCCGCTTCACGATGCGGTTGCCGCGGCCCTTGGCGCGCGCATGAAACCGCTTCGCGACCGGCGCGGCATCGACCTCGATGCGCGCAACCTTGAGCTCGTCGATGTCCGCCTCGAGGTTGTGCTCGGCGTTTGCGATCGCCGACTCGAGGACCTTGCGGACGATCTTCGCGCCCTTCTTCGGCGTGTACGCGAGCGTCGCGAGCGCGAGGCCCACCGGCTGCCCGCGCACCAGGTCCGCGACCAGGCGGCACTTCTGCGGCGAAATCCGCGCATGGCGCAAAGTGGCTGAAACCTGC
>JBBEAB010000026.1:0-40378 GCA_040899645.1 Steroidobacteraceae bacterium
ATGAGCTGCGCGCCGCGTTCCATGTGCTGCAGGGAACAGCCGCCGCAGACGCCGAAATGGGCGCAGCGTGGAGTCACGCGTTCCGGCGCGGGCCGCAGGACCTCGACCACCACGGCCTCATCATGGCGTCGACGACGACGGACACGCTGCAGCAGCACCGACTCGCCGGGCAGCGCGCCGTCGACGAACACGGTCTTGCCGTCGATGCGCGCGACGCCGCGGCCATCGTGATCCAGCGCAACGATCTCGGCGGTTTCCGGCGCGGACGCCGGTTTCAAGCAGGGACCCACGCGCGCGCGAACTGCATCCAGTGCGGCTCGGTCCGCTCGCGGAGCCAGTCCCGCACGCGCTGCTGCTCGGCTGCATGCGCCTGCGGCGTCAGGTGGCCGCGGATCAGCTCGAAGCGCAGGTACACCAGGTAGGTGTTGAGGACATCCGTTTCGCAGTAGTCCCGGATCTCCGTGATCCGGCCCGTGCGCCAGGCGTCCCAGACCTTGTCGCCCGCCATGCCGAGTTTGCCGGGCAGCCCCAGCAGCAGCGCGACATGCTCGAGGCTCGCGCGCCCGCGCCCCTGATAGGCGGACAGCACGTCCATCAGGTCGAGATGTCGCATGTGATAGCGGTTGAGGTAATTGTTCCACTTGAAGTCGCGGTCGATCTCGCCCGTGTCCCAGTAAGTGGGCGAGGCGATGCCGTGTCGCAGCATCCGGTAATGCAGGACGGGCATATCGAATCCCGAGCCGTTCCACGACACGAGTGTCGGGTGCAGCTTTTCCAGTCCGCCGAAAAAACGGCGGATCAGCTCATCCTCCGGACTGTCCGGCGCACCGATGCTCCAGACCTGGAACTGGTCTTCGCTGCGCAGCAGCGCCGAGATCGCCACCACCCGGTGCTGCTCGAATGGCAGGAATGCGGAGCCGGTTTCTTCCGTGCGACGGGCAAACATCGATTCCGCCACCGTCGCGTCGTCACCCGCGGCGATGCCCGGCAGGCGCCTGCCGAGCTCCACGTCAGGCACGGTCTCGATGTCGAAGACCAGGCAGTTGAGTGGCGTGCTCACGGTTTCCTCATCAGCACGGCGACTGCGATCACGAGCCCGGCGTCGTCGGTCAGGCTCACATGGCCCTCGCCGGCACCGAGGCGGTCGGCGACCTCGCGGCCGCGCGGCGAGAACCGCACTTCCGGGCGGCCCCAGGCATTGGCGACGAAGCCGAGGTCGCGGATCCAGATGCCATGGCCAAAGCCGGTGCCAAGCGCTTTGGCTATCGCCTCCTTGGCCGCGAAACGCATGGCGAGAAACCGCGCCGGACGGCGCTCCGGATCGAACACCGCCCGCTCCTCGGACAGCAACAGGCGTTCGACGAAATGCGCGCCAAAGCGCTGGTAGACAGCCGCGATGCGCTCGATCCGTACCACGTCGGTGCCGATGCCGAAGATCATGCGCGGCGGGCCGCCAGCATCAGTCGCTTCATCTCGGCAACCGCGGGACCGATGCCGCTCGTCACGGCGCGCGCGATGATTGCGTGTCCGATATTGAGCTCAGCGAGTTCGGGCAGCGCGGCGACCGGCTGCACGTTGTGGTAATCGAGCCCGTGTCCGGCGTGCGCGATCAATCCGTTTTGCATGGCGTGGCGCGCGGCACTGGCCAGTCGCGCGAGTTCGCGCCCGCGCCCGGGTCCGGGCGCCTCGGCATAAGCGCCGGTATGCAGCTCGACGACGGCCGCGCCGGCGCGCGCCGACGCATCGACCTGCGCCAGGTCCGGGTCGATGAACAGCGCAACCCGTATGCCTGCCGCTGCGAGCCCGCGACACGCCCCTGTGATTGCCGCCAGCTGCCCGACCACGTCGAGACCGCCCTCGGTCGTCAACTCGCTGCGTCGCTCCGGCACCAGGCACACATCGCGCGGCAGTACTTTGGCCGCGATCCGCAGCATCTCCTCCGTCGCGGCGATCTCCAGGTTCATGTGCGTCTGCAACGCGCCGCGCATCGCCTGGACGTCGCGGTCCTGGATGTGCCGGCGATCCTCACGCAGGTGCAGCGTGATGCTGTCGGCGCCCCACTGTTCCGCGACCAGCGCCGCCAGCAACGGGTCCGGCGACCGTCCGCCGCGCGCCTGGCGAAGCGTCGCCACGTGGTCGATGTTCACGCCGAGATCGATGCCTGCCGCGCTCACCCGCCCTGCTCCCGCCGGCGCATGGCCAGCATGACTTCACGGCTTGCCAGGCCGCGTCCCTCGAGACAATGGGCGATCGCCGCCCCAAAGACCCGGCGCGCCGCCACTAGCACCTGGGGGTCGGCCAGTTCACCGCGCGAAACCGCCAGCAGGTCGCAGCCACGGTAACCCTCCGCGCCGGCTGCCGTGTCCCGCACCGCCAGCACGCCGCGACCCGGTTCGAAATCATAGTACCGATCCGGCTCGAGCGTCCCGCCAGTGTCGGCATCCCGGGCGAGCTCGAGACCGTAGCCCAGCTCGTCCAGCAGCACGCGCTCGAATTCGCGCAACGGGCGGTGGCCCGCCTGCGCGCGGAGGTGCCCGACGGCCGCTGCGTAGGCATCGTACAGGCGCTCGTGGCGGTCTTCCTTCGCCACCAGCCGCAGCAACAGGTCGTTGAGGTAGAAACCGGAGAGCAGCTGCGCCGGAGGCAGCGGCGTCACCGCACCCGCGAGCTCGGCGCCGGTCAGCGTGCCGCCGTCCGCGCGGCCGGACCAGGATACGAGCAACGGCATGAAAGGCTGCAGGACGCTGCGCAATGGCGATTTCGGCCGGCGCACGCCATGCGCAAACAGCGTGACCCGGCCGCAGCGGCGGGTCATCAGTTCCAGGATACGGCTCGTGTCGCTCCACGGCCGGTGATGGAGCAGGAATGCCGGCGCAAGCTGGACGCGCCGCGTGCTCGTCATGGCGAGTCGTGGCCCAGCCGGCGCAGCAACTGGTCGTCGTCAGTCCAGCCTTCGCGCACCTTGACCCAGGTCGCCAGGTGCACGCGTCGGCCGAACAGCTCATTGAGCGCGAGCCGCGCCGCCTGGCCGACGGCCTTCAGCCGCGCGCCCTTGGCGCCGATCACGATCTTGCGTTGCCCGACGCGTTCGACCCAGATGACCGCATCGATCTCGGTGCGCCCGTCGGACGTCGCCGCGAAGCGCTCGATCTCCACGGCGATGCCGTACGGCAACTCGTCGGACAGCACCAGCATCAGTTGCTCACGCAGGACTTCGGCCGCAAGGAAGCGCTCGCTGCGGTCTGTCACCTGCTCGGCGGGATAGGCCGGCGGCCCGGCCGGCAGCAGCCCGACGACTGCGTCCAGCAATCGCCCGAGGTTCTCGCCGTGCTCGGCGGACACCGGCACGACCGCGGCGAAATCATGGCGCAGTGCCGCGCGCGCGAGCAGTGGCAGGAGCTTGTCCCGCGGCCGCACGCGATCGATCTTGTTGACCGCCAGCACGATCGGGCAGCCGACGGAGGCGAGCTTCGCGAGCACGACACCGTCCTCGGTGGTCCAGCGCGGCGCGGCGACCACCAGCAATGCGGCGTCCGCAGCCGCGACGCCTGCCGCCGCTTCGCGGCTCATCGCGTGTTGCAGCCGGCTGCCCGCCGGTGCGCCGGCACCCGGCGTATCCACCAGGATCATCTGGTACCGCGGGGCGGTCAGGATGCCGCGGATGCGGTGGCGCGTGGTCTGCGCCTTGGGCGTGACGATGCTGAGCTTCTGGCCGATGAGCGCGTTCAACAGCGTGGACTTGCCGACATTGGGCCGTCCTGCGAGCACCACCGTGCCGCAGCGGAAATCAACGGTGCCGCTCACCGGGTGTTCCGGAGCAGCGGGTCCTCGAGGACCCGCTGCGCCGCCTCCTGCTCGGCCCGGCGCCGGCTGTTGCCGTCCGCCTCCGCGGTGATCGCAAGCTCGCCGACGTCGCAGCGCACGCGAAAGCGCTGGTCATGCGGCTCGCCGCTCACTTCCAGTACCGTGTAGGCAGGCAGCGCGTGACCACGGCCCTGCAGCCATTCCTGCAGCCGCGTTTTGGCGTCCTTGAGTTCCGCCGCCGATGGCAGCGTCGCGAGCCGCTCGCTGAAGATGCGCTTCGCGACCGCGCGCACGGCATCGAGACCGCGGTCGAGGTAGATGGCGCCGAACAATGCCTCGAGCGCATCCGCCAGGATCGTCGCGCGCCGCTGACCGCCGGATTTCATTTCGCCATCGCCGAGGCGCAGCCACTCGCCGAGGCCGATGCCGGCGGCGAAGACCGCGAGCGCCTCACCACTCACCAGGCTCGCGCGATAGCGCGACAGTTCGCCCTCGCTCGCGCCGGGAAAATGCCGGAACAACAGCTCGGCGACCACGAAGGACAATACCGCGTCACCGAGGTACTCGAGCCGTTCGTTGTTGTCCGCACCGTAACTGCGGTGGGTCAGGGCGCGCTGCAACAGCGCGTCGTCGGCGAGCGTGCAGCCCAGCCGATCCTGCAGCCAGCGACCAGCCGGATCCACGCGGCCCGCGGCGCGACTCAGCGCGCGGCGACCTCGACGGACTTGTCGAACTGCACCAGGAACGACACGTTGCTGATCAGCGGCACGGTGTCATCGTAGGCTGCCCGCATGTAAAACGTGCCGCCTTCGCGCTTGATTTCGATGTCGTTGGAGGTGATCACCTCAACCATCTCGATGTCGAAATGACGCTCGACCGCCTTGCGCAGCATGAACTCCGTGGTGCCGGGGTTGCTGTCGTATTCATCGCGCACCTTTTCGAGCGTCGATGCGACCCGGATGTACTCGAGATACTTCGGCACGAGCCGGATGCCGGCGTAGACCCACGCGCCAACCACGACCACGAGTACGATGATGCCGAGGAATGTCATGCCCCGCTGCCTGTGCTGCATACGCTGCCTCCCTAACGGATTCTGGTTCCCATGCGTTGCCAGAGCAGGAACGAGCCCGGCTCCGGATTGAACGACAGCCAGATCGCCTCCGCCTTGCCGATGACGTGGTCTTCGGGCACGAACCCGACATCGGGATAGCGGCTGTCACGGCTGTTGTTGCGGTTGTCGCCCATCATGAAGAAATGGCCCTCCGGCACCCGCCATTCGCCCTCCAAGCCGGCGCGCGCGGGGTCCAGCAGGATGCCGTGCGTCATGTCTCCAAGCCGCTCCAGGCTCGCCTGCGTGAACGGATACTGCTCGTTCTTGGGCCCCGAATACAACTCACCGGGTTCGATCTGCGACGGCGTACCGTTTACCCAGACCTGGTTTCCCGCCACGCGGATCGTATCGCCGGGCAGGCCGACCAGGCGCTTGATGAAGACAACCGAGGGGTCTGCCGGCTTGCGGAACACGATCACGTCGCCGCGAACCGGGCGCCCGATCTCGACCACCCGCTTATTGAGCACGGGCAGCCGCAGCCCGTAACGCCACTTGTTCACGAAGATGAAGTCGCCCTCGATCAGCGTCGGCATCATCGAATCCGACGGAATCCTGAAGGGCTCGTACAGGAAGGAACGCAGCACCAGCACCACCACGATCACCGGAAAGAAGGACCGCGCGTAGTCCACCAGCACCGGCTCCCGGCTGATGCCGCGCGCCGCGCGGCGCGGTGCGAACAGCAAGCGGTCGACGACCCATACCAGGCCGGTGACCAGCGCCAGCATCACCAGGATGAATGCGAAATCCAGAACCATCGCGAACCCCCGACTTTCAGTCCTTGCCGACCCTCAGTACCGCGAGGAAGGCTTCCTGCGGAATCTCGACCGTCCCGAGCTGCTTCATGCGCTTCTTGCCTTCCTTCTGCTTCTCGAGCAGCTTGCGCTTGCGCGTGACGTCGCCGCCGTAGCACTTCGCGAGCACGTTCTTGCGCAGCGCCTTGACCGTCGCCCGGGCGATGACCTGGCCGCCGAGCGCGGCCTGGATCGCGACTTCGAACATCTGGCGCGGGATCAGTTCCTGCATCTTGTCCACGAGTTCGCGCCCGCGCTGGTACGCGCTCTCGCGGTGCACGATCATCGACAGCGCATCGACCCGGTCGCCATTGATCAGGACGTCGAGGCGCGACAGCGGCGCCGCCTGGAAATGGCTGAATTCGTAGTCGAATGAAGCGTAACCTCGGCTCACCGACTTCAGGCGATCGAAGAAGTCGAGCACCACCTCGGCCAGCGGCAGCTGGTACTGCAGCGACATCTGCTTGCCGAGTTGCTGCATCTTTTTCTGCACGCCGCGCTTGTCCTGGCACAGCTTCAGCACGCCGCCCACGTATTCCGGCGGCACCAGGATGTTGGCGGTGATGATCGGCTCGCGCAGCTCGCGGTAGCTCGGCGGCAGTTTCGACGGATTGTCGACCAGGCTCTGTTCGCCGTCGTTGGCGAGCACCTCATAGATCACGGTCGGCGCGCTGGTGACGAGCGCGAGATCGTACTCGCGCTCGAGGCGTTCCTGCACGATGTCCATGTGCAGCAGGCCGAGGAACCCGCAGCGGAAGCCAAAGCCGAGCGCGGTCGAGACCTCCGGTTCGTAATGCAACGCCGAGTCATTGAGCCTGAGCTTCTGCAGGGCGTCGCGAAACGCCTCGTACTGGTCGGACTGCACCGGGAACAGCCCCGCGAACACGCGCGGCTGCACCATCTTGAAGCCGGGCAACGGCTTCTCGCAGGGCCGCGATTCGCCCGTGATCGTGTCGCCGACCGGCGCGCCGTCAATGTCCTTGATGCCGGCCGTCATCCAGCCGACCTCGCCGGTCGACAGCCCCCCGCTTTCGACCCGCTTCGGCGTGAAGCGCCCGACCTTGTCCACCTGCCAGCCGCGGCCAGTCGACATGACGCGGATCTTGTCGTTCGGCTTCAGCGCGCCATTGACGACGCGCACCAGCGACACGACCCCGACGTAGTTGTCGAACCAGGAATCGACGATCAGCGCCTGCAGCGGCGACGCCGGGTCGCCGCGCGGCGGCGGTATGCGCTTCACCAGTTCCTCGAGCAGCTGTGGCACGTTCTCGCCGGTCTTGGCGCTGACCCGCACCGCGTCCCTGGCCTCGATGCCGATGATGTTTTCAATCTCCTCGATCACGCGTTCCGGGTCCGCGGAGGGCAGGTCGATCTTGTTGATGACCGGCAGCACCTCGAGGCCCTGTTCGAGTGCGGTGTAACAGTTCGCGACGCTCTGCGCTTCCACGCCCTGCGCGGCGTCGACCACCAGCAGCGCGCCCTCGCAGGCCGCAAGCGAACGGGACACCTCGTAGGAGAAATCCACGTGGCCCGGCGTGTCGATGAAATTGAGCTGGTACTCCTGCCCGTCCCTTGCCAGATACCTGAGCGTGACCGACTGCGCCTTGATCGTGATCCCGCGCTCGCGCTCGAGGTCCATCGAGTCGAGCACCTGGGCCTGCATCTCGCGCGCCTCGAGGCCTCCGCAGACCTGGATCAGGCGGTCGGCGAGCGTGGATTTGCCGTGATCGACGTGCGCAATGATCGAGAAATTGCGTATTTGCTGCATCAGGGGAAATCGGGTACCCGGTGGCCGGACAGGCGGGTCCGGGCAAACATGGATTATAGCAGTCGCCGGTACCCGGACCGGTCAGGCGCGTAGCAGGCGCATCAACGCGTCGCGATCGAACTCCCCGTGGCAGACCACGCTGCCTTCGCAGGTCAGCACGGGCACCTTGAGACCGAAGCGCCGGCGGCTCGCCGCGTCCGCATCGACGTCGCGAAGCTCGTAGCGCTCTGCGGTCCCGACGAACGCCGCCGCCAGCTCGGCGATGAATTCATCGCACAGCGGGCAGCCGTCGCGCGTGTAGACGAGGAACCGGGGATCCGGCATCGAGCCGCGGTCAGTTGCCGCGTTCGCCCGCAGGTTGCGCGGGCGCGGGCGCCGGGCGCAGTCCTGTTGCAATGATCTTGAGTGTGCGCGGCGGCACTTCGCCGACCACGGTCACCTGGTGACCGTCGACGACCGTCGAGAAAGCCGACGCGACTCCCGAGCGGCCGGATCCCTGGACCGGCGGCTTGCCGGGCGCGGGCGGGTGGATGAACACCGACACCGACGCCAGGCCGTCTGAGTAAACCAGGTGGTTGACCGGAACCGCCGTACCGGCCACGGCCTGCATGCCACTGACCGAGAGCCGGAAGCCAGGCGGCACCTGGGCTGCGCGCCAGGCAGGCGCTGCGTCATCCGTCTGTGGCGACTGGCGCACCCAGCGCAGCTTGCTGCGATCGAGCGCCGGCTCGAAAGCGGAATCCGGGATGTTGCGGTCGAACTCAAGGCGCGTGAAGCGCAGTCGTTCGACCACGCGTCCGGCGGCATCCGACAGGTCGCTGCGCACCGGCATATGAGAAATGGCGTCGATCCAAAGCCGGTAGCCGAAGCGATAGCCATCCACCGGACGAACCGCGACGACAGCGGCGGGCCCGAAGGGCGTCGACTCCTGCCCGACGTAATCCACCTTGTACCAGTTGGACATCGCACCTTCGAACTGCGGCAGCGCGCCCAGCAGATCACTGCGGCCCGCGCGCCGCTCGATGATCGCGAGCTTCTGGTCGGGCAGGTAGACAACGACTTCGTCGTTCTCGCGTACCAGCTCGCGGCCATTTCCCGACAGCGACACGAGCCGCTCCCACACGACCCCGTCGCGGACCCGATGGACGATGCTGAGACGCTCGCTGCGACCGGCGGACTCGGATACGAACTCGCCGACATAACTCGTGTTGTTCAGCGCCTCGCTCATCCGCTTCAGCCACTCCTGGCCGCTGTCGGCTGCGGCAGGCAGAGCCGCGAGCAACAGCGCGAGCGCGATGTGCGGGCGTGGAATCACCGCCCGGCCTGGGCTTGTTCGGGCGGCACATCGACCACGGCGGTCGCCTGCGATGCGCCGATCAGGCCGGCGCCGACGCTGCGGCGAACCAGCGGCGAGGCATATCCATAATGAGCGACGAGATAGTTCGCGAGTTCGGCCGGCGGAAGCCCCACCGGCGCATCGGCTGCCGGCGGCGTGACATAGCTGGCGGCCAGCGTCTCTTCCTCGTCGGCGACCGGCACGACCGGCGACTCGACGACTTCCGCCATGACCGCTGCGGGCGTCGCGGGATCCTGCATGCCGACCTGCTGGACGAGCAGCACCGAACCGAATGCGACGCCGGCCGCAATCGCGAGTCCGCCGAGTGACCGCACCAGCACCTCCCGGCCGGGCATTCGCAGGAGCGCCGCCGCGCGCACCGGTTCGCGCGCAATCGCAGCGCTGACCCGTGCGGCCACCTGGCGCGCGGCCGGCACGTCGCCGTCGCTGCGCAGCACCGCGCCGATCAGCGAATAGCGGGACAAGGCGCCGCGCAGGTCGTCGTCGCGCTCGAGCCGCTTCAGCAACAAGGCGGATTCCGGTTCCGGCAGTTCGCCGTCCAGGAAGGTCGAAAGCTGTTCCTTGATCCGGTCAGTCATTCAAAGGTCTCCAATTCGCCCGAGTCCGCCGTCGAACACCTCGCGCAGGCTGCGATCGATCGCTTCGCGCGCGCGGAAGATCCTCGAACGGACAGTGCCCACCGGGCATTCCATGGTCTTGGCAATTTCCTCGTAGCTCAGGCCCTCGAGTTCGCGCAGCACGATCGCGAGCCTCAGGTCGTCGGGCAGCGCCTCGATGGCCTCATTGACGGTGCGGCGGATCTCGTCGGTCAGCGCGAGCGCCTCCGGCGTCTCCGAATCCGACAGCCGCGCATGCGCCTGGACCTGGGACCCGTCCTGCAGGTCGAGGTCGTAGGTCACGGGCCTGCGCTTGGTCGCGACCAGTGCATTCTTCGCTGTATTGATCGCAATCCGGTACAGCCACGTATAAAAGGCGCTGTCGCCGCGAAACGCCGGCAGCGCGCGGTAAGCCTTGATGAAGGCCTCCTGGGCGATATCCTCGGCTTCGGCTGGATTGCGGACATAACGCTGCACCAGCTTCAGCACCTTGTGCTGATACTTGAGCACCAGGGCGTCAAAAGCGGCCTTATCGCCCTTCTGGACCCGGCGTACCAATGCAATATCGCCCGCTTCAGCCCGCATCGGCTCGACGATCCGCGCTGTGCCCTCCGCATTCACGCCGGGTATGACCGGCCGACCCCACCGATAGTTCGCAAGGTCGTGGGCGGAAAGCCAGTCGCGCCTCCTTTTGTGAGCTAACTGCCGGATTCTAGCAAGCCAGCCGGATCCGGGCCTTCAGGCGGCGAAATTCATCGGCAGGCAGCGACGACCGGGTCAGCAGCCAGCCGCGGCGGCGGCCCTGCACCGCCAGGTCCAGCACCACCATGCCGGAATAGGCCCGTGTCGCGGGCTTGAGCGTCGCCGGCAGGTCGGCGTCGCAGGGCCGGAGCCTGACCCTGCAGCCATCGGCGTCGACTTCGAGCCGGGCCAGCCGGCAGTGCGGACCTGGAATCCGCGCGATCGTCGCGGCCAGGCCGAGCAATGCAAGCGCACTCAGCGCCAGGGCAAGCGAGGTCCCGCAGCGCGCGACCCAGGGACTCGCGGCGGCCGCAGCATGGAACAGCAAGGCGAGGGCTGCCAGCCGCGGTTCTGCACGCGGTTCAATCGCGACGGCGAACGATGTCATCGATCAGCACCCGGTGCCCGGCGTCCTGCGGCCGCGCCCCGCCGAGCAGCCAGGAGGCGATCTCGGGATCAGGCTGCTCCAGCAGCCATTCGAAGGAATGACGCAGGCTCGCGTCCGCAGTGGGCCAGCGGCGCTCGAGCCAGGCGCCAAGCAACAGGTCCAGTTCCTTCATCCCGCGGCGGCAACGCCAGCGCAGCACGCCCGGTGCGGCGGGCGTCATCGTTCAGCCCTGCCGAAGCGCCAGGCGGCGCTTGATGTCAGCGATGGCGCGGGCGGGATTGAGGTCCTTGGGGCAGGCTTCGACGCAATTGAGGATCGTATGGCAGCGATACAGGCGAAACGCGTCGTCGAGTTCCCCAAGCCGCTCCGCTCCGCTGTCATCGCGCGTGTCGATGATCCAGCGATAACTCGCAAGCAGCGCTGCCGGACCCAGGTAACGCTCGCTGTTCCACCAGTAGCTCGGGCAACTGGTCGAGCAGCAGGCGCAGAGGATGCAGGCCGATGGCCGGTCGATCTGCTCCTGGTCCGTGGGCGACTGCAGCCGCTCGCGGCCCGCTGGCGGTGGTTCGCGCGTGCGCAGCCACGGTTTCACGGAGGCGTACTGCGCATAGAACTGCGTGAGATCCGGCACCAGGTCCTTCACCACAGGCAGGTGCGGCAGCGGGAAGACCCGCACGTCGCCGCGGATCGCCTCGATCGGCTTGGTACAGGCGAGCGTGTTGAGCCCGTCGATGTTCATCGCGCAGGAGCCGCAGATGCCTTCGCGGCACGAACGCCGGAAAGTCAGCGTCGCATCGACCTCGTTCTTGATCTTGATCAGCGCGTCCAGGACCATGCTGCCGCAGCGGTCGAGATCCAGTTCGAAGCTGTCCACGCGCGGTGGTTGGCCCGATTCCGGATCGAAGCGATACACCTGGAAGCGCTTGACACGCGCCGCACCGGCCGGCGCCGGATGATGGCGGCCGGGCTCGCTGCCGTACTTCGAATTCTCGGGTAGCGTGAACTGGACCATCGTCGTGCTGCTCCGCCCGTCCTAGTAGGTCCGCGCTTTCGGCGGAATGGATTCCACTTCACCGGTCCGCGTCTGCAACTGCACCGGCCGGTAGTCGAAACGGACCTCACCGGTCTCGCCGACCCAGACCAGCGTGTGCTTGAGCCAGTTGGCATCGTCCCGCGCCGGGAAATCCTCGCGCGCATGCGCGCCGCGGCTCTCGCTGCGGTGGCTTGCCGACTGGATCGTGGCCACGGCCTGGCGCAGCAGGTTGTCCAGCTCGAGTGCCTCGATCAGGTCCGTGTTGAAGACCAGCGACCGATCGCTGATCCTGAGTGCCGCCAGCGCCTGGAACGTGCCGCCGACCGCGCGGCAGCCCTCCTCCAGGCTGGCCGCCGTGCGGAACACGGCCGCATCGCGCTGCATGCCGCGCTGCATTTCCTCGCGCAGCGACGCCGTCGGCCGTGCACCCGCCGCATGGCGGATGCGATCGAAGCGCGCGAGCGATGCCTCTGTTGCCGCGGCTGCCGGCATCGGCACGGAGGCGCCCGGCCGCACCGTCCTGATGCAATGCGCTGCGGCGGCGCGGCCGAATACGACCAGGTCGAGCAGCGAATTGGAGCCGAGACGGTTGGCACCATGGACCGACACGCAGGCCGCCTCGCCGATCGCCATCAATCCAGGCACGAGCGCATCGCCGCCCGCCGCTCGGGTCAGGACCTCGCCGTTCACGTTGGCGGGGATGCCGCCCATGTTGTAGTGCGCGGTGGGCAGCACCGGGATCGGCGCGCGCGCGACATCGACTCCGGCAAAGATCATCGCCGTCTCGGCGATGCCCGGCAGCCGCTTGTGGATCACTTCCGGGCCCAGGTGCTCGAGATGCAGGTACAGGTGGTCCTGCGCCGGACCGACGCCGCGGCCTTCGCGGATCTCGATGGTCATCGCGCGGCTGACGACGTCGCGCGAAGCGAGATCCCTGGCGTTCGGTGCGTAGCGCTCCATGAAGCGCTCGCCCTCCGAGTTCCTGAGCACGCCGCCCTCGCCGCGCACGCCCTCGGTGATCAGGCAGCCGGCCCCGTAGATGCCGGTCGGGTGAAACTGCACGAATTCCATGTCGGCGAGCGGCAGGCCGGCGCGCAGGACCATGCCGTTGCCATCGCCGGTGCAGGTGTGCGCCGAGGTGCAGGAAAAATAAGTGCGGCCATAGCCGCCGGTCGCGAGGATCGTCTGCTGCGCCAGAAAACGGTGCAGCGTGCCGTTCGCCATGTCGAGTGCGAGCACGCCGCGGCACTCGCTCTGCTCCATGATCAGGTCGATCGCGAAATACTCGATGAAGAATTGCGCGTCGTGCCGCAGGCTCTGCTGATAGAGCGTATGCAGCATGGCGTGACCGGTGCGATCCGCCGCAGCGCAGGTGCGCTGCGCAATGCCACGGCCGTAATTCGTCGTCATGCCGCCGAACGGCCGCTGGTAGATGCGGCCGTCCTCGGTGCGCGAGAACGGCAGTCCGTAGTGCTCGAGCTCGATGACCGCGGCCGGTGCCTCCCGGCACATGTACTCGATCGCGTCCTGGTCGCCGAGCCAGTCGGAGCCTTTCACCGTGTCGTAGAAGTGAAAGCGCCAGTCGTCCTCGCCCATGTTGCCGAGGGCCGCGCTGATGCCGCCTTGCGCCGCCACCGTATGACTGCGCGTCGGGAACACCTTGGTGATGCAGGCGGTCGCGAGGCCCGCCTCCGCGAGGCCCATCGTGGCCCGCAGGCCCGCCCCGCCGGCGCCGACCACGATCACGTCGAACCGATGATCGACCAGCGGATAGCTGCTCATGCCGCGCCGCCGAGTGCGATACGCGCGATCGACCAGGCGAGCAGCGCCGCCAGGGCCAGGTGCGACCAGCGCGATATTGAGCGCACCCGGGAATGCATTTGACCCGCGACGTAGTCGTCGACCACGACCTGTACGCCTTGCGCCGAATGCCACAGCGCACACCAGCCGAACAGCAGCATCAGCGTCGCCTGCAAGGGCTCCGCAAGCCGGCTCGTCACGGTGGCGAATCCGAGATCAGGCAGCGACAGCAGCGTGAAAACGAACCAGGCGCCAAGCGGCACGAGCGCGAGCGCGCTGATGCGCTGGTTGCGCCAGTGTCCGGTCCCGCCCCGGGCGTGCCCGCTCATGGCATGCCGAGCAACCAGCGCCAGGCTGGCGTGAGCGCGAGCGTCGCGCCGAATGCGAGCGCAGTCAGCAATATGACCGCGACGCCGCTCCTGCGCGCGGAGCGCAGTTCGAAACCGCAACCAGCGTCCCACACGAGATGACGCAACCCGTTGAACAGGTGGTACCAGAACACCGCGAGCAATCCAGCAAGCGCCAGCCGAAGCGGCCAGCTGCCGAAGAACCCGGCGGCATTCGCGTAGGCCTCCGGACCGCTGGCCGCCGCGACCAGCCAGCCGACCAGCAGGAGGCTGCCGAGCGACAGCGTCAGTCCCGATATGCGATGCAGCCCGGACAGCACTGTCGTCAATGCCAGGCGGTACACCTGCAAGTGGGGAGACAGCGGTCGGTTGTCGCGCGTCACGCTCAGCTGTGCCTCAGAAATCAATGCAACGACCGGCTTTCTCCCAGTCGCCGTAACGCGTCGGATCAGGGCCCGGCGGCCCGCCGAGTTCGACTGGCCTCGGCGGCTCCGGCCTCACGGCCACGCCGGAGGCGGGTTCGGGCTTGGCTGGTTGAATCGCAGGCGCGGGTTCTTGCATCGGCAGGCTATTCTGCCAGAAGGGGTCCTGCCTTCCCACGGCCATTTGCCGCGTCTTCATCGAGTTGCGCTGCGCTACGATGTACCGATGTCGCGGACCCGCTGGACGCCACTCCCGTCGCATTCGGTCGTCACGGTCACCGGACGTGACGCGCGCACTTTCCTGCAGGGGCAGCTCACCAATGACTTGCTGGGCCTCGATCGCCATCCGGGCCTGCTTGCGGCCTGCTGCAATCGCCAGGGTCGCGTACTGGCAACGATGCGCCTCGCCGCCGACGGCGAGGCCGTGCAAATGGTCATTCATCGAAAGCTGGCCGCCACGCTGATCGGGCACCTCTCGGGATTCGTGCTGCGCGCAGACGTGCGCTTCGAGGACCTCAGCAGCCGGGTCACGGTCGCGGGACTGCTGCACGCGGAACCCGATCCGCACTGGTCGCCAGCCGCTGCCGCCTCGAGCGGCCTTGCAATGATGGTCGCGAGCCCGCGGCGCATGCTGCTTGCCGGCCTGCCCGCCGCAGTCGAGCAGGCACTGGCCAGGGTCGATCGCGGCAACGAAGGTGACTGGCGGCGACTCAGCATTGCCGATGGCGAACCGCTGATCCAGCCGGAGAGCGCTGCGCTGTGGCTGCCGCAGATGCTGAACCTCGACCTGCTGGGCGCCGTCAGCTTCAGCAAGGGTTGCTATGTCGGCCAGGAGATCGTCGCGCGGGCCCAGCACCTCGGACGCATCAAGCGGCGCATGCTGCGCTTTGTCGGTCCGCCAGGCCCGGCGCTGGAACCCGGCCATGCGCTGTTCAGCGGCGACGCACTGGCAGCCCAGGTCGTCACGGCAATTGCTGACCCGGAGTCGACGCAGTGCCTGGCGGTGACGGAACTTCGTTACTGCGGCGATCTGCTCGTCGTGCGACCCGGCGGCACGGAGTTCGTGCCGGCCGACCTGCCCTATACGATTCCGGCTCCTGCCGCAGTCCTCGACGATTGACGCCGCACGGCGGCCTCAGTCGTCGGACTCCTGTCGCATCTGCGGAAACAGCAGGACGTCGCGGATGCTCGGCGAGTCCGTCAGCAGCATCACCAGCCGGTCCACGCCGACGCCGAGCCCTGCTGCCGGCGGCATGCCGTACTCGAGGGCGCGGATGTAATCGGCGTCGAAGTACATTGCCTCGACATCACCCGCCTGCTTGCGTAGCACCTGTTCGCGGAAGCGCTGTGCCTGGTCTTCCGGGTCATTCAGCTCGGAGAAGCCATTGGCGAGTTCGCGCCCGTCGACAAAGAACTCGAACCGGTCCGTGACGAAGGGATCCGAATCGCGGCGACGCGAGAGCGGCGACACCTCCGTGGGGTACGAATGCACGAATGTCGGTTGCGCGATGCGGTGCTCGCAGGTCTGCTCAAACAGGTCCATCTGCAGCTTGCCGGCGCCATCATTCCTGCCCGCTTCGACGCCGTGCGCCTGGCATGCGGCGCGCAGGTAATCGGCTTCGCGCAACCGGCGCGGATCGAATTCCGGATTGTGATCGAGCAGCGCCTGCTCCACCGAGATCCGCGCGAACGGCCCGGCGAACGAAATAAGCCGCCCCTGGTAGCTGAGCTCGCGCGTGCCGGCGATCGCGTCCGCGAGGCCCTGCATCATGCGCTCGACCAGGCCCATGAAATCCTCGTAGTCCGCATAGGCCTGATACAGCTCGAGCATCGTGAATTCGGGATTGTGCTGCGTCGAGAGCCCTTCATTGCGGAAATTGCGGTTGATCTCGTAGACCCGCTCGAATCCGCCGACCACCAGGCGCTTCAGGTAGAGCTCGGGCGCGATCCGCAGGTACATGTCCTGGTCGAGCGCGTTGTGGTGCGTGATGAACGGCCGCGCGACGGCGCCACCCGGGATCGGCTGCATCATCGGCGTCTCGACTTCGAGAAAGCCGAGCGCGTCGAGGAAATCGCGCAGGTAGCGCACCACCCGCGTGCGCGTGCGGAAAGTCTCCCGTGCCTTTTCGTTGACGACCAGGTCCACATAACGCCGGCGATAACGCGTTTCCGTATCCGCGAGACCGTGCCACTTGTCCGGCAGCGGCCTGAGCGCCTTGACCAGCAGCCGGATCGATCCGGCCCGCACCGACAGTTCGCCGGCGCGGGTGCGCATCAGCAAGCCTTCGGCCGCGACGATGTCGCCGACATCCCAGCCCCTGAACTCTTCGTAGGCGCCGCCGAGCGCCTCCGCCTGCAGGTAGACCTGGATCTGCCCGCTCGAGTCCTGCAGCTTCGCGAAGGACGCCTTGCCCATCACGCGCTTGAACATCATCCGCCCGGCGACCCGCACGCGAACCGGGTGGGCAGCGAACCATTCGTCGGTGCGCTCGCCCCAGGTGGTGTGCAGGTCGGCCGCGAGCGCATCGCGCCGGAAATCGTTCGGGAACGCGATGCCCGC
Source organism: Steroidobacteraceae bacterium (assembly GCA_040899645.1). GTDB lineage: Bacteria > Pseudomonadota > Gammaproteobacteria > Steroidobacterales > Steroidobacteraceae > SCUD01. The sequence continues at coordinate 16,719 of JBBEAB010000026.1, forward strand.
CTCGCGCAGCCGCGCGAGCTTGGCGCGCCGCTCCGCGATCAGCGCGTTGTCGTCGGGTCCATCCGGCAGTTCCTTCGTCGTCATGGCGGGAAGCTTACAGGCCCTGTTTGAGGCTTGCCTCCATGAACGGATCGAGCGCGCCGTCCAGCACGGCCGCCGGATTGCCGGTTTCGTGGCCGGTGCGCAGATCCTTGATGCGCGACTGGTCGAGGACATAGGAGCGGATCTGGTGGCCCCAGCCGACGTCCGTCTTCTGGTCCTCCAGCACGCGGGCCGCCGCATTGCGCTTGTTGACCTCGAGCTCGTAGAGCTTGGCTTTCAGCATCTTCATCGCCGTTGCGCGGTTCTTGTGCTGGCTGCGCTCGCCCTGGCAGGCGACCACGATGCCGGACGGCAGGTGGCGCAGCCGCACGGCGGAATCGGTCTTGTTGACGTGCTGGCCGCCGGCGCCGCTCGCGCGATACGTGTCCATCTCGATGTCGGCCGGATTGATGTCGATCTGGATTTCGTCGTCGATCACCGGCGACACGAAGACCGATGCGAATGACGTGTGGCGCCGGTTGCCGGAGTCGAATGGCGACTTGCGCACCAGCCGGTGCACTCCCGTCTCGGTGCGCAGCCACCCGTAGGCGTACGGCCCGTCCACTTCGATCGACGCGCCCTTGATACCGGCGACCTCGCCCGGACTCTGGTCGATCGCCTCGGTCCGGAAGCCGCGGCTGTCGGCCCAGCGCAGGTACATGCGCAGCAACATGGCAGCCCAGTCCTGCGCCTCGGTACCGCCGGCGCCGGCCTGGATGTCGAGAAAAGCGCTGTGCGAGTCCATCTCGCCGGGGAACATGCGCGACAGCTCGAGCTGGCGGACGCGCTGGTCGTGGCGGGCGACATCGCGTTCGATCTCGGTGAAGGCCGCCTCGTCCTGCTCCGCCTCCACCATCGCCAGCAGCTCGGACGAGTCCGCGAGACCGGCGCGGATCTCGTCGAGTTCGGTGATCGTCGCTTCGAGCCTGGCGCGCTCACGGCCGAGGGCCTGCGCCTTGTCGGGCGTACTCCAGATCGCCGGATCGCCGAGCTCGTGGTTCAGTTCTTCGAGCCGCTCGCGCTTCTGGTCGTACTCAAAGATACCCCCTGAGCGCCTCGAGGCGCTGGATGAGGTCTTCGGTCAATCGGCGGGTCGGTGCGGTTTCCATGCGGCCGGCATCTTAGCAGACGGTCATTTGAAGGATTGCACGCATTCCGCCAGCATTTCCACGCGCGCCGTGCCGCCAAATGTCGTCGATTGCAGCCGATACGCCAGGCGCACGCGTGAGCCTGCGATGGGGCGCGCCGCATTCGACGCGTCAAAATGACCGAATGCAATCGCCTCGATCGGGTGCGTTGCCCGCTGCGGCCGGACCCACAGCTTCAGGTGCCGCTCGCCGACGACACGCGTCTCGACGATCTCGAATTCCCCCTCGAACAGCGGTTCCGGAAAACCCTGTCCCCACGGTCCCCCTGATTCGAGCGCGAGTGCGGTCTCGAGCACGATTTCGCCCACCGACAGCTCGCCGTCGGTCTCGAGCACACCTTGCATCTGCTCCGGGCCAAGCAGACGGCCGATCTCGTCGGCAAATGCATCCGCGAACTTCCGCAGCATCGGCAGGCGCAATGTCAGGCCGGCCGCCATCGCGTGGCCGCCGAATCGGTCGATCAGCCCCGGATGTCGTGTCGCGATCGCCTCGAGCGCATCGCGCACGTGGACACCGGCGACCGAACGCGCCGAGCCGCGCAGCTCATCTGCTCCGGCCGGCGCGAATGCCACGACCGGCCGGTTCAGCCGGTCCTTCATGCGCGACGCGACCAGGCCGATGATGCCGGCGTGCCAGCCCGGGTCGAACAAGGCGAGTCCCGGCGGCAGGCTCCCCTCCGTGATCTGCAACCGACGCACGGCGACCGTCGCCTCATCGCGCATGCGCGACTCCATCTCCCGCCGTTCACGATTCAGCCGGTCGAGCTCACCGGCGAGCGCAATGGCCTCGGCCGCGTCGTCCGTCAGCAGACAGCGGATGCCGATCGACATGTCGTCGATGCGACCCGCCGCATTCAGGCGCGGCGCAATCTGGTGGCCGAGCGCGCGCGCGGTCAGTTGGTCCAGGCGGCAACCGGCGACGCGCGCGAGCGCGAGCAGTCCCGCCGAGGCCGCATGGCCGCGCAGCCGTCGCAGTCCCTCCTGGACCAGGATGCGATTGTTGCGGTCGAGCGGCACGACATCGGCGACCGTGCCGAGCGCAACAAGGTCCAGCAGCTCGGTTACCGGCGGCAGCCGGCTGCCCCGCGCCTGCTCGAGCTCGCGCGTCACCGCAGCCATCAGGTAGAACGCGACACCGACGCCGGCGAGTGCGCGACTGCCGAATCGGGCGCCCGGAAGATTCGGATTCACATGCGCCCGGCAGTCGGGCAGGCTGGCCGCCGGCAGGTGGTGATCGGTGACGATCACCTGCATGCCAAGCGCGTGCGCGGCCGCAATGCCGTCAAAGGCCGAGACGCCGTTGTCCACGGTGACCAGCAGGTCCGCTTTCTCGTGCGCGAGATCGGCGACCAGCGCCGGCGTCAGCCCGTAGCCGTGGCGCAGCCGGTCGGGCACGCGAAATCCCAGGTTGCGGTGGCCGAGCCGCTGCAGCTGGCGTACGACCAGCGCCGTGCTGGTGGCGCCATCGGCGTCGAAATCGCCCACCACCAGGATGCATGAACCCCGCGCGATGTGCTCGAGCAGAACGGCCGTCGCCTGACCGATGCCATCCAGGGTCGAGACGGGCAGCAGGTGGCAGAGCTCCAGTGACAGGTCGTCGGCATGACTGACGCCGCGCGCAGCGTAAACACGGCGCAGGACCGGGTGCATCGAGGCAGGCAATGCCTGGATGGCGCCCGGCGGTCTCTGTCTGAGTTTTACTGGCGCCGCCAATGTCTCGCCCGTGGATTTCATCGCCGGCAATCATAGCGGCGCGCGCACCGGCCGGATTGGCTATATTTCCGGCTGGAACGGACGATGCAATTCACCCGCGAAGCCGAATCGGAAGCCCATGCCATCATCGCCTGCGCTGATGGCGCAATCCGGCTGCGCGAACGCGAGTTCACGCACAGCCTGATCGTCACGCGCACGGCGGTGATCGATGACTGGCGGCCGCCGGCCGTCGATCGGCTGACGATCGACGATTTCAGCGCCCTGCTCGCCCTGTCTCCGGAGGTCGTCCTGCTCGGCACCGGCATGCGCCAGCAGATGCCGCCGCCGGAACTGTATGCGGCATTCGCCACCCGCCGCATCGGGCTCGAAGTGATGGACAACCGCGCGGCCAGCCGCACCTACAACCTGCTGCTCTCGGAGTACCGCGAGGTCGCGGTCGCGCTGATTCTCTAGCGCCGCGGCAACTGGCCGAGCGGATCCTGCGGCTGGCCATCGAGGCGGATTTCAAAATAGAGCATGGCTTGCTGGCCCGGCCCATGGCCCATGGCCGCGATGGCCTGCCCCGCGCGGACATCATCGCCCTCCTGCACGTGCACGAGCGCATTGTGGCCGTAGGCCGACAGCCAGCCGCGGGCGTGACTGATGATGATCAACTGGCCATAGCCGCGCAGGCCGCTGCCGGTATACACGACTTTTCCATCGGCAGCGGCGAGCACCGGCTGGTTGAGTACCCCATCGATGCGCAGCCCCACGCCGCCAGACGGCTGGCGCAGCGTGCCCGTGACCTCCCCGCCCTGCACCGGCCATTGCCATCCCGGCGCGCGATGCGCCGGATCGTCTGGCGAGGCGCGCGCCGTCGGCGGTGCGGCCGCTACACGTGCTGCGCCCGGCGCACGTGGCTGCGGATCGAGCCGCAGGCGCTGGCCCGGGCGAATCAGGAAATCGCGGCCGATGGCATTCCAGCGCGCCACATCGCGGTAATCGAGGCCATAGCGCATCGAGATCGAATAGAGCGTCTCGCCGGCCCGCACGATGTGCTGCGCGGGAATGGGTCCGCGCCGGTCGGAGCCGGCACAGGCACCGAGGACCAGCGCCGCGGCGAGCGCGATCCAGCAACGGTGGCCGCGGCCTGCCGCCGCCCTCGACACCTCAGGAAACGCCGCCCAGCAACGGCACGAAGCTGACGAAGCCGAGCCGTTCGCGCAGGAACTGGTCGCCGCGTCGCGTGAGCCGCACGAGTTCCTGGTGGCCTTCCGGCCCGACTGGCGCAACGAGCCGCCCGCCCTCCGCGAGCTGGTCGAGCAGTTTCTGCGGAATGGCATGCGGCGCGGCGGCCAGCAGGATGGCATTGAATGGTGCCAGCGATTTCCAGCCGTCGGATCCGTCGCCATGCTTGAAGCGCACGTTCTTGATGCCGAGTTCGCGGATGCGGTCCTGGGCACGGTCCAGCAGCGCCTCGATGCGCTCGATGCTGTAGAGCTTGCCGACCAGCGGCGCGAGAACCGCGGTCTGGTAGCCGCAACCGGTGCCGATCTCGAGCACCTTGGCCGGCGTGCCGCCGAGTGTCACCGCCTCCGTCATGCGCGCGACAACATAGGGTTGCGAGATCGTCTGCCCGTGCCCGATCGGCAGGGCCGTGTCCTCGTAGGCGCGGCTCGACAGCGCCTCATCGACGAACAGGTGGCGCGGCACGTTGCGGATGCGATCGAGCACGCGCGGGTCGCGGATCCCCTGCTCGACCAACCGCTGGATCAGCCGCTCGCGCGTGCGCGCGGAGGTCATGCCGATACCGCTGCGCTCGCCCATCACGACGCCGTCCCCTGCAGCCAGTCGCGCAGGCTGTCGAGGGCGGCATGCCGCGTCAGGTCCACCTGCAGCGGCGTCACCGACACGAAGCCGTTGGCGACCGCATGGAAGTCGGTGCCGGGGCCGGCATCCTCGCCCGCACCCGCGGCGCCGACCCAGAAGATCTCGCGCCCGCGCGGGTCGCGGCCGCGCACCGCCGCCTCCGCGCGATGCCGGTGCCCGAGCCGCGTGACCACGAGGCCCTTGAGGTCCTCGTAAGGCAGGTCCGGCACGTTGACGTTCAGGATCATCGAGCGATGCAGCGGTTTCGACAGGAGCCGCAGCACCAGTTCGCGCGCCACTCGACCGGCCGTCGCGAAATGCGGGCCGGTCGTGCTGCCGATCACGAGCGACATCGCGATCGTGGGCAGGCCCAGGAAACGGCCCTCGATGGCCGCCGCAACGGTGCCGGAGTACAGCACGTCGTCGCCGAGGTTGGCGCCGTCATTGATACCGGAGACAACCATGTCGAACTCATGCTCGAACAGGCCGGTGATCGCGAGGTGTACGCAATCCGTCGGCGTGCCATTGATCACATACCAGGTGTCCGGATCGACGCGTTGCACCTGCAACGGTACCTCGAGCGTCAGCGAGTGGCTCGCGCCGCTGCGATTGCGGTCGGGTGCCACGACCGTGAGCGGCGCGACGCCAGTCAGCGCTTCCTTCAGGAAGCGCAGGCCCTCGGCGCGATAGCCGTCATCGTTGGCGAGCAGGATCTTCACGGACTGACGATACATCCCCATCGCGCGCCGCGCGACCGGGCCGCACTATACTGGAAAGCGCCGCCGCTCAGGCGCCAGCAGGCCCGATGCCGCCGTGACCAGCGAAGAGGATGAACGCAAGCTGTTCCGCGCCGCGGTGCGGGACGTGCGCCCGCTGCGCCAGACCCGCCCGCCGCCGGCGCGCGAACGGCGCCGGCCATTGGCCGCGTCGCGCCGCGCCGACGAAGCGCGCGTGCTCGCCGATTCGCTCACGCAGGACGCCGCCGATCTCGACGTCGAGACAGGCGAGGAACTGCGCTGGCGCCGCGACGGCGTCGCCGAATCGGTGCTGCGCAAACTGGGCCGCGGGCAGTATGCGCGCCGCGCTGAACTCGACCTGCATGGCATGACGCAAGCCGAGGCGCGGCTCGCCGTGCTCGGGTTCATCTCCGAGTCGCTCAGCCTTGGCTTGAATTGCGTGCGCATCGTGCATGGCAAGGGACTCGGTTCCGGTCAGCGCGGACCAGTGCTGAAAGCCGCGGTCAATCGCTGGCTGCGACGCACGGATGCGGTGCGCGCATTCTGTTCCGCGCGCCGCATGGATGGCGGATCGGGCGCGCTGTACGTCCTGCTCGACGGCTGAGTTCACTCGGCGCCGACGTCGGGGGCGCTCACCTCCAGGATTTCGCGCAGCAGGCTGGTGGCAAAGGCGCCGCGCGGCAGTTCGAAATCGAGTTCCAGTGCGTCTTTCGTGAGCCGCTGGCGCATCCCGGCCGGCCGCACGACGAGTGCGCGCCGTTCGGCGCGCAATCCCGCCGCCGCGAGCCGCTCCGGCAGCGGCGCCAGCGGCGCGAGTGCCGTGGCCTCGATCCGCCCGGCCTCGTCGACCGGTTGCTTGCCGCCGTCGCCGCACAGCGGGCCGGTCGGCGCGACATCGCCCGACCGACAACGCTCCTGCAGGGCCTCGTCCGGCTGATCCGCGACGAACACCGAGGCGCTGCCCGCCAGGTTCACGACCTCTCCCGGCAGCAGCCGGTCCCAGCTGCCGTCCGCAACCCGCAGGCCGAGCACGGCATTGAACGCGAGCGCGCGCGCGCATGAGAAGACGAACGCACGGGGCTCGCGGCCGCGCGGCAGCCCACCCTCGAGCAACCAATGCTGTACGCGCCCGAGATTGGCGCCCTCGATGCCAAAGCGCTGCGCGCCGAAATAATTGGGATAGCCAGCGGAACTGACCGAGTCGATCCGGGCGGTGAGCGCAGCGATGTCGCCCGCCAGTTCGCGCACCCGGATGCAGAACCGGTTGCCGGCGAGCGCCCCGCGCCGCAGCTTGCGCGAATGCGGAAGCACGGCGATCACCTCGAAGCCGTCACCGGCCAGGCCAACGGTCGGCTCCGGGCCTTTCGCCGCCGGCACCGTGAACCACTGTCGCGCGATCGCGCGGCGATCCTTCATGCCGGCGAAGCCGATGTCCTGCGGCGCCCGGCCGAGGCCCGCAGCCAGCCCGCGCGCGACATGCAGCGTGTTCGCATTCCGCTTCTCGACCCGCACCAGGAAGTGCGCGCTGCCGCCGTCGGGCTCGAAACCCAGGCGTTCCTCGACCACGAAATCGGCCGCGTCCACCCGGATGGTGCCCGTCGCCCGGACCGTGCCCCGGGCGCGGGGCGGATCCAGTGCGATCCGGCGCCAGGCCTCGAGCGCCACGCCTTCAGGCACCGTCACCCTCCCGCAGCAGCACGATGGCCTGCGCCGCGATGCCTTCGCCCCGCCCGAGCGCGCCCAGGCCCTCAGGGGTCGTTGCCTTCAGGTTGACGCGGCTGCGCTCGAGATCGAGCAGGGCGGCGACACCCGAGCAGATCGCCTCGCGATACGCCGCGATGCGCGGCGCCTCGGCGATCAGCGTCAGGTCGCAGTTCACGATCTCGAAGCCGCGCGCCGCGACGATCTTCACGACCTCGGCGAGCATTTCGCGACTGTCTGCGCCGGCGAACCGTGGATCGCCCGGCGGGAAATGCTGGCCGATGTCGCCGGCGCCAGCAGCGCCCAGCAGCGCGTCCATCAGCGCGTGCAGCAGCACGTCGCCGTCCGAGTGCGCGATGACCCCGTGCGTGTGCGGCACGGCAATGCCGCCAAGCCGAAGCCGGTCGCCGGGACCGAAGCGATGCACATCGTAGCCACTGCCGATCCTCATCGGGAACCCCGCATGGAACGCAGCGCCGCCTGCACGAGGGCGAGATCCGCGGGACGCGTGACCTTGATGTTGAGCGGCGAGCCTTCGACCAGGCGCGGCCGGAGGCCGAGGCATTCGATGGCGGCCGCCTCGTCGGTCGCATCAAAGCCCTCGCTGAGCGACTGGCTGAAAGCGCGGATCAGCCTGCCGTGCCGGAACATCTGCGGGGTCTGCGCCCGCCACAACCGTTCGCGCGGCAGGCTGCGCTGGCTGCGCCCGTCCTCGTCCGCCTGTTTCAGCGTATCGGCCAGCGGCACCGCCAGCAGTCCGCCGACCGCGTCCCGCCGGCATTCCGCAACGAGTGCCAGCAGGTCGGCCCGCGGCACGCAGGGCCGCGCTGCGTCATGCACCAGCACCCAGTCCTCCGGCGCAGCGGTGACCAGTGCGTTCAGTCCATTCAGCACCGAGATGGCCCGCGTCGGCCCGCCCGGCGCCGTCACCACCCCAAGTCGGACTGTTTTCGGCAGGCGCTGCCAGCGCCGGTCGCCCGGAGCCGTGACGACCACGCCGCCCGCGATGCCCGGCAGCTGCCGTAGTGCACGCAGCGCATGCTCGAGGAGACTTCGCCCCGCGACGCGCAGGTACGGCTTCGGGACCGGGCCGCCAAAGCGCCTTGAAGCGCCGGCGGCGGCAATCACGAACCAGGTGCGTTCCGCCACCGACCGGTCACGGCGCGGTGGCGGCCCGGATCGACGGTGGCTCGGCAGCTGTGTCATCCGGGACCCGATGCGGCGTATCGACGACCTGGTAGAAAGTCTCGGTGCGGGCGATCATGCCAAGGTCATTGCGCGCGCGCTCTTCGAGCGCGGTCAAGCCCTGCTTCAGGTCGGCGACCTCGGCCTTGAGTTGCGCGTTGCGTTCGGCGAGCACCGCGTTGTCGGTACGCTGGGATTCAACCGAGGCGCCGAGGTGCCAGACCTCGCGCATGCCCTCGTCTGACAGCCACAGCCGGTACTGCAGCAGAGCAAGCACCACGAGCAGGCCGACGAGCAGGATCTTCATGGGGCCGGGAGATTAGCACGTTCCGCAGCCATCAATACCCCGTGCTCAGCGCGGCCTGACCGGAAAGGCGTCGCGGCCGGCATAGCGCGCGCGCGCGCCGAGCTGTCCCTCGATGCGCAGCAACTGGTTGTACTTGGCGATCCGATCCGAGCGCGACAGGGAGCCGGTCTTGATCTGGGTGGCCGACGTTCCGACCGCGAGATCGGCGATCGTCGCGTCCTCGGTCTCGCCGGAGCGGTGCGAAACGACCGCCGCATAGTTCGCCTGCGCCGCCATTTCGATCGCGGCCAATGTCTCGGTCAGCGTCCCGATCTGGTTCGGCTTGATCAGGATGGCATTCGCGACGTCCTCGGCAATGCCGCGCGACAGGATCTCCGTGTTGGTCACGAACAGGTCGTCGCCCACTAGCTGGACCCTCTGCCCGAGCTTCCGGGTGAGCGTGCTCCAGCCGTCCCAGTCCGCTTCCGCCATCCCGTCCTCGATCGACAGGATTGGATACTTGTCGACCAGCGCCGCCAGGTAATCGGTGAACTGCGACGCGGTGAAGCGGCGTCCCTCGGATTCCAGCAGGTAGACACCGTCCTGGTGGAACTCGCTGCTGGCGACATCGAGCCCGAGCCAGACGTCCTGCCCCGCCTGGTAACCTGCCACGTCGATTGCCTCGAGGATGACGCCGAGCGCCGCCTCGTTCGAGGGCAGGTCGGGCGCGAAGCCGCCCTCATCGCCGACCGCCGTGGACAGGCCGCGGCTGTGCAGGATCTTCTTCAACTGGTGAAATACCTCGGCACCGCAGCGCAGGGCCGAATGGAAGTCCGGCAGCCCGGCGGGCAGGATCATGAATTCCTGGATGTCGAGGCTGTTGTCCGCGTGCGCGCCGCCATTGACGATGTTCATCATCGGCACGGGCATCACCACCGCGTCGTCGCCGCCAAGGTGTCGGTACAGCGGCATCTTCCGGGCCGCCGCCACCGCCTGCGCCGCCGCGAGCGAGATCGCGAGCAGCGCATTCGCGCCGAGCCGTGACTTGTTGTCGGTGCCGTCCTGCTCCAGCATCCGTCGGTCGATCGCCGCCTGGTCGCCGGCATCGCGCCCGACCAGCGCGTCGCGCAGCACGCCGTTGACATGCGCCACCGCCTGCAGCACCCCACGGCCGAGAAAGCGTTTCGCATCGCCATCGCGCAGTTCCACGGCCTCGCGGGAGCCGGTCGAGGCACCGGACGGCACCGAGGCGCGGCCGACCGCGCCGCCTTCGAGCTCGACGTCGGCTTCGACGGTCGGGTTGCCGCGCGAATCGATGATCTCGCGGCCGCGAATATCGACGATGCGCGTCACAGCGAGGACTCGGCGTAGGGCCTCGACTTCACCGTCCGGTCGAGCGCCACCAGCACCTCGAGCAGTTCCCGCATACGCGGCAGCGGCCAGGCATTGGGACCGTCGGACAGCGCCTGCTCCGGGCGCGGATGCGTTTCCATGAAAAGGCCCGAAACGCCCGCCGCGACGGCCGCACGCGCCAGCACTGGCACGAATTCGCGCTGCCCGCCGGAGGACGCGCCCTTGCCGCCCGGCAGCTGCACCGAGTGCGTCGCATCGAACACGACCGGCGCGCCAAAGTCGCGCATCACCGCGAGCGCGCGCATGTCGGACACGAGATTGTTGTAGCCGAAGCTGAACCCGCGTTCGCAGACCATGATCGATTCATTGCCGGTCGAGCGCGCCTTCTCGACCACGTTGACCATTTCCCACGGGCTCAGGAACTGCCCTTTTTTGATGTTGACCGGCCGGCCCTGCGAGCAGACGTTGACGATGAAGTTGGTCTGGCGACAGAGAAATGCCGGCGTCTGCAGGACGTCCACGACGGCCGCCACCTCGGCGAGCGCCGTGTCCTCGTGCACGTCGGTCAGCACCGGGACGCCGAACTGTCTCTTCACCTCAGCGAGCACCTTGAGGCCCTGCCCGATGCCGGGGCCACGAAACGAGGCGCGCGAGGTGCGATTCGCCTTGTCATACGACGCCTTGAAGACGAAGGGAATGCCGAGCGCCGCGGTCATCTCCTTCAGCTGGCCGGCGATGTCGAGCGTCAGCGCTGCGTCCTCGACGACGCAGGGCCCCGCGATCAGGAACAGCGGCTGGTCCGGCCCGATGGCCTGCCCTGCGAGCTTCACGCGCTCGCCGCCTGTGGCAGTCGGCCGGCCGAGTACTCACGCGCCGCCCGCACGAAGCTCGCGAACAATGGATGGCCGTCACGCGGATTCGACGTGAACTCGGGATGGAACTGCACGCCGATGAACCAGGGGTGTGAGGGCAGTTCGACGATCTCGACCAGCTCGTCCTCCGAGAATGCGGAGAACACGAGTCCTGCCTTCTGCATCCGCTCGAGGTAATTGTTGTTGAACTCGAAGCGGTGCCGGTGCCGCTCGTGGATCGTATCGCGGCCGTAGACCGCACGCGCCAGCGTCTGCGGCCGGATGCGCGATTCCTGGGCGCCGAGGCGCATCGTGCCGCCCAGTTCCGACTCATCCGAACGCCGCAGCGTCTCGCCCGAACGATCGCGCCATTCGGTGATCAGCGCGATCACCGGATCGGCCGAATCGCGCTGGAACTCGGTCGAGTTTGCGCCAGCGAGTCCGAGCACGTGGCGGGCGTACTCGATCACCGCGACCTGCATGCCGAGGCAGATGCCGAGATAAGGCACGCCGTGCTCGCGGGCGTGGCGTACCGCGGCAATCTTGCCCTCGATGCCGCGTTCGCCGAAACCGCCCGGCACCAGGATCGCGTCCATGCCCACGAGGCAGCCGGTGCCTGCGCTCTCGAGGTCGGTGGATTCGACGTAGTGGACCTGGACGCGGGTGCGCGTCTTGAGGCCGGCGTGGCGCAGCGCCTCGTTGAGCGACAGGTAGGAGTCGCGCATCTGCACGTACTTGCCGACCATCGCGATATTGACCGTCGCCTCGTGCTGGTGACGTGCGGCGACCACCTGCTGCCATTCGCGCAGGTCCGCCGGCGGCGCGTCGATCCGGAGTTTCTCGCAGACGATGTCATCGAGGTCCTGCTCGTGCAGCAGGATCGGAATTCGATAGATGTCATCGGCATCGACTGCCGAAATGACTGCGCGCTCCTCCACGTTGGTGAACAGCGCGATCTTGCGGCGTTGCTCTTCCGGCAGCGGATCGCGGCAGCGGCACAGCAGCACATCCGGCTGGATGCCGATGCCGCGCAGCTCCTTGACCGAGTGCTGCGTGGGCTTGGTCTTGATCTCGCCGGAACCGCCGACGATCGGCACCAGTGTCAGGTGGATGTAGACGCAGTTGTTGCGGCCCTGCTCGACGCCCATCTGCCGGATCGCCTCGAGGAACGGCAGCGACTCGATGTCGCCGACGGTGCCGCCGACCTCGACCATGCAGACGTCGGCGTCGCCGGCGCCAAGCTGGATGCTGCGGCGGATCTCGTCGGTGATGTGCGGGATCACCTGCACGGTCGCGCCGAGATAGTCGCCGCGACGCTCGCGCGCAATCACCCGCTCGTAGATGCGCCCGGTGGTGAAATTGCTGTTGCGACCGGTCGTCGTGCGGACATAGCGTTCGTAGTGGCCGAGGTCGAGGTCGGATTCGGTGCCGTCCTCGGTAACAAACACCTCGCCGTGCTGGAACGGGCTCATCGTGCCCGGGTCGACATTGATATAAGGGTCGAGCTTGACCATGCGGACCTTCAGTCCGCGGGCCTCGAGGATCGCGCCGAGGCTGGCGGATGCGATGCCCTTGCCAAGCGAGGACACCACGCCACCGGTCACGAACACGAAACGAGTCATCGGCTACCCCGCCGTTGCTGATGGACCATCGGACCACGGAGGCCGCAAGCGCCGCGCGTTTCATGGCCGGATGACGACGGGAGTTCAGTGTAGTAGAGCGACCCCGGCAGCGCCAGCAGAAATGTGAAGTGGTTCACACGAGACGATACATAAGCGGCCTGGATGTCGGCGTTTCGTGCCGTTCGTCGCCGCGCGGTGAGCGCCTGTCGGACCAGTCTTCAGGTCCCGGCCGACGACCCTATAGTGCGACCCATGAGAAAAGCCCATTCCGGCTTCACGCTGCTCGAGCTGATGCTGGTGATCACCATCGCCGGCCTGCTGCTGGCCTTCGGTTTCCCGGCGATGGGCAATTTCATCCGTAACGCCCGCATCACCGGCGCGGCCAACGACGTGATGGCAGCCCTGCATTTCACCCGCTCGGAGGCGGTCAAGCGTCGCCGGCCGGTGACGCTCTGCACGAGCACCGACCCGCTGAACGCCAACCCCGTGTGCGTGGCCTCCCCACTGCTGACCGGCTGGATTGCGTTCGTCGATGACAACGGCGACAACGTCAATGATGCGACCGATGGCAACGGCCTGCGCGATGCCGGTGAAGCCGTCCTGCTGCAGCACGAGCCGATGGCGGCGACCATCACCGCGCGTTCTTCGGCGAACCCGTTCCGCGTTACCTACCTGATGACCGGCTTCGCGCTCAATCCGAACGCCGCCCAGCTCGTGCTGTGCGACGAGCGCGGCAATGTCCCGACCGGCGGCCAGTTGTCCTCGGCGCGCGGCATCCGGGTCACGACGACCGGTCGCGCCGGCGTCACGCGTGACCTGGCCGAAGTCCAGGTGCTGATTGACGGCATCAATACGACGATCAGCGGTTGCACGGTCAGCTGAGCCATGAACATGCGCAAGTGTGAATCGGGTTTCACGATGGTCGAGGTGCTGGTGGCGCTGGTCGTCCTGACGATCGGCCTGCTCGGCATCGCCGCCCTGCTGCTGAGCAGCCTGCAGTCGGGCCGCACCGCGATCTATCGCACGCAGGCGGTCAATCTCACGGCGGATCTCGCGGATCGCATCCGCGCGAATCGCCTGGGGCAGGCGGCCTACGGCACCCTGTTCGCCGACGCCGAGGTGGAAGTCGCTGCCTGCTTCACGACCGGCGGCTGCACCGAAGGCGATCTTGCGTCCAGTGACCTCGCGCGGTGGAAGGCAATGCTCGCCCAGTTGCTGCCGAACGGCCAGGGCCAGGTGGTCGTGGCCCTGCCGGTCGCCGCCGGCGAGCCGACGAATTACGTCGTCACCGTGCAGTGGGCCGAATCCGGCGAAGTCGCGCCTGTGACCTACGCCATCGGGTTTGCATCATGAAGCACCTCGTCCCCCCGGCCGGGCTGCAGCGCGGCGTCAGCCTGGTCGAGCTGATGGTCGCCTTGTCCATCGGCCTGTTCCTGCTGGCCGGTGCCGTCACGGTCTTCGGCAAAACACGCGATCTCTACCGCACGAATGAAGCATCGGCGCGCCTGCAGGAGACCGCGCGCTACGCGATGGGCACGATCGAGGCCGACCTGCGCATGGCCAATTACTGGGGCTTGATGAGCCGCGCCGACTTGATCGAGAACGGCCCGGCCCTCGACCTGGCCAATCCGCCGGCGGTCGACCCGACGTATGCGCTGCCGGCCGACCTCAGCGCCTTTGCCGCCACAATCAATTCCTGCGGCGCCATGTGGGCGGTGAAGCTGCCGGCCTACGTCGAGGCCAACGACAATGCCTATGGCTACGGCTGCGCCGCGTTCGGTACTGCGGCGGGCGGCTCCGACCAGTTGACGATTCGCCGCGCCTCGACGCAGATCATCCCGGCCGCGCCGGCAGGGCGCATCAAGCTGCAGACCAGCCGCGTGCAAGGCAGCTTGTTTTCCGGCAGCACGATCCCGGCGGGTTATGTACCGCCGCTGTCAGAGACCCGCGCGCTGGTCGTGCATGGTTACTACGTGGACCAGGCCTCTGAACAGGCTGCCAATCTGCCGTCGCTGCGTCGCAAGCAGCTCGATTTCGTCGGCGGGGCGCCCGCGATCGTGGACCAGGAAATCGTGCCGGGCGTGACCGACCTGCAGGTCGAGTTCGGCGTGGACCTCGACGCCGACCAGAACGCCGATTACTTCGTGGCGCCGAGTGCCGCCATTCCGGCCGGCGATCAGGCGGTGGCCGTTCGGGTCTGGCTGCTGGTGCGCTCGGAAACCCCGGAACTCGGTTTCATCGACAGCCGGACCTATTCCTACGCCAGCCGCGTGGGCCCGGCCGCACTGACTCCTAACGACAATTTCAGGCGCCTGCTGGTCAGCAAGACCTTTGCCTTGAGGAACACACGGCGATGAACCGCATGCACCGCCGCGACAATGCCCGCTCGAATCAGGACGGCGCCGCGCTGGTCATCGGCCTCGTGCTGCTGCTCATCGTGACCATCCTCGCGATCTCCGGCGTGTTCACCGCCAACATGGAACTGCGCATGGTGCGCAATACCCAGAGCCAGGAGCGCGCATTCCAGGCTGCCGAAGTCGCGGTCGAGGATGCGCTTGCAAACCCGGTGCTGAGTACCAGCGCGCCCTTCACGCAGCCGACGATCGCCGTGCCTAATTCGGCGGGCGACACCTATGCCTACCAGATGCAGTTCGTCGGCCAGACGCCGCTCGGTACCGGCATGACCGGATTCAGCATCGGCACCGCCTTCCAGTCGTATCACTTCCAGGTGGACACCACGGGCAACGGTCCCGACAACGCATTGGCCCAGCACACGCAGAGCTTCTATGTCGTGGGCCCGGGCACCTGATTTCCGCGGAGACTTTCCCATGAGCATTCCCGACCGCAGCCGCTTCCCTTACACGACCGCTCTTCGGCGCGCAGGCGCGCTCGCGCTTGCGAGCGGCGTCCTCGCGACCGCACTGGCTTCCGCCCAGGGACTGCCGGCGCGCTATATCGAGGAATGCCTCGAGAGCGGGACCGAGCTCGTCACGCTGCCGGCCCTGGCGGCCGGACCGCTGTCGGCGAGCGAGTGCCGCGGCTGCGAGACCCGCCGCCTGCAGTTCGACCGCAGCACGCGCTATTTCATCGGCAAGGAAGCCGTGTCGTATGCCCGGTTCCGCGAATCGGCCAGCCAGACGCCGCGCGGACTCTACGTCTGCTACCACCCCGCTACCCGAAACATCACCCGGCTGCGGATGACCGCGACCGGCAACGGAAAGTGAGACTGCCATGAAGACGACAGCCACCCGCCTGCTCCGGACTGCCAGCGTCGCCTCGTTGCTCGTGCTCACGGGCGCGGGTCTCGCGATGGCCGATGAGGCCGAGATCTTCGTCGGCACCGGTAACGCCGTGTCGAACGTGCGCCCGAACATCCTGTTCATCATGGATACCTCGGGCAGCATGGGCACCAATGTCACGACCCAGACGACGTTCAACCCGGCAACAACTTATGCCGGCTCCTGCAATCCGGACCGGGTGTACTTCCGCTCGGGCAGCAACACGAACAGTCCGCCGAGTTGCTCGAACAGCAACTCGGTGCCGGCCGCCGCATTCAGGTGCGACGCCGCGTCCCAGTCTTTCCTGGTCGCGGGCTACTACATCGCCGACCGCGCCGCGCAGTGGCGCCGGCAGAGCAACCAGAACCGCTGGCGCAGCATCACGAATACGTCGAGCTCCACGACTTACGTCGAGTGCCGCACCGATGCCGGCCTGCATGGCGATGGCGTCGACCTGGCGCGCCTGTGGGCGGCGGACGGCAACAATGGCCCGTGGACCGCCAATTCCGGCCAGGCCATCGGCTGGGGCAATCCGGCCAACAATGCCTATATTTTCTATTCCGCGAATTACCTGAACTGGTTGTACAACGCGGCGACCGTCACGCGCACGCGACTCGAAATCATGCAGGACGTGGCGAGCGCGACCATCTCGCAGCTGGCCGTCGCGAACAACGTCAACCTCGGCCTGATGCGCTTCAGCAATAACCTCGGTGAAAGCGGCGGCTGCAGCAATGCCGCGGCCCAGGGCGGCATGGTGCTGCGCGAGATCGGGCCGGTCGGCACCAATGCGGCCGCAATGCAGGCCGACATCGCGGCGCTGAGCGATGCCGGCTGCACGCCCCTGTCCGAGACCATGTACGAGGCCCACCAGTACCTGAGCGGCGGAGGGGTCACCTACGGCCTCGCCTCGCGCAAATGGCCGGGGATCATTCCGACCGACGGGTTTCTGCCAAGCATCGCGACATCGCGCCAGGCCAGCGACCAGAGTCTGTATGAGAGTCCGCTGACGGTCTCCTGCCAGCGCAATTTCATCGTGCTGCTGACCGACGGCGCACCGACCGCGGACAACGCGGCCGACACCGCGATCCAGGGCCTGATCGGCCGCAGTTGCACGGGCAGCGGTTCCGGGCGCTGTCTCGAGGAAATCGCGCAGTACATGTACGAGAACGACCTGCGCCCGTCCCTCGCCGGCCTGCAGAACGCGACGACCTACACGATCGGCTTTGACCTCGGCGCCACCAGTACCGCAACGGCCACATTGCGCAATACCGCGGCCGGCGCCGGCGGCGTCTTCTACGAGGCCAGCGACACGGCAACCCTGTCGACCGTGCTGACGCAGATCGTGCGCACGATCCTCGACTTCAATACCTCGTTCACGGCCCCCGCGGTGTCGGTCAACGCCTTCAACCGCACGCAGAACCTGAACGACCTGTACGTGACGGTGTTCCGTCCCAGCGAGACCTACAGCTGGTCGGGCAACATCAAGAAATACCGGCTCGACCCGGACGGCACGATCATGGACGCCAACGACGCGCCCGCGGTCGAGTTCTCGACCGGTTTCTTCCGCACGACCTCCCAGAGCTTCTGGTCAAGTGGCATCGACGGCGACCGCGTCGTACTGGGCGGCGCGGCCAACGAACTGCCGTTGCCGGCCTCGCGCCTGGTGTACAGCGACATCAATTACAGCGGTGCGGCCTCCGCGCTGACCGCGACCGCCAACCGCGTCGTGACCGGCAACGCGGCCATCACGACCGCGATGCTCGGCCTCGGCGCCGCCGAAGCGCCCGGGCGCGATGCGCTGATCAACTGGATGCGCGGCGCCGACATCGACGACGACAATGGCGACGGCGCGACGACCGATGCGCGCCTCGCGATGGGCGACCCCATGCATGGGCGCCCGGCGACCGTCATCTACGGCGGTACCGTCGCAACCCCCGATCCGAACGACGGCGTCGTGTTCGCGGTCACGAATGAAGGCTACCTGCACGCGATCGACGCGGTGGATGGCGACGAGCTGTGGGCCTTCATGCCGCAGCAGCTGCTCGCCCGGGCGCGCGACATGTATGCCAACGAGGCGGTCACGGACCGTGTGTACGGCCTGGACGGCAACATCCGCGTGCTCAGGCACGAAGTGAATGACAACGGCGTGCTGGAACCCCTGCTGGGCGAGCGCGTGTACATCTATTTCGGCATGCGCCGCGGCGGCAGCGAGTACTTCGCCCTCGACGTGACCGATCGCAATGTGCCTTCGCTGCTGTTCAGGATCGGCCCGACCGAAGCCGCGCCGCGCCAGATGACCGGCGCGGGCCAGAGCTGGTCCATGCCGACCGTCGCGAGTGTCAATATTTCCGGCGCCACGCAGGAGCACCCGCAGCAGCAGGTGCTGGTGTTCGGCGGCGGCTACGACACGGTCCAGGACAACGGTCCGTACGCGACCGACGCGGCTGGCAACCAGATCTTCATGGTCGATGCGCTGAGCGGCCGGCGGCTCTGGTATGCAGGTCCGTCCGCCGATACGAGCGCCGACCTGCGTCATGCGTCGCTGACGCACGGCATCCCGGGCGACGTGCGGGTCTTCGACCTGACCGGCGACGGCTTCGCCGACCGCATGTACGCGGCCGACATGGGTGGACGCGTGTGGCGCTTCGACATCCACAATGGCCAGACGCGCGCCAACCTGGTGACCGGTGGCGTGTTCGCTTCGCTCGGCAACGCCCACCTGGCGACGCACCCGAACGCGACGACACGGCGCTTCTACAGCGCGCCGGATGCCTCGTTCCTGAGCAGCGGCGGGCGCACCTGGATCAACCTCGCGCTCGGTTCGGGTTATCGCGGGCATCCGCTCAACCTGGATACGCAGGATCGCTTCTACAGCCTGCGCGATCACCGGCCGTTCGCGCGCCTGACCCAGGCGCAGTACGACCTGATCACGCCGATCACCGAAGCGGACGTCAACCTGATTGACGTGACGACCGACATCGCCCCGGTGATTCCGCCGGGTGCCAGCGGCTGGCGCATGGACCTGCGCCGCCCGGTGTCGCCGGCCGTGTGGAGTGGCGAGAAGTCGCTGTCCGAGGCGCGGACCATCCAGAGCATGATCCAGTTCTCGACCTATGAGCCGAACAGCGCCTCGACCGTCGTCAGCACGACCTGCGCGCCGGGCGTCGGCGTCAACCGGCTCTATACGGTCAGCGCCTTCACGGGCGCGCCGGTGTTCGACCGCGAGAACCCGACGGATCCGCCGGACTCGACGGACGACCGCGACACCGAACTGTCGCAGGGCGGTATTGCGCCGGAAGTGGTCTGGCTGTTCCCGAGCCCGGAGGATCCGGTCAACTGCGTCGGCGCCGAGTGCCGCCCGCCTCCGCAGTGCCTGGTCGGTCTTGAGAATTGCGGCGTCGGCATCAATCTGGCTCCGGTGCGCACCTTCTGGCGCCAGACCGGCGTGAACTGAGGACGTCATGAAACAACTGCACCGGCAACGCGGCGTGACGCTGATCGAGCTGATCGTCGTAGTAATCATCGTCGGCATGCTGGCAGCGATCGCGATCCCCTCGTATCGCAATTACGTGATCCGCAGCCAGCGCGCCGACGCCAAGGATGCCCTGCTGGTGCTGGCGACGGCACAGGAAAAGCACTATCTGCAGTGCAATACCTACGCGACGGGCATCGCCAACGCGCCGAATTGCGCGGCCGGCAACCTGCAGGGCGCGGCCACCAGCAAGAACGGCTGGTATGCACTCGCGATCCTGGGTGGCGCAAATGCCACGAACTTCACTGCGACGGCCACGGCGGTCGCCGGTGAAAACCAGTTCCAGGACACGGAATGCCGCACCTTTCAGGTGACGCAGGCCGGGGTGCGCACCGCCGCCAACGCGGGCGGCGGCGACACCACCGAGGAATGCTGGCGCTGAGGCCTCAGTAGAGCGGCGGCCGGCCGCTCCAGACTGGCGCGAGCGCGGCGACCCCGGGCGGCGCCGCGAAATCGGCGTCGATCCACAGGTCTCCGACCGCGGCGAGCCGCTCGCCGACGAACACCAGCGGCAGCCGGGGACGCACCCACGGCACGATGCCCGCTTCCTGGCAGAGATCCTTGAGCCGCTTGCGCGGCCGGCCCGCGGCGGGCCGGAGCGCCTCTCCGCCAGCGCGAAACCGGATCGAGGGCGGAGCGGCGAGCGGCAGGCGCAGTCCGCCCTGCTCGCCCGGCCTGAGGCTGAATTTCCCGAAACCCGGCCCCAGGTCCACGACCCGCGATCCATCCCCGCCCGCTTCCGCTGCAACGCGCCACGGCGCGCTCTGCGGCATGGCATACAGACGCCCACGGTAACGGCGCAGCTCGCCTTCCGGCCAACGCACCAGTGGTTGCGCGTCTACGCGGGCCCCCGCCAGGTCGCGCAGCGCAGCCTCCAGCCGCGCCGCCGGCGGCGGTCCGAGCCCGCGCGAATGGATCCACCAGCGCAGCAGGTTGACCTGTCGATCCTGCGACAGGCGTTGCAGTCCTTCGATCGCGAGGCGGCCCTCGTCCACCAGCGCGCTCGCGTCTGCCGCCGCCAGTTCCGTGAGCAAGCGCTGCGCCTGACCCAGGTGCTGTGCACTCCGTGCCACGGTCGTTGCGGCCCCCGGCCAGCGCTCGCGCAATGCCGGCAGGACACGCAGACGCAGCCAGCCGCGGTCGTAGCGCGGGTCCGCGTTCATCGGGTCCTGCACGCAGGCGAGGCCCGCGTCCCGCGCGTAGTCCGCGAGTTCCACCCGATCCACGTCGAGCAGCGGCCGCGCGTGCATGCCGGCGCTGAAGGCGGCCTGCATCGGCATGGCGGCGAGCCCGGCAACGCCCGCGCCACGCATCAGCTGGATCAGCACGGTTTCGAGCTGGTCGTCGCGGTGATGCGCGGTCAGCAGCCATTCGCCGGCACGCAGTCGCCCGGCCAATGCCGTATAGCGTGCCGCGCGCGCGGCCGCTTCCACGCTCGCGCCGGCGGGCGGCCTGAGCGAGAGCCGCACCGATTCGAACGGAACGCCCTGTGCATCGCACAGGGCCCGGCTCGCATCCGCCCAGGTCCCGGATTCCGCCTGCAGGCCATGATCGACGTGGATGGCGCGGAGCGCGGGCCTGCCCCCGGCCTGCCGACCCTTTGCCAGCGCATGCAGCAGGACGCTCGAGTCGAGGCCGCCGGACAGGGCGACGCAATAACCGGTCGCGGTCGCGAACGGATCCAGCCGCGCGAGCGTGGCCGCGAGGCGCGTCGCGCCGAAAGCCATCTCAGGATCCGCCGTAGACCCCGAAACCGCGCAGGCGCCGGCGGCGCTCCGCAAGCAGCTGCTCGACCGGCAATGCCGTCAACGACGCCAACTGACGGGTCAGCGCCGCGCAGAGCGACTCCGCCATGAGCTGCGGCTCGCGGTGCGCGCCACCGAGCGGCTCCGGGATCACCTCGTCGATCAGCCCGAGCTGCGACAGGCGCACCGCCGTGATGCCCATCGCCTCGGCTGCCAGTTCGCGCCGGTCGGCGCTCTTCCACAGGATCGACGCGCAGCCTTCCGGCGAGATCACCGAGTAGATGCTGTACTGGAGCATCAGCAGGCGGTCGCAGACGCCGATCGCGAGCGCTCCGCCCGAACCGCCCTCGCCGATCACGCAACTGACGACCGGAATGCGAAGTTGCGCCATGTCGAACAGGTTGCGCGCGATTGCCTCGCTCTGGTTGCGTTCCTCTGAACCGACTCCGGGATACGCGCCGGGCGTGTCGATCAAGGTCACCAGCGGCAGCCCGAAGCGCTCCGCGGTCAGCATCAGCCGCCGCGCCTTGCGGTAGCCCTCGGGCTTCGGCATGCCATAGTTGCGCCGCACGCGCTCCTTGGTGTCGCGGCCCTTCTGCTGGCCGATCACCATCACGGGCGTGCCGGACAGCCGCGCGACGCCGCCGACGATCGCCTGGTCATCGGCATACATGCGGTCGCCGTGCAGTTCCTGGAATTCCGTGAACACCAGTGGCAGGTAATCGAGCGTATAAGGACGCTGCGGATGGCGCGCCAGCTGGGTGATCTGCCAGGACGTCAGGTTTGCAAAGATGCTGTGGGTCAGCGTGCCGCTCCTGGCACGCAGCTTCCCGATCTCCTCGGCCATGTTGAGCTTCGAGTCGTCGCCGAGAAAGCGCAGCTCCTCGATCTTCGCCTCGAGTTCGGCGATCGGCTGTTCGAAGTCCAGGAACTGCAGCGGCATGGCGGCAGTATAAAGGGTCAGTCCGGCCGCGGGCCGTAGACCAGGCGCACGCCATCGCGGCCGACCAGTGCGCCCAGTTCGTCCAGCAGCTCGCGCGTCGGCCGCACCGACCATTCTTCGCCGAGCGCGAGCGTGCCGCGCGCCTGGTCGCCGATGTAATGCACGGCGACGCCGCACTGGCCGCCGCGCCGCGGCCGCAGCGTCTCCTCGAGCCGCTGCATGAAGCGCTCGTCGCCGCCGGCAGCCGGCATGCGGATCAGGAGCCTGCGCGCCTCGCGCTCGCGCAGCACGTCGATCGGCGTCAGCTTCTTCGCATTGATGCGCCAGTCCTCGATGAACTCGTCGAAGCGCAGCTGTCCCTCGACGATCAGGATTGCATCGCGCGCGATGACCGCCCGGTGCTGCTGCCAGACATCGTCGAACAGGCTGACCTCGATGCGGCCGCTGCGGTCATCGAGCAACAGCGTCATGCGCGAACCGCGGCGGCGGATCTCGAGCACGAGTCCCGCGACCGTCACGTTCTTGCCACCGCCAAAGCCGCGTGACTCGGCGGTCGGCCGCGGACCGCCGAGATCGGCGATGCGCGCGGGCACCAGCTGCCGCAGCTCCTGCTCATACTCCGCGATCGGGTGACCCGACAGGAACAGGCCGAGGGTCTCGCGCTCGCCCTGCAGGCGCTGGGCCTCGCTCCAGTCGGGCGCATCGGCGAGGTCGATCGCGAGCGGTGCATTGCCCGCCGCCGGTTCCGCCAGGCCGCCGAACAAATCGTCCTGGCCGGCTGCCACGGCGCGCGTGCGCTGTTCGCCGAGCTGCATCGCGGCCGGCAGCGCATCGACGAGCGTCGCGCGGTTCTTGCCAAAGCCGTCAAAGCTGCCCGACTTGACCATCGCTTCCAGCGTGCGCCGGCCGGCCACGCGCAGGTCGACGCGCCGGCACAGGTCGGCGAGATCGCGATACGGACCATTGCGCTCGCGCTCGATCACGATCGCATCGACGGCGCCCTCGCCGACGCCCTTGATCGCGCCGAGACCGTAACGGATCGTACCGGGACCCGCGACCGTGAATGCATACATCGAGTGGTTGACGTCGGGCGGCATCACTTCGAGGCCGATGCCGGCGCATTCGTCGATGAACGACACCACCTTGTCGGTGTGCTCCATATCGGAGGACAGCACCGCCGCCATGAACGCTTCCGGGTAGTGCGCCTTGAGCCAGGCAGTCTGGTAGGCCAGCAGTGCATAGGCCGCGGAATGCGACTTGTTGAAGCCGTAACCCGCGAACTTTTCGATCAGGTCGAAGATCTGCGCGGCCCGTGCCGCCGTCACGCCGCGTGCGACCGCACCCTCGACGAACACCGAACGCTGCGTCGCCATCTCCTCGGGCTTCTTCTTGCCCATCGCGCGGCGCAACAGGTCCGCGCCACCGAGCGTGTAGCCCGAGAGCGTCTGCGCGATCTGCATCACCTGCTCCTGGTACAGGATCACGCCGTAGGTCGGCTTCAGGATGCCCGCCAGCCCCGGGTGCAGGTAGTCGATTGCCCCGCTGTTGCGCCCGTGCTTGCGCGCAATGAAATCGTCGACCATGCCCGACTGCAGCGGCCCGGGCCGGAACAGCGCGACCAGCGCGACGATGTCGTCG
>JBBEAB010000027.1:0-6483 GCA_040899645.1 Steroidobacteraceae bacterium
CCGGCAGCCCGCCCGCGGCGGCCACCTCGAAGATGAGCTGCGCCAGGCGCTCGGCGGTGGGATTGGTCTCGATGAGGTACATCGGCTCGCCGAGAGCAGACAGTGGCGCCACGAGCGGATCGTCGCGGCGCAGGATCATCTTGTGATCGATTTCGCGGTCGATCCAGCCCTTGACGATGCGATTGACATTGGTGAAGTCCACGGCCATGCCCCGCGCATCGAGGACGTCGGTCCGGACTTCGACTTCGGCCACGGCGTTGTGCCCGTGCGGGTGCATACAGACGCCGTCGTAGTCGAGCAGCCGGTGTCCGTAACAGAATTCGATGCGCGTGATCACTGCGTACACGGCACACCGGAAAGCAGCGTGTCGATCACGTCGGCCGCCGTGTAGTCGGCGGCCCCGGGCCGCAGGAACCGCGTCACGCCCGCCAGGTCGTCGCCCGAGGTGACAATGCCCCGTTCCACGTACTTGCCGGCGCGCACCTGCGGGTGGCCGGCGGTGGCGATGAGCGCGTTGCAGATGCACTTGCGGCCCGGAGTCATGTCAAAGTCGCCGCCCTTGGAGATGTACACGTTCACCGGCTCCGCGGGGCACCTGTAACCCACTGTGCCGTCTTGCTGGCGGTAGGCTTCGCGCAGGAAGCCAAGATCGCAGATGCGTGGCCGGATGTCGTACTGGTCCATCTCCGACATGGTGCCGGGGAGCCGGGCCACCTTGAACGGGAACCCGGTGGGTGACGCCAGCGGGTCGGTGAAGACACTCACGCGGCCGTCGATTGCCTGCTGCAGCAGCGCCTGTCGGTAGTCCTGCCGCAGGCCCGACTCGGCGCAGAAGGCAAACGCGGTCCCGACCTGGACGCCCGCCGCTCCCGCCGCGATGGCCTCGCCCACGCGCTCGGGAGTCGCGTAACCGCCGGCAAGCCAGAACGGCAGGCCCAGTGCTCGCAGCCTGGCGAGGTCCACCTGGTCGCGCTCGCCGTAGATCGGCTCACCGCATTCGCTCAGTTGCAGCTTACCGCGCGGCGGCGCGTTGTGCCCGCCGGCCGTCGGCCCTTCCACGATGAAGCCTTCGACGCGCCCTGTGGCCCGCCGCAGCAGCGTGTGCGCGAGGATCTCCGAGGCAATGATGGCAAGAAACGCCGGCCGGTCGAGCGGTGTACCTGAACCAATCGCCAGAGCGCGCGGGTCGAACCGGACGGCCATGTCGTCGCCGGGCTGCGCGCCGGTGACGGTCAGTGGGTAACTGGCTGGCTCGTGCCGCGCCAGGCAGTCGAGCACGCCGGGGATCTTGAGCGGGATGCCGGCGCCCATCAGCACGTAATCCACGCCCGCCAGCATGGCGCCGTAGATCGACGTGAGGTGAGGGATCTGGATCTTCTCCAGATAGTTGATGCCGACCTGGCCGTCATGACCCTCGCGCGCGAGAAAGACCTCCACGAAGTTGGCGACCACGCACAACTCGACGAGCTCGCGCGGGTTGTCCTGCGCCTGCGTCGGCACCAGCCGGTACGCCTGCCGGGCGGGACGGCCGCTGGCAAGATAGTAGGTGTCCCACACTCGCTCGGCCATGGGCCGGTCGGGAAAAGCGTCCAGGCCACGCCGCATGTGACCGCCGACGTCGCCGTCCTGCAAGCGGCGGGCAAGCACCTGGTCGAGGGCCGTGCCGCTCACCACGCCGAGCTGCCCCAGCCGCGACACGGTCCGGGCGAGGCGCCAGTCGGAGATGGCGACGCCCATTCCCCCCTGGATGATGACGGGCATCACGTAATCTGGATTCGTTTCACCAGGTCGTCCCGTTCCTGCCCGTCGACCATCGCCTGGTCCATCAGGGGATAGAGGATCTGCTCCTCCATGATGTTGTGGTCGCCGAGGATACCGTCCAGGGCGGTGATGGCCCGTCCCGCAGCGGCGGCGTCGCCAGCTTGCAAATGGTCGGCGACCTCGGCCATCCGGCGCCGGATCTGACGATGATCGTCCCGCAGCACCTTGGTCGGCCCCTCGAGAATCCCGGTCTTCTCCTCGAAAACGGGAAACAGCGTGATCTCCTCCGCGTCGATGTGCCAGTTGAGTCCGCACGCGAACTCGGCAAACAAGGGAGCGGCGTCCGCGTGCGCTCCATTGTCGACAAGGCGGATCACCTCGGTGAGGATGCCGGCGCGCCGGTGGTGATCCCAGCCGAGGAACTCAGAAACATCGCGTGGCCCCGCCGCGGCACGACGGCGGATCTCGATCCGACATCGTCCCGGACCGGCCTCGAGGACGCTCCACTCGAACTGGCGCGGCCGCTCCGACTGCAGCCGGCGGAGCACCGGCCTCGGATCGTCGTCGCTCGCCAAGACGAACAGCTGGCCTGGCTGCAAGGCGTCGAAAGCACGAAGGATGTCGTCGAAAGAGTGGTGAGTCATGGCCGCAAGATCCCCCCGATGTCCGCGCAACAGATGCTCGGCGCTGCCATCGTGAGCGCATTGAGCCGTGGGATCCATGATCGGCGTCATACGTGGCCCCTTCACCATTGAGGTAGGCTGAGGTCTAGAGTCCCGAGCAGTAGCTTCCGGTGGGGGTGATATGAGCCGTCGGAGCCGGGTGTTGGCCTCGCTCTTTTCTCTGCGCGGCCGACTGCTGTTCCTGATCTGCCTCGCAACGCTGCCGGCGATTCTGTTCACGTTCCTCGCGGCCGACACCGAGCGTGCCGCGGCTCTGTCGCGAACCGAACGGGATGCACTGCACCTGGCCGGCCTGGCCAGCCGCGAGCACGCGCACCAGATTCGTGTGGCGCGAGAGCTGCTGTCGTGGCTGGGTGCCATGGTCTCGCGCGATGGACTGAGGTCTCCGGTCGTCGCGGATCTTGGCTTTCTGCAGGCGCTGCTGTCGGGCCACCTGCAGCTGGCGAACATCGGCGTGCTCGCTCCCGACGGCCGCGTGTTGGCCAGCGCTTATCCGCTGGCGAATTATCGAAGCTGGCGGGACAATCCCGCCTACCGCGCCGCCCTCGCCTCCAAGGATGTCGCGGCCGGCACGTATCTCATCTCGTCAATCTTCGAGCTTCCGACGCTCAATCACGCCTTCGCGGTTCGTAACGCCGACGGGGACGTCATCGCCGTAGTATTCAACGGTCTCGATCTCGACTGGCTCTCGAGGATGGCTCAGCAGAGCGACCTTCCCGATGCCTTCTCCCTGCTGATCGCGGACCGCGAGGGCAGGGTGCTCGCGACTGCCGGCCTTGGCGGACGCGAGGCGGCTGTTGCTCACGACCTGCGTGTCCCCGGCATCGCCGGAATCGCCCAGACCCAGCGTGGGCGAATGCTCGACCTCGGAAAAGGCATCCGCCGCTACTTCGTCGCCGAACCCCTGGAGGAGGCACCGGGCCTGTTCGTTGCCGTGGGCCTGCCCTACGACCGCGTCATGCGCGAGACCAATGCGGCCTTCTCCCGTACGCTGGCGGCGCTGGGCGTGCTGACCCTGTTCACCATCACCGCCGTGTTCGTGGCGGCGGAGCTCGGCATCCTGCGCGGAGTACGATCGCTGGCGCACGCGGCGCAGCGTTTTGGCGGCGGCGACCTCCAGGCCAGGGCGAAGGCGCCGCACGGCCACACCGAGTTTGCGTCGCTCGCCGCCTCGTTCAACACCATGGCCGATGCCCTCGCCGACCGGCACCGCGAGGCGATCGAGGCACAGGCGCGGCTGCGCGCGCTCGCCAACCGTCTTCACCTGGCGCGCGAAACCGAAGCCGCCCGAATCTCCCGTGAGCTCCACGACGAAATCGGTCAGGTGCTCACCACGCTAAAGATCGACCTCGCGCGGCTGCCGTCGTGCTGCCCCGCCGTCGGACCGCCGCCGTGCGCGGTGTCGCTCAGCGAGCAAGTGAGCTCGGCGAGCCGGCAGATCGACGCGGCTGTGGGCTTCGTGCGGCGCGTCGCCTCTGAGCTGCGTCCGGGCGTGTTGGACCAACTCGGGCTGATCGCGGCCCTTCAGTGGCAGGCCCACGAAGTCGAGGCCCGCACCGATCTGGTCGTTCAGGTGGAGCTGATGGCGCCGACGCGGCTCTGGACGACGCCGTCTCGGTCACCCTGTTTCGGATCGCTCAAGAAGCGCTCACCAACATCGTACGGCACGCCCGCGCGCACGTCGTCGAGATCGGTCTCGAGACGACCGACGCGGAGGCCGTGCTGACCGTGCACGACGACGGTGTGGGGATCGCGAGCGTCGCGGCCGATAACCGCGAGTCGCTCGGCATCCTCGGGATGCGCGAGCGGGCGATGCTGGTCAACGGCCGGGTATCGCTCACGGGGGGACCCGGACAGGGCACCACCGTCCGGGTGTCGGTGCCGCTGCCGGCCTGTGCGAAGGTGACCAATGCGCATCCTGCTGGCTGACGATCACGACATCGTGCGGTCGGGGCTGCGTCGCATCGTCGCCGACGCGTTTCCCGGCACGACGGTTGGCGAGGTCGGCTCGTGTCGTGAACTGCGAGACAAGGTGCAGGAGGCGCACTGGTCGGTGCTCGTCCTCGACATCGCGCTCGAAGACCGCAACAGCCTGGACCTCGTGCCCGAGTTGAAGAGGCTGCGACCACGCATGCCGATCATCGTCTTGAGCATGTACGGTGAGCGGCAGTTCGTCGTGCGGGCGCTGCGCGCCGGTGTGTCGGCCTACCTGACCAAGGACCGCGCCACCGAAGAACTGCTGGAAGCCATCCGCTGCGTGCTCAAGGGCAAGCGGTACCTCAGCGAGACGGTGGCCAGTGAACTGGCCGACTACGTGGCGGTGGCGGGCGCCGGGTCCGCGCCGCACGAACTGCTGTCGCCGCGCGAGTACGAGGTGTTCGTCCTGTTGGCATCGGCGCAATCGGTGTCCGAAGTCGCGGCGCGGCTCGACTTGAGCGTCAAGACGGTCAGCACCTACCGGACGCGAATCCTCGAGAAAATGGGGATGAGCTCCAACGCCCAGCTCATGCGCTACGCGTTGCAACACGGGCTGGCGCGGGGCCCGTCGTAGGAGCGACACCGACACCCGGACGCCGATCTTCCCACACCGGGTTCGGACTCCAACCGATACCCCCGCGCCGCCGCGCATCCTATCCTCGGGGGCGTGAGCGTCGTTCAGCGGCCTCTGGCCACGCACCTCAGGGCGCGCCTTGCCGTCATGCACCCGGCCTATTTCGCGATGGCCATGGCCACCGGCGTCGTGGCGATCGCGTGTCATCTGTTCGGCCTTCGCGAGCTCGCGGTGGTGCTCTCGGGCATCAACCTCCTCGCGTATCCGGCGCTGTGGGTGCTGTTCATTGCCCGCGCAATGGTGTTCCCGGAGCGTGTTGCCGCGGACCTGCAGGACCACGCGCGCGCGCCGGGGTACTTCACCGTGGTGGCCGCCACCGGTGTCCTGGGGACGCAGGCCGTCCTGCTGCACGGGCAGATCGTCGTGGCGACAGTTCTGTGGTGGGTGACCGTCGCGCTGTGGGCGGCCTGCACCTACGCGATCTTTGCCCTGCTCACGATTGGCGAAGAGAAGCCGTCCTTGGCCGAGGGCATCAACGGCGGCTGGCTGGTCGCCGTCGTGGCTACGCAGGCCGTGGCCGTGCTTGGGTGCACGCTCGAAGGCGCGGTCCTGAGCGATCGGGATCTGGCGTTGTTCGTGTTGATGTGCTTCTGGCTGGGCGGCGGGATGCTCTACTTATGGATCATCGGTCTCATCTTCTATCGCTACATGTTCTTCCCGTTTTCGCCGCGCGATCTGCTACCGCCGTACTGGATCAATATGGGAGCGGTGGCGATCTCCACGCTGGCAGGAGCGCTGCTGGCCACTGCCGCCGAGCGATCGGCACTGCTCGCTCCCATGCGCCCGTTCATCCTCGGACTCACGGTGATGTTCTGGGCCACGGCGACCTGGTGGATCCCGATGCTCCTAGTGCTCGGTGTCTGGCGGCACCGCGTGAGGGCGGTCAGTCTCTCGTACGATCCGCTTTACTGGGGTCTGGTGTTCCCTTTCGGCATGTATGCCACCTGCACCTTCCGGCTGGCGGACGTGCTCGATGCTCCGTTTCTGCTGTGGGTGGCGCGAGTCTTCGTGATCGCCGCCGCGGCCGTGTGGCTGCTCACGTTCCTGGGGCTGGCCCGGCGGATGCTGTATGCCGCGCTCCTCGGCTTGCGCCGGCCACCCGCAAGGCTGCATGAACCACGCGGCGAACAGGCGGCCGTCCGGACGTGGACGACAGGAGGGATTACGTCATGAGCATCACCAGAGAAACACCCGCGCACGCGGACCCGTTGAGCATGGCCGGCTATGCGAACGCGGACCATGCGTCGCCAGCGCCAACTGACGCGGAGCTGGGGCGGCGTGCCGACGCGGCTGAACGCATGCGGCGGGGCAAGCGCCTCGTCATCGGCGGCTTCGTCGTCGCCGTTGCCGGCATCGTGGCCTACAGCGTGGTTTGCCTGGGCGCGGCGATGAGCCAGGACCTGGGCACCATGCGCCTGGAAAGCCCGG
>JBBEAB010000028.1:0-6399 GCA_040899645.1 Steroidobacteraceae bacterium
GCAGGCGTCGCACTCGATGCAGAGCTTCGCGTGGAACACGGTCTGGATGTCGCAGTTCATGCAACGCGATACTTCCGCCGCGGCGCGCTCGGCATCGAAACCGAGCTCGACTTCGATGTTGAGCTTCCTGAAACGCTCCTTCAGGCTCACGTGCGGCATCAGCCGGCGCGTCGCGCCGTCGTAGTCATTCTTATAAGACCACTCGTGCATGCCGACCTTGCGGCTCTGCAGGTTCAGCCCGCGTGGCATGCGCTCGGTGAGCGCCTCGCCCTGGCAATGCTTGTGGATCGAGATCGCGGCCTGGTGGCCGTGCTCGACGGCCCAGATGATGTTCTTTGGCCCGAATGCCGCATCGCCGCCGAAGAACACGCCGCTGCGCGTGGACTCGAAGGTGGCCGTATCGACCTTTGGCACGTCCCACTTGTCGAATTCGATGCCGATGTCGCGCTCGATCCACGGGAACGCGTTCTCCTGCCCGATCGCCAGGATCACGTCATCGCAGGGGATGAAAACCTCCTCGGCGACCCGCTGGCTCCTGATCTCGTTGCCGTCCATCTCGTACTCGATGCGTTCAAAGCTCATGCCCTTGAGCGTGCCGCCCTCGACCACGAAGGCCTTCGGCGCATGATTGATGATGATCTCGACGTTTTCTTCCTCGGCGTCTTCCAGTTCCCATGCGGATGCCTTGAAGAAGCCGCGCGGCTTGCGCGCCATCACCTTGACGCTCTTTGCGCCGAGCCTGAGCGACGTGCGGCAACAGTCCATCGCGGTGTTGCCGACACCGATGATCAGCACGCGCTCGCCGATGCGGTCGATATGCTCGAACGCCACCGACTCCAGCCAGCTGATGCCGATGTGGATGCGGTCCGTGTCCTTGCGCCCCGGCAGGCTGAGTTCCTTGCCCTTGGGTGCGCCGGTGCCGACGAACACCGCGTCGAAGCCACCCTCGTCGAGCAGTTTCTGCATGCTCGGGACGGGCGTGCCGAGCCGCAGGTCCGCCCCCATGTCGACGACGTATCCGATCTCCTCATCCAGCACCTGCGCCGGCAGCCGGAACGCCGGGATGTTGGTGCGCATCAGGCCGCCCGCGGTCGCGTACTGTTCGAAGATCACGACTTCATAGCCGATCGGCAGCAGGTCGTTCGCAACGGTCAGCGTCGCCGGACCCGCGCCGACACAGGCAACGCGCTTGCCATTCTTCCTGGCCGGCACCTTCGGCAATCGTGGCCTGATGTCATCACGCAAGTCCGCGGCGACGCGTTTCAGGCGGCAGATTGCGACCGGCTTTTCCTCGACGCGGCTGCGCCGGCAGGCCGGTTCACAGGGCCGGTCGCAGACGCGACCCAGGATGCCGGGAAACACATTCGATTCGCGATTGACGATGTAGGCGTCGGAGTACCGGCCCTGTGCGATCAGCCGGATGTACTCGGGCACATCGGTGTGCGCCGGGCAGGCCCATTGGCAATCCACGACCTTGTGGTAGTAGTCGGGATCGCTCGTGTCGGTGGGTTTCATGCCTGCCTGGTTTTCGCGCCGTTGCAGCCGCTCAGTATACCGGGCGGCTGACCAGCGTCGCGATGCGGGTTGCGGTCTCAAGCGCCCGCAATCCGTCCTCGCCGGATACCACCGGTCGCCCGCCCTGCTCGATCGCATCGAGGAACGCCTCGATCTCGGCCAGCAGGGCGTCGCCGGGATCCAGGCTGCGCTCCTCGACCGCGACCTTCGGCATCACGCCCTCTTCGATCAGCGCGGGTTTGCGCACGATGGTCAGCAGTTTCTGCTGCAGGTCGATGGACAGGTAGGCATCGCCCTGGAACACGCGCAGCTTGCGCTCGGCCTTCATGCTGATCCGGCTTGCCGTGACGTTGGCGACGCAGCCATTCTCGAAGCGGATCCGCGCATTCGCGATGTCGATTTCGTCGGTGAACACCGGCGAGCCAACTGCATCGATCGAGGCGATCGGAGAACGCACGATGTCCTCGATCAGGTCGATGTCATGGATCATCAGGTCGAGCACGACGCTGACGTCGGTACCGCGCGGCTTGAAGGGGGCGAGCCGGTTCGATTCGATGAAGCGCGGATTCCGGAGTTCGCCCGCCGCCGCGACGATGACCGGGTTGAAACGCTCGAGGTGGCCGACCTGCAGGACCCGCCCGTGCTGTGCGGCGAGCGCGATCAGGTCGCGCGCCTCCACCGCAGTCGCCGTGATCGGCTTCTCGACCAGGACATGGGCGCCGGCCTGCAGGAAGTCGCGCGCGACGGCGTGGTGCATCGCAGTCGGCGTCGCGACGCTGACGGCATCCACCTGCCCGAGCAGTGCACGGTGATCGGCATGCACCGGGATGCCCAGCTCCCCTGCAATGCGCGAGCGCGCCTCGGCTGAGGGGTCGGCGACGCCAACCAGCTCGCAGCGCGCGAGTCCCGCATATTTCTGGGCATGGAAGCGGCCGAGGTAGCCGGCGCCGACGACGGCGCAGCGCAGTCGCGTCATTTCGGCGGCAGTATAGCTGCCACGTCGCCGTGCTTGCCGGCCCGGGATGGGCGCGGCAGACTGGATCGCATGGCCCTCAGCAATCCCTTCGACCGCTGGTTTCCGCGGCTCCCGCCGTTCTGGCGCCGGGAACTCGGGTTTCTCGCCCTACTGCTCGGCTTCGGACTGCTGCTGATGCCGTTCCTGATCTACCTGGCGGGCGTGCTGACGCTCGGGCCCTACGAGGGAGGCTTGCTGGCCTTCCTCGGTTCGCTGATGGTCGCGTTCTTCACCGCGACACCGACGGCCTGGCTGCTGGTCGCCGGGCCTTATCTGTTGTTCACCGCCATCCGCCTGCTGACGCGGCCGCTGCGCCGCAGCGCCTGACCCGACTCATTCCTTCGCGGGAGCCCGGCTCTTGGCGCTGGCATCGCGTGCGGCGCGAAACTCGTTGCCCTCGTACCACTCGGGCCAGGTCTCGGCATTGGCAACCTTCGCGCCGACCTCGAACAGCAGCCGAAAGTCCTCGATCGAGCCGCTGACGTCCCAGGATTCCGCGTACTCGTCGCTCGGCTTGTGATAATCGACGGCGTAGTACCTGTCAGAGAGTGCGAGTCCGGTCCCCGCCGGCTGGTCCCGCAGGTTCGTCCCGGACTTGATGTAGAGGGCCGGCACGCCGGCCTTGGCGAAGTTGAAATGATCCGAGCGGTAGAAGTAGCCCGCTTCACTGCGCCGATCGGGCGCCAGCTTCCGGCCCTGGTCTTTCGCCGCCTTGGCCAGCAAGTCTTCGAGTTCCGAAGCCCCGAATCCGATCACTTCGAGGTCCTTGGCGCGGCCGAGCGGAATCAGCGCGTCGACATTGAACACGGCTGCTGTCTTCTCGAGCGGAACCAGCGGCTTCTGTGCGTAATACTCGGACCCGATCAGCCCGGACTCTTCCGCCGTCACGGCCAGGAACAGGACCGAGCGCGAGGGCCCCGGCAGCAGGTTGCGGAACCCGTGCGCGATGGCCAGGATTCCGCCGACGCCCGTGGCGTTGTCCACGGCGCCATTGACGATGCGATCCTCGGCCGCGCCTTCGGTCAGGCCGAGGTGGTCCCAGTGCGCGACATAGATGACGTACTCGTCCGGGCGGTCCTTGCCCGGCATCATGGCTGCCAGGTTGGGTGACTGCATGCGGCGGATTTCGTTCCTGACACCGCCGTTCGCCGTTACGCCGAGCGGCATCGGCTTGAAGCCACGCTTCACGGCCGCGGCCTCCATTGCGGCGAGGTCCCGGCCCGCCATTTCGATCAGCTGGCGCGCGCGATCGTGCGTGATCCAGCCCTCGAGCGCCGTACGACCGGCATTGCCGTCGGTCGATTCCATGTAGTACTGCGGGCCGCTCCAGCCATTCCGCACGACACCCCAGTCATAGGACGCGGGCGCCGTATCGTGGATGATGATCGCCGCCGCTGCGCCCTGGCGCGCCGCTTCCTCGAACTTGTAGGTCCAGCGACCGTGGTAGGTCATCGCCTTGCCACGGAACAGGTCGGCGTCGCCGGTGACGAATCCCGGATCGTTGACGAGTATCAGTGCCGTCTTGCCGCGCATGTCGACGCCTGCATAGTCGTTCCAGCCGTATTCCGGCGCGACGATCCCGTAGCCGACGAACACGACCTCGCTGTCGGCGACCGCTGACTCCGGGCGGACCCGGCGCGTGGTGATCACCATGTCGCTGCCAAATGCCAGCTCCATGGCGCCTGCGCCCTTGCGGAAGGAAAGCACAGGCTCGATCGCGGTGATCTCTACGAGCGGCACTTGCTGGCGAAAGCTGCCGCCCGTCACCGGTTGCAGGCCGAGCTCGAGAAACTGTTTTTCCACGTACTCGATCGTTTTCTGCTCTCCGGCGGTGCCGATTGCACGCCCCTCCATCTCGTCGTCTGAAAGGCTGGCGACATGGGTGCGATAGGTCGCCTCGTCGATGAAACCCGCTGCCTTCTTGATGTCCTTGTTCGAGGCACCAAAGGCGCCGAGCGTCAGGGCCACCGCAAAGGTCGTGAACAGCAGCCGCGCCGGGATGTCGAATTGCATCATGCGATCCTCGTGTTTCAGGGCCAGTAATACCAGCCGACCAGGGCGAGCGCGAGCCACATCGCGCCCTGGGCAGGCCAGCGCCAGGCGCGTTCCCGTTGCAGGCCGACGAATGCCGCCGCAGCCAGCGCCGCAAGCACTGCAAACAGGCCCGCGGACGCCAGCAGGCCCGGGAATTCACGCCCCAGCGCCGGCTGGCCGCCGGCCGAGAACGCGAATATGACAACCACCATGGCCAGCACCAGGGCGATGGACGCCGCCGAGCCCAGCACGACACCAGTCAGAAAGCCCAGCGGGCCCATTGCGACGAACTCCCGGCCCAGCGTGACGGCGGTACTTGATACCGTGGCCGCGCGCCCCTAGCCTGTCATTGCAGCTGCGGCCCGTTGGGGCCCCGTACGGAGCAGTTTAACAGCCCATGTCCAGCCAGATCACAGCACCCAACGCCTCCCGGCTGCGCCTCCTGCTGGCGCTCGCGACGGCCGCGTGCATTGTCGTGCTCGCCGGCTCCGGCGCGAGCCGCGCACCGCTCAGCCCGGCACTGGCCTCCTCCGGTGAGCTGGTCGCAACAGATCGCCACCGCCGTGTGATGCGCCTGGTGTCCGAGGTCGTCGAACGGCAGCACTACCGCCAGACCGCGCTCGATGACGACATGTCGTCGCAGATCTTCGAACGCTACCTCCAGGCCCTGGACGGCAGCCGCAGCTACCTGCTCGCCAGCGACATCGCCGAGTTCGAGCCGCTGCGCTACGAGCTGGACGACGCGATTGCGAAAGCCGACGCCACGCCTGCCTTCGCCATTTTCACGCGCTACCAGCAGCGCAACCGCGAGGTGCTGCGCCACGCGATCGCGTTGCTCGACAGCGAACCGGATTTCGGGCTCGACGAGTCGTTCCGCTTCGACCGCACCGAAGAGGGCTGGCCGGGGTCGGACGCCGAGCTGCGCGAATTGTGGCGCAAGCGCGTGAAGAATGACGCGCTGTCGCTGTTGCTGGCCGGCAAGACCTGGCCGGAGGCCAGCGATGTGCTGCGCAAGCGCTATGAGCGGGTTGCGAAACGCATCGAGCAGATCACCGCGGATGACGTGTTCGAGACGTTCATGAACGCCTACTCGCACGTCTACGACCCGCACTCGAACTACCTGTCGCCGCGCAATTCCGAGGAATACAACATCGCGATGAGCCTGTCCTACGAGGGCATCGGCGCCTCGTTGCAGCTGGTCGACGACCATGTGACGATCATGAATGTCCTGCCGGGCGGGTCCGCGGCCGCTTCCGCCGACATCAAGGTCGGCGACCGGATCACCGCGGTCGGCCAGAGCGAGGCGGGAGCGCTGACCGACGTGGTCGGCTGGCGCCTCGATGACGTCGTCCAGCTGATCCGCGGGCCGGCGAATTCGGTCGTGCGCCTGCAGATCCTGCCGGCGGGCGCGACGCCCGGCGCAGCGGAGTCCCAGCTCGCGCTCAAGCGCTCGAAGATCACACTCGAGTCGCAGGCCGCGCAGAAGGAAATCCACACGATCAGGCGCGGCGAGCAGGAACTGCGGGTCGGCGTCATTTCGGTGCAGAGTTTCTACCAGGACTTCCAGGCGCGCGTGGCCGGCGAAACGGACTATCGCAGCACGACGCGCGACGTGCGCCGCCTGATCGACGAGTTGCGCGCCGAGGGCATCGAGTCGCTGGTCGTCGACCTGCGCGACAACGGCGGCGGCCATCTGTCCGAGGCAACGAGCCTCGTGGGCCTGTTCGTCGAGCGCGGGCCAGTCGTGCAGCTGCGCGAGACCAGCGGCCGCATCGAAGTGCTGGACGATCCAGAGCCGGGCGTCGCCTGGCAGGGTCCGCTGGTGGTGCTGGTCA
>JBBEAB010000029.1:0-1025 GCA_040899645.1 Steroidobacteraceae bacterium
TCGGCAATATTCCGGGCGCGATGCTCGGCGGCGTGCTGCTCGGCATCGTCGAAGCACTGGGCGCCGGCTACATCGGCGATCTCACGGATCTGTGCCGCTACGGCTGGCTCGCGTCGCTCGTCGCCGAGCGCTGCGCCAGCGATGGGCACTTCATCCTCTTCGGCTCCAACTACCAGGACGTGTTCGCTTTCGTGGTGCTGATCCTGGTCCTGGTATTCAGGCCCTCGGGGCTGCTGGGCGAACGGGTTGGCGACCGGGCATGAACGCCCTGTTCGACACGCGCAACAGCCCGAAGCTCGTCTGGGCCGGCGTGGCCGTGGTGGCGCTCGCGCTGCTCGTGCTGCCGTTCGCGCTGGCGCAGGTCGGCACCAGCTGGGTGCGCATCACCAACTACGCCATCCTCTACGTGCTGCTCGCGCTCGGCCTCAATATCGTGGTCGGTTTCGCGGGACTGCTCGACCTCGGCTACGTCGCGTTCTACGCGGTGGGCGCCTACACCTACGCGTTGCTAGCCAGCCCGCAGTTCGGCCTGCACCTGCCGTTCTGGTTGATCCTGCCGATCGGCGCACTCGTGGCGGCGTTCTTCGGCGTGCTGCTCGGCACGCCCACGCTCAAGCTGCGCGGCGACTACCTGGCGATCGTCACGCTCGGCTTTGGCGAAATAGTGCGGATATTCCTGAATAACCTGTCGCGCCCGGTGAACATCACCAACGGGCCGCAGGGCATCGCGCGCATCGACCCGTTCAGTTTCGGCAGTTTCGACTTCTCCAAGCCGGAAACGCTGCTCGGCATCGCGTTCAGCGGCCCGATCAAGTACTACTACCTGCTGCTCGCGATGATGGTGCTGATCCTGGTGGTCAACGTGCGCCTGCAGAACTCGCGCATCGGCCGCGCTTGGGAGGCGGTGCGCGAGGACGAGACCGCCGCACGCGCCATGGGCATCAACACCACGCACATGAAGCTGCTCGCTTTCGCCATGGGGGCCAGCTTCGGCGGCGTGGCCGGCGGCATGTTCTCCGCGATCC
>JBBEAB010000030.1:0-8487 GCA_040899645.1 Steroidobacteraceae bacterium
ATGCGCCGGCGTTCGACGAGCTGATCCTGAAGAAGCTCTCCCGCAACCCGGGCGCGTACCGCAGCGCGCTCGGCCTATAGGTCTGCTTTCGAGATCAACGGCGCCGCGAGCGCCTGGGCGAGCTCCTGCTGCAACTGCTGACGGCGTTCGAATTCCCGTTGACTGGGAGCGGGTGACAGATCTACGCCGAGCTCACGCGCTGCGGCCCAGGCGCCACTGCCGAGCGGCACTTCAACGAACGGGTTCGACTGCTTGCCGCGTTGCCCGGCCATAGACGCTCGCCGTGTGGGGGCCCGGAGTGTAGCGCGGCAGGGGGCCGGAGTGCGCTCGCATGAGTTCGTCGAGCAGGTCCTGCTCCTCGTACCACGCGAGCGCGATGTGGCGTCGAATCGCGTATAGAAACCGGGTCCGCAACTGTTGCGTCTTCGTCTTCATGGTCGCTCCAGATTGAACACCAGCGGCGAGCATGGCGCGAACCTGGACCCTAAACAGGGTTTCATCATCGGCAGCAAAAAGGCCCCGGCGCTCGAGCACCGGGGCCCTGTCGAAGTCGTCGACTACAAGCGCGCGTGTTGGCGGACGGCGCCCTCGAGCGCCTCGAGGACGAACATTCGCCCGACCACGTGCGAGGGCTTGTATCGCGGCTCGATTTCGAACGTGCGCGGGTTCCAGGGTTCCGAGTTGCTCAGAAACCTGAGCACGTCGGCCACCTGGTCGAGGGTCAAGGACATGGCTGGCGGATCGGAGCCCCTGCTCGCCGCGGCCAGCTCCGCGATGACGTGCCCGCCGCGGTAGTACGGTTCTAGCATCACGCATCCCCTGAGCGGCCGCACAGCGCCTAGGAAAGCGTGGATCCGGGCCGCGGTCGCGTCCTCCCAGTGAACGTCACGGTCATCGTCAGCGGCCGTCTGGGCGCTGTTGATCGGCGCTGCGGACTTGAGGTTCGGCTTCTGCATTGCTGTCTCCTTGGGTAATTGGCAGCGTCTCACGGACGGCGCGCATGAGTTCGTCGACGAGGTTCTGATCCTCGAACCGCGGCAGGACCATGTACCTGCGCACCGCGGCCAGCATGCGGCGACGCAGGCGGTATTCGGGCTTCCAGGTCACGGG
The DNA here is from genome assembly GCA_040899645.1 of Steroidobacteraceae bacterium. Taxonomy (GTDB): domain Bacteria; phylum Pseudomonadota; class Gammaproteobacteria; order Steroidobacterales; family Steroidobacteraceae; genus SCUD01. The sequence goes on from JBBEAB010000030.1 coordinate 1,111, forward strand.
TGGATCCTCCAGCTGAAATGCGGCGCGTTGGCAGTCTCAGGCCGGCTGCAGTTCGCGTTCATGGATGAGCTCGAGCAGCAGATCTCGCGCGTCGAGCAGGTGGTTGACCGCGCCCGAGGCCGCCTCGTCGCCTACCGTGTCGCTTTCGGCCATCAACACGATCCACTCTCGCACGAGGCCCAGGCGGATCTTGATGTCCTCGATGCGATCGATGTCGATCGCCGAGGTCTTGCACACGCGGCCAGGTGGGCGTCGCCGCGGCGTTGCAGGGACGGTAATTTGCTCCATCGCGCTCTCCTCTGTCAGCACAGTTTCAGCACACACACGGCGACAACGGAGGACAACTCGACACAAGGTCCGAACACAAGTCATTGTCTGAATTGACCTGTACTTGTGCTGATTTGCGCGGTGGGTCCCTTTTAACCAGTTGGTCGGTGGTTCGATCCCACCACGGCCCACCAACCTTGCTCAGAATTGCGGCCGGTGATCGGACTGCGCCAGCGCGCGCGACAGGAATCGGCGGATCGCCGGCTCCGCGTCTGCCGCGGTCATCAGCTGCTGTTGCTCCATCAGGCGCGCCATGTCGCGGATCGTGCGTTCGCCGTCGATCATTGCGAACAGGAAGGCGTACACACGGGTCGACAGCACCTGCGCGCGAAACTGCGGCAAGAGCGGCACCGGCAGGTCATTGCCCGCCAGCCAGTCCGGCACGACTCGACCGCGTGCCACGGGCGCGACCTCGCTTTCCTTGCGCGCACAGAACGTGATCACGGTTTCCTGGCGGCCATGACGGCTCGCAGGCGAGCACAGATAAGGCTGGCGCGACTCCTCGGCGGTGGTCGCGGCAAAGCCTTGCGCTGGCAGCATCGCCAGCAGTTCCTCGAGGCTCGGCGCATCGAGCGGCGCCGCATCGGCAAAGGCCAGCGATCCGTGATTGACCCACAAGCCGGCGGGCGCAAGCAGCCCGTTGATTCGTTGCATCAGACGCGCTATCGGCTCCCCGGCGACGTCGATGAACCAGGGCGTCAGCACCAGGTCGAACCGGCCTTCAACAAATGGCGGAGCACTCGCATCCGCCAGCACCAGCTCCAGGCCGGGAGGTGGCAGGGCTGGCGCCACATGGCGGCGTAACACGGCATGGTCCGCAATCGTCCGCGGCGCAATCGGGAATTCATACAGTTCGAGCGTTTCGCCCGTGAGGATGCGCGCGGCCGCGAGCGCGAATAGCGGGTTGAAATCGAGCGCGGTCGTCAGACGCGGCCGCAGCGCGACATGCAGGTCATAGGCGAGGCGCGCGGCGCCGGCGCCCAGCACCAGGACGCGCGCGCGCACGTGTTGCGGCGGCAGCACGGCCAGGACTGCCTCGAGACTCGCGCGATTCTCTGCATCGCCCCAGCACCAGTCGCGATGCAGGTTGGTGTAATAGCTCGACAGGCCCTGGCTGAGCGGCAGCTCGGTGCCGAGCGCGACATGCACGGCATGGGCTTCGTTGCGTCGCTCGAGACCCATCGGCTGCAGCAAGGCGCGGACGCGCGTGGCCTGGTCGTCGAGCGCGCCAGCCACCTGCAGGACGCGCGCGCGTGCGAGGCTGCCGGGCGTGGCAGCATGCGCAGCCGCGCGCTGCCGTCCTGCTTCGCTCGCGTAGTGCGTCAGCAGGTGGTGCAGGCGGCCGCGCCATTCGAGCAATGCGGCGCGCGGGTCCGGCATCAGCCACGGGATGCCGCCGATCTCCGGAAAATCGATGCGGCAGTTCAGGCAGCCCGCTCCGGTCAGGCGCGTACCACATGCCGGGCAGGCGAGCAATTCGGCCAGCGTGGCAGGCATCGTCATGGTGCGCATCATGCCGCAACGCCGCGACAGTGGTTACTCCGAGGGGAGCCGACTATAGTTTGACGATGCATTCCCTCGCGGCCAGCGGCAACATGGAGGTAGTCGAATACGATGGCCCCGCAAACCGGCTCATTCTGCGCGGCCAGAATGCGACGTCCGGGGAACTCTGGGTCGTCGCCGGATACGACGGACCCGTGCTGCCGGCCGTGCTGACCCGCGCCGAATTGTCGGCGCGCAACCACGGTGGTCGTGCCTGGCGCCTGACCAGCGGCGAAGGCGTCTTCGAGTTCGAGGCCGCGGCGATTGAGCGGATCGTCGAACGGCCGGATTTGCTGGTACCGTTGCATCGGAAATTTGCACTCACACGCAAGGATCGTGCCGCGGTAAGCATCCTGCTGTGGCTGCTGCGCCTGCCGGGCGGCACTCGCCTGATACGCCTGTGGCATGGGAAACGCGGCAGATGACCGACGACAATCTCGTCGTCCAGGTCGTCGTCGGCATGATGCTGCTGGCGCTGTTCGGATTCGGCGTAATGACTGCGGTGCGGCATTACCGCCGTTATCGGGCCCGGCGCGCATTGTTTCGTGCATTCGAAGCCGCCTCGGCGGCGCTGCTGCGCGACGTGCTGATTCCGGATGGCAGCGGCGGCCACCTGCACATCGATTTCCTGCTGCTGACCGGACGCGGGCTGCTGGTCGTGGACTTCCGCGACGTGGATGGCGTCGTGTTCGGCGGCGAGCACATGAAGGAGTGGGCGGTCATGAACCGCAGCGCACGCTCGACCTTCCTGAATCCGCTCGAGACGCTCTATGACCGCGTGGCCGCGGTGCGGGCGCTGGCCGGCGACGTGCCGGTCGATGGCCGCATCGTGTTCACGGAACGGGCGCAGTTCCCGAAAGGTCGTCCGCCGCGCGTGCTGCGCATCGCTTCGCTGGAAGCCGAATACCCGCCGCCCGAACCGGGCTCGGCGATGCACCCTGCCGAGCGCTACCGCGCGGCCTGGGACGAGGTCGCGCGAATCGCGGAACCGAGCCCGCTGGCGCGTCGCTAGCCGTTGCGCTTGAGGTGATCCGCGATCACGCGCGCGACGCAGACCGTCAGGTTCTGCGCGCAGGCGAGGTGCAGGAATTCATTGGGTCCATGGGCATTGGCGTGCGGCCCGAGCACGCCGGTCACTAGGAACTGCGTGCCGGGGAAGCGTTCGCCGAGCATGCCGATGAAAGGAATGCTGCCGCCGGTGCCCTTGAACATCGCATTGCCGCCGAAGGTCGCCTTCGATGCCTCCTGCATGGATCGCTCGAGCCAAGGCGCCACCGGCGGCGCGTCCCAGCCGGCGAGCGATGAGTCCACTTCGAACTCGACCCGCGCGCCATAGGGCGGATCCGCTTCCAGCGCGCGCTTGACGGCCTGCGCCGCGATCGCCGCATCGGTCGTCGGCGGCAGGCGGAACGACAGTTTCAGTTCGAGGCGGGGCAACAGCACATTGCCGGCATTCTCCATGGCCGGCAGTCCCGCTGCGCCGGTGACCGCGAGCGTGGGCCGCCAGGTGTTGTTGAGCGCGAGTTCCACCGGCGAGTCCGACAGCGCGCGCACGCCCGGCGCAAACGGCAGCTTGCTTGCGATTTCGTCGCCAAGCACCGCGGTCATCGCGCGCACCTGGGCAATGCGCGCGGGCGGTATCGGCGCCGTCAGCTCCTCGAGCAGCAGGTCGCCGGTGACCTCGTTCTCGACGCGGGCCAGCAGGCCCCGCGCAATGCGGAATACGGACGGGGCGATGCCGGTCGCCGCGCCGGAGTGGACGCCCTCCGTCAGCACCTCGACGCTGAGCTTGCCGACCAGGTTGCCGCGCAGCGAGGTCGTGCACCACAGCTGGTCGTAATTCCCGCATTCCGCATCGAGACAGACGACCAGGCTCGGCGTGCCGATGCGGTCCGCGAGCTGTTCGACGTAGTGGGGGAGGTCGTAGCTGCCGCTCTCCTCGCAGGCCTCGATCAACACCACGCAGCGCGCGTGCGGAATGCCCTGCTCCTGCAGCAGGCGGATCGCGGTCAGCGAGGAGAACACCGCATAGCCATCGTCGGCGCCGCCGCGGCCATAGAGTTTGCCGTCACGCAGCACCGGCTCCCACGGCGACAGGCCATCCACCCAGCCGGTGAACTCCGGCTGCTTGTCCATGTGACCGTACAACAGCACCGTGTCGCTGCCGCTGCCCGGGATCTCGCAGAACAGCACCGGCGTACGCCCCGGCGCGCGCACGATCTCGACCTGCAGGGCTTTGATCGGTTGTTCGCGACACCATGCGGCCATCAATTCCGCCGCGCGGTCCATATAGCCGTGTGCCTGCCAGTCCGCGTCGAACAGCGGCGACTTGTTCGGGATGCGGATGTAATCGCACAGCCGCGGAATGATGGATTGCTCGAAAGCCTCCGCAGTGGTTTTGAGAGCGCGCTTGAAATCCATTTAATTACCTGTTTATCAATCAGTTAAGAGATCAAGTTAAGCTAATATATAGCTGATGTCGTGGTCCGACGGTGGCGTCTCCCGCAGTGTAAGGCCAAAGAAGCGGCAGGCGTTCGCGGTCGTCGTCGCAGCGACCGCCTCCGGCGACTGGCCGCGGCAGCGCGCCACCTCTTCGAGCACGACCGGCAGGTACATCGGTTCATTGCGCCGGTGCGCGGGCTTCGGCTGGATGGTCCGTGGCAACAGGTACGGGCCATCCGTCTCGAGCAACAGGCGGTCGGCCGGGATGCGCGGCACGGCTTCGCGCAATGCGGCGCCGCGCCGCTCGTCGCAGATCCAGCCGGTCACGCCGATGCAGAGCCCCGCCGCAAGGCAGTCCTCCAGTTCCACACGGCCATCCGTGAAACAGTGCAGCACCGCGCGCGAGGCAGCCCCCGGGTGCGCACGCAGCATCGCCAGGAAGTCAGCGTGTGCCTCGCGCTGGTGCAGGAACAGCGGGCGGCCGTATTGCTCGGCCAGCGCGAGCTGCAGCTCGAACGCGCGGCGCTGTTCGGCTGGCGGCGAGTAGTTGCGGTAATAGTCGAGCCCGCACTCGCCCGCGGCAACCGTCATCGGATCGGCGAGTAGTTCCGCGAGGTGAGGCACGTCGGCCGCCTGCAGCGTCGTCGCGTGATGCGGGTGCACCCCGGCGGTTGAGCGCAGCACGCCCGGGAATTCCCGGCAGAGCGCCGCGGCCCGCGCGCTGTCCTTGAGAGTGCTGCCGGTGACGATCATCGCAGCGACGCCGGCGGCGCGGGCGCGCCGGATCACGTCCGCGCGGTCAACCGCAAAGCTGTCGTGCGCGAGGTTGACGCCAATGTCGACCAGGATCTGCAAGGGCTCAGGCCGCGCGCAGGGCCGTCGTCACCGGCAAGCGCGCGGCACGCAATGCCGGCAGCAGGCCCCCGAACATGCCGATAAGGAGCGCAATGACGAGCCCCTGCCTGACGAGTTCAGGCGTGACGGTGAAGCGGAATACGACCTGCGTGAAGTTGGCGCCGAGCGTGCTGACCGCGATGTTATTGAACAGGAACCAGGCGAGCAGGGCGCCGACCATGCCTCCGGCGAGCGCCAGCAGCAGCGATTCGATCATCACCGAGATCACCACTGGCGTGCCGCCGAAGCCGATCGCGCGCAGCGTCGCGATCTCCCGCGCGCGCGTTGCGACGGCCGCATACATGGTATTGAGCGCGGCGAATATGGCGCCGAGCGCCATGATCCCAGTGACGACGCCCGCGAGCGCGCCGATGGTCCGGCGAAAATTCTCGGTCTGGCCGCTGTAGTACTGCTGCTCCGACTCGACGTCCACGTTCACGCGCGGATCGGCCGCCAGGTGCGCCTCGAGCCCGGCCATGCCTGCGGGTTCCGCGAGCATCAGTCGCACGGAACTGTAGCCGCGCCGGTTGAAAGTCGATTGCGCGACCTCCACGTCGGCCCACAACTCGCTTTCGTTCGCATCGCCGGACTCGAACACGCCGACGACGGTCCAGTCGGAACCGCGCATGCGCAGGGTCTGGCCGATCCGCGCGCCTTCGAACTGCTGCGTCACGCCGCGGCCGACGATCAGCTCGCGCAGGCCCGGCTGGAACCGGCGACCCTCCACGATCCTGAGCTGCGGCCGCAACTCGAAAGCGGCGGGCTCGACGCCGCGTACCGTGATGTTCGAGCCCGTCGTCTCGCCGGTCTTGATCAGTTCCGCGATGACGACCATCTCGGCGGACGCGAGCGGCAGCCCGTCCGGGCCCTGGCGAACTCCGGGAGCCTGCTTGATGATCGTCCCCTGGTCGCGCCCCAGACCGGAATTCAATTCCGCCTGGGAACCGCCGCGCATCACCAGCGCGACATCGGCGCGGCCAGTGGCCTGCAGGGTCGACTGGAATCCGGCCGCCATTGCGAGCAGCGCCGTGAAGACGGCGACCACGCCCGCAAGTCCGACGACGATCACCAGCGACGGCCACAGGCGCTCCGGGATGCTGCGAAGGCCCATCTGCGTGATCGCGATTGTCTGTTTCAGCATGAAGATGTTCCCGCTCAGCGCCCGGCCAGCGCGTCGACGATCGTCAGCTTCGCCGCGCGCAGCGCCGGCAGCAGGCCGACCGCAAGGCTCAGCGCCACGATCGCGGCAATGCCCGTGAGCCAGACGCGCCGATCCACGGCGATCGGCAGGTTGCCTCCGGTGCCCTCGGTGATCGCGATTCCGAGCGGGGTCGCGATGGCGAGGCCGAGCAGCCCACCGACCACGCAGAGCGCAGTCGCTTCCGCCAGCACGAAGCCGAGCACCGCGCCATCGCCGAAGCCGAGTGTCTTCAGGATCGCGAGCTCCGGGATGCGCTCGCGCACGCTCTGTGCAATCGTGTTGCCGACGACCAGGAGCAGGGTGAAGAACACCGCAAAGAGGATCCACCGCACCATGAGGCCGATGTCGCCGAACTGCTTGAAGAAGCCGACATTGAAATCCTTCTCGGTCTGCGTCTTGGTTTCGTCCGGCGAGTTCTCGAACATGGTATCGATCTGCCTGGCGACCTGCGCAGCCAGGTCCGCATCCTGCAGCCGGATCGTATAGGTCCCGGCCAGTCCGCTGCCGAACAGGTTGGCCTCGTCGAAATAGGCGTAGTTGATCCAGCCCACGTTGGTATTGCGCTGCCACTCGGCGTCCATGCCGTCATAGATGCCCACAAGGTCGAAGGTCCAGGCCTTGCTGCCGTCCTTTTGCGGGAAAATGTTCGACCCGATCGGGACCTTGGCGCCGATCTTCCAGCCGTACTGGGTGGCCAGGTTTCGACCGGCAATCATGCCGGTGCGCGTTTCCGCGAACGCCTGCCACTGGGCGTCTGGCATCACGTACTCGGGATAAACGGCGCGCAGGCGCGCGGGATCGGTGGCGAGGACGAAGATCTGCGTGTTCTCCTGCCAGACGCCGCCGAACCACTGCGCCCACATCACGGATTCGATGCCCGGCACGGACTCGATCTGCGGCAGCAGCCGCATCGGCAGCGAGGTCGTGAACGAGACGCGTGCCTGCGTCACCAGCCGGGTCGCGCCCACGCA
>JBBEAB010000030.1:8497-38441 GCA_040899645.1 Steroidobacteraceae bacterium
CCCCCCCCCCCCCCCCCCCCCCCCCCCCCCCCGCCGAGAACAACACGTTGACGGCCTGCAGCAGGCCAAACAGCAGAAACGCCGTCACGATCGACAACAGCGTCAAGACCGTGCGCGACTTCCTGCGGCCGAGATTGGCGATCACCAGCCCGGTTCGCGTCATGCGGCGGCCTGCTCGAGCAACTGGCCCTTCTCCAGGTGCAGCGTGCGGCGCGCGAACCCGGCCGCCTTCGGGTCGTGGGTGACCATCACAATGGTCTTCCCATGTTCACGATTCAACACCTGCAACAGGCCCAGGATCTCGTCGGCCGTCTTGCGGTCGAGATCGCCGGTCGGCTCGTCGCAGATCAGGATCGTGGGATCCGAGACCAGGGCGCGCGCGATTGCGACACGCTGTTCCTGTCCACCGGACAGCTCCTTCGGCTTGTGCCGCGCGCGATCGGTCAGTCCGACCACCTCGAGCGCCACGGCGACCGACTTGCGCCGCTGCGCCGAGGAAAGGCTGGTGAGCAGGAGCGGCAGTTCCACGTTGCGCTCGGCCGTCAGTACCGGCATCAGGTTGTAAAACTGGAACACGAAGCCGACATTGCGCGCGCGCCACTTCGCAAGCGCGCTGCCGGAGAGCTGGTCGATGCGTTGGCCACCAACCTGAATCTCGCCCGCGGTCGGCCGGTCGAGTCCGCCGATCAGGTTCAGCAGCGTCGTCTTGCCGGAGCCCGAAGGTCCCATCAGCGCGACGAAATCGCCCTGCGGGATCGCGAGCGTCAGGCCGTGAAGGACCTCGACCTGCTGCTTGCCGCGCACATACGACTTGCTGACGTTGTTGACCCGCACCAGCGCTTCGCTCATTGCTTCGTCCCGTCCTGTATTTCGATGGCATCGCCGTCCTGCAGGGACGCCGGCGCCTCGACCACGACCGATTCACCCGCCGACAGGCCGGCAAGCACCTGGCGCGCATCGCCCAGCATGCCGCCCAGCGTCAGCGTGCGCCGCTCGGCGCGCCCATCCCGCATCACGAATGCGAAGCTCGCGCCGTCCCCGTCACGGATGGCCGTGGGCGGCACCAGCACGCCGCGTACGACCGGCGCCACAGCAGCGCCCGCATTCGACGGGCGTTCCTCCAGGAACGCGACGCGCACGCCCATTTCCGGCACGATCCGCGGGTCCTTGTCCTGCAGTGCGATGCGCACCTTGACCGTCGCCTTCGACCGGTCGGCGGTCGGCACGATCGCAATGACCTCCGCCGGGATGCGCCAGTCGGGATAGGCGTTCAGCACGGCCTCGACCGGCTGGCCGGCCTGCACGCGATTGATATAGGCTTCGCTGACGTCTACCTGGATCTCGAGCGAGTCCATGTCGACGATCGTGCCGATGCCGGTCCGGATCGAGCCGCCGCCGGCGGAGATCGGCGAGATCATCTCCCCGGGCTGCGCGGCTTTCACGGTGACGACGCCCGCAAACGGCGCGCGCACAATCGTATTGTCGAGCTGTACGCGCGAGGCGTGCAGCGATTCTTCGGTCACCTTGACCTGGCTCTGCTGGCTGATGAGGCGCGCGCGCAAGGCCTCGGCCTGCGTGCGCGCGGTGTCGAGCGAAGCCACGCTCGTCAGCTTGCGTGCTGCAAGCTCGCGCTGGCGCTCCAGCTCACGCTCGGCATTGGCGAGCGCGGACTCGATCTCCGCGAGTCCGGCGCGAGCCGCCGCGACCTGGGCCTGGCGCAGCCCGACATCGGCCCGGGTCTCGGAATCATCGAGCGTCGCCAGTATCTCGCCCTCGACAACGCGCTGGCCTTCCTCGATCAGGAGCGTCTTGACCTTGCCGGTGATCTTGGCCGAGACCGTGGCCTGGCGACGGGCGGTTACGTAGCCCGTGGCGTCGAGCACCGAGGCGCCGCTGCCGGTTGCAGGCATCGCGCGCACCGCGGCAACCATGACCGGTATCGCCTCATCGCGACCCAGCAACCAGGCGATCAAGCCTGCGATCGCGAGCACAGCCAGCGCCGCGCCGATCCACCAACCGGTGCGCGAGGGCGAAGTCTCCACGCTCGCATCGCGATCGATGCGCAGTTCCTTCAGCAAATCGGATTTGTCCAAGCGGTCGTTCTTCCGGGTCGTGTTCCGGGGGGGGCAGATTTTGCCACAGACACGGGTCCCTGCGCCGCGCGGACTGCAGGATCAGTACCCGCGCCAGCGAAAGCCGGTGGCCGCCACGATGAGAAAGAGCGCCGTCATCGCCACCAGCAGCCCAAGCTGTGGCAGGACCTGCATGAAACCCGCGCCATCCAGCATCACGGCGCGCGCCGCTTTCAGCATCTGTGTCAGGGGCAACGCTTCGGCGGCCGTCCGCAGCCAGCCGGGAGCACCGTCCAGCGAAAACCAGACGCCCGACAGCAGCATCATCGGCCAAGAAGCCAGGTTGATCACGCCATTCGCGAGTTCCTCACTGGCAAAGCGGGCCGCCAGCAGGAAACCGAGCGAGATCATGGACATTGCGCCAACCAGCGCGATCAGCAGCAGAACCAGCACATTGCCCTCGTTGCGAAACGGCACCAGCAGTGCGAGCAGCGCGTAGACGAGCGCGGTGACTGTTACCGTCAGCAGCAGTCGCGACAGGATCTGCGCGAGGCCGAACTCCATCGCCGTGACCGGTGTTGCGGACAGCCTGCGGAGGAAACCGGATTTCCGATAGCGCACGACGACATAGCCGACGCCGAACAGGCAGCTGAACATCATGTTCATGCCGAGGATGCCGGAAATCAGCCAGTCCACGTAGCGCACGGCCGATCCGCTGACCGGCTGGCGCTCGGCCTGGCCTGCGGCGGATTCCAGCAGCAGCTTCTCCGCCAGGTAGCCTTTCGGCGAATCGGTGTTGACCCAGTAGCGTGTGCCATTGCGCAGGTCGAGCAGCAGGTCGGCCTGGTGCCGTTCGACCTTGCGGATCGTCTCATCGAGGCTTGCGGCTTCCACTTCGTAGAAATCGACATGGCGCGTGCCGAGAAACGGATGCAGCTTTTCACCCAGCGTCACGCCAGGCGCCGTGACCACGGCGATCTTGAACAGGCTGCGCGCCTCGCCGCCGAAAATCACCGCGAACGCGACGACCAGCGCCAGCGGGAACAGCAGGTTGAAAACCAGCGTCGAGCGGTCGCGCAGGAATTCGAGATTGCGCGCGTACCAGATCGCCAGCAGGCGGCGGAAGTTCAAGTGCGCAGCTCCCGGCCCGTCAGCTCGAGGAACAGGTCCTCGAGATTGCGCGGCCGGATCCGCAGGTGCTTCAGCGGGACACCGCGGTCAAGCAGGACGCGCAATGCCCCTTCCACATCGGCGGTCGAGATCTCGATCCGATCGTTGGCGACCAGCACGGGCAGCGGGAATGCAATGGGATCGCCCGGGAAATCCTCACGCGGCAGCTCCAGCACGACGTCCTCGAAGTGGTCTTTCAGCAACCGCGCCGGTGCGCCCTCGGCGATGATGCGCCCGCGGTCCATGATCGCGACCCGGTCGCACAGGAAGTAAGCCTCTTCCATGTAGTGCGTCGTCAGCAGGACGGTGCGGCGCTCGGCCTTGATGGCGCGGATCAGGTCCCAGAAGTTGTGGCGCGCCTGTGGGTCGAGGCCCGTCGTCGGCTCGTCGAGAAACAGCACCTGCGCGTCGTTCACCAGCGCCATTGCGAGCAGCAGCCGCTGCAGCTGGCCGCCCGAAAGCTTGCGATTGTCGCGCTTGGCCACCTGCTCGAGCGCGCACAACGTGATCAATTCGTCCACGTCGCGACCGCGCGGATACAGGCGCCGGAACATCTGCAGCGTTTCGCGCACCGTCAGGAAATCCTGCAGCGCGGTCTTCTGGAACTGGATGCCGGCCTCGGCGCGGAAACGCGCGCCGAGCGGCTCGCCGCAGTAGAGCACCTGGCCGGAAGTCGGCTCGGTCACGCCCTCCATGATCTCGACCGTGGTCGTCTTGCCGGCGCCGTTCGGCCCGAGCATGCCGAAGCAGGTACCCGGCTCGATCGTGAACGACACGCCATCCACCGCGCGCACGGCGGGGTACTGCTTGACGAGGTCGCGTACTTCGAGGACGGGTTGCATTGCGCGGCGAATCCGGAATTGGCCTGCATGCTATATCATTGCGCGCGTGACGCAGAACCCGTTTCCGCACCTGCTGGCGCCGCTCGATCTCGGGTTCATGACGCTGCCGAATCGCGTGCTGATGGGTTCGATGCACACCGGTCTCGAGGATCGGCGCGAGGACTATCCGAAACTGGCCGCGTATTTCGCGGAACGGGCGCGGGGCGGCGTCGGACTGATCGTGACCGGCGGCATCGCTCCGAATGCCGCGGGCTGGACCAAGCCGTTTGCGGGCACACTTTCCGGCCGGCGGCACCTGGCGCGGCATCGACTCGTCACGGATGCCGTGCATGGGGCAGGGGGGCGGATCTGCATGCAGATCCTGCACACCGGCCGCTATGCCTATCACCCGCTGGCCGTCGCGCCTTCGCGCCTGAAGGCGCCGATCTCACGGTTCACGCCGCGTGAACTCTCCGAGCGCGGCATCGGCCGGCAGATCGACGCGTTCGTGCGCTCGGCCACGCTTGCCCAGGCTGCCGGTTACGACGGCGTCGAGATCATGGGATCGGAGGGCTACTTCATCAACCAGTTCCTGGTCACGCGCACCAACCAGCGCGACGACGCGTGGGGCGGGAGCTGGCATAACCGGATGCGGCTGCCGCTCGAGATCCTGGCACGCACACGCGCGGCGGTCGGGGGCGAATTCATCCTGATTTACCGGCTTTCGATGCTCGACCTGGTCGAGGGCGGCAGCAGCTGGGAGGAGGTCGTCGAACTCGCCCAGGCCGTCGAGCGCGCCGGCGCCACGATCATCAACACCGGAATCGGCTGGCACGAGGCGCGCATCCCGACCATCGCAACCATGGTGCCGCGCGCGGCGTTCAGCTGGGTCACGCGCAAGCTGCGCGGCTGCGTCGGGCTGCCGCTCGTCACCAGCAACCGCATCAACGACCCCGGCGTCGCCGAGCGCGTGCTGGCCGCGGGTGACGCCGACCTGGTCTCCATGGCACGGCCTTTGCTCGCCGACCCGGAGTTCGTCGTCAAGGCGGCCTCCGGTCGCGCCGACGAGATCAACACCTGCATTGCGTGCAACCAGGCCTGCCTCGACCTCGTATTCGAGAACCAGGTTGCCACCTGCCTGGTCAATCCGCGAGCGGGTCGCGAAACCGAACTCAACTACTTGCCGACGGCTACGCCGAAGCGCATCGCCGTGGTCGGCGCCGGGCCCGCGGGACTCGCCTGCGCGACGGTCGCGGCCGGTCGCGGTCATCGCGTGACGCTGTTCGAGGCGGCGGACGGGATCGGGGGCCAGTTCAACATGGCCAAGGTGATTCCGGGCAAGGAGGAGTTTCACGAAACCTTGCGTTACTTCCGGCGTCAACTTGAATTGACCGGCGTGCAGGTCCGGCTTTCGACGCGCGCGGACGTCGCGGCGCTGACCGGCGGCCGGTTCGATGAGGTCGTGCTCGCCTCCGGCGTGTTGCCGCGCCAACCAGCGATCGAGGGCCTCGATCATCCGAAAGTCCTGAGCTACATCGATGTGTTGCTGCACGGGCGCCCGGTGGGCCGCTCGGTTGCCATCGTCGGGGCCGGCGGCATCGGATTCGACGTCGCCGAGTTCCTGAGCCACGATGCATCCCATCCGTCCGCAAGCCTCGATATCCCGGCTTTCATGGACGAGTGGGGCATCGACATGCAGATGCGCGAGCGCGGCGGGCTGGCGCCGCAGAAAGACCTCGCACGCTCGATGCCGCGCACCATCTGGCTGCTGCAGCGCAAGCCCACGCCGCCGGGCCGCGATCTCGGCAAGACGACCGGCTGGGTGCACCGCCTCGCGCTGAAGCGCCGCGGCGTACGGATGCTCGCCGGCGTCAGCTATGGTGCGATCGATGATCGTGGCTTCTGGATCACGCAGGGCAGCGAGCCACGGCTGCTCGAGGTGGACCACGTGATCGTCTGCGCGGGCCAGGAGCCGCAGCGCGAACTCGTCGCCGGCGTCGAGGCGGCGGGGCTGCGCGCACACCTGATCGGCGGCTCCAAACTCGCGACCGAGCTCGATGCGCGCCGCGCGATCGATGACGGCTCGCGCCTGGCGGCGGCCCTGTGAGCGCGCGATCGCGCGATGTCGCACAACTGTCCTTGCTGGAAGGCGCGGATGGGCCGCGCGACGTCTGGCGCGTACGGCCGAGCGAGCGGGCGAGGCGCCTCGCCGTACGCGTACTCCCGGGCGGGCTGGTCGAGATCGTGGTGCCGATCGGCACGCGCCCGACTGCCATCCAGCAGTTCGTCGCGCATCACCAGCGCTGGATCGAGCGGAAAATCGCGCAGTACACCCCGCTCGAAACGGCGCCGGCCGGTGGCCTGCCCGAGCGCATCCATTTCGCCGCAAGTGGCGATATGTTCGACGTGCGTTACGTGGATGCGCCCGGAGCGCTCCGGCTCACGCTCGAGAACAGGACGCTCTGCCTCTCCGGCGAACGGCATCGCGCTGTGCTGATGCGCCACGCCCTGCAACGCTTCACGATGCGCCATGCGCATGAAGTCCTGTCGCCATGGCTGGCGGAGCTCGCCGCTGCAACCGGCCTCGACTACGCCAGGATCCAGATCCGGCGCCAGCGCACGCGCTGGGGCAGCTGCTCGCGCAACGGCACCATCAGCCTGAATGCCTGTCTGCTGTTCCAGAAACCCGCGGTCGTCAACTACCTGCTGGTGCACGAGCTCGCGCACACGCGGCACATGAATCACGCGCGACGCTTCTGGGCGCTGGTCGAACGCTTCGAGCCGGACTGGCGCCAGCTTGATCGCACGCTGTCGCGTGGCTGGCGCGAAGTGCCGACATGGGTCCTGCGCTGAAGGCATCCCTCGCGCCCTTCCTGGTGCTGGGCATCGCGCTCGTCGCGGTCTCGCACGGCGCGATCTTTGCGCGCCTGGCCGAGGCGACGCCGCTCGCGATCGCGGCCTGGCGGCTCGGGCTCGCCTGCATCGTGGTACTGCCACTCGCCGTCACCGCGCCACGCAGCGCGCCGCTCACCGCGCGACCCGTCTGGCTCGCAACAGCAGCCGGCTTGCTGCTGGCGCTGCACTTCGCGACCTGGATCGCATCGCTTGACTACACGAGCATCGCGCGCAGCGTCCTGCTGGTCAGCACGGCGCCGATCTGGGTCGCCATCATCGAATGGCTCATCGGTCGCGGCACACCCGCGCGCGCGACCCTGCTTGCGCTCGGCGTGGCGACCGTGGGCGCCGTGGTCATCAGCTCGGGCGGGCTCACGGGCGGCCTGGCCCTCCGCGGTGACCTGCTGGCGGTTACCGGCGCGTTCGCGATGGCGGGCTACCTGCTGCTGTCGCGCGAGTCCCAGCAATCGCTGCCGTTTCGCACCTATCTCGGCATTGCCTACGGCTCTGCGGCGGCCTGGCTGTGGCTTGCCGTGGCAGCGACGCAGACGCCGGTAACTGGCTTCGATTCCACGACCTGGTGGGCGCTCGCCGGCATGGCAGTCGTATCGCAGTTGATCGGGCACAGCGGCTACAACTGGTCGCTGCGGCACCTCCGCCCGCTGTTCGTCGCGGTCGTGCTGATCGGCGAGCCCGTGCTCGCCGCGCTGCTCGGCTGGTGGCTACTCGGCGAGGGGCTCGGCTGGCGAACCGGCGCGGGCGGCCTGCTGATCCTGGCCGGCATCGTGCTCGCGGCGACTGCCGCGCGCGGGGCGCGCTGAGCCCGGTTCCGCCGTGGCGCGCTGACGGCGCAACTGACGGTACCAGCGCCAGCCGAGCAACAGCGCGGCGACCGCGGCATACACCAGCGGCTCGCGCACGTCCGCCTTCACCTGCCACCAGTAGTGCACGCAGCCGAGCGCCGTCGCGACGTAGACCAGTCGATGCAGCTTCTGCCAGCGGCGTCCGAGGCGGCGCATCGCGCGCTTCGTCGAGGTCGCCGCGAGCGGCACCAGCAGCAGGAACGCGGTGAAGCCGACGGTGATATACGGACGCTTGACGATGTCGGCCGCGAGCTGGCGCCAGTCGAAGGCCTGGTCCACGAACAGGTAGAACAGGAAATGCAGCGCGATGTAAAAAAACGCGAACAGGCCCAGCATGCGCCGGAATACCAGCAGCCGCGGCCATCCGGACAACTCGCGCAGCGGCGTGATTGCGAGCGTCGCGAGCAGCAGGCGCAGCCCCCAGATGCCGAGCGTGTCCTGGATCGTCTCCACCGGGTTGGCGCCAAGCGACGCGCGTTCGAGGCCCGCCAGTCCTGCGACGAGCCAGGCCGCCGGCGCCAGGCACAGCAGGAAAACCAGCGGCTTGACGATGCGCCGCGTCCAGGCGTCAGCGTTCATGGAGTGCTAGAAGTGACGGGCAAGATTCATGCCGCGGTACAGGCCGGCAACCTCGCTGGCGTAGCCGTTGAACGGCAGCGTCGGCTGGCGCGAGAGCAGGTTCTTCGAGCCGATGCGCCGCTCGCTCTTCTGGCTCCAGCGCGGGTGATCCACTGCCGGGTTCACGTTGGCGTAGAAGCCATACTCGCGCGGCGCGGACAGCGCCCAGGAAGTCTGCGGCATGTTCTCGACGAAGCGGATGCGGACGATGGACTTGATGCTCTTGAAGCCGTACTTCCACGGTACGACGAGGCGCAGCGGCGCGCCGTTCTGGTTGGGCAGGACGCGGCCGTACAGCCCGACCGCCAGGATTGCGAGCGGGTGCATCGCCTCGTCCATGCGCAGGCCCTCGACATAAGGCCAATCGAGCACGTCGTAGCGCTGGCCCGGCATCTGCTTCGGGTCAAGCAGCGTGGTGAACTCGACGAACCTCGCGCGCGAGCCCGGCTCGAAGCGCTTCAGCAGCTCGCCCAGCGGTAAACCGATCCACGGAACGACCATTGACCAGGCCTCGACGCAGCGCAACCGGTAGATTCGCTCCTCGAGCGGATGCGGCTTCAGCAGGTCCTCGAGCGCGAGGCGACCGGGTTTCGCGCACTCGCCGTCGATCACGACCGACCAGGGCCGGGTGCGCAGCGTGTGCGCATTCTCGGCGGGGTCTTCCTTGCCGGTCCCGAATTCGTAGAAATTGTTGTAGCCGGTGATCTCGGCCCAGGGGTTGGCAGGCTCCATCGTCGAGTAACGCGCATTACGCTGGTACTTCAGCCGTTCGACCAGCGTGACGCTCATGACCTGCTGCGCGAGCGCACCCGGCACGGCGCCGATTGCACCGAGGCCCGCCAGGCCCGCCAGGCCCGCGAGCAGCTCGCGGCGCGTGCGATAGACGGCTTCGGAGGTGATCTCCGACGGGCGGATGCGAGGATCGCGCTTCATGACGATTGGACCGGCCCCATGGCCGGTTTGTTACGCCAGTCCGCGATCGGGATGCGACGGCGGGCGGCGGCGCGCCGCGCGCGCCGACCGGCATTGACGAGTACCGGGTGCTCGACCGCCGCGAGGTGCGGGAAATCGGAGCGGGAGTTCCCGTAGGCTGCGATTGTGGCGCCCGGAAAGCGCTGCCGCAGCGCCTCGACGCAGCGCTGCTTCTCGCTGGCGCGGCGGTTGGGCGTCGAGAGCGCGCCGTCCAGGCGGCCGTCGAGCCACGCAACACCGGTGCAGATCGATTCGTCAAAGCCAAGACGCGCCCCGATGCGCGGCACGTAGAGGTCCACGCTCGCCGACAGCAGCACGAGCCGGTCGCCCGCCGCGCGGTGGCGCTCGATCGCGGCCAGGGCGCCGGGGCAGAAATCTGCTGCGCCGAGCGCAGCAACGAATTCGTCGGACCAGGCATTCACTTCTGCTGCCGACGCGCCCGCCATGCAGGCGCGGATCAGGTCGGACTTCAGGCGCCCGCGGTCGCGCCCGCCGACCATGAAACGGATGATCGCGGCTGCCATGGGCAGCTGGCGCTGCCGTTCGGGATGGCGTCGCAACCATCCGCTCAGGTAGGGCAGGAACGTGTCGTGGCGCGTGATCGTGCCGTCAAGGTCGAAGATGGCGAGTCGGGTCATGGGCTCAGCCGACGCGCGGCGGCGCTCGCTCAGGCCGCGAGCTGGCGCAACACGAAATGCAGGATGCCGCCGTTTTCCATGTATTCCCATTCCTTGGGCGTATCGACGCGCACGTTGACGCGAAACGTCGTCGGCCCGCCGTCCGCGCGCGTCGCGCGCACCGTTGCCTGGCGGCTGCCGGCCACGAGTCCGTCGAAATCGAAAGTCTCGCCGCCGTCGAGCCCGAGCGTCAGGGCGGTCTGGCCGTCCATGAAAGTCAGCGGAAACACCCCCATACCGACCAGGTTCGCGCGATGGATGCGCTCGAAGCTCTCGGCGATGACCGCCTTGACGCCGAGCAGGGTCGTGCCCTTGGCAGCCCAGTCGCGTGACGAACCCGTGCCGTATTCCTTGCCGGCGATCACGACCAGCGGCACGCCGGCGGCGATATATTTCATGGCCGCGTCGTAGATCGGCATCTGCTCGCCATCCGGCTGGTGGCGCGTCACGCCGCCCTCGACGCCCGGTACCATCAGGTTCTTGATGCGGTTGTTGGCGAACGTACCGCGCATCATCACCTCGTGATTGCCGCGGCGCGACCCGTAGCTATTGAAATCCGCGGGCTGCACGCCGCGCTGCTGCAGGTACTGGCCGGCCGGGGCTTCCTTGCGGATCGCGCCCGCGGGCGAGATGTGGTCGGTTGTGATCGAATCCCCGAACAGCGCCAGGCAGCGCGCGCCGGCGACCACTGGCAGACCCGGTGCATTGCGGCCCATGCCGGTGAAGTAGGGCGGGTTCTGGATGTAGGTGCTGTCGTCGTCCCAGACGTAGGTCTTCGATTCGGGCACCTCGATGCCGCGCCAGCGCTCGTCGCCATGGAACACGTCGGCATAGGTCTTCGAGAACATGTCGGACGACACCGAACGCGCGACGAACTGCTGGATCTCCCTGCTGGACGGCCAGATGTCGCGCAGGAACACCGGCTTGCCGGCGGCATCGAGTCCGATCGGGTCCTTCGTCAGGTCGATGTCCACGGTGCCGGCGAGCGCGTAGGCGACGACCAGCGGCGGCGAGGCGAGGAAGTTCATCCGCACTTCCTGGTGCACGCGCCCTTCGAAGTTGCGGTTGCCGGACAGCACCGATGCGACCGACAGGCGCTGTTCGCCGATCGCGTGCGAGATCGGCGGGTTGAGCGGGCCGGAATTGCCGATGCAGGTCGTGCAACCGTAACCGACGACATTGAAGCCAAGCGCCTCGAGGTCATCGAGCAACTGCGAGTGGGTCAGATAATCGGTGACGACCTTGGAGCCCGGTGCCAGCGAAGTCTTGACCCAGGGCTGCACCGTGAGCCCGCGCTGACGCGCATTGCGGGCCACCAGCCCGGCAGCGAGCATCACGGCGGGATTCGAGGTGTTGGTGCAGGAGGTAATGGCCGCAATGACGACCGCGCCGTCCTTCAGCACGAACTCCCGCGCCCGATCCCTGACCTGCGCCGGGCCCTTCGATTGCCATTTGTCCTGGTCGCGCGCGAATGCTTCCTGATAGGTCTTCTGCATATCGCCGAGCGGCACGCGATCCTGCGGGCGCTTCGGGCCGGCGAGCGACGGCTGCACCGACGACAGGTCGAGGTGCAGGACGTCGGTGTAATCGGCGTCCGGTGCGCCGTCCTGGCGCCAGAGCCCCTGTGCCTTCGTATACTCGCGCACCAGCGCGATCTGTTCCTCGGCGCGGCCGGTGAGGCGCAGGTAGGTGAGCGTCTCCTCGTCGACCGGGAAGATGCCGCAGGTCGCGCCGTATTCCGGCGCCATGTTCGCAATCGTCGCGCGATCCGCGAGCGGCAGGTCGGCAAGCCCGTCGCCGAAGAACTCGACGAACTTCTCGACCACCCCGCGCTTGCGCAGCAGCTCGGTGACGGTCAGCACGAGGTCGGTCGCGGTCGCGCCTTCGCGCAGGCGGCCGGTCAGCTTCACGCCGATGACCTCCGGGATCAGCATCGTGGACGGCTGGCCCAGCATGGCGGCCTCGGCCTCGATGCCGCCGACCCCCCAGCCCAGCACGCCGACGCCATTGATCATCGTCGTGTGTGAGTCGGTGCCGACCACGGTGTCGGGATAGGCGAGTCCGCGATCATTGGCGAACACAACCCGCGCGAGGAACTCGAGGTTGACCTGGTGCACGATGCCCGTGTCCGGCGGCACCACGGCGAAGTTGTCGAACGCCGACTGGCCCCAGCGCAGGAAAGTGTAACGCTCGCGGTTGCGCTGGAACTCGAGCAGCGCGTTGAGGTTGAGCGCGTCGGACGTGCCGTAGTGGTCGACCATCACCGAGTGGTCGATGACGAGTTCCGCCGGGATCAGCGGGTTGATCTTGCCGGGGTCGCCACCGAGCGTCGCCATCGCATCGCGCATGGCGGCGAGATCGACGACCGCCGGCACGCCGGTGAAGTCCTGCATGATCACGCGCGCCGGCGTGAAGGCGATTTCGCGCTGCGGCAGCTTGCGCGGGTCGGCGTTCGCGAGCGCGAGGATGTCGTCGCGCGTCACGCTGCGGCCATCTTCGTGGCGCAACAGGTTCTCGAGCAGGATCTTCAGCGAATAGGGGAGGCGTCCGGCGCGGGTATCCGCGAGCGCGGCGAGGGCGTAGTAATCGTAGGTCCGGTTGCCGACGGCGAGCTTGCGGCGGGCCTTGAAGGTGTCCTGCATGAATCCTCCAGCGGATAAGCCATCATTATAGCCGCGCCGCCGAGGCACTCCTCGCCGTCGTAGAACACGGCGTACTGGCCGGGCGCGACGCCGCGCATCGGTTCTCCGAATCGCACCTCGAGCGCGCTATCCTCCAGGCCGACTTCGCAGGCCTGGTCGGGCTGGCGGTAGCGCACCCGAACGGTACACGCGAATGAACGGGCCGGCGCGGCGCCCGCGATCCAATGCGGCGCCGTGGCCCGGAGGCCAACGCTCGCGAGCGCCGGGTGATCGTTGCCCTGGACCACGATGAGGGCGTTGCGCGCGATGTCTTTCGATGCCACGAACCAAGGGGCCTCGCCGCGGCCCCGCAGGCCGCCGACGCCGAGTCCGCTGCGCTGTCCCTGTGTATAGCGCTCGAGGCCGGCATGCTGCCCGATGACGGCACTGTCCAGGGTCTCGATGGGGCCCCGGCGGCCCGGCAGCCAGTGGCCCACGAAGTCGCCAAACGGCCGTTCGCCGATGAAGCAGATGCCGGTCGAATCGCGCTTGTCGGCAACGGGCAGGCCGCGCCTGCGGGCAATCGCCCGTACTTCGGACTTCTGCAGCCCGCCGACGGGAAACTCCGAGGCCGCGAGTTGCCTCGCATCGAGCGCATGCAGGAAGTAGCTCTGGTCCTTCGCGCGATCGACGGCTCGCAACAGTCGCCCGCCCGGGCCGATCCGCGCGTAATGGCCGGTCGCGAAGCGATCCGCCCCGAGGCGTCGCGCGTACGCGAGGCCGACGCCAAATTTGACTTCACGATTGCACAGCACATCCGGGTTCGGCGTCCGGCCCGCCTCGAGTTCGGCAAGGAAATGCGCGAACACACGCTCGCGGTACTCCGCCGCGAAACTCGCCTTGTGCAGCGGGATTCCGAGCTCGGCGCAGACCCGTTGCGCGTCCTGGAAGTCGGCGGCACTCGTGCAGTAGCCGTCCTCGTCTTCCTCCCAGTTCGACATGAACAGTGCCTCGACGCGCTGCCCCGCATCGAGCAGCAACGAGGCGGCGACCGCGGAGTCCACGCCGCCGGACAGCGCGATGATGGTGAGCGAGCGTGTCATTGCGCCCCGTCCGGCGGCAGTGGAATGCCGCGCGCGAGGTGACTGATCACCGCCAGCGGATAGCGCACGCCGCCCCGAAAGTCATCGATGCAGCGCAGCACGAGCGGGCTGCGCAGTTCCGCTTCACGCGCAGCCACCTGCTCGCGCCTCAGCCACACGGTGCGGATGATCGCGCGATCGAGTTGCGCGTGCTCGTCCCGCTCCCCGACGGTGCCGTTGAATGCAACGCGCAGCACGGTGCGCCCGGCGGGTCCGCACCAGAGGTAGATGCCGGTAATGGAGTCTGGAATGAACGCGCGACCGGTCTCCTCGCGCGTTTCGCGCGCCACGGCCTCCAGCAGCGTCTCGCCGTGCTCGAGATGCCCGGCGGGCTGGTTCAGCACGATGCGCCGCGCGGCGCGCTCCTGCACGAACAGGAAATGCCCGTCGCGCTCGGCGATCGCTGCGACCGTGATTTCGGGCTTCAGGGACATGGGCCGATTATAGCGGCGAGGGCCGCCCCGGCCGATTACAGATGCTGCTGGCGGGACTCGGCTTCCGGTTCGCTGGCGATCCAGATCTCGTCGAAGTAATTCAGGTAGCGGCGCGCGACCACGGGGTCGTTCATCTCCACGATGCCTTCCCAGCGCGAGGCCTGCAGGCGGTAAACGAGGGCGCGGTCGTCGGCGATCAGGAAGGCCGACTGGTTGTCGCGGTTCTCGGATTTGACGCGGCGGATTTCGATGTGGCTCGTGATGCGTCGCGCCAGGTGGACGAACTTGCTGCCCTCATAGACGACGCGCGAGGGGTCGGCGAGCAGCACGCGCACCTTGGCGTAACTCTTCGCCAGCACGAGCTTCTTGACCGTCTCGAGGAACTGCGGCTGGTCGTAAACGGCAGGCTCGAGGTCCTGCGTGTACATCGTCAGCAACCGGCGCGCGGCGAACGCCACCTGCTGCGTGGCCAGCCGCGCCTCGTCGAGCGTCGCGATGATGGAGCGCGTTCCGGTCACGCTCTGTCGCTGGGTCTGCACCGCAGGTCACTCCAGGGCGTGCTTCATCCTCACGTGAGGGATGCCCGCCTCGTCGAACACTTCGCCCTCGCTCGCAAACCCGAGCTTCTCGTAGAAGGGCAAGGCCTGCACTTGCGCATGCAGGTATGGTTCGCGGATGCCCCGGTGATGCGCTTCCTCGAGCAGCCGGCGCGTGATCAACGCACCGATACCCCGGCCGCGCAGTCCCCGGAGGACCGCGATGCGGCCGATCTTACCCGCCGGATTAAGTCGCCCGGTGCCAACTGGGTCACGGTTCAGGCGGACCAGCACGTGAACGCTGACCGGGTCCTCGTCGTCCCACTCGTCGGATTCGGGGACCTGCTGCTCCTGGATGAAGACCTGACGGCGGATCTGCTGCAGGACGGGTCGATCCGCGGCCCAGGTCGTCAGCACACATTCTAATGCGCCGTGCGCCATCGCCGACCGGTCCTACAGCGCCCTGGCAAGCGTCGCGGCGAGTCCGGTGTAGGCCGACGGGGTCAACTGCTCGAGGCGCCTGCGCGCCTCGTCCGGCAGGCCGAGGCCCGCCACGAAGGCGCGCAGCTCGGCGGCGCCGACATCGCGCCCGCGCGTGAACGCTTTGAGCTTTTCGTAGGCGTCGGCGACGCCATGCACGCGCAGCACCGTCTGGATCGCTTCCCCAAGCACTTCCCAGTGCGCGTCGAGATCGGCCGCAATGCGCGTGGCGTCCGGCTCGATGCGGGCAAGTCCCGTGAGAGCGGAGCGCCAGGCGATCGTGGCGTGGCCGAGCGCGACGCCGAGGTTGCGCATCACCGTCGAGTCCGTGAGGTCGCGCTGCCAGCGCGACAACGGCAGCTTCTCCGCGAAGTGGCGCAGCATCGCGTTCGCAAGCCCGGCATTGCCCTCGGCATTCTCGAACGCGATCGGATTCACCTTGTGCGGCATTGTCGAGGAGCCGGTCTCACCGGCGACCGGGCGCTGGATGAAATAGCCGATCGAGATGTACGCCCACAGGTCGCGGCACAGATCGATCAGGATCGTATTGGCGCGTGCCAGCGCATCGCAGTACTCGGCGATCCAGTCATGCGGCTCGATCTGCGTCGTGTATTCATTCGGTGTCAGCCCGAAGCCCATGACCAGGGCGCGCGACTCGGCGCGCCAGTCCACCGCAGGCGCCGCCGCGACATGCGCGTTGAAATTCCCGACTGCGCCATTCCACTTGCCAAGGGCCTCGACGCGCAGCAGCGCATGCGAGGCGCGCCGCAGCCTGGCGACGTAATTCGCCGCTTCCTTGCCGAGCGTGGTCGGGGAGGCGGGCTGGCCGTGCGTGCGCGACAGCATCGCGAGCCCGGCGTCGCGTGCGGCCAGCGCGGCGACGCCCTCGGTCACTTGCTCGATTGCAGGCAACAGCACGGACTGGCGCGCCTCCACCAGCATCAGCGCGTAGCTGAGGTTGTTGACGTCCTCCGACGTGCAGCCGAAATGCACGAACTCGAGCTGGGCTGCGCTCGCGCCCGCTGCCGCGAGCTGTTCGCGGACGAAGTACTCGACCGCCTTGACGTCATGATTCGTTTCGCGCTCGAGCGCCTTGACGCGCTGGACCGCGGCCAGGTCGAGCCCATGCGACAGGGCCGCGAGACGGGCGGCGGGGCCGGACGCCAGGCCGGCCAGCGCAGCAAAGCGGCCCGAGTTCGCCAACTGGCTGAACCACGCGGCCTCGACGCGCACGCGCTGGCCGATCAGCGCAGCCTCGCTGAAGAGCGCGGCGAGATCTGCGCACTGGCTGGCATAACGTCCGTCGAGTGGCGACAGCGCGGTCAGGCGGGAATCGGTCATGGCGCCGGGGCACGAATGATAGAATGCACATGTTACCCGTGAGCGACCACGACCGCATCGAAAAGGACAGCCAGGGCGAGGTCCGCGTGGCCTCTTCGGCGCTTTGGGGCGCCCAGACGCAACGTGCGGTCGACAATTTCCGCATCGGCCAGCTGCCGATGCCAGCGGCGCTGATCCGCGCCATCGGCCTGATCAAGTGGGCGGCGGCCGAATCGAACGGCGAACTCGGCGAACTGCCACCGGTAACGGCAGCGGCCGTCGCACAGGCAGCCCTCGAGATTGCCGCCGGGCAGCACGCGGACCAGTTCCCGGTCGGCGTGATGCAGACCGGTTCCGGCACCAGCACCCACATGAACGTCAACGAGGTCATCGCGCGCCTCGCGGGTGCGCAGCTACGGGCCGCCGTGCACCCGAACGACCACGTCAATCGCTGCCAGAGCAGCAACGACGTGATGCCGACCGCCATTCACCTGGCCGCGGCGCTGGAGCTGCGCGACCGCCTGCTGCCAGCGCTCGACCGGCTCTCGCGCGCGATTGCGAAGCGCGCGAGCGAGGTCGGCGAGGCGGTCAAGACCGGCCGCACCCACCTGATGGACGCCTTGCCGATCACGGTCGGCCAGGAGATGCGGGCCTGGCAGTCGCAGGTCGAGGACGCAGCCGCGCGACTGCGGGACGTCCTGCCCCGCCTGCAGCGGCTTGCGCTCGGCGCTACCGCCGTCGGCAGCGGCGTCAATGCGCATCCGCGCTTTGCCGGGATGGCGATTGCGCGGCTCGCCGCGCGCACCGGGCTCGCGCTGCTGCCTGCGCCTGACCGATTCGCGAGCCTGGCGGCCCAGGACACGGCGGTGGAACTGTCAGGGCAGCTGCGCGGCGCGGCAGTTGCGCTGCTCAAGATCTCGAATGACCTGCGCTGGATGAACTCCGGTCCACTGGCAGGACTCGGCGAGATTTCGCTGCCGGCACTGCAGCCGGGTTCCAGCATCATGCCCGCCAAGGTCAATCCGGTCATCCCGGAGGCGGTTGCGATGGCGGCCACCCAGGTGATGGCGAACGATGCCGCGGTCGCGATGGCAGGCGCCTCCGGCAACTTCCAGCTGAACGTCATGCTGCCGCTGATCGCCCACGCGCTGCTGCAGAGCATCGAGCTGCTCGCCGGTTCCTCGCTGGCGCTCGCCGAGCGTGCGTTGCCGGGCCTCGCGGTCCATGCTGCACGCATCGCGGAAAACCTCGCCCGCAATCCAATGCTGCTCACGGCGATTGCGCCGCGCATCGGCTACGATCGCGCCGCGGCGATCGCGCGGCGGGTCGCTGCCGAAGGCCGTCCGGTCCTCGAGGTCGCGGTCGAGGAGACCGGCCTGCCGCGCGACGAACTCGAGCGGCTGCTCGATCCAGCGCGCCTGGCGCGCGGCGGGCAATGAGACGATGAACCCTGTACCACTGCCAGAGCTCCACCAGCTGCCGACCGCATTGCTGCGCAATGAGCTGCGCAGCCGGCTCGCTGCGCGCGTGCAGGATACGTCCGAGTTGCGCATCGGCCACTACTCCAGCAGCGCGCGGTCGCGGCTGGAAACGCTGTTCCCGCGCGAGACCACGCGCGCCGCCGTGCTGATCCCGTTGATCGATCGTGGCGACGATCTCAGTGTGCTGCTGACCCTGCGCGCCGACGACCTGAAGCACCACGCCGGCCAGATCTCCTTTCCGGGTGGCCGGGTCGAGCCTTGCGACTGCGATGCCATCGACGCGGCGCTGCGCGAAACGGAAGAGGAGGTCGGCCTGCGGCGCGAGTTCATCGAGGTCATCGGCGTGCTGCCGGACCATGTGGTGATCACCGGCTATCGCGTGACACCGGTGGTTGGCCTGGTGCGACCCGGTTTCGAACTGGTGCTCGACCCCACGGAGGTCGCGGGCACCTTCGAGGCGCCACTGCGCCACCTGCTCGATCCCGCGACCCACGCGCGCCGCCGGCACCGCATCGGCGACGAGGACATCGAGACCTTCGACCTGCCCTGGGGCAGTTTCAATATCTGGGGCGCGACCGCCGGCATGCTGCTGACGCTGCGCGAAGTGCTGGGCGGATCGGCGATCCATGCCGATTGACCGGCTGCTCGCCATCATGGCGCAGCTGCGCGAACCGGCGGGCGGCTGCCCCTGGGACCTGCAGCAGGATTTCCGCTCGATTGCCCCGCATACGATCGAGGAAGCATACGAGGTTGCCGATGCGATCGAGCGCGCGGACCTGCCGGCGTTGCGCGACGAGCTGGGCGACCTGCTGTTCCAGGTCGCGTTCCACGCGCGGCTTGCCGAAGAGCGCGGCGCATTTGCGTTCGACGACGTGATCGAGGCGATCTGCGACAAGCTGACGCGCCGTCATCCACATGTCTTCGGCGACGCCGTCGTAGCCGATGCCGCGGAACAGACGCGGGCCTGGGAACGGCACAAGAGCGAGGAGCGCAAGGCGCGCGGGCAGGGCGGTGGCGCACTCGCCGACATTCCGGCGTCCCTGCCGGCACTGTCGCGGGCGCGCAAGCTCGGCAGCCGCGCGGCCGACGCCGGTTTCGACTGGCCGGATGCCGGCGGTCCTCGCGTCAAAATCGACGAGGAACTCGGTGAACTCGACCGGGCCACGGCCACCGGCGATGCCGCGCGACTCGAGGCGGAGCTGGGCGACCTGCTATTCTCGGTCGTCAACCTGGCGCGTCATCTGGCGGTCGATCCGGAAACCGCGCTGCGCCGGGCCAATGACCGCTTTGCACGACGTTACCGGCACCTCGAGGCCGCGCTTGCGGCCCGGGAGCTGCTGCCGGCGGCAGCCGGTGCTGCGCTCCTGGATGAGCTCTGGGCGGCCGCCAAGGCCGAAAACCCTTAAAAGGGGACGCATCCCTTCCTTTCGCAAAGAAAGGGATGCGTCCCCTTATTCATGTTCAGGACGCGTTCATGCGTCCCCTTCTAGATTGGCACCGTGCCACCAGAGGAGGCGCACCATGTTCCGCAAATACTGGGTTTCAGTGGTCGGTATCGGCCTTGCAACCGCGTCCGCCGGGGCGCTGGCCGATCATGACCGGGACCGCTATCGCTACGACGATCGCGATGATCGCCATGCCGAGTACGACTATGCGCGCGTCGTGGATGTCGAGCCGCTGCGGCGCCGGATCCGCGTCAGCGAACCGGTGCGCGAGTGCTGGGAGGAGGAGGTCTATGTGTCGCAAGGCCCACTCTCCTCGAACCACATCGGCAGCACGATCGTGGGCGCCCTGATTGGCGGCGTGCTGGGTAACCAGGTCGGTGACGGCCGTGGCCGCCAGGTGGCACGGGCTGCAGGCGCCATCGTCGGCGGGGCCATCGGTCACAACGTGTCGCGCGACCGCCAGCGCCAGCGTTATGGAGACGACCGCCGGTACGAGGAACGCTGCGAAGTGCGCTACCGTGACAGCTACGAAGAGCGCGTGGACGGCTACGAAGTCACGTACGAGTACGCTGGCCGCCGCTACATGACCGAGATGCCCTACGATCCGGGCGACCGGATCCGGATCCGGGTCGACGTGACCCCGACCGGCGGGTGAAGCCATGCCCGGGCTGCAGCAGCAGCCCGGGTTTTTCCGTTCCACTACAATGGCAGGATGACGATGACGCGGACGACGACCATTGTGGCGCTGTGCCTGGCCCTGGCGGCCGGCATGCTCACGTCCGCCGATGTCCTCGCCTCCGACCGTGATCGCGACCGCGGCCGTGACCGTGACCGTGGCAGCGAGATCCGTGCCGATCGCGCGATCTCCCTGGATGAGGCCGTGGCACGGGCGGAGCGCCGCTACAAGGCCCGGGCCGTGCGCGCCGAAGAGAAGCGGCATGGCGACCGGATCGAGTACCGAATCCGCCTGCTCGGCGAGGATGGACGCGTCTTCGAGATAAGGGTCGACGCGGAATCCGGTCGCGAGAACTGAAACGCGCATGCGCCTCCTGGTGCTCGAGGACGAACCGGCCCTGCGCGAGACCCTGACGCAGCAGTTCCGCGCTTGCGGTTTTGCAATCGATGCCGCCGCCGACGGTGTCGAAGGCGAATTCGCCGGGATCGAGTATCCGATCGATGTGGCGGTCGTGGACCTCGGCCTGCCGGGCAAGTCCGGGCTCGATGCGATCCGCGCCTGGCGCAAGGCCGGCAAGTCGTTTCCGGTGTTGATCCTCACGGCGCGCGACAGCTGGCAGGAGAAAGTCGCCGGGCTCGACGCCGGGGCCGATGATTACGTCACCAAGCCGTTTCGCTTCGAGGAGGTGCTGGCCCGCGTGCAGGCACTCCTGCGCCGCTCGGGTGGCTGGTCGCAGCCGCTCCTGAAGACCGGCCCGGTGGAACTCGACACGCGCAGCCAGGAAGTCCGCGTCGATGGCGTCGCGATCGAGCTGACCGCGTTCGAATACCGGCTGCTCGAATACCTGATGCTGCGCGCCGGCGAAGTGATCTCGAAGGCGGAGCTGACCGACAAGCTTTATGAGCAGGACTTCGAGCGCGACAGCAATACGATCGAGGTCTTCATCGGGCGCTTGCGTCGCAAGCTGGACCCCGAGTCCAGGCACCAGCCGATCGAAACCCTGAGAGGCCGCGGTTACCGGATTGCGCGCGGCTGACCGTGTCGCGCGCGTCCCCATCGCTGCAGGCGCGGCTGCTCATCACCCTGGCCCTGCTGCTGCTCATCGCCGCGGCCGTCGCCGCCTGGGCGCTCGAATCGCTGTACCGTGATCTCGGCCTGCGGGCGCGCCAGGATGTGCTCGATGCGCAGGTCATAGCGCTCATCTCCACGGCGGACATCGAGGAAGACGGCCGCCTGGTGCCGCAGAACCTCGTCGAGCCACGCCTCGCGACGCCGGGCTCGGGACTCTATGCCGAGATCCTCGGTTCGCAGGGCAGCTGGCGCTCGCCATCCGCGCTCGGCAGCGGACTGAACCTCGCGGCACAGCCCGCAGCCGGCGAACGCCACCTGGAGCATGCGCGGCTGGCCGACGGGACCCGCGTCCTTGGACTTTCGCTCGGCATCCGTTGGGAACCCGAGGAGGGCGGCGCGCGCGACTTCGTGGTCCGCGCTGCCGAGAGCCTCGAACCCTGGTACCAGGAGATCATCCGCGTGCGCGCCGGGCTGATCACCGGGGCGCTACTGGTCGGCCTGCTGCTGCTCGGGGGTCTCGCGGTGGCGCTGCGCGTCGCGCTGCGGCCGTTGCGGCAGCTCGAGTCCGAGATCGTCGACATCGAGGCCGGGCGTCGCGACGCGCTCGGCGCGGACTGGCCGCGCGAGCTCGCGGGCGTCACCGGCAACCTCAATGCGCTCCTGGTCGGCGAGCGCAAGCGGCTTGAGCGCTACCGCACGACGCTCGGCAACCTGGCGCACAGCCTGAAAACGCCGCTGGCGGCGATGCGCGGGCTGCTGGAGCGCGGCCAGACCGAGCCGCAGGCGCTCACGCCGCAACTCGACCGCATGCAGGACATCGTGCAGCACCAGTTGAAGCGCGCCGTTTTCGGCGGCACCGGCGCGACGGTCACCGACCTGCAGGTGCAGGAGCCGCTCGAGCAGCTGCGCGCGGCGCTCTCCAAGGTCTATGCGGACAAGTGTATCCGCACCACGCTCGCGATCGCACCCAGCACGGCGTACCCGATCGACGCCGGCGATTTTTTCGAGCTGGCCGGCAACCTGATGGACAACGCATTCAAGTACGGCAGAGCCGCGATCGCCGTGCGAGCCACGCCGTGGACGGCCGCAGAATGGCGCCGGCCGGGCCTGGTGCTCGACGTCGAGGACGATGGCCACGGCATCCCGCCGGCAGAACGCTCGCGCGTGCTCGAGCGCGGGGCGCGAGCCGATGAAAGCGTCGCAGGGCAGGGTATCGGGCTGTCGGTCGCGCGCGAGATTGCCGCCGCCTATTCCGGCAGCCTCGAAATCGGCGAGAGCCGATTCGGCGGCGCGCGCATCAGCCTGCGCCTGCCGGGCCGCTGAGCGGCGGATGCCGGAGCGATCGCGCGGACGCCGGCACGGGCCACCGCAGCAGACGCCGGCCCAGTTGCA
The DNA here is from genome assembly GCA_040899645.1 of Steroidobacteraceae bacterium. Taxonomy (GTDB): domain Bacteria; phylum Pseudomonadota; class Gammaproteobacteria; order Steroidobacterales; family Steroidobacteraceae; genus SCUD01. Next base: position 31,184 of record JBBEAB010000030.1, read on the forward strand.
GGCCCGCTCGGAACGGCGGCGGGCATCCGTCCCGCCCCTCAACTTCCCGCCGGAACTGCCGGTCAGCGGCCGCATCGGGGAGATCGTCGCGGCCATCACCGCGCACCCGGTGATCGTGGTCTGCGGCGAAACTGGTTCCGGCAAGACCACGCAGCTGCCGAAGGCCTGCCTCCAGGCCGGGCGCGGCATCGCGGGCCTGATCGGCCACACGCAGCCGCGGCGCATCGCCGCGCGCACGGTCGCCGCACGGCTTGCCGAGGAACTCGGCGTCGCGCTCGGCGCGCAGGTCGGATTCAAGATCCGCCTCGCCGAAGCAGGCAGCGACGACAGCCTGATTCGCGTGATGACCGACGGCATCCTGCTCGCCGAGATCCAGGGCGACCCGATGCTGCGGCGCTACGACACGCTGATCCTCGACGAGGCGCACGAGCGCAGCCTGAACATCGACTTCCTGCTGGGCTTCCTGAAGCGCCTGCTGCCGAAGCGGCCCGACCTGCGCCTGATCGTGACGTCCGCGACCATCGACCCGGGTCGCATTTCCGGATTCTTCGGGGGCGCGCCGGTCATCGAAGTGAGCGGCCGTTCGTGGCCGATCGAACTGCGCTACCGGCCACCGGCCGCCGACCCCGATGACGACCTCGATCCCGGGCTGATCGCCGGCGTCGCCGCGGCGATCGACGAACTGCAGCGCGAACCGGCCGCCAGCCGCGGCGACGTGCTGGTCTTCCTGCCGGGGGAACGCGAGATCCGCGATGCCGCGGAACAGCTGCGACGCAGCGCCGATGCCGACATCCTGCCGCTTTACTCGCGCCTCTCGTGGGCCGACCAGCAACGCGTGTTCCGGACCGGGCCGCGGCGACGCATCGTGCTTGCGACCAACGTCGCCGAGACCTCGATCACCGTACCCGGCATCCGCGCCGTGGTTGACGGCGGGCTCGCGCGCATGGCGCGCTACAGCCCGCGCAGCAAGATCCTGCGGCTGCCGATCGAGCCGATTTCGTGCGCCAGTGCCAACCAGCGCATGGGGCGCTGCGGGCGCATCGGCCCCGGTATCTGCATCCGGCTTTATTCCATTGAGGATTTCGAGTCGCGCGAGGAATACACGCCGCCTGAGATCCTGCGCACCAACCTGGCGCGCGTGATCCTGCAGATGGCATCGCTCGGTCTCGGCGACATTGAGGACTTTCCGTTCCCCGACGCCCCCGATACGCGCCTCATCAGCGATGGCTACCGGTTGCTCGGCGAGCTGCAGGCGATCGATGACGAGCGCCGGTTGACCGCGCTTGGCCGGACGATCGCGCGGCTGCCGGTGGACCCGCGCCTCGCGCGCATGCTGGCGGAGGCGAGCCGGCACGGCGCGCTCGCTGAACTGCTGACGCTGACTGCCTTCCTGTCGATCCAGGATCCGCGCGAGCGGCCGACCGGCATGCAGCCGCAGGCGGACGAGAAGCACCGGCTGTTTGCCGATGCGCGTTCGGATTTCATGGGCGTCCTGAAGCTCCGATCGGCCTGGCGCCAAATACGGGAAGAGCGCGGCACGAACCAGTCGCGGCGCTGGTGCCGCGAGCATTTCCTGTCGGCTGCGCGGATGCGCGAATGGGAGGAACTGCGCGGTCAACTGGCGCAGCTTGCCCGGGAACTCGGCTGGCGGGAGCACGAGCAGGACGCCAGCTTCGAGATGATTCACCGCGCGCTCCTCTGCGGCATGCTGGGCGGCATCGGCGAGCGCACCGAGACCGGGGACTACCTGGGCGCCCGCGGGCTGCGCTTTGCGATCGCGCCGGGAACGCTGCTGTGCGAACGACCGCCCCGCTGGGTGATGGCGGCGACTCTGGTTGAGACCCGGCGCGTATACGCGCGCATGGTCGCCGACGTCGAACCCGGCTGGATCGAGGCGGCCGCGCCCCACCTGCTGAAGCGCAGCTATGACGAACCGGAATGGTCGCCGGAACGCGGCTTCGTCGCCGCGCGCGAGACGGTCGTGCTATACGGCCTGGTGCTGTCCGCCGGCAGGCGCGTCAATTTCGGCCGCATCGACCCCGCGCTCGCGCGTCGGATCTTCGTGCGCGAGGCACTGGTGGCCGGGCGATGCGTGCTCGCGGCGCCGTTCCTCGCGCACAACCGCGGCGTGCGCGCGGCGCTCGAGCGACAGGAAGCCAAGTTGCGGCGGCCCGGCGTGCTGTTCGACGAGGATCGCGCGGCGCAGTTCTACCTCGAGCGCATTCCGGAGTCGGTCCATGACCTGCCGGGATTTGAGCGTTGGCGGCGTGAGGCGGAGGCGGACCACCCGCAGCGGCTGTGGCAGCAACGCGAGGAGGTCATGGCGCCCGGGGCCAGGCTGCCGGATCCGGCGCTGTTTCCGGATGAGTTGATTTACGCCGGGCACGCGCTCGAAGTGGACTACCGATTGGCGCCAGGGGAACCGGCTGACGGCGTGGCGATCAGCGTGCCGCTGGCCTTGCTCGCATCGCTCGACGCGGCGCTACTCGCCTGGGGCGTGCCGGGACAACGCCACGAACTGCTGACGACGCTGATCAAGGGCCTGCCGAAGGTGCTCCGCCGTCCACTCGTGCCGGCGCCGGCGACAGCCGCAGCGGTCCTGGCACTCGCCGACACCGCCGTACCCATGTGGCCGGAACTCGCCCGGCACTTGTCGCGCCACGGTGGCCATCCGGTTCCCGAACAGGCGCTCCGTGCCGTGACCTTGCCCGATCACCTGCGGTTCAACCTGCAGGTCCGTGCCGACGACGGTCGCCTGCTGGCCCAGGGCAGGGACCTGGCGGCGCTGCGCCTCGAGCTGCGTGACACCGGCCAGCAGGCGCTGCAGCAATCCACGCGCGCTTTCGCGCGCCGCGACCTGCGCGACTGGGATGTCGGCCGGCTCGCCGCGTCGATCACGATCGATCGTGGCGGGGTGCAGCATGTCGTGTTTCCGGCACTCGCGGACCGCGATGGAATCGTCACGCTCGAGGCCTTCGAGGATCCGGCCGAAGCCGAGGCGATGCACCACAAAGGCGTCCGCCGCCTGCTCGCGCGGGCGCTGGCCGAGCCGTTGAAGCCGGCGCGCAAGGCGCTGGCGGTGGATCGCGAACTCGCGCTGCTGCAGCAGGCCAGCGGACCCCTGAATGCGCTGATCGACGATCTCTGCGACCGCGCAGTCGAGCGTGCCTGCCTGCCGCCGTCCGAACCGCTGCCGCGCGATCGCGAATCCTATGAGCAGGCATACGAGCGCGGCCGCAGCGAGGTCTACCGGATTTCGATGTCGATCGCGACCCGCGCCAAGGCATCGCTGCAGGCCGCCCGCTCGATTCGAGTCGCGCTCGACCGGCTGCCTCGCGAGCTGGAGCCGGCCGCAACCGCGGACTGCGGGCGTGAACTGGTCCGCCTCGCGGGCCCGCGCTTTCTCTCGACGGTGCCGGAGGCCTGGCTCGACGAGCTGCCGCGGCTGCTCGCCGGCTTGCAGGCCCGTGTCACGCAGCTCGGGGAGGGCCGCAACCTGCCGGCCCAGCGCGAGCTGGTCGCGTGGCAGGCGCGCATCGCAAAGCTGGCGGACCGCCGCCTCGCGGCGGCACTGGAATGGCTGCTTGCCGAGTACTGCGTGTCGCTGTTCGCACAACGGCTTGGTACATCGGTCCCGATCTCAGCCAGGCGCCTCGAGCAACGCCTCGGCGCTGCCCGAGGCTGATCAGGTGGTCTCGCCGAACTTCTTCACGAGCGGTACCAACAGGTCCATCGGCATCGGGAACACGATCGTGTTGCTGCGCTCGTTGCCTAATTCCGTCAATGTCTGCATATAGCGCAACTGGATGGCGCGCGGATCCGCGCCGAGCAGCTTCGCGGCCTCGACCAGCATCGCCGCGGCCTGCTTTTCACCCTCGGCATGAATGATCTTCGCGCGCCGCGAGCGCTCCGCTTCCGCCTGCCGGGCCATCGCCCGGATCATGCTCTCGTCGAGGTCAATGTGCTTGATCTCGACATGCGACACCTTGATGCCCCAGGCATCGGTGGAGGAGTCGAGAATCTGCTGCACGTGCGTATTGAGCTTCTCGCGTTGCGCCAGCATCTCATCGAGTTCGTGTTGGCCCAGCACGGAGCGCAGCGTCGTTTGTGCGAGCTGGCTGGTCGCCTCGAACGGATTGGCGACCTGTATGATCGCCTTGTCCGGGCTGACGATGCGGAAATAAACGACCGCATTGACCTTGACCGAGACATTGTCGCGCGAGATGACGTCCTGTTTCGGCACGTCGAGCACAATGGTGCGCAGGTCCACGCGCACCATCTGCTGGACCAGCGGAATGACGATGATCAGTCCCGGCCCCTTGGTCCCGTAGTAGCGCCCCAGGAAAAAGATCACGCCGCGCTCATACTCACGCAGGATGTTGATGGCGCTGAAAAGCAGCACCACCACGAGCAGCGCGATCACACCCCAGAAAATAGGCGATCCAATCATGATCGGTCTCCTGTCATTTGTCGGGCGACACGAAAAGTGTCAGTCCGTCCAGCCGGTCGATGCGCACGCGCTGCCCGCGCGTGACCGGGCCGGCGCTGAAGGCGTTCCATAACTCGCCGTAGATCCGTACGTTTCCGCGGCCAGTGAAATCATCGACCACTTCGGCAAAAGCGCCGACCATCTGCTCGGTGCCGGTCACCACGGGTCGGCGGCGCGCGCGTACTGCCAGCCACATCGTTCCCAGCATCGCGGCGCCGGCGAAGGTCGCGATGCCGCCGACCAGGCCGCGGCTCGACTCGAAGCCCGGCGTGTCCATGTCCATCAGCACCACGGAACCGATCACGAACGCGGCCAGCCCGCCGAATCCGAGCGCGCCGAAGCTCGGCACGAAGAATTCCGCGATCATCATGGCGACCCCCAGCACGACGAGCGCGAGGCCCGCGAAATTGACCGACAGCACCTGCAGCGCGTACAGCCCAAGCAGCAGGCAGATTGCGCCGATCACGCCGGGCAGGATCGCGCCCGGGTTGTAGCCCTCGAACATGAGGCCATACAGGCCGATGATCAGCAGGCCATAGGCCACCAGCGGATTGGTCAGCACCGCCAGCAACGAAGTGCGCCAGTTCATCTCGATTCGCTCGACCACGATTTCGGCGGTCTGCAGCGTTCGGGTTCCGCGCGCCAGTTTGATCTCGCGTCCATCGAGCGCCGCCAGCAGTTCCGGCACGTCACCGGCGATCAGATCGATGACGCCGCGTTCGAGTGCCTGCTCTGCCGGCAGGCTCGCCGCTTCGCGGACCGCGGCCTCAGCGAATTCGCGGTCCCGGTCGCGGAGATCTGCAAGGCTGCGGATATAGGCGATGGCGTCGTTGACCGCCTTGCGGTCCGAAGCGCTGCCGGCGGGCTCGGCGGCCTCCGCGTCGTCCCCGTCGCCCGCTGCGGCATCGTCTTTTTTTCCGGCAGGCGGCGAGCCGCCGAGCGGAACCGGAGTAGCCGCGCCGAGATTGGTACCGGGCGCCATCGCCGCAATGTGGCTTGCATACAGGATGAAGGTGCCGGCGCTCGCGGCGCGCGCCCCGGACGGCGCGACGAATGTCACGACCGGGACTTCGGAAGCCAGGATGCCCTGGATCATGTCGCGCATCGCCGCGTCGAGGCCGCCCGGCGTGTCGAGCACCAGAACGAGCAGCTGGGCGTCGATTTCCTCCGCACGCGCCAGCGCGGCCAGGAAGTGCTCCTTGGTCGCGGGTCCGATGGCGTCCTGGATTTCAACAAGTACGGCTGAACCCCCGGCATCCTGCGCAGGGGCTGCAGGAACGAACCAGGCGGCTGAGGCCAGGACAGCCAGCAGCCCGGCAAAGTGGCGCAGTGGCGGCATCCTCAAATTCCCCGTGTCAGGCGTTTATCATAGCAGGGCTGTCCAGCTTCGAACGGCCGGAGGAACCATGCCAAAGTTCATTGCCTTTGTCCTTCTGGCGGCTTGCGTGAGCGTCGCCGCCGCCCAGGATCGGCCGGAACCTGCGATCGAGGCCGTCGCCGTCACACCCGGCGTCTACGTCCTGTATGGGCAGGGCGGCAATATCGGCGTCTCGGTCGGCAACGACGGCATGTTCCTGATCGACGACCAGTACGCGAACATGACCGACAAGGTCATCGCCGCGCTCGCGAAGCTCTCGCCCGAAGCGCCGCGTTTCGTGCTGAACACCCACTGGCACGGCGACCACACCGGGGGCAATGAGAACCTCGCCAAGCATGGCTCCATGATCGTCGCGCACGACAATGTCCGGCAACGCATGAGCACCGAGCAATTCAACGAGTTCTTCCAGCGCAAGACGCCGGCATCGCCTGCGAAGGCGCTGCCGGTCGTCACCTTCAGCGACAACCTCTCGTTGCACGTCAACGACGACGAGTTGCGCGGGATTCACGTACTTGCCGCGCACACGGATGGCGACGTCTTCATCCATTTCCGCAAAGCCAACGTGATCCACACCGGCGACCTGGTGTTCGCCGGCATGTACCCGTTCATCGACATCGATTCCGGCGGATCCGTCGCTGGCGTCATCGCCGCGGTCGACCAGATGCTGGGGCTCGCGAATGACGAGACGCGGATCATCCCGGGCCACGGCAAGCTGACCGACCGGGCCGGGCTGATCGCGTACCGCGAACTCCTCGCGACGACCAGCGCGCGCATGACGGAGCTGGTGCGCGCCGGCAAGACCGTGGATGAAGTGCTCGCTGCGAAGCCCTTCGCGGATTACGACGGGACGCAGGCCTGGGCGTTCATCACGGCGGAACGCTATGTCCGCATCCTGTACCGGGATGCGGCGCAGCAGCTCAGCCCAGGTCGAACCTGATTCCCTGCGCGAGCGGCAACTCGCTCGAGTAGTTGATCGTGTTGGTCTGGCGGCGCATGTAGGCCTTCCAGGAGTCGGATCCGGCCTCGCGGCCGCCACCGGTGTCCTTCTCGCCGCCGAACGCGCCGCCGATCTCGGCGCCCGAAGTGCCGATGTTGACGTTGGCGATGCCGCAGTCGCTGCCGGCAACCGACAGGAAGCGCTCGGCATGCTGCAAGCGGTCGGTGAAGATCGCCGACGACAACCCGTAGTCGGTGTCGTTGTGCAGCGCGATCGCCTCGTCGAGCGTCGCATACGGGATCACGTAGAGGATTGGCGCGAAGGTTTCGTGGCGGACGACGGCCATGTCGTTCCTTGCGCGCACGATCGTGGGTTCGACGAAGTTGCCGGGGCCCGGCAGCACGCGGCCACCGCACAGCAGTTCGCCGCCCTGCTTGCGGGCATCGTCGAGCGC
>JBBEAB010000031.1:0-6144 GCA_040899645.1 Steroidobacteraceae bacterium
TCGCGACGCCGGCCGCCAGCCGATCGAGCGTGACACGCTGTATAACGTCGTTCGAATTCCGGCGCTGATGTAGCTCCCCGACAAAGGCCCTGGGCTACCCTTCCCCCCTCGAAAAGCCGAAAACAAGGGGGTGAGTGTTTACGCGCTCAAGCCGGGTTTTCAGGCGTTGCTCCGGCCCCTTACCACCTGGCTGGCGCGGATCGGCGTCACCGCGAACCTCGTGACGATCGTGGCCGCTCTCGGATCGATCGCGGTCGGCGGCGTCGTAGCGTGGCGCGCCGATGTTCGCGCGGTGTTCCTCATCATTCCGGTTTGGCTTCTGGTGCGGATGGCCCTCAACGCCGTCGACGGAATGCTGGCGCGCGAGTTTCACCAGAAGAGCGTGATCGGGGGTTACTTGAATGAAATCGGGGACGTGGTCTCCGACGCGGCGATTTACGCGCCGTTCGCGCTCGTGGCGCCGTTCGGTTGGCTCGGGATCGCGGTGATTATCCTGTTGTCGATCCTCACCGAATTCGCGGGGGCCATGGGGCCACTCGTCGGCGCCTCTCGCCGCTACGACGGGCCGATGGGCAAGAGTGATCGGGCGGTGCTGTTCGGTGCGCTGGGCCTGTGGGTCGGCGTGTCCGCGCCGCTGCCGGCGTGGGTGCAGTGGGCAGTGCCTGGTGTCGCCATGTTGCTGGTGCTCACCGTCATCAACCGGGTTCGTGCCGGCATCCGCGAAGCAGCGAGTGCGGGCTCGCCTCTCGGCTGATGCCGCAACGTCCGATCCAAGGAGTGCCGATGCGCGCGGTCGAAGAGAAAACATTCCGGACTCACGACGGCGTCGACCTGTTTTATCGTCACTGGCCGGTCACCACCGGCGCGCCGCGCGGCGCCGTCGTGTTGTTCCACCGCGGCCACGAGCATTCCGGCCGCATGGCCCATCTCGCCGACGAGCTGGCGTTGCCGGATTTCGCGGTGTTCGCCTGGGACGCGCGCGGACAGGGGCGCTCGCCCGGCGAGCGGGGATTCAGCCCGAGTCTCGGCACCTCGGTGCGCGACGTGCAAACGTTCGTCGAACACATTACGACGACTCACGGCATTGCGGTCACGGACATCGCCGTGGTGGCGCAGAGTGTCGGGGCCGTGCTGGTGGCGACGTGGGCGCACGACTACGCGCCGAACATCCGCTGCATGGTGCTCGCGTCGCCGGCCTTCAAGGTCAAGCTGTACGTGCCGTTCGCGCGAAGCGGACTGACAATCATGCACAAGGTACGGGGACACTTTTTTGTCAACTCGTACGTCAAATCGAGATTCCTGACTCACGATCCCGAACGCATCAAGTCCTACGATTCCGATCCGCTGATCGCGCGCCCGATCGCCGTCAACATCCTGCTGGCCCTCTACGAGACCGCCGCACGCATCGTCGCCGATGCCCGCGCCATCACCATCCCCACGCAACTGCTGATCTCGGGAGCGGATTTCGTGGTGCACCACGCGCCGCAGCACCGTTTCTTCGAGCGCCTCGGCACGCCGATCAAGGAACGGCATGTGCTGCCCGGGTTCTTTCACGACACCTTCGGCGAAAAAGATCGCGCCGTGGCCGTGGACCATGCCCGCCGCTTCATCCTGGAACGCTTTGCGGAGCCGTTGGTGCGGCCCTCGCTGCTGGCAGCGGATCGCACCGGCTTTACCCGCGACGAATCAGACGCGCTGGCGTCACCCCTGCCTCTGCTATCGCCCCGGGGGATGTACTGGGCGGTGGCGCGCCAGAACATGGCGATCGGCGGACTCCTCTCCGACGGGATTCGACTCGGCCAGCGAACCGGCTTCGATTCCGGCTCGACGCTCGACTATGTGTATCGCAACGCGCCGAGCGGGCGCGGACCGCTGGGCCGCGTGATCGACACGGTGTACCTCCAGTCGATCGGATGGCGCGGCATACGCCAGCGGAAGGTCCATCTCGAGGAGCTGTTGCGAGCGACGCTGGGGCGGATGTCGCAACGCGGAGTGCCCATTCGCGTCATGGACATCGCGGCGGGCCATGGCCGCTATGTGCTCGAAGCGCTCGAAGCCAGCGCGATCAAACCCGAATCGGTGCTGCTCCGCGACTACAGCGAGATCAACGTGGCGGCCGGGCAGGAGCTCATCCGGAACAAGGGCTTCGATGCCATCGCGCAATTCGTCAAGGGCGACGCGTTCGACGAGGGCAGCCTGGCTGCCGTTGAGCCGAAGCCGACGCTCGGCGTGGTGTCCGGCCTCTACGAACTGTTTCCCGACAACCGCATGGTGTCACGCTCGCTGGCCGGACTCGCCGCCGCCATCTCACCCGGCGGATATCTGATCTATACGGGCCAGCCGTGGCATCCGCAGCTGGAACTGATCGCGCGCACGCTGAGCAGCCACCGGCAGGGTCAAGCGTGGATCATGCGGCGGCGCACGCAGGCCGAGATGGATCAGCTGGTCGCAGCCGCGGGATTCAGGAAGGTGGAGCAGCGGATCGACGAGTGGGGCATTTTCACCGTGTCGGTGGCGGAGCGGATCACCTCGTGACGCGTCCGTGGCGGCGCGCCATCGGCTGGCTCGCCTTCCTGGCGCCCTTCTTCTATTTGACGTATGGAGCGGCGAACGCCCTCGCTGCGCGAAGGCAGCACGTCCCCTCGATCGTGTTCGAGTGGGAACACAGGATTCCGTTTGTCGACTGGACGATTATTCCGTATTGGTCAATCAACGCCTTCTACGGCATATCGCTGTTCGTGTGCGCAACCAGGACCGAGCTTGATACGCATGCGCGCCGATTGCTGACCGCGCAAGTCGTGGCCGTCGCCTGCTTCATCCTGTTTCCGCTCAGGGTCACGTTCCAGCACCCGGACACCGACGGCCTGCCAGGTTTCATGTTCGACGCGCTGACGAGTTTCGATCAGCCCTTCAACCAGGCGCCGTCGCTGCATGTCGCGCTCCTCGTCATCTTGTGGGTGTTGTACGCGAAGCACCTGCCGAAGCCGTGGCGTTGGCCACTGCACATTTGGTTCGCGTTGGTAGGCGGGTCGGTACTCACCACGTATCAGCACCATTTCTTCGACATCCCGACTGGCGCATGGCTCGGCTTCGCGTGCCTGTGGCTGTGGCCGGAACGCGGTGTAAGTCCGCTCGCGCGGGTGGCGCTGGCCACGGAACGAAAACGCGTGGTGCTGGCGACGCGCTATCTGATTGGCGGCGCTGTGGTCGCCGGGCTCGCGATCTGGATCGGTGGCGCCGGGTTGTGGCTGTTGTGGCCGGCTGTCTCGCTGCTGCTCGTCGCCGCCAACTACGCATTCCTGGGTCCGGACGGCTTCCAGAAGGACGCGGATGGGCGCATGAGCCTGGCCGCGCGCGTGCTGCTTGCGCCGTATCTGGCGGGCGCCTTCATCAATTCGCGATCGTGGACGCGGCGGGAACCACATCCGGTGGCCATCGCCAGAGGGGTCTGGCTCGGTCGAATTCCGGGAGCGCACGACGCCGCGGCGTTCGCCAATGTCGTTGATCTGTGCGCCGAACTGCCGGGGGCTGCAAGCGCCGCGAGATGGATCTGCGTGCCGATGCTCGATCTGGTGCCGCCGCCGGCGGCTGGATTGCGGAGTGCGGCGGCTCATATCGAGCGCGCGCGCTCCGAGGGGCCGGTGTTGGTGTGCTGTGCGCTCGGTTATTCGCGCAGTGCCGCCGCGGCCGCAACCTGGTTGCTGACCAGCCGCACGGCGGGAACGGTGGCCGAGGCCATCGATCAGGTACGTGGAGCGCGGCCTGGCATTGTGGTCGATACAGCGTTGCGCGACCGGATCGCCGCCGCGGCGGAGCGAGCGGTATGACGGCCACGCGAACGCTGCTCGCGTGTGCGGCGGCCCTGCTCGATCAAGGGCGAACCGTGGACCGCCTGTCGCGTCCTCTGACCGCGGCAGCATTGATCGGCGTGCTGGTGTATCCAGCGGCGATAGGGCAGCCGCCGTTGGCGCTCGCTGCCGCTGCGATTGTGGTCGCGCTTGCGGGCTTTGCCGAGTCCTACCTCGCGATTCGCACGGCCTTCGACGCGGCGTTGTTCCATCGGCTGGCGAGCGCGCCCGAGCCCGTTGACTTCGGCGAGATCGACCAGGCTCTGACGAAGCTCGGCCTGCTCCCGGCGGCCAAACGCGGCTGTGCTGCCGATGCACGGATCGCCGGCGCGAGGCGGCTGATGCGGCTGCAGGTGCTGGCCCTTCTGGTGCAGGTGTTCGCGATTGCCGGTGGTGCGATGGCGTTGATGTGGCGTTGATATGCCCAACAGACCCGGGTTGATCGAGGCGGCATGCGCGACGGCGGTGGCGGGCTTCGCGCGATTGGTCACCGGCGTGCGCGGCGACTGGCGCGGTTGCGGTCCCGACGTGCGGCCACGCGTGTATTTCGCCAATCACCGGAGTCATGCCGACTTCGTGTTGATCTGGACCGTGCTGCCGGCGCCACTGCGACGGCTGACGCGGCCGGTGGCTGGCGCGGACTACTGGCTGAAGGGCGCGCTGCGAACGTTCATCGGCAGGCAGGTGTTTCAAGCGGTGCTGATCGATCGCACGCCGGTCACCTCAACCGCGTCACTCGACGTGGGCGAGCCTCGCGGGCGGAGCCACGACGCGGACCCGGTCAGCATCATGGCGGAAGCGCTCGATCAACAAAGCTCGCTCATCCTGTTCCCAGAGGGCACGCGTAATACCGGCGATGAGCCACTGCTGCCGTTCAAGAGCGGGCTTTATCATCTTGCCAGGAAGCGACCCGACGTCGAGCTGGTGCCGGTCTGGATCGAGAATCTGAACCGCGTCATGCCGAAGGGCGAATTCGTGCCGATTCCGCTTCTGTGCACAGTGACGATGGGGACGCCGCTACGTGTCGGCCCGGACGAAGACAAGCCAGCCTTCCTGGAGCGTAGCCGCAACGCGGTGCTGGCGCTGGCTCCACGCCGCGGGACCGATCGATGAGCGTCACGGAGCAGACCGTTGCGCTGTTTGGCGGCGTCGTGGCGGCGCTGGTCGTCGCCTCGATTGCCGGATACGTTCTCGACCGCCGATTTGTGACCACCGCGCCGAACCCGACGATCAGCAATCTCAACAGCCGGATCAAGGCGTGGTGGGCAATGGTGGCGCTGCTGGGCGTCGCCTTTGCGCTTGGCAAGGCCGGCGTGATCGTGTTGTTTGCGCTGGCGTCGCTGGCCGCGCTGCGCGAGTTCATCACGCTGACGCCGACGCGGCAAGGCGATCACCTGGCGTTGGCCGTCGCGTTCTTCGTGGTTCTGCCGCTGCAGTACTACCTGGTGTGGAGTGAGTGGTACGGGCTGTACTCCGTGTTCATCCCTGTCTACGTATTCCTGCTCCTTGCGACGATCGCCGCCCTTCGTCAGGACACCACGAATTTCATGGGTCGGGTCGCGGAGACGCAGTGGGGCTTGATGCTGTCGGTGTTCGCGCTCTCCCACGTGCCGGCGCTCATCACCCTGCACATTCCCGGCTACGAGGGACGCAACATGCTGCTGATTGCGTTCCTCATCCTGGTGGTGCAATCAAGCGACGTGCTGCAATACGTGTGGGGCAAACTGCTTGGCCGCCGCAAGATTGCGCCGGAGCTGTCGCCGTCGAAGACCGTTGAGGGATTTGTCGGTGGGGTCGGCAGCGCCACGTTGCTCGGTGCGCTGTTGTGGTGGATCACACCATTCGCGCCGTGGCAGGCTGGGGCCATGGCCCTGTTGATCACCCTGATGGGGTTCTTCGGCGGCCTGGTGATGTCGGCGATCAAACGCGATCGCGGCGTCAAGGACTGGGGCTGGATGATCGAGGGGCACGGCGGCGTGCTCGACCGGCTCGACTCGGTGATTTTCGCCGCGCCGGTGTTCTTTCACGTCACGCGCTACTTCTGGACCGTCTGACGGGATTCAGGCTGTCGAGCTCCAAGCCCTCGCATTTCTGTTACACTCGTAGTCAGACCGAACTTCACCAAGGCAATAGCCGACGGATGGAGTTTGGTCTTTTCACGTCGGTAGATTGAGAAATTTTTCACAAGCCTTCGCTCGAACGAGCTACGGCTTGCAGGCCATCTCCAGACGGGCGGTGGAGCCGCCAACCAGTGAGCACGTTCTTACCGGTCTTGAACGAAGTCGAGAAAGCGTCG
>JBBEAB010000032.1:0-4575 GCA_040899645.1 Steroidobacteraceae bacterium
TGCGTGCGCCGCGGCTGTATCAGCTTGGCCACCAGGCCGGTCCAACCGGTCTGATGCGTCGCGCCGATCCCGCGTCCCGTGTCGCCGTGAAAATATTCAGGGAAGATCAAATAGTCGCGAAAGTGCGGGTCGGTCTGGAATTTCTCCACCTCACCAAACAATGGCCGGCGGCCGTTCTCGTCTCGCGTGAACAGGCGGAGGATACGGCGCGATACTTCTTCTGACGCCTCGAGCAGCGTCGCCTTCCGTCCGGATCCCACCGGGCACTCGACCGTGAACTCCGGGCCGTAGTAATGGTGGAACTTCTGCAGCGATTCGATCAGCAGGTAGTTCACCGGCATCCAGATCGGGCCGCGCCAGTTGGAATTGCCACCGAACAAACCGGTGTCGGACTCGCCGGGCGCGTAGCGGACGGTGAATCGCTGCCCGCCTTGCTCGAGGTGCAAGGGATGATCGAGGTGGACCCGTGACAGCGCACGCACGCCGTGCTGCGAAAGAAACTCCTGCTCGTCGAGCATCCGCCGGAGCAACGCCTTCATCCGCCGGCCGCGCAGCAGCGACAGCAGCCGCCGCTTGCCAGCGCCCGGCACTTCCCAATGCGACACCAGCTCGTGGAGGTCCTTGCGCGAGTTGAGGAACCATTCCATCCGCTTGCGAAAGCCGGGCAGCCGATCGAGGACGTCGGCTTCGAGGACCTCGACGGCGAAGAGCGGGATCAACCCGACCATGCTGCGCACGCGCAGCGGCATCCGGCGCCGCGGGTTGTCGACCTCGAGCCAGTCGTAATAGAACGCGTCTTCCTCGTCCCACAACCCGCCGTCGCCGACCCTGGTCATCGCGCCGGCGATGTGAAGAAAGTGCTCGAAGAACTTCGAGGCAATGTCCTCGTAGGTGTCGTTGTGCTGGGCGAGCTCGAGCGCGATGCGCATCAGGTTGAGGCTGTACATCGCCATCCACGACGTGCCGTCCGACTGGCTGATGTGTCCGCCGGTCGGGAGCGGCGCGCTGCGGTCGAACAGCCCGATGTTGTCCAACCCGAGGAACCCGCCCTGGAACACGTTGTTGCCGTAGACGTCCTTACGGTTGACCCACCACGTGAAGTTGATCACCAGCTTGTGGAACACACGCTCGAGAAACCGGAGGTCGCCGGCATCGCCGCGCTGCTTGCGATCGATCTGAAACACGCGCCAGCTCGCCCACGCATGCACCGGCGGGTTGACATCGCCTAACGCCCATTCGTACGCCGGCAGCTGTCCACTCGGATGCATGTACCACTCGCGGGTCATCAGCAACAGCTGCCGCTTGGCGAAGCCGGCGTCGACCATCGCCAGCGGGAGGCAGTGGAACGCGAGATCCCACGCCGCGTACCACGGGTACTCCCACTTGTCGGGCATCGAGATGACGTCGGCGTTGTTGAGATGACGCCACTCGGCGTTGCGCCCCCGCGCGCGTTCGCCGGGTGGGGTCGGCTGTGCCGGATCACCGGTCAGCCAGCGATTGATGTCGTAGTAGTAAAACTGCTTCGACCAGATCATGCCGGCGAGCGCCTGGCGCTGCACCATCCGTTGATCGGCATCGCCGATGTCATGCTGGAGGACGGCGTAGAACTGATCGGCCTCGTCGCGCCTGGCGTTGACGACGGCCGCGTTGTTGTCGCACCCGCGATCGTGGCCCGAGCCCCGCAGCCTCGCATGGACGGTCACGTGGCCGCCCGCAACCACGTGGAAAACATAGTGGGCCGCCGCCTTGGTGCCGCGCTGCTCCGGGTTGACGGCGTCGGTCCGGCCGCCGACGACGCGATCGTTGATCGCGTCCTTGAAGTATCCAGGGGCACCGGCCACGCCGTGGAGGCGCGCGGTGTTGGTCTCGTTGTCGCAGAAGTAGATGTCCGGCGCATCCATCGTGTCGAAGCGGAACGACCCCAGCTCGGGATGCTCGACGCGAATCGTGCCCGCCCGTTCCAGCGTCAGCTCCGGCTTGGGGGAGCCGCTCTCCCACGACCAGGTGTTTCGAAACCAGATGTGAGGCAGCACGTGGATGTCGGCAGCCTCGCCCCCACGGTTATGCACCGTCACGCGCATCCGGATGTCGTCCGGCGCCGCCTTGGCGTACTCGATGAAGACATCGAAGTAGCGATCCAGGTCGAAGAGCCCGGTGTCGATCAGCTCAAACTCGGGATCGGCTTTGGAGCGGCGGCGGTTTTCGTCGAGCAGGTGGGCGTATGGAAACGCTGCCTGTGGGTACTTGTAGAGCATCCTGAGGTACGAGTGCGTCGGCGTGGCGTCGAGGTAATAGAACAGCTCCTTGACGTCTTCGCCGTGGTTGGCTTCGGTGTTGGTCAGGCCAAACATCCGCTCCTTGAGGATCGGATCGCGGCCATTCCACAGGGCGAGTCCCAGACACACGCGAGAGCGGTAGTCGCTGAAGCCGCCGATGCCGTCTTCCCCCCATCGGTAGGCGCGGCTGCGCGCATGGTCGTGCGGAAAATACTCCCAGGCGTTGCCATGCGGGCTGTAGTCCTCGCGCACGGTGCCCCATTGCCGCTCGCTCAGGTATGGTCCCCAGACCATCCACTTCAGGCCCTGGGTCTGGCGCTCACGCTCCGGGTCGAGTGGTTCGGTCACGCCGACGGCCCTTCACCGACCAGCCGCTGCATGCGCAGCAGCTCGCTCATCGACCATGCCTGGAACGGCGCGCCACGCGGGGCATGGGGCGCATCGCCGTCGGCGATCTCCGGCAGGGAACCGAGCCCTGCTACGTCGAGATAGCCGGCGAGCGGCTCGACAAACCGGCGCCGCGCCTCGGCGCGCGCGTCAACGGTGCCGCCGCGAGCGTTGAGCCACGCTTCCACGAACGCGCCGGCCAGCCACGGCCATACCGTCCCCTGATGGTACGCGCCGTCGCGCTCGGTCACGCCGCCCTGATAGCGCCCGCGGTAATCGGGGTGGCCCGGATCGAGCGATCGCAGCCCGAGCGGTGTCCACAAACGGTCTTCCACAAGGTCGACGAGCGCGCGCGCGGCCGCCCCCTGCAGGAGCGGCACGGGCAAACCGCCGGCCGCGAAGATCTGGTTGGGGCGAAACGCCGGATCGTTACCCGATGCGTGATTGACGTCGACGACATCGTAGAGGCTTCCGTCGCCGATCGGAAACCGTTTCAGGAAGCTCGCGGTGGCCCGCTCGCGCGCGCGGCGCCAGTGGCGATCGATCCGCTCGCCGACCGCCAGCGCATTGATCCATAACGCCTGCACTTCAACCGGCTTCCCGATTCGCGGTGTCACGACCCAGTCGCCGACTTTCGCATCCATCCAGGTGAGCTGCACGCCAGGCTCTCCCGCCGCCAGCAGGCCGTCGTGATCGGCCCGAATGCCGTACCGCGTGCCGCCTTCGTAGCCTCGAAGAATGGCGCTGACGGCATCCAGCAACCGGCGCCGGTCGGTGGCGGCCGCCTTGGTCAGTTGCAGAAGCTCGCCGACAACGACGATGTACCAGAGGGCGGCGTCGACGGAGTTGTATTCGGGAGTCTCGCCCGCGTCGGGGAAGCGGTTTGGCAGCATCCCTTCGGAGACGTAATCGGCCCACGTCGACAGCACGTTCAAGGCTTCCTTGACGCGCCCGGTGGCCAGGCAGATGCCGCGCACGGCGATGAAGGTGTCGCGGCCCCAGTCGGTGAACCACGGGTAGCCGGCAACCATCGTCAGGCCGCCGTCGCCAGCGCCACGGTCGGCACGCCCGCTGTGGCGGCGGACGAGGTGCGCGCAGGCCGCGCGTTCGATCGGGTCGGGGATCTGCAGGCGGCGCTCGCGCTCGCGCGCGCGTAAGTCTGCGCCGCACGCCGCAGCGTCGCCGAATGGCGCATGTCCCGGCTTCAACACGATGAGCGTCTCGGGAGCCGTCTCGTCAAGCTCGAAACGGAACACACCGGGCGAGGCGAGATCTTCGAGATGGTCGAGCCCACGCTCACGTTCCAGCTCGTACGAGAATTGGCGATACCACACCGGATCGTGCTGGTAACGCCCCGAGGTCAGCAGCGTCACGCCAGGCCGTCCTGGGTACAGCTGCCAGGCGGCGTTGCCAGCGACGAGGGTGGCATCCCATGCACACGCGTCGTTCTCGTGTTGCAAGGCGTGCGAGTCGCGCGCGGCGAGCAGCGGCCGCACCGCCAGCCGCGCCTGGCCGCCGCGCACCAGCCGCCAGCCGACCACGACCTGGCCAGTAGACGACTCGCAGACCAACTGGTGTTCGATTTCGAGGCCGTCCTTCACCAGGTATGTCCAGGACGGCCAGGGCCGCCATTCGAAGCCGGTGATTCGCCGGAAGCCATCCGGATAAATCACGTCCGGCGCGTAACGCTGACTGGTGAGATACACGGCGCCCTGGTCGGTTTCGATCCATGCTTCGAGCGCTGCGACGAGCACGACACGGTCGGCCGGCGGATGGGTCGCCACCGTCAACAACGCGTGATAACGGCGGGTTCGGATCCCCGACACGGTGCCCATCGCGAAGCCGCCGAGATCGTCCGCTTCGAGCCACTCGCGCTGGTCGGGCGCGCCGTCGCCGGTCACGCCGGCGGTGG
>JBBEAB010000032.1:4675-6059 GCA_040899645.1 Steroidobacteraceae bacterium
GAGACCGGCCGCCCGCCGGCGTCGAGCGCAATCATCTTGATGCCCGTGCCGCCGATGTCGATCGCCAGCGTGCGTCCGCCGGCAGCCGCCGCGCCGGTCACGTGAGCCAGTCCGTATGCACGAACGGTCCGTCGGGGTCGTCGCGCCGCTGGTAGGTGTGCGACCCAAACGCGTCGCGCTGCGCCTGGGTGAGGTTCTGCGGCAGGTTCTCCGCGCGGTAGCTGTCGAAATAGGCGAGGCTTGATGCGAACCCGGGAACCGGAATGCCGCGTTGCTGCGCGACGCACACGACGTCGCGCCACGCCTGTTGGCGCGTGTGCACGGTCTCGCGGAACGCCGCATCCAGCAACAGGTTTGGCAACTCCCGATCGCGCTCGTAGGCGCGCGTGATGTCATCGAGAAAGCGCGCCCTGATGATGCAGCCGCCCTTCCAGATGCGCGCGATCGAGCCGAGATCGATGCTCCAGCGAAAGGTGTCGGACGCGCTCGCGATCAGGTCGAGGCCCTGCGCGTAGGCGACGATCTTCGCCGCGTACAACGCGTCGTGCACGCGGCTGACGAGCGCCGCCGTATCCGTCTCGACCGGGCGGGTCTCGGGACCGTGGAGGATCTTCGCTGCGCGTCCGCGGTCGGCCTTCAGGCTCGAGAGCACGCGCGCATCGAGTGCCGCGGCAATACTCGGGATCGGCACACCGAGAGTCAGACCAACTTGCGCCGTCCATTGTCCCGTGCCTTTTTGTCCGGCTTGGTCCAGCACCGCGTCGACCAGAAACCCGCCGCCCTTCGGATCGCGAACCGCGAACACCTGGGCCGTGAGCTCGATGAGAAACGATTCCAGCGGCCCGCGATTCCACTCGGCAAAGACACCGGCGAGCGCATCCGGCTCGAGGCCACCGGCGCGCTGCAGCACGTCGTACGCTTCGGCAATGAACTGCATGTCGGCGTACTCGATGCCGTTATGCACCATCTTCACGAAGTGGCCGGCGCCGTCCGGACCCACGTGCGTGACGCACGGTCCGGAATCGGTCTTGGCCGCGATCGCTTCAAAGATCGGCGCCAGCGCGGCGTAGGCATCCGTGGCGCCGCCCGGCATGATCGATGGACCGTGGCGCGCACCGTCTTCTCCGCCCGAGACGCCGGTGCCGACGAACCGCAAGCCCGCGGCGGCGTACGTTTTCTCCCGCCGCTGCGTGTCCTCGTACCACGAGTTGCCGCCGTCAACGACAATGTCGCCCTGGTCGAGCAACGGCTGCAGATCGCCCATCACCTGATCGACCGGAGCGCCGGCCTTGATCATCATGACGATCTTGCGCGGGCGCTCGAGACGCCCGACCAGATCCTGAAGGCTGGACGTGGCCACCATCGCGCCGCCACTTTCGGCGAC
>JBBEAB010000033.1:0-24400 GCA_040899645.1 Steroidobacteraceae bacterium
TGAACATGATTCATACTCCCTTGTTGTGGCGCGCGGCGACCATCGCCGCGCCCCGCATGCAGACTAGTCCGGCGGCCGGTCGGCTGCCTGCTGTCTATCGCACGCGTTCAGGGAGATTCAGGCCGGTTTCGCGCCGCGCTCCAGGCCGGCCACCAGGTCGAACCGCAGCAGTGGCCGCTGGCTGTCCCAATTCTTGCAGCCTGGACACTGCCAGAAATGATCGATACTGGAAAAACCGCAGTTCGCGCACCGGTACCGCGACGTCGTCACGGCGAGGCGCCGCAATACGTTTGCCACGTCGCGCACGGCGCGTGCGTCGAGTACCGCCGGATCGCGTCCAATCGCGCGCACCAGGCCGGCAATGGTCTCGTCCTGCGCCAGGCAGGCGCGGACTTTCTCCTCGAGCGGCGCGAAATCGAGCGCATCCGCCATGATCGAGGCGATTGCAATCTCATTGCCTGCGACCGCGGTCCGTGCGGCAACCACGCGCGCGACCATCGCTTCGCCCTTATCGCCGGCCGCGCGCGCGAGGCGCACGAGGCGCGGGATGACTTCGATCGCAAGCGCCGCATCGTGCGCAATGACGGCCGCCAGCAGGCGCTCGGCCAGCGCGAAATCCCGCTGCTCGATGGCGATTTCGGCGCGCACCAGCGCACCGCGCGGAAACCGGCGCTGCTCCGCGCGCGCCGCCCGCAGGTGCCCGCGCGCCTCATCGAGTTCTCCGCGGGTCCTGGCCACCTCGGCCAGCTCGCAAAAGTAGTGGGAGATGGCGCTTGCCTGCGGCGCCCGCCCGGCTTTTTCCAGCTCCCGGAACACCGCGATCGCCTGCGGCCAATCCTGCTCCTGCTCGTAGATTCGCATCAACTTGCGCATCGCGGCCATGCGATGCGCGCCGGAGGCCGCGAGCGGCTCGAGGATCTTCTCGGCGCGGTCGAGCATGCCGGCCTTCAGGTAGTCCTGCGCGAGCGCAAAGCCGGCCTGTTCGCGCTGCGCCGGCTCGAGTGTCTCGCGCGTGGCGATGTTCTGGTGGATCTTGATCGCGCGGTCCACTTCGCCGCGTCGCCGGTACAGGCTGCCGAGGGCGAAGTGGGTTTCGACGGTATCACCGTCGAGTTCGGCCGCGCGCAGAAAGGCCTCGAGCGCGCGATCCGGCTGTTCGTTGACCAGGAAATTGACGCCGGCGAGGTAGTTGCCGCGCAGCCGTTCGGCGCCGACCGCGCTTGGCCGCGGCTTGCGCGCGGCGTAGAAGCCGATGACCCCGCCGAGGAACAACATCCCCAGCAGGATCCAGATGGACTCAGGGTTCATTCAATTGCGGATCGGGTGCGATTGTCCCTCGTTGACGCGCTCGCGCAGATCCTTGCCTGGCTTGAAATGCGGTACGTACTTGCCGGCGAGCGCAACCGCCTCGCCGGTCTTCGGGTTGCGGCCCTGCCGCGGCGGACGGAAGTGCAGCGAAAAACTGCCGAAGCCGCGGATCTCGATCCGCTCGCCGCCTGCCAGCGCGTCGCTCATGATCTCAAGCATCTGCTTGACGGCCAGCTCGATATCCTTTGCAGGCAGGTGCTTCTGCTTGGCAGAGATGATCTCGATCAGTTCTGATTTTGTCATTTCTCCCGTCCTCAACATCGGAGCACGCCGCTGTCATCCCCTGCGACGCGCCCCGGACCGGCTTATTGACCGGTGATCTGCTCCTTCAGCAGGTCACCGAGCGAGGTACCAGTCGCCGAATCGTTGCCGCGATACTGCTGCATCGCTTCGGCCTCTTCCTCGGCTTCGATCGCCTTGACCGACAGCACGATCGCGCGGCTCTTGCGGTCCACGCCGACAAATCGCGCCTCGAGTTCGTCCCCGACCTTCAGCACCGTGCGCGCATCCTCGACGCGGTCACGCGCCAGTTCCGACGCGCGCAGGCTGCCTTCGATGCCGTCGCCAAGGTCGATGGTCGCGCCCCGCGCGTCGACGTCCTTGACCGTGCCCTTCACGATACTGCCCTTCGGATGGTCGGCCAGGTAAGCCGAAATCGGGTCCTTGGCGAGCTGCTTGATGCCGAGCGAGATCCGTTCGCGCTCGGGATCGATCGACAGCACCATCGCCTCGACAGTCTGGCTCTTCTGGTAATCGCGCACCGCTTCCTCGCCGGGCCGATCCCAGGAGATGTCCGACAGGTGCACGAGGCCGTCGATGCCGCCCGACAGCCCGATGAAGATGCCGAAATCGGTGATGGACTTGATCTGTCCGCTGACCTTGTCGCCGCGGTTGAAGCTCTCCGCGAACTCGCGCCACGGATTCGCCTTGCACTGCTTGAGGCCGAGCGAAATGCGGCGACGCTCCTCGTCGATGTCGAGGACCATGACCTCGACCTCTTCACCCACGTGCACCACCTTGGCAGGGTTGACGTTCTTGTTGGTCCAGTCCATCTCGGAGACGTGGACCAGGCCTTCGACGCCCTCTTCGATCTCGACGAAGCAGCCGTAGTCGGCGATGTTCGTGACCTTGCCGAACAGGCGCGTATTCGGCGGGTAGCGCCGCGCGATGTTCTGCCACGGGTCCGCCCCGAGCTGCTTGATGCCGAGCGACACGCGCTGGCGTTCGCGATCGAACTTGAGGATGCGCACGTCGATCTCGTCGCCGACCTTGACGACTTCCGACGGGTGCTTGACGCGCTTCCACGCCATGTCCGTGATGTGCAGCAGGCCGTCGATGCCACCGAGGTCGACGAACGCGCCATAGTCCGTCAGGTTCTTGACGGCGCCCTTGACGACGTCGCCTTCCTTCAGGTTGTCGAGCAGCTGCGAACGCTCGGCGCTGTATTCCTGTTCGACCACCGCGCGGCGCGACACCACGACGTTATTGCGCCGCTGGTCGAGCTTGATGACCTTGAATTCGAGTTCCTTGCCCTCGAGATAGCTCGGGTCGCGCACCGGGCGCACGTCCACGAGCGAGCCGGGCAGGAAGGCCCGGACGTTGTCGAGTTCGACCGTGAATCCGCCCTTCACGCGGCCGTTGATCACGCCGCGCACGATCTCGCTGTTGGTGAACGCCTGCTCGAGGCGGGTCCAGGTGCGGGCACGCTTGGCCTTGTCGCGCGACAGCCGGGTCTCACCCGAACCGTCCTCGACTGCTTCGAGCGCCACTTCGATCTCCTGACCGATGGTGACGTCGACTACGCCGTTTTCATTGCGGAACTGTTCCGCGGGGATGACTGCTTCGGACTTGAGTCCGACGCTGACGATCACGACGTCATCGTTGATGTCGACGATCGTGCCGGTCAGGATCTGGCCAGACTTGATCTGCTGGCTCGCGAGGCTTTGCTCAAACAGTTGTTGAAAAGATTCGGTCATTGGGTCTTCCGGGCCGCGGGGCCCACCTTGGTTTGCATGCCGGTCGGCATCCTGCCGTTCCGGGTCCTTTCACTCCGGCGCTGGCTACCTGCCGCGCCGTCCCTCACCGGTCTGCACCGGCACTCTGCTCATTTCCCGCGCGCCGCCTCCGGGAACCGCTCGCGCGCGAGTTCGATGACCCGCCCGACGACCTCCTCGATGGACAGCGCTGTCGAATCCACGACGACCGCATCCGGGACGGCAATCAGCGGTGCCACGGCGCGCGTGGTATCCCGCCTGTCCCGCTCGGCGATCTCCGCGGAAAGGGCGGCAAGGCTACCACTCAACCCCTTTTCTTTCAACTGCTTATGGCGCCTGCGGGCCCTTTCCTCGGGGCTCGCGGTGAGGAAAATTTTGAGCCCGGCGTCGCGGAAAACGATGGATCCCATGTCGCGTCCGTCGGCCACC
The DNA here is from genome assembly GCA_040899645.1 of Steroidobacteraceae bacterium. Classification (GTDB taxonomy): domain Bacteria; phylum Pseudomonadota; class Gammaproteobacteria; order Steroidobacterales; family Steroidobacteraceae; genus SCUD01. Next base: position 3,792 of record JBBEAB010000033.1, read on the forward strand.
AGCCCGGGCAGCCGCGCAAACGCCCGCTGGCGCCCCAGCAGGGCCGATCGCACGTCCTGCCATGCCGCGACCCGGGAAGCCGCCTCGCCGGTTTCCTCGGCGCGCAATTCGCGGGTCACGTCCTGCCCGCCCAACAGGACCTGTTCCTCGCCCCGGGCGTCCGTGCCAAACATCACGTCGAGCCTGGCGGCCAGGCGCGCGTGGGCCGACACATCGTCGCGGGCGAGACCCGCGCGCGACCCAGCCAGCGCGACCAGGCGGTACAGCGCGCCACTGTCCAGCAGGTGCCAATCGAAATAACGCGCGACCCGGCGTGCGATCGTGCCTTTCCCGGAGCCGCTCGGACCGTCGATGGCAATGACCGGCACCACGTTCATCCCTCCTGGCCCAGTTCCAGGCCCGCGGCGCGAGCGGTCGCCACGAAGCCCGGAAACGAGGTGGCGACATTCTGCACCTCGCGGATCACGATCGGACCGGCGGCGCGCGCGGCCAACACCGCAAATGCCATCGCCACGCGGTGATCGCCGTGGCTCTCGACGACGCCGGCCCCGACCGGTCCACCCTCGATCCGCATGCCGTCCGGCAAGGCTTCGGCTGCCACACCGAGGGCGGCGAGGCCTTCGGCCATCGCCGCGATGCGGTCGCTCTCCTTGACACGCAGCTCGGCGGCACCGCTGACCCGCGTTTCGCCCTCCGCAACCGCCGCCGCGGCAAACAGCACCGGAAACTCATCAATGGCGCTCGCCACGAGCTCATGCGGCACCGCGATGCCGCGCAGCGGCCCGGGGCGCACCTCGAGGTCGGCGATCGGCTCGCCGCCCTGGGCCGCGACGGGTTGAATGCGGATGTCCGCGCCCATCAGCTGCAGGATCGCAAGCAAGCCGGTGCGCGTCGGGTTGACGCCGACACCGCGAATCACGAACGGCGCGCGACCCGCAATCAATGCTGCGACGATGAAGAATGCCGCCGACGAGAAATCACCGGGCACGTCGATCGACGCTGCCGCCAGCTGCGCAGGCCCGTCCAGCGCGACGGTCGCGTCCTCGCGCGCCACCGGAACGCCAAATGCGACCAGCATGCGTTCAGTGTGATCGCGCGAACGCCCGGGCTCGCTCACGATCGTTCGCCCGTCGGCATACAGGCCCGCGAGCAGGATGGCGGACTTGACCTGTGCGCTCGGCAGGTCGAGGCGATGCTCACAGCCGCGCAGGATCCGCGTTCCGGCAATTTCAAGCGGTGGCCGGCCATGCTGCGTACGCAGTTGCGCGCCCATGCGCCGCAATGGCGCGGCGACGCGCTCCATCGGCCGTCGCATCAGCGAGGCATCGCCGATCAACGTCGAATCGAATGACTGTCCGCACAGCAGTCCGGCGAGCAAGCGCATCGCCGTGCCCGAGTTGCCGAGGTCGAGCGCGGCTGGGGGCGCGGACAGTCCGTGCAGGCCGCGGCCGTAAATCCTGACGTGGCCAGCCGCGGGCCGCTCGATGCAGATGCCCATTGCAGTGAATGCCGCAAGGGTCGCGAGGCAATCCTCGCCTTCCAGGAATCCGTGGATCTCGGTCGTGCCCTCCGCGATCGAGCCCAGCATGGCCGCGCGATGGGAAATGGATTTGTCGCCGGGAACCTGGATCTCGCCCGAGATCCGGCCTCCGGGACCTGCGATGAACCTGGCGCCGGCCGCCGTCACGCCCTGTTCGCAAGCGCCGCGGCCATCGCCGCAAGCACGCGCTCGTTCTGTTCCACTGTGCCCGTCGTGATGCGCAGGTGGTTCGGCAGGCCGTAGTTGGCGACCGGACGCACGATCACCCCCTGGCGCAGCAGCGCGTCGTTGACCGCCGCGGCGGGGCGTCCGAGATCGCACAGGACGAAATTTCCGGCCGACGGCAGCACGGCAAGTCCGAGCGCCACGAGCCCTTCGCGCAGACGCGCCAGTCCCTGGCGATTGAGCTCGAGTGTCGCCTCCAGGTGCTCGCGGTCATCGAGCGCGGCGGCGGCGGCCGCGAGCGCGGGCACGGACACATTGAAAGGCTGGCGCACGCGGTTCAGCAGGTCGGCGATTTCCGGGTGCGACAGCGCGTAACCGACGCGCAGGCCGGCGAGTCCGAAGGCCTTGGAGAAGGTGCGGGTGATCACGAGGTTCGGATGGCGTGCCAGCCACCGCGTGCCGTCCGGCACGTCCATGCCGATCGAGTACTCATGGTAGGCCTCATCGAGGACGACGATCACTTCGGGCGGAATCCCGCGCAGCAGCGCATCGAGTTCGCCCGCGGCCAGCCAGGTGCCGGTCGGGTTGTTGGGATTGGCGAGGAACACGATGCGCGTGCGCGGCCCGATCGCCGCCAGGATCGCGGCAGGATCGTGGCCGAGCGGCATCCGGTGATGGGCCGGCCATGCCTCCGCGACCGCTGCGGAGCCGCCCGTTTCCTGCACGGCGATCGGGTAGACGGCAAACGCGTAGCGTGCATAGACCGCCTCGTGTTCCGGCGTCAGGAAAGTCACTGCGAGCAGCACCAGCACATCGTTCGAGCCGTTGCCGAGGGTCACCTGCTCGAGGCTGAGGCCATGCTTGGCGGCGAGACGGCTGCGCAGCAGGTGGCCGCTGCCATCCGGATACAGGCCGATGCCCGCGAGCGACGCCGCGAGCGCGGCCCGCGCGCGCGGGCCCGCGCCCAGCGGGTTCTCGTTGGACGCAAGCTTGATGCTGTCCTTGATGCCGAGTTCGCGCTCGAGCTGCTCCGGCGGCTTGCCGGGAACATACGGCGCCAGTTTCCGGACCCCGGGCGCGGCGAGCGATTCAAAGCGATTCGGCACATGTCTCCTAGACGACCCGCGCGCTCAGCACGCCATGGATGCCGCCGATCCGCTCGATCAGGCCAGGCGGCGCCTGCCCGTCGATGTCGATCAGCGTGTAGGCCAGTTCGCCCTTTGACTTGTTCAGCAGGTCCGCGATGTTGAGCCCCGCTTCGGCCAGGCAGGTTGAGATCTGGCCGACCATGTTCGGCACGTTGCTGTTCGCAATGACAATGCGCGCGGTATTGGGGACGCGCGGCAGCGATGCTTCCGGAAAATTGACCGAATGCCGGACATTGCCGTGTTCCAAAAAGTCCCTGAGCGTGTCGGCCACCATCATCGCGCAGTTCTCCTCGGCCTCGCTGGTCGAAGCGCCCAGGTGCGGCAATGCGACCACACCGGGCTGCCGGCGCGTCCTGGGCGATGGAAAATCGCAGACATAGGCGGACAGTTTGCCGGATTGCAGCGCGCCGATGACGGCGTCTTCATCGACGATCGCGGCACGGGCGAAATTGAGCACGGCCGACCCGTCCCGCATCAGGCGCAGCCGCGCCGCGTTGACCAGGCCCCGGGTCTGGTCGGTGAGCGGCACGTGCACGGTCACCGCATCCGAGCGCGCAAACAGGTCGTCGAGGGAAAGGGCCTGCTCGACGCCCGAGGACAGCTGCCAGGCGCGTTGCACCGTGATCTGCGGGTCGTAGCCGAGGACCCGCATGCCGAGCAGGTGCGCTGCGTTCGCCACTTCGACGCCGATCGCGCCGAGGCCGACGACCCCGAGCGTGCGGCCGGGCAGCTCGTGGCCGACAAATCGCTTCTTGCCCTGTTCGACTGCCGCTTCGAGCGCTGCCCCCTCGCCTTCCAGGCCGCGCACGAAATCCCAGGCCTCGCAGATATGGCGGGCGGCGAGGAACAGCCCGGCCAGCACCAGTTCCTTCACGGCATTGGCATTGGCCCCGGGCGAGGTGAAGACCGGCACGCCGCGTTGCGAGAGGAGCACGACCGGGATGTTGTTGGTGCCGGCCCCGGCGCGCCCGACCGCGCGCACGCTCGCGGGAATGGTCATCGCATGCATGTCGGCGGAACGCACCAGGATCGCATCCGGGTGCCCGATCTCCGATGCGATCTCGTAGCGATCGCGCGGCAGGCGATCGAGCCCTTTCACCGAAATGCTGTTCAGCGTGAGGACCTTGAAGCGCATTAGCCGTGCCTGCGCTCGAAGTCGGCCATGAAATCCACCAGCGCTGCCACGCCCGCCGCAGGCATTGCGTTGTAGATGCTGGCGCGCATGCCGCCGACCGCGCGGTGGCCGGCGAGATTGGCCAGGCCCGCCGCCTCGGACTCGGCGAGAAACGTCTTGTCGAGTTCGGGCTTCGCAAGCCGGAACGGCACGTTCATCCAGGAACGGCAGTTGCGCGCGACGGGATTCGAGTAGAACGACGAGGCGTCGATGGCCGCGTAGAGCGCCTCGGCCTTGGCGCGGTTGCGGAGCGCCATGGCCACCAGGCCGCCCTCGCGCTGAATCCACTGGAAAACGAGGCCCGCGAAGTACCAGCCAAAAGTCGGCGGCGTATTGAGCATCGAGCCGGCATCAGCCATTGCGCGGTAATCGAACACCATCGGCGTGCCGGCCCGCGCGCGACCGATCAGCCCGTCCCGCACGATCGCGACGGTGATGCCCGAGGGCCCGATGTTCTTCTGCGCGCCGGCGTAGATCAGCCCGAACTGCGAGACGTCGATCGGGCGCGACAGCAGCGTCGACGACATGTCCGCGACCAGGGGCACGCTGCCGGTCGCCGGCACATACGGAAACTCGACGCCGCCGATCGTTTCGTTCGGCGTGTAGTGCACATATGCGGCATCCGCCGACAGCTTGAGCGCGGTCTGCTCCGGCACGGTCGAATAGTTCGATGCAGACTCGTCGGCTGCGATGCGCACCGTGACGAATCGTCGCGCCTCCTTGATCGTGCGCTCGGACCAGTGGCCGGTGTGGATGTAATCGGCCGACCCGCCAGCGGCGGCCAGGTTCAGCGGCACGGCCGAAAACTGCGCCGTTGCGCCGCCCTGCATGAACAGGACCCGGTAGTTCGCCGGTACGGCCAGCAGATCGCGGAGATCCGCCTCGGCCCGCTCCGCCACGGCCATGAAGGCCTTGCCGCGATGGCTGACTTCCATGACCGACATACCGCCCTGCCAGTCCAGCAGCTCGGCCTGCGCCTGCTCCAGCACAGGCTGCGGCAGCACCGCAGGGCCCGCGGAGAAATTGAAGACGCGCACCAGCTGGTTCCGCGGGGCCCGGCCTCAGCCGGTCCCTTCGCCATCCTGCGAGTCGTCTCCGGCGATGCGCTCGAGACCCACGAGCTTCTCGCCTTCCTCGAGGCGCATGATGCGCACGCCCTGCGTATTGCGGCCGAGCACCGGGATGTCGCTGACCGGCACGCGCACGAGCGTGCCGCTCGAATTGATCAGCATGACCTCGTCGTCCGGCCGCACCTGGCGCGCGCCGACCAGCGCGCCGTTGCGCTCACTGGTCTGCAAGGCGATGACGCCCTGCCCCGCGCGACCGTGGCGCGGGTAGTCGTCCATCCCGGTGAGCTTGCCGTAGCCGCGCTCCGATACCGTCAGGACATGGCCCTCGCCGAGCACGATCAGGGAAGTCACGCGCTGGCCGTCCGCGAGGCGGATGCCGCGCACGCCGGCGGCTTCCCGGCCCATCGGCCGGACCTGGTCCTCGCCGAAGCGGATCGCCTTGCCGTCGGTGGTCGTCAGCAGGATCTCGCGTTCACCGTCGGTCAGCGCCACGTCCACCAGGCAATCCGACTCGTCGAGCGAGACCGCGATGATGCCATTCGCCCGCGGCCGCGAGAACGCGGACAGCGGGGTTTTCTTGACCGTGCCCTGGGTCGTCGCCATGAAAATAAACCGCTTTTCGTCGAACTCGCGCACCGAGAGGACGGCGGTGATGCGCTCACCCTCGCCGAGCTGCAGCAGGTTGACGATCGGCTTGCCGCGCGAGCCGCGGCTTGCGAGCGGCAGCTGGTACACCTTCAGCCAGTAACACTGGCCGCGGTCCGAGAAGCACAGGAGCGTGTCGTGGCTGTGCGCGATGAACAGCTTGTCGACGAAGTCCTCGTCCTTGACCGTCGTCGCCATCTTGCCCTTGCCGCCGCGGCGCTGGGCCTCGTAGTCGGTGACCGGCTGGGTCTTGGCGTAGCCGGCATGGGACAGGGTCACGACCAGGTCCTGGCGCTCGATCAGGTCCTCGATCGTCACGTCGGACTGATTGGCGACGATCTCGGTGCGCCGCTTGTCGCCGTAGGCCTCCTTCATCGAGACGAGTTCCTCGCGGATGACCGCGAGCAGGCGGTCCGGGCGCGCGAGTATTTCACCGAGATCCCGGATCACCTCGAGCAGTTCCGTGAACTCCGCGACGATCTTGTCCTGCTCGAGCCCGGTCAGGCGATGCAGACGCAGGTCGAGGATTGCCTGGGCCTGCGCTTCAGACAGCCGATACCGGTCACCCAGCAGCCCGAGGTCTTCGGAGATGCCCTCGGGTCGCGTGGGCACGTTGCCCGCGCGTGCGAGCATCGCCGGCACCGCGCCCGGGCCCCAGGTGCGCGCCTGCAGGGCAGCGCGCGCTTCCGGTGGCGTCGGCGCGGCCTTGATGACGGCGATTACCTCGTCGATGTTCGCCAGTGCAACTGCAAGACCTTCCAGCAGGTGGGCGCGATCGCGCGCCTTGCCGAGATCGTGGATCGTGCGGCGCGTCACCACTTCGCGGCGATGACGCAGGAATGCGTCCAGCATTTCGCGCAGTGACAGCAGCTTCGGCTGGCCGTCCAGCAGCGCGACCATGTTGACGCCGAACACGGTTTCCATCGGCGTCAGCTTGAAGAGCTGGTTCAGGATCAGCTCGTGGTTCTCGCCACGCTTGAGTTCGATGACGACACGCAGGCCGTCCTTGTCGGACTCATCGCGCAGTTCGGAAATGCCCTCGATTTCCTTGGCGCGCACCAGGTCGGCGATGCGTTCGAGCAGGCGCGCCTTGTTTACCTGGTAAGGCAGCTCGGTGACGATGATTGCCTGCCGGCCGCGCGGGTCGATCTCCTCGACACTGGTGCGGGCCCGCACCGACAGGCGGCCGCGGCCGGTCTTGTAAGCCAGTACGATTTCCGCCGCGCCATTGATGATGCCGGCAGTCGGGAAGTCCGGACCGGGCACCAGGCGCATCAGGTCGGCCAGCGAGAGGTTCGTGTCGTCGATCAGCGCGACGCAGGCATCGATGATCTCGCCGAGGTTGTGCGGCGGGATGTTGGTCGCCATGCCGACTGCAATGCCGGCGGAACCATTGACCAGCAGGTTCGGAATGCGCGCGGGCAGGACTGCCGGTTCGTGCTCGCTGTTGTCGTAGTTCGGCGTGAAATCGACAGTTGCCTTGTCGATGTCGGCGAGCAATTCATGCGCGATGCGCGACATGCGCACTTCGGTGTAGCGCATGGCCGCCGCCGCATCGCCATCCACCGAGCCGAAATTGCCCTGCCCGTCCACCAGCAGGTAGCGCAGCGAGAACGGCTGCGCCATGCGCACGATGGTGTCGTATACCGCGGCGTCGCCGTGCGGGTGGTACTTGCCGATGACGTCGCCGACGATACGCGCGGACTTCTTGTAAGGCTTGTTCCAGTCGTTGCTGAGTTCGCGCATCGCATACAGCACGCGGCGGTGAACCGGCTTCAGGCCGTCACGGACGTCGGGCAGGGCCCGACCCACGATCACGCTCATCGCGTAATCGAGGTAGGACTTGCGCATCTCGTCTTCGAGGTTGACGTGCAGGACTTCGCGCGCGATCTCGCTCATGCGGATTTCGTCTTCGCCAAAGGTCGTTGGAAAGCGCGAATTTTAGCACAGCGGGTATACTTATCCGATGCAATCCGGCCTCAATGTCGACCCCGCCGAGATCTCGAAATTCGACGCGGCAGCGCCGCACTGGTGGGACCCGCACGGCGAGTTTCGCCCCCTGCACGACCTCAATCCGGCACGCCTCGATTACATCGAAGCGCGTGCCGGCCTGGCGGGCCTGCGCGTCGTCGACGTGGGTTGCGGCGGCGGCCTGCTGGCCGAAGGGATGGCCCGGCGCGGTGCCCGGGTCATCGGCATCGATCTCGCCCCCGGGGCCCTCGAGGTGGCGCGACTGCATGCGCTGGAATCCGGCATCGCCGTGGACTACCGCGAAATACCGGCCGAGACCCTGGCCGACGCCGAGCCCGGCGCGTTTGACCTCGTGACCTGCCTGGAGATGCTGGAGCACGTCCCGGAGCCGTCCGCTGTGGTCGCGGCGCTCGCCCGGCTCGTGCGCCCGGGCGGCGACGTGATCTGCTCGACGATCAACCGCAATGCGAAGGCGTTCGGGCTTGCGATCGTCGGGGCCGAATACCTGCTGCGCCTGCTGCCGATGGGCACGCACCAGTACGCGCGCCTGATCCGGCCCTCGGAAATCGCACGCTGGGCCCGCGGCGCAGGCCTCGAGCTCGCCGACCTGGCCGGGCTCGAGTACAACCCGGCGACCCGGCAGGCACGCATCAGCCTGGATACGTCGGTCAATTACCTCGTGCATTTCAAGCGGCCGGCGGCGGCTTCGGCGCCATGACGCACCGCCGCGACCTGCGCGGCGTGCTGCTGGATCTGGACGGCACCCTGCTCGACACGGCGCCGGACATGGCACATGCGCTCAACCAGCTGCGCGTGGCTGAAGGCATGGAGCGCCTGCCATTCGAACGGATCCGCCCGCTCGTCTCGCATGGCGCGCCGCGCATGATCCGCTTTGCATTCGGCGAGCCGGAGCCCGACCGATACGAGTCGTTGCGACTGCGCTTCCTCGATTATTACCGGGGCGCCATCGCGGTCCACACCCGGCCGTTCGCCGGATTCGAGGATGTGCTCGCCACCATCGAGCAGGCGGGAATGCGCTGGGGCATCGTCACCAACAAACCCGGCTGGCTCACCATTCCGCTGCTCGAGCAACTGGGACTCGCGGCGCGCAGCGGCTGCATCGTCAGCGGCGACACGCTCGCCGAACGCAAGCCACACCCCCTGCAGCTGCTTCACGCGGCCGGCCTGCTCGGCCTGGCGCCACGCGAATGCGTCTACGTCGGCGATGCGGAACGCGACGTGCAGGCCGCCCGCAACGCGGGCATGATTCCGCTGGTAGCCGGATTCGGTTACCTGGACGAGGGCGAAGATCCCGCCGCCTGGCAGCCCGACGCCGTGCTCGACCAGCCGGCCGGGCTGCTCGACTGGCTGGGGCTGCAAGCATGACCATGGACCTGCCTTCAATCCTGCTGATGCTGCTCGGGCTGGCACTTGCCCTCATCGCCGGCTGGTGGTTCGGCAGGTGCCGCGCGGCCACGATCGAAACCGAGCGCACGATTGCACTCGATCGCGCGATGGACCAGCTCGACCGGCGTTTCGACGACCTCGCTGGCCGGCAGCTGCGGGAGAATATCGAGAACTTCCTGCGGCTCGCCAAGGAAAACCTCGGCAGCCACCAGCAAACCGCGCAGAGCGCGCTCAAGGAACGCGAACAGGCGATCGAAACGCTGATCAAGCCGATCCAGGAATCGCTGGCGCGCACCTCGGAAGCGCTACGCGAAATCGAGGTCGAGCGGCAGCGCGATTTCGGCAGCCTGCGCCAACACCTGACGGACATGCGCGAGACGCATGGCGCCCTGCAGCGCGAGACGCGCAATCTCGTGCAGGCGCTCAGCAAGCCGCAGGTCCGCGGCCAGTGGGGCGAGATCGCACTGCGGCGGCTGGTGGAGCTCGCCGGCATGACGGCGCATTGCGACTTCGAGGAACAGGTGCACGTCGCCGGCGAAGACGGCGCGTTGCGGCCCGACATGATCGTGCACCTCCCCGAAGATCGCGATGTCGTCGTCGACGTCAAGACGCCGCTCGACGCCTACCTGCTGGCGGTCGAGGCGCCGGACGACGAGACGCGCACGGTGGCGTTGCGGCGCCATGCGCAGCATGTGTCGGATCGCGTCCGCCTGTTGTCGTCCAAGAACTATGCGGCGCAGTTCGAGAATGCGCCGCAGTTCGTCGTGCTGTTCCTGCCGGGTGACCAGTTCCTGTCGGCTGCTCTCGACCAGCAGCCGGATCTGCTCGACCGCGCGATGACCAGCGGCGTGATTCTGACCACGCCCTCGACTTTGCTGGCGCTGCTGAAAGCCGTGCACAGCGGCTGGCAGAACGTCCGGCTCGCCGAAGGCGCGGAACGCATCCGCCGGCTGGCCGAAGACCTGTACGCGCGCCTCGGCACGTTTCGCAATCACCTCGGCAAGCTCGGCAACGCGCTGGAGGCAAGCGTGCGCGCCTACAACGCGTCGGTCGGCTCGCTGGAGCGCAACGTGCTCCCGGGCGCGCGCAAGTTCACCGAGCTCGGCGTGCGCGGCGAGAAACCGATCGAGGACCTGAGCGAGATCGAAGTATCGGTACGCGAGATCGACAGCCCGGCGCCGGAACTCGCCCCGCCAGAAGAGCACTGAGATGAATGCGTCCCTGCCGGGTCCGGCCGCACCGCCGCCGGCCGGCAGCCTGCATTGGAATGCGTGGCTGTTTACGCCGCGCCCGTTGCAGCCATTGACCGCGGCGCTGTTCGCGCTCGAAGCGGAACTCCGGGCCATCGTCGCGGCCAATGTCGATCACGGCGTCTCGCACCTGAAGCTGCAATGGTGGAAGGAAGAGATCGACCGACTCGGACGTGGCGCGCCGCGGCACCCGCTGACGCAGGCCTTGTGGCGGGCCCGGCCGGAGGCGACCGCCGCATGGCGACCCCTGCTGGACGCCCTGTCCAGCCTGGAGTTCGATCTCGCCAAGGCGAGCTACGAGACCGAGGCGGAACTCGACGGCTACCTCCGGCGTGCGGACGGTTTCTGTCGCACGGCAGCAATTGCCCTCTGCCCCGCGGGTGATGCCGAGCCGCTTGAGCGCCTGGCGCGAGCTGCCGGTCAGTCGGTGCGGCTGGTCGAGATAATTCGCGACCTGCGACAGGACGCGATTGATGGCTGCATCTATTTGCCGCTCGACTGGCTCGGCGAAAACGGCATTTCGCATGTCGAGTTACGCGACGCGGACGTTCGCGTCGGCACCCGCCGTTGCCTCGAGCGCCTGGCAGCCCGATCAGCCGCGCAGTGGAAGCAGGCAATGACCCAGCTCGACGCGGTGGATCTGCCGGAACTCCGGGGCCTGCGGGTCCTCGGCGCGCTGCATGACGCACTGCTCGCCCGGATCGAACACGAGGGATTCGCGGTCGGCCGGCGCCGCATCACGCTGGCGCCGCTCGCGGGACTGTGGACGGCATGGCGCGTGGCGCGGCAGCATTGAGTCCATGACCGAGCTCCCCAATGGTCTGACGTACGACCCGGCACCGGGATCGCATGCCGGGCGCGTGATTGTCGTGACCGGCGCGGGCGACGGCATCGGGCAAGCGCTCGCTTGCGCGCTGGCGCGCCAGGGCGCCACGGTCGGGCTGCTGGGTCGCACGCCGCGCAAGCTCGAGCGCACGTACGACCGGATCGTCAAGGATGGCGGGCCACAGCCGGCGTTACTGCCGTTCAACCTCGAGACCGCCGCGGCGCCGGAATACGACGCGCTGCACGATGCCCTGCAGCGGGAGTTCGGCCGCATCGACGGCCTTGCGCACGTCGGCGGTATCCTGGGCGCGCTCAGTCCAATCGTGCACTACGACGTGCCCACCTGGTGCAAGGTGCTGCACGTCAACCTGACCGCTGCCTTCATCCTGACGCAAACCCTGCTGCCGCTGCTGCGGCTTTCGAGCGATGCCAGCGTCGTCTTCACTTCCAGCTCGATTGCGCGGCGCGGCCGCGCGTACTGGGGCGCCTATGCCGCATCGAAGTTCGGGGTCGAAGGCCTGATGCAGGTACTCGCGCACGAAATGTCCGAAACGACGCAAGTGCGCGTCAATAGCGTCAATCCGGGCCCGGTGAAGACCGCGATGCGCCTGCAGGCGTTTCCGGCCGAGGACCGCAGCAAATTGCTGGAGCCGGCTGACGTAGTCGGGCCGTTCCTCTATCTGCTCGGCCCGGCAAGCCAGGGCATCAACGGGCAGGCCTTCGACTGTCAGTAGGCTGCCGCGCCGTCGCCTCGCCGAGCGCCCCCAGTTCCTCATCGGTCAGCGGCCGGCTGCGACCGCGCGCGAGCGCCCGATCCATCGCGATCGGCCCGTAGCGCGTGCGCAGGATGCGATTGGCCTCCAGGCCATACTGCTCGAACAGCCGCTTGAGATCGCGCGGCCGCAGCCCGACGCAGTGAACCTGCAACCAGCGATTGCTGCCCTCGCCGCCCGCCTGCGTCACCGCCGTGATATGGCCGGTCGGCGATGTCTCCGCGGCCGCGGCAATCAAGTCAGCCGCAATCCTTGATTCGTCGAATGCGCCGCGCACGCGCACGCTGTACTCGCTCGGGATGCCAAGGCCCCGCCGGGTCAGCGCGGCGGCCAGCTTGCCATCGGTAATGAACAGCTCGAGTCCGCCGTCGTTTGGCGCGAGCGGACTGATCGGAATCCAGCGCTGGCCGGCAGCTTTCGGCAGTCGTTCCAGCGAACTCGGCATCGTGCCCGTGCTGCCAGCGCGGATATCTTCCTGCGCAGGCCGGTGGTAGATCATCCCGCGATGCGCCGGCTCCTTGCCAACGCCGAGCCGCAGTCGGCGTCCGTCAAGGCGGATGTCGTCACGCTCACCGACCGGCTGGCCTGGCTTCGCCAGCTTGCCATTGACTTTGATGCGACCGGCGACGATCCAGGCCTCGACCTGGCGGCGCGAGCCGACGCCACGCGCTGCCAACAGTTTCTGGATCCGTTCACGCATGCGTGTGGCCGACCGCGGCGCTGCCGCGCCGGTTCAATTCGCCGCTTCGGAATCGTTTGCGGCCGCGAGCCCGGCCGGGGCCGCCTGCACGGTCACCGGCCCGTCGAACTCGAGCTGGATGCCGACGTCATCCATGTCCTTCAGCGCCGCGAGCGAGGGCAGTTCGTCGAGTGTCTTGAGCCCGAAGTAGTCGAGGAACTCGCGCGTCGTGCCGAGCAGCTCCGGGTGTCCCGGCACCTCGCGGTGACCGACGACGCGGATCCAGCCACGCTCGGTCAGCGTGCGTACGATGTTCGGATTCACCGTCACGCCGCGAACGTCCTCGATCTCCGCGCGCGTGATCGGCTGGCGGTAAGCGATCAGCGCAAGCGTTTCGAGCAGCGCGCGCGAGTAACGGCTCGGGCGCTCCTGCCAGAGCTTCGATAGCCGCGTCGCGTAGGCAGCGCGCACCTGCAGCCGCCAGCCGCTCGCCACTTCGACCAGCTCCATCGGTCGCCCGTCGCAGTCGCGGCCAAGCTCTCCAAGCGCCGCGCGCACCGCGGTGGCCTCGGGGCGCTCGAACTCGTCGAACATCTCGCGCAGCTGGTCGACGCTGAGCGGCTGTCCGTAGGCCAACAGCGCCGCTTCGATGATGCCCTTCAGCTGACCGTTGTCCATGAGCGTCCCGTCCGTCAGGCAGTCGTGATTTCCAGGTCGTCGAGCGCCGGCGCATCCGGATCGCGCTCGGCGCGGCGTACGTGCAGGGGCTGGTAGGGCTCCGTCTGTACGATCTCGATCAGCTGCTCGCGCAGGAGTTCGAGGAGCGCGGCGAACGTGACCGTGACACCCATGCGGCCCTCTTCGGCGCGAAACAGTCGCACGAACTCGATGAGGCCGGGTCCGTCCAGCATCGCGAGCACATCCGACATGCGCTGCCGCACCGAGAGCGTCTCGCGTTTGACGTGCAGGTGGGCAAACATCGTCGCGCGTTGCACGACGTCCTTGAACGCGACCAGCATTTCCTGCAGTGCGACTTCCGGCAACATGCGCACCACCTGCCGGTGGGTCAGTTCCGCGACCGCGTGGTGCACGTCGCGTTCGAGCCGTGGCAGGTGGTCAATGTCCTCGGCTGCGCGCTTGAAGCGCTCGTACTCCTGCAGGCGCCGGACCAGCTCGGCGCGTGGGTCTTCCTCTTCCTGCCCGGCATCGCCGCTGCGCGGCAGCAACATGCGCGACTTGATCTCGGCCAGCATCGCGGCCATCAGCAGGTATTCACCGGCAAGCTCCAGGTCGAGTTCCTGCATCAGCTGGATGTATTCCATGTACTGACGCGTGATGTCGGCGATCGGGATGTCCAGCACGTCGATGTTCTGGCGCCGGATCAGGTAGAGCAGCAGGTCCAGCGGGCCCTCGAACGCCTCGAGGAAGACCTCGAGCGCCTGCGGCGGGATGTAGAGGTCGCGCGGCATTTCAGTCACCGGCTCGCCCTCGACGAAGGCGAATGGCATCTCGCCCTGTTGCGGCGGCGGCAGGGCGGCGCCGGATTCGTCGCCGGGTTCGGCAGCGATGTCGGACGCTTCGTTCAACGGTACTCCAGGCCGATCGCCGTACGGACTTCGTCCATTGTCGCACGCGCCGCTTCGCGGGCGCGTTCACAGCCCTCCGCGACGATGCTGCGGACTAGATCCGGGTTCTCCTCGTACTCGCGCGCGCGCTCGCGGATCACCTTCAGTTCCGCGAGGACCGAGTCGATCAGCGGCTTCTTGCACTCGAGGCAGCCGATGCCAGCCGACCGGCAGCCCTTCTGGACCCAGGACATTGTTTCCTCGTTCGAGTAGATCTTGTGCAGGTCCCAGACCGGGCACTTGTCCGGGTCGCCGGGGTCGGTGCGACGCACGCGCGCGGGATCTGTCTGCATGGCCCGCAGTTTCTTCTGCACGCTTTCCGGATCCTCGCGCAGCCCGATCGTGTTTCCGTAGGACTTCGACATCTTCCGGCCATCGAGGCCCGGCACCTTTGGCGACTTCGTCAGGAGCGCCGCGGGCTCCGGCAGGATCGCGCGGCCGCCGCCTTCGAGGTAGCCGAGCAACCGTTCGCGATCCGCCACCGTCAGGCGCGCGCCCGACTCGATCAATTTCCGCGCCTGGGCGAGCGCATTGGCATCGCCCTGCTCCTGGTACTGCCGGCGCAGCTCTGTGTACTGCGTGGCGTTCCGGCTGCCGAGGCGCTTGATCGCCTTCTCGACGCGCGCTTCGAAATCCGTCTCGCGACCGTAGATGTGGTTGAAACGCCGCGCGATCTCGCGGGTAATCTCAACGTGCGCGACCTGGTCGTCGCCGACCGGCACGAACTCCGGCCGGTACATCAGGATGTCCGCGCTCTGCAGCAGCGGGTAGCCGAGGAATCCATAGGTGCTGAGATCCCGGTCCTTCAACTGCTCGATCTGGTCCTTGTAGGTCGGCACCCGCTCGAGCCACGACACCGGCGTCACCATCGACAGGATCAGGTGCAGCTCGGCGTGCTCCGGCACCCGCGATTGCACGAAGATCGTACAGGCGCTCGGATTCAGCCCGGCGCCGAGCCAGTCGATGATCACTTCATGCGCATTCGACTTGAAGGCCGCGGTGTCCTCGTAGCCGGTCGTCAGGGCATGCCAGTCGGCGACGAAGAAGTAGCACTCGTAGCGATACTGCAACTCGACCCAATTGGCGAGCGCGCCGTGGTAATTGCCGAGGTGCAGTTGTCCGGTCGGCCTCATGCCGGAGACGACGCGACGATTCTGACCCTGGTTGGCCGCCATGACCTTGCTCCTAGCCCGCGTGCAGTCTGAAGGTCGCCGCCAGCAGGCCCTGCAGGTAGCCGATGGGGCCGCTCACCAGCGGCGACAGCAAGCCGGTTGCCAGCAGTCCCAGCACAATAAAAAGACCAAACGGCGCGATGGCTTCGAGCATGTTGCTGATTGATCCGCGCGGCAGGAGATTCGTCAATACCTGCCCGCCGTCGAGTGGTGGTATCGGCAGCATGTTAAAGACCGCCAGCAGCACGTTGATGAAGATGCCGACGGCTGCCATGGCTTCGAGCCAAAGCCCGGCAACACCCAGGTCCACCCTCTGGCACACCATCATCAGGAACGCCCAGATGATTGCCATCACCAGGTTGGCCGCCGGCCCGGCCGCGGAAACCCACACCATGTTGCCGCGCGGATTGCGCATGAATCGCGGATTGACCGGCACGGGCTTGGCCCAGCCGAACAGGAAACCGCCGATCCACAGCAACAGCAGCGGCACCAGCACGGTGCCGATCGGGTCGATGTGGCGAATCGGGTTGAGGCTCAGCCGGCCCTGCGCCTCGGCCGTGCGGTCGCCGAAGTGCCGCGCGACCCAGCCATGGGCGACTTCATGAACCGTGATTGCAAATACGATGGGTACGGCGCCGATCGAGACGTTGGTGAGAAACACAGCCAGATCCATGGACCGTCCCGATGGGGTCCCGAGCCAATCCCCGGGAATTACCGGCGATTATACGATGCAGGGCGCGTTGCTGCCGGTCATTGGAACGGGCGCGGATCGCCCTTGCCGGAACGCAGCAGTCGCGGCGCGGCGCCCGACAGGTCGACGATCGTGCTCGCTTCGATGCCGCAATTGCCCGCATCGAGGATCAGGTCCACGACATGCCCGATCCGCTCCTCGATCTCGCGGGCGTCGGTCATCGGCACCTCGTCACCCGGCAGCAACAGGGTCGTGCTCATCAGCGGCTCCGCAAACTCCGTCAGCAGCGCCTGGACCACCGGGTGGTCAGGCACGCGGATTCCGACCGTCTTGCGCCGTTCATCCAACAGGCGCCGCGGCACTTCGCGCGTCGCGCGCAGCACGAAGGTATAGGGGCCCGGCGTGAACGCCTTGAGAAGCCGGTACTGCTGGTTGTCGACGCGTGAGAAGCGGGCAATTTCCGACAGGTCGCGGCAGATGACCGTGAAAAAGTGGCGCTTGCCGGTCTGGCGGATGCGCTGGATGCGCTCCATCGCCTCCTTGGCGCCGATCGCGCAGCCCAGCGCATAACAGGAGTCCGTGGGGTACACGACGACGCCGCCATCGTGCAGGCAGGCGGCGGCACTGCGCAGCATTCGCGCCTGCGGCGTCGTCGGATGCAACTCCAGGCGCTCGGCCATGGTCCATTATGTACCGGGGGCAGGTACGGGCCGCTTCCGCTATCATTGGCGCCCCTCACGACGGTTCCGCGCATGCAGCTGCTGTTCGATTTCCTGCCGGTTATCGCGTTCTTCGTCGCCTACAAGCTCGCCAATATCTACGTCGCGACGGTCGTGATCATCGTCGCGACGGTGATCCAGGTATCGGTCAACTGGCTGCGCACCCGGCGCGTGAACCCGATGCACATCGTTTCAGCCGGGCTCGTGCTGGTGTTCGGTGGACTGACGCTGCTGATCCGCGACACCGCATTCATCATGTGGAAGCCGACGGTCGTAAACTGGCTGTTCGCAGCCGCATTCCTCATCAGCCTCTGGCGCCGGTTCGGGGACCGCCCGCTGGTGCAGCGCCTGATGTCGGCAACGGATGCGGATTTCGCGTTGAGCCCGCGGCTGTGGCGCCGCCTGAACTGGATGTGGATCGGGTTCTTCCTGGTCATGGGTGCGGCCAACGTGGTGGTCTTCCGCTACTTCGACGAGGCGACCTGGGTTAATTTCAAGCTGTTCGGCATGCTGGGCCTGACGCTGATATTCATCGTCGCGCAGGGATTCTGGATCGCGGCGCAGGCACGGCACGATGACGCACCCCTCGCTTGAGCGCATCCAGTCCCGGCTCGAGTCGGCCTTTGCTGCGGCGCGTATCTCGGTACGCGATGACAGCGCGCGCCACGCCGGGCATCCTGGCGCGAGAGGCGGTGCGGGGCACTTTCTGGTCCGGATCGAGTCTCAGGCATTCGCCGGCCGCAGCCGGCTGCAGCGGCATCGCATGGTTTACGAGGCTTTGGCAGGGATGATGCCCGGCGAGATCCACGCATTGAATATCGAAGCAATATCACCCGACGACGACAACCCATCGAGGACATCATGAGATATATGAACGCATTGGCAGTGACATTCCTCGGCCTGCTGCTGGCCGCCGGCTGCACCAAGGCCGAGACACCGGAGACTGCCGCGGCAAAGCCGGTCGCCGTCGTGAACGGGACGCCGATTTCACGCGATGTGTGGGATCTTTACATCAAGACCCGCCACCAGGGCAAAGCGCCAGGCGACCTCACGGCAGAGGAGCAGAACGAGACGCTCGAGGAGCTGATCGGCATGTACATCGGGGCGCAGGAGGCCGAGAAGCAGAAGCTGGTCGCGGGCGAACCCGGTGCCCGACTCGAGCTGGTTCGCAACAGCGCGATGGCCGAAATGCTCTACAAGAAATTCACGGACGGCGCCAAGCCGACGGAAGAAGAGATCAAGGCCGAATACGACGCGCGAATCGCGGAACTGCCTAAGGAGGAATACCACGCCCGGCATATCCTCGTGGATGACGAAGCCCAGGCCAAGGACCTGATCGCGCAGCTCGACAAAGGCGCAAAGTTCGAGAAGCTGGCGACTGACAACTCCAAGGACGGCTCCGCGACCGAAGGCGGCGACCTCGGCTGGTTCAGTGCGGCGCAGATGGTCAAGCCCTTCTCGGACGCTACCCAGCAGCTCGAGATCGGCAAATACACCGCAACGCCGGTGAAGTCCGAGTTCGGCTGGCACGTGATCAAACTCGAAGGCACCCGCCCGACGACCCCGCCGCCATATGAGGCGGTGAAGCCGCAACTCGAACCGATGGTGAACCAGAGAAAGTTCGAGGAACACCTGAAGGCGCTGGTGAAGGAAGCGAAAGTCGAACGCTCGCTCTGACCGTCAGTTGCCGATACGGAAGTATCGCGAGTACGTCCGGTTCATCGGATTGATGGCTGGTGCAGCGATATGCTGCTGCACCAGCCGTCGGGTCACGTAGAAGTAGACCGGCAGCAGCGGATAGTCTGCGAGCATCAGGGCCTCCGCCTGCTGCAGGGTCCCGCGTCGCTGCCCGACGTCTGATTCAGCCGCAGCCGCTTCCAGCAGGTTTGCATAGCGCGGATCGAACCAGCGCCCGAAGTTCTGCGGACTATCCCGGGTCATCGTGTCGAGGAATGTGGACGCATCGTTGTAGTCCGCGGTCCAGCCGACGCGCACGACATCCCATTGCGCCGGATCCGCGCGTGCCGCCAGATACGCCTTGAACTCCATCTGGATCAGTTCGATTTCGGCTCCGAGCGCTTCCTTCCACATCGAGGCGATGGCAAGACACACCTTTTGCACCAGCTCGTTCTCGTTGTAGAGCAGGCGCAGGCGCAGGGGGCGTTGCGCCGTGTACCCGGCCGCCCCATACAGCCTGCGTGCACGCGCGAGGCGATCCACCTGCAGCATTTGCTGCCAGTCATAGGAAGCGGGTGAGTAGTTCCAGACGCCCGCTGGCACCAGCGAATAAGCGGGCACCTGTCCCGCCTTCGTGACCAACGACGTGATCGCCTCGCGGTCGATGGCAAGCGACAGGGCTTCGCGTAACGTTGGTTTGCCCCGCAACGGGCCGCGGTCGGTATTGAACGTGAAATAGAAAGTAGCCAGCGTCGCCCGGTGCTGCAGCCCTGAGCCCGGTTTTTTCGCCAGCTCCTCGAATCGCTGCTCCGGCACCGTGTTGGTTACATCGAGCTCGCCGGCACGGAAGCGAGTGAACTCGGCGTTTTCATCCGGCACGAATTCGTACTGGATTTCATCGAACGCGACCGAAGACGAATCCCAGTAGTTCGGATTCCGGTTGAGCCGCATGCTGGCGCCCGGCGTCAGCGCGCCAAGCTGATAGGGACCGTTCGAGATCGTGACGCCTGGCGTCGAAAAGCTGCCGGCCGCGGACAACATGGAACGATGCACCGGGAAGGCCACGGTGTTGGTCAGTATGTCCGGGAAGTACGGCACCGGTCGCGACAGCACGATTTCGAGGGTGTGATCATCCAAAGCGCGGGCGCCGAGCCGAGTTGCCGGCAACTTGCCGGAGAGGATCTCGGGGGCATGCCGGATCGCACGCAGCAGGTCGGCCGCGCCGGAGGCGGTTGCCGGATCCATTGCACGCTGCAAGGCCGCTACGAAATCTGCGGCGATGACCGGGTCGCCATTTGACCAACGGGCATCGCTACGCAGGGAAAAGGTATAGCGGGTGCCGTCCGCATCGACGGTCCAGGCGGCGGCGACGGCCGGTATGACTTCGCCCTCCGGATTGCTGGTCACGAGGCCTTCGTAAAGATCGCGCAAAACGTCATAGGAGAACGCGTCTTCCGCACGCTGGGGATCGAGGGACCCAGGCTGGCCTCCCAACCCGCGCTTCAGGACGACCGGTTGATTGGCTACATCAGGCTTCCCCGCCGGATCGCTACCGCCACAGGAAACCGCCAGTAGCGTCGCAATGCCAGCGACTGCCGCGATTGCGCCCGAGCGCCACCTCGCCACCTGGGGATTTGAGGGCAATCGCATCAGATTAGCGCCGCATGCAAACGAGGATGACGGCGCAAGCTTACGCTAACAGGCGCGCGCGAGACGCGGAGCGGTCCGAGTAGAAAGGCACCTACGAAGTGATGCAGAGCGCCGCGAGAACTGCCGCGCCGTCAGAGAACGGCGAAGCTCGGTTCAGCCTGCGGAGCGGCCGGTGCCAACAGATGCGTCTGGGCTACCAGTCCCAACCGAAGCATCGGGGCTGCCAGTTCCAACTGAAGCATCGGGGCTACCGGTGCCGACTGATGCGTCTGGGCTACCAGTCCCAACCGAAGCATCCGGGCTGCCAGTTCCAACTGAGGCATCGGGGCTGCCGGTACCAACAGACGCATCCGGACTACCGGTGCCCACTGATGCATCCGGGCTGCCAGTTCCAACTGAGGCATCGGGGCTGCCGGTACCAACAGACG
>JBBEAB010000033.1:24500-37328 GCA_040899645.1 Steroidobacteraceae bacterium
CATCGGGGCTGCCGGTACCAACAGACGCATCCGGACTACCGGTGCCGACTGATGCGTCTGGTCGACCCGTACCAACTGACGCGTCAAGTCGGGAAGCCCGAGTCCCACGAATGCGGACGACCTGCTCCACGAGAATCATCCCGGCAATCGACGGCTGGGTGCCCACAAATCCCGCAGCAGAACCAGACGTGAGGCTTGCAGTCGATGGCTCATACATAAGGGACGAGGCATCCAACTCAAGCGCACCGATTGTCACTTTCCCGATGCCACGATTCAGAGAAGCAATGCGGCCTTGCAAATAAACCTTGGAGACACCTTGCACGTACTGACCATCGAGGACGATTGCTGCATCAACGAGATACACGCCCTCAACGTTCTCTCCGAATAGCGCAACCGCTCGACCAATCTCGGCGCCTTGGATAAATCGATTATTTGCCACCCCAGCGATCAATACAAAATCTTGTCCAAGTACGGATGCCGCGAAATTCACTGCTGACAGACTATCCAGGCGCCCAACAGCGAGCAGTTTGCCGTTTGATGCACGCTCGATCGTTAGAATTTCGGCTGTACGTGAAACTGCAATTGCATCGCGCGCGATTGGGCGAGCGCCCAGCGCCACACTTCCGCTGACTAAGACGGCGACGGCACCGAGAACAAGTGCGATCTGCCTACCATGCCTGTCAGTTTTCATCGTGTGTGCTCCGAGCTTTTCTCGTTTCCAAAGCCAGCTACCGAACCAAACCTTTCAATGCGCCAACACAAACTCAAAACTCAGTCGTCCAGTTCGTCATCAGCAAACTCTTGCAAGTCGCTAAACGTGTCCAGCAGAGGCGACTTATCGTCAGCTGCCTCCTGGTAAAAATAGATGCCAACACCCACTTGCACTGCCTCTTCGCCGCGCTTTCTCGCCGGCCTCGGATAAGTCGCGGACTTTTGGTCTATTTCTTGGATCACCGTTTCCAAGTACTCACGAATCTCTTGCTGGAAAATCTCGACATCCACCAATCTCAGTCCATCGTCCGGATACACCATTCGATCGAAGCGCTTTTCCAGGCCCTTAGTCTTTCCCAGGTTGTAATCCACAGTTTCAATGTAACGACGAACAGCCTGAGAAAATATCTGAATCATCTCCGCGGTCATATCTGTCGGGATGTACGTGCGCTTCTGGACGCGCAGATATTGCCCGCCTTCCAGCACCCTCGCTGCTCCGACTCGAATTAGTTCCCCTACTAGAATCTCGTGTGGCACGTCCGCACTAAATCGACGTACCAAGTCTTCAAAAGTTGGGACTTCATCCGTCCCATCAATCTTCAAATCGCGGGGGTAACCGTATGGCGCCAGAAACTGAGCATCGGTATGCCAAGCCTCCAACACGCTCGCTGCAAGACCAGCGTTACTCCATACGCCCCACTTAGTCTTGCCTTCGCTACGGACTATCTTTGCAACTTCTCTGCGCGTTAAACCCGTTGCGATTGCAACCCGAGAAAGCGTCAACCTGCGTCCAGGTAGCGTCATCTCTCTCGCGCAGACCGTTACATAGACGTCTTTCAGTACTCCCGCGAATTCCTGAAACGTAATGCCACTTCTCAACAGGATCCTGATGAGTGGCGTCATCAGCGATCGAAATGCTGCTAGAAGATCTCGTTTAACATCATAAGTATCTGACATGACTTAATCTAGCTGGATTAGACGATAAGTAGCCACACCGCGTAAGCGCCTGCCAGCGCGGACCTACGAAAGTTCCTAATTAATCAATCAGTTAGCGTCACGAGGTGTGAGAAATGGCCAGATTTCATTCTAGCTTCATATCATAAGTATCTAAAAATACTAGTTATTCTGCTCAAACGTGCTTTCTCACAAACACGTACGCACCCGCTCCAACCAAAACAGTCACGTCTTCCGACACTTCTTTCACGGCTCGGCGAGCCAGCCATTCGTCAATTACGTCCACGAAATCTTGTCCGCGCGAACTGACTAAATGCTCGAGCACAGGAACCAAGTTTTGCGGGACCGATGCATAGCAGGCCCGCTCGAATCTTCCTTTAGCACGCGACGGCTTATCAAAGACATTGTATTCAACTGAACCTAAAAACCCGCAGATATGCTCAAGTACGAATTCGCTAGCGACCATAGAACCATCGCGACCAGAGCATGCAACAACAGACTCGCTAATCAGCTCTATTTTTTTGTTCTCAGTGATCCGTACAACTCCAAGCTCCTCCATCGAGGACAACATTGCAGCCGGGTCCGCACCCGGCGCGGTCGCCTCAACGAGTTCAACAAAGGATGGCGCCGCTCCATTTGGCGACAGTTGAATTGGAAGGCCATTGTCATCAAGAAATGAACAATCGCGCCGCCATTTCAGTACAACGTCGCTACACATGAACGCCTGGCGTGCAGTGACTCTGTTTGTATGACCTTCCCGTATTTCCTCCACGTCACCGAGTGCTTGCTTGGAAATTCCTCTCAATTGCTGAGTCGTTAGGCCACAACCCTGAAGGATCCTGAATACCCTTCGCAACAATGTACGAGCTGTCTCTGAGATCCCATCATCAATTTCTGAAGTTTTGTCCATATTGTCCTCAACAGTGCACGCACCGATGCGATTTCAGTTCGTTACTCGTTCGACCCAGAGGATTTGCAGATCGAGATCTCATTTGATCATCACCTGTACACTCGTACCATGACCATGGAAACTTTGGAATTCAGGTGTTCGATGCAAGTGTCGGAGCAATCCAAAGTTGCTTCCAAGTAAGCTCGCGCTGCATCAAAGTTGCCTCCGCCTCCTGCGCCCCTTGGCGCGGATCATGCTTCGCCACGGCATGTCGACCTATGATTTTTCGCGTATCGCCAATATTGCCTTTGTTCATGCCGCCCGCGATATCCTACGCGAGCAGGGAAAACCGTTGAGTTTCTCGCGCGTTTCGACAATTACTGGGCTGCACCGCCACGTCGTCAGCGATATTGTTAACTCGGAGGCTCCAGGCGGTCCTGACCCGGCTGCCGAAAAGGATTACCGGCGCAATCGCCTGGCGCGGGTCCTGGCAGGATGGTTCGAAAGCCCGGAATACACCGACAGTGAGGGGCGTCCGCAGGTCCTTTCTGTCGAGGGCCCGGCGCCGTCGTTTGAGTCTTTGGTTCGGTCCTTCAGCGGCGACATCTACCCGAAGATCATCCTCGAGGAACTGACGCAGGTTGGCGCCGTGCGCATCCTGAAAGACGGCTCACTTCGGGCGGTCACCAGGCGTTACACGCTGGGCGGTGCGGATCCAGCCGCGCTCGAACACCTGGGCGCTGCAGCCTATGACGTGCTCAGCACGCTGGAGCACAACCTGGCTGCACGGCCGGAAGGTCGCCTGTACGACGATGGCGTGGTCGCCCTGGATCTCGATCGAGCGGCAATGCCGCTGTTTCGGCGACTGATGCGCGAGCGCGGCGCCGCGTTCCTCGAGGACATCGAAGGATGGATCAGGGAGCACGAAAATCCGGACGCGCCGCAGACCGTACGTGCTGGCGTCATGGTGCAGATGTTCGTGGACAACCGACCGGAGGCCGACGACAACCCGCCCGGCCCGCGCCAGGCCTGATCAGCGTTTTCGCCCGATCAGCTTGAGGAACTCTTCCTCGCCGATCACATTGACGCCCAGTTCCGTCGCCTTGCGCAACTTGGAACCCGCGTCTTCACCCGCGATCACGAAGTCGGTGTTCTTCGAAACGCCGCCTGCGACCTTGCCGCCATGCTCGCGCACGAGTTCACCGGCCTCGTCGCGGGTCATCGTCGCAAGCTTGCCGGTCAAGACGAATGTCTGGCCCTCAAGCTTGCTGCTCTTTGCCGCGGCTTTGCGAGCTTCCAGCCATTTCACGCCCAGCTTGATCAGCGAGTCGATAACCCTGCCATTCCTCGGTTCCGCCAGGAATGCGTGAACGTGCGCCGCGGTAATCGGACCGATGTCGGGGACTTCCTCGATCTGCTCGATCGCACTCTTGCGCAACGCCTCGAGTGTGCCGAAATGTCGCGCCAGGGCCTCGGCTGTGGCTTCGCCCACGTCGCGGATGCCGAGCGCAAACAGGAACCGGGCCAGTGAAGTTTTCTTGCTCTTCTCCAGCGATTCGATGAGATTGACCGCGGATTTTTCGCCCATCCGTTCGAGTACGCTGAGCTGCGCTGCCTTGAGCCGGTACAGGTCGGCGGCATCCTTGACCTGCCCGGCGTCCACCAGTTGATCGATCAGCTTGCTGCCAAGCCCTTCGATGTCGAGCGCCCTGCGTGAAGCGAAATGACGCAGCGACTCCTTCAATTGGGCGGGGCACGCGAGTGCACCCGTGCAGCGCGCAACGGCCTCGCCCTCTTCCCGTTCGACGTCCGAGCCGCATACCGGGCACTTGTCCGGCAGCCGGACCGGCGAGGTTCTCGCGGGACGTTTCTCGACGACGACGCGTACGACTTCCGGGATCACGTCCCCCGCCCGGCGCAGGATGACCATGTCGCCGATGCGCACATCCTTGCGCTGCAGCTCATCAATATTGTGCAAAGTCGCGTTGCTGACGGTTGCGCCGCCGACGAACACTGGCTCCAGCCTCGCGACCGGCGTCAATGCGCCGGTGCGCCCCACCTGCCACTCGATCGCGCGTACCCGCGTCATTTCCTCTTCGGCCGGGAACTTGTGCGCAATCGCCCAGCGCGGCGCGCGCGCGACGAAGCCGAGTTCGCGCTGCTGCTCGATGAGATCGACCTTGTAGACGACGCCATCGATCTGGTACGGCAGCTTGCTGCGGCGCAGCCCGATCTCTTCGTAATATGCGAGCAAGCCGTCAACGCCGCTGACGACACGGGATTCCGGCGAGGTCCGCAGGCCCCAGGCACGCAGTTGTTCGAGAATTCTGCTATGCCGGTCCGGCAGTTTGCGACCCTCGACCACGCCGGCGCCATAGAAGTAGATCTCGAGTGGACGCGAGGCGGCCAGGCGGGGGTCGAGTTGCCGCAGGCTTCCAGCGGCGGCATTGCGCGGATTGACGAAGACTTTCTCGCCCTTCGCAGCGGCGCGCCGGTTCATTTCCTCGAAGCCGGCCAGGGACATGAAGACCTCGCCGCGCACTTCCAGCAGCGCCGGCCATGCGCTGCTTGTGAGCCGCAGTGGCACGCTCTGGATCGTACGGATGTTGTGCGTGACATCCTCGCCCACTGCGCCGTCGCCGCGTGTCGCCGCAATCGCGAGCGTTCCCTCGCGATACGTCAGGCTGACGGCCAGGCCATCGAGCTTTGGCTCGCACGAATAGCTGATCTCCTTCTCCGTTTCGAGCCGCTCGCGTACCCGTCGGTCGAATGCCTCGACTTCCTCGCGCGCAAACGCATTGTCGAGCGAGAGCATCGGCAGCCGATGTCGCACCTCCTCAAACCCGGCAACCGGCGCACCACCCACGCGCTGGGTCGGCGACTCCGGCACGATCAGCTCCGGATGCTGTGCCTCGAGTTCGCGCAGTTGCCGCATCAGGCGGTCGTACTCGGCGTCCGGAATTTGCGGATCGTCCAGCACGTGGTAGCGGTAGTTGTGGCGTTCGATCTCGGCGCGCAGCCGCTGGGCGCGCTGTCGCAGGCCTGCCGGGATCGTCTTCATCAGCTGCGGCGCAGGCGCCTGTGGCGGTGCTCGAAGTGCACCAGCTCTTCTCTCAGGTTGAGGATGCGTTGTGCGGTCAAGGTGCTGCCCTGCTCGTCCTGCAACTGGCCCTTGATCCGGTCCGCCAGGTGCCGCCCGACGGCCAGCAGCAGATCAAATGTCGCGGGCGCATCGATCGGGCCCGGCACGATCCCGAACAGCGAGATTCCCGGGACCAGTTGTTCGTCCATCTTCGCAAGATCGAACGATCCAGGTTCCATCATGCTGGCGACATAGATCAGCGATTTGCCGTCTTCACGTTCACGGTGAAAGATCGAATAGCGGCCATATCGAAGGCCTTCGGCTTCCAGTGCAAGCCGGAGCTGGTGTCCGTCCCAGCCGCCATCCGGCGCAGCGAGGCGCAGCGCCACGATGCGTTGTTTCGATGCTTCCGCGGCATGCCGTTCGAGCGGATCGGCCGGCGCTGGTTCCGGCGGCTCTTCCTCCACCTTTGGGGCCACTTCCGAACGTTCGAGCGGCTGGGTGCGGACCCATGGCGCACGGTGATAGTCGTCCTGCTCTTCCTCGACCAACGGCTCGACGTCTTTGTCGACCACGACGTCGACCTCGTCCTCCGGCGGCGCTACCGCAGGCTCCGCTATTTCGGCATCGTCCGCGCGGCGCCGATCCTTGCCGACGTAGGCCGATACGTCTACTTCCATCTCGTCTGGAATCTCGATCAGCGGCGGCCGCCGCGGCACACGCGCGCGCTCGATCGTCGGCACGAAGGGCGCCGGCTCCGGCACAGATCCGGCGATGGTCTCGGCTGCATCGGTGTCGACCGTCGGCTCGGAACGCTCGTGCGTCCGGCGTGCGCCAGCTTCAACCGCGGTCTCCGCCCTGGTCTTGCGGGTCTCCCACCACCAGAGGCCCAGGATCAGGGCGACACCGGCTCCGAGGAGGATCCAACGCAGCTCCGGCACGGTTTCGCCTCCCCCGGCTAGCCGACTGCGGCCATGCGGACCGCCTCGTCGACGTCTACCGCGACCAGTCGAGACACGCCAGGCTCACCCATCGTCACGCCGATCAGATGACTGGCCAGTTCCATCGTGCTCTTGTTGTGCGTGATGAACACGAACTGTACGCGCTCCGACATGTCCCTGACGATGTCGCAGAACCGTCCGACATTGTTGTCGTCGAGCGGCGCGTCCACCTCGTCCAGCAGGCAGAACGGGGCGGGGTTGAGCTCGAATATCGAAAACACCAGCGCGACGGCGGTCAGTGCCTTCTCGCCGCCCGACAACTGGCTGATTGTGCTGTTGCGCTTGCCCGGCGGGCGAGCCATTACCGCGACACCGGCGGTCAGCAGGTCGTCACCAACGAGCTCCAGGTAGGCGGCGCCACCGCCGAACAGCCGGGGGAATTTCTCCTTCAGCCCGCTGTTGATGCGGTCGAAAGTGTCCTGGAAGCGTGCCCGCGTCTCGCGGTCGATCTTGCGGATCGCCTGGTCGAGCGTATTGAGCGCGTCCGACAGGTCGGCGAACTGCCGGTCGAGGTATTCCTTGCGCTCTGACTGTTCCTTCAGCTCGTCGATCGACGCGAGATTGACGGCGCCCAGTCGCTCAATCTTCTCGGCGATCTCGGCGATCTGCTGGTCCCACGCGGAAACCGAGGCGTCCTCAGGCAGCGTCAGCGTCACCTGGTCAAGATCGAATTGCGTCGCGGCAAACTGCTCGAGCAGCGATTCGCGGCGCACACGCGCCTCCTGCATGCCGAGGCTGATTTCAGCCAGCGCCGCGCGCGCGGATTCCACCACCGCCTCGGCCTTCTGGCGTTCGATGTCCTGCTCGCGGACTTCGACATCCGCATTCTCGACTGCGCGACGCGCCTCGGACAATTCGCGTTCGACGGCGAGCCGTTGCTCGAGGTACTGCTGCAACTGCCGTTCGAGGCCGGCGAACGGCGCTTCGCCATCGGCAAGCTGCTGCTGCAAGTCGTCGCGCCGTGCCTCGAGCTGCCGCGACAGGTCGCTCGCGCGATCCAGGCTCGTGCGCAGGGCCGCCAGCGTCGAACGCTGCGATTCCACACGGATTGCGACTTGCTGCGCCCCGGCCACGTCGACGGCGCTGCGGTCGCGCGCCGTCGCGAGCCGCGCCTGCAGCGCGTCGCGTTCGCGCTCGAGCCCCGGCTGCTGGCCACCCAGGTTCTGCAGTTGCTGTCGGGCAGCCTCGCGTCGTTCACGGCAGTCGCGGATCTGCTGCTCGTCGCGCGTGATGTCGCCGCCGATCTGACCCAGTTCCGACGCAAGGCGCGCCAGGCGCTCCGCAATCTGCTGCGTGCGCGAGCGGATCGCCTCATGCGCTCCGCGCACGTTGACGAGATCGTGATGCAGCCGATTCACGGTCGCGTGCAGTTCGTCGCGCCGGCCATCGAGCCCCGCGATGCGCTCGCGGGCCGTGGTCAGCGACTTTTCCAGTTCATTGACGCGGGTTTCATGCTCCGCAACCGCCGCCTGCAGGCGTCGCAGGTCCTGCTCGCGCGCGATCACACCAGCATGACCGGCTTCGCTGCGCGACACGCGCAGCCACTCACGGCCGAGCCAGATGCCGCCCCGGGTGATGACCGATTCGCCCGGTTGCAGCGTGCGACGGCGCGCCATCGCCTCGGCCAGCGTCTCGACTGCGATTACGCCCGCCAGCAGTTCCGCGACGACTGCCGGCCCGGTCACCCTGGCCAGCAGGCTGTCGGCCGCCGCATCGCTGCGGCTTGCCGTGCCGGCTTCCATGATGGTCAGTTGTCCGGCATCGAGTTCGTCGCTGGCCTCGGCATGCGCGGCAATGCCCTCGACGCAGACCGCCTCGAGATAGCTGCCAAGTGCCGTCTCGACCGCGCGCTCCCATCCGCGGGCAACGTCGAGCTGTTGCGCGAGTCGCGGGCGCCGCTCCAGCTTGTGCTGCGCAAGCCATTCGACCACGTGGCCCTGGGCCAGGCCGAGCGCCGCTTTCTGCACCGCCTCGACCGTCATCAACTCGCCCTGTGTCGCCTGCATAGCGGATTTCGCGGCATCGAGGGCAGCGGAGTTGCTGCGCTCTTCCTCGCGCACCGCCTGCAGCGACTCGAGCGTCGCGTCAAGCTCGCGCTGGGCCTCGGCCCCACGCTCACGAGC
The DNA here is from genome assembly GCA_040899645.1 of Steroidobacteraceae bacterium. Classification (GTDB taxonomy): domain Bacteria; phylum Pseudomonadota; class Gammaproteobacteria; order Steroidobacterales; family Steroidobacteraceae; genus SCUD01. Next base: position 33,261 of record JBBEAB010000033.1, read on the forward strand.
CTGCTGCTCCGCTTCCGCGAACTCTTCCGGCCGCGCGCCGGAGACGCTCTGCTCGAGTGTCGCTTGTTCCTGCGCCAGGCGATCGCGCTGCGTCACGAGACGCGCAAGTCCCGCCTCGATCTGGGCGATTCGGGCCTCCTCCACCTGCGACTGCTGTGAAGCTCCTGCATGCTCGCGACTGAAGGATTCCCAGCGCTGCTGCCAGTCGGCCATCGCTGCTTCAACTTCGGCGAGCGCTGCACGCGCCGCATCTTCGGTCGCGCGAGCCGCGGTCAGTTCGGGCTCGGCGCGCGCCAGCGACTCCGACAGTTCGCGCATCTGCTTTTGGTCGCGGCCGACCAGGATGGTCGATTCCGCGTGCTCACTCGTGACCCGCTCGAGGTCACTGCGCTGCCGCTGCCGCAGTTCGCGGGCGTGCTGCAATGCCTGTTCGGTGCGCGTGGCATCGGCGCCAGCCTGGTAATAACGCCCCTGCACGGCGGCGAGCGCATCCGAGCATTCCGCGTGCCGCACCCGGCCGCGCTCGATCGTCGCCTCGGCCGCGCGCAGTTGCGCGATCGCCGCCTGGGTCTCGGTCTCGCGCTGGGTCGCGAGCGAATTGCGGCCTGCGATGTCGCCGTCGAGATCGCGGATGCGCAGCGCCAGCAACTCGGCCTGCAGCTGCCGCTGGCGGCTCCGGCTCTCCTGGTAACGCCTGGCGATGCCAGCCTGACGTTGCAGGTGGCGGATCTGCTTGTCCACTTCCTCGCGCAGGTCGTTCAGCCGCTCGAGGTTCTCGCGCGTATGCGCGATGCGGCTCTCGGTTTCGCGCCGCCGGTCCTTGTAGCGCGAGATGCCCGCGGCCTCCTCGACGAATGCGCGCATGTCGTCGGGGCGCGCCTCGATCAGGCGCGAGATCATGCCCTGTTCGATGATCGCGTAGCTGCGCGAGCCGAGGCCGGTGCCGAGGAACAGGTGCGTGATGTCCTTGCGGCGGCATTTCGAGCCATTGATGTAGTACGTGGAATTGCCGTCGCGCGAGACCACGCGCTTGAGCGCGATTTCCGCGTAGCCGGCGTAGGGCCCGGCAATCTTGCCGTCGCTGTTGTCGAACACGAGTTCGACCGAACCGCTGCCGATCGGCTTGCGGCTGCGCGAGCCGTTGAAGATGACGTCGGTCATCGAATCGCCGCGCAGGTGCTTGGCGGAAATCTCGCCCATCACCCAGCGGACCGCGTCGATGATGTTCGATTTTCCGCAGCCGTTCGGGCCGACGACGCCGGTCAGGTTGGCTGGAAATGCGACCGTGGTCGGATCGACGAACGACTTGAAGCCGGCGAGTTTGATCCTGGCGAGGCGCATTGCGGCTAGTGTAGATTAACGGCCCGCGATTGACGACGACCGGGAATCCCCCGCATGAGCCCCCTGACGCCATCCGGCGACATCGAAACGTTTCCGAATCCGCAACCGGGGCGCGATTACACGATCCGCATGCGGCTGCCGGAGTTTACCTGCCTCTGCCCGCGCACCGGCCAGCCGGATTTTGCGACGCTGGAGCTCGAGTATGTGCCGGATGCACTGTGTGTCGAACTCAAGTCGCTGAAGCTCTACATCTGGTCGTTCCGCGAGCGCGGTGCGTTCCACGAAGCAGTCACCAACGAGATCGCCGATCGGCTGGCCGCATTGCTGAAGCCGCGGTTCCTGCGCCTGAGCGCACAGTTCAACGTGCGCGGCGGCATCTACACGACGATCGTCGCCGAGCATCGCCAGCCCGGCTGGACCGCAGCCCCGGCCGTGCACCTGCCGTAGCCCGGGCCTGTTCCCGCGCCGCAACGGCGGAAGCACTGGACCGCAGGAAAACCGGGGCTATAATCCGGCGCTCGATTGAATGGCCGCGGAGAACTTGATGCCAGGCAAGAAGACTTCCAGGACCCGAAAACCCGCCACAAAGGCCGCTGCGCGCAAGGCGCCGGCTGCACGAAAAGCCGCGAAACCCGCGGTTCGCAAGGCCCGGGGTTCAGCGGTCCGCGCCAAGGCCAGCAAGCCCGCCAAAACCAGGTCTCGCCCAGCCGTTCGCCCGACGCCGGTGGCGAAACCACAGAAAGCCATGAAAGCCGCGCCAGCAGCGCGCGCACCATCCTTGCAGAAGTCCCGGGCTCCGGCGCCGGTTGCGCAGGTCGCGGAAGTGCGGCCCGCGCTTGCGACCATGCAGCCACGCCTCGCGCGCCGGCCGATCTTTGCCGATGACGACGAGGAATCGCCGGGCAGTCACAACCTGCTGCTCGGACCCCGCAATGTTCGCCCCTACCGCGAGCGCAAGGGCGAGGAGTACATGGGCCGGGAGCAGCTCGATCACTTCCGCGGCATCCTGAGCAACTGGAAGCGCGACCTGATGGAAGAGGTCGATCGCACGATGACCCACATGAAGGACGAGGCGGCGAATCCGCCCGACCCGAATGACCGGGCGACCCTCGAGTCGGAGTTTGCTCTCGAGCTGCGCACGCGCGACCGCGAGCGCAAGCTGATCCGCAAGATCGAAGAGGCCATCAGCCGGATCGAGGACGGCAGCTACGGCTACTGCATCGAGACTGGCGAACCGATCGGCGTCAAGCGCCTTGAGGCACGCCCGGTCGCGACGCTCTGCATCGAAGCGCAGGAGCGGCGTGAGCGGCGCGAGAAGCAGTACGGCGATCGCGACGACTGGTACCGCTGAGGTACCGCCGCAGCGCGCCTGCGGTCGCTTCGCTCCGACACCCTCCGGACCACTGCACCTCGGCTCGCTGCTGGCGGCTGCCGGCAGCTACCTGAATGCGCGCAGCCGTGGCGGCCTCTGGCTGCTGCGCATCGAAGACCTGGATCGCGAGCGCTGCCTGGCCGGACTTGCGGACCAGTTCCAACGGATCCTCGAGCAGTTTGGTTTCGAATGGGATGGAAAGGTCAGTTTCCAATCCGATCGAACCGAGTTATACGAGTCTGCGCTTGCTTCGTTGCAGCGCGATGCGCGCTGCTACCCGTGCCGATGCAGCCGATCGCAACTCGCGGCGCTTGCCCTGGAGCCGGGAGCCGAGCCCATTTATCCGGGCACCTGCCGGAACGATGCGGCCGCCGGCAGCACGGCGCATGCGCTTCGGTTTCGCATCGCAGCAGACACTTCCGTCGTTGAGTTCGAGGATGCCTGGCAGGGCCGCGTGCGACAGGACTGCGTGCGGGAGGCCGGCGATTTCGTGATCCGCCGTCGTGACGGCCATTTTGCCTACCACCTGGCGGTGGTCGTCGACGACGAGCTGCAGGGCATTACGGAGGTCGTGCGTGGCTGCGACCTGCTCTCCAGCACGCCACGCCAGATCCTCTTGCAGCGGGCGCTGGGCTACCGGACGCCCCGCTATGCGCATCTGCCGCTGCTGACCGAACCGGACGGCCGCAAGCTCGCCAAGTCGCGGCGCGCAGTACCGCTGGCGCCGCGCGAAGCTGCGGCACAGCTGCATCAAGTGCTGAACTGGCTGGGGCAGGAACCGCCGGCCGCGCTGCAGGCTGCAACGGTTGCCGAGGTCTGGGCCTGGGCCCTGCCCCATTGGCGTCCCGAACGCCTCAGGGGCTGCCGCGAGCGGCGGGTGGGGGTGGCGTAAGAGGGGACAAGAGGGGACAGTCCCCAGAGGGGACAGTCCCCGGCGTCATTCGACTCCGCGCATCGAGAGGCGCACGCGGCCCTGGCGGTCGACTTCGAGCACTTTCACCTTCACGACATCGCCTTCCTTCAGCTTGTCGCTGACCCGCTCGACGCGCTCGTCGGAGATCTGCGAGATGTGCACGAGCCCGTCGCGGCCCGGCAGGATCGCGACGAATGCGCCGAAATCCATCAGGCGGACGACCTTGCCCTCGTAGACCCGGCCGACTTCGACGTCAGCCGTGATCATCTCGATGCGGCGCAGCGCCTCACGGCCGGATGCGCCGTCAACCGAAGCGATCTTGACCGTGCCGTCATTCTCGATGTCGATCGTCGCGCCGGTTTCCTCGGTGATCTGGCGGATCACCGAACCGCCCTTGCCGATCACGTCGCGGATCTTCTCCGGATCGATCTTGATCGTGACG
>JBBEAB010000034.1:0-10235 GCA_040899645.1 Steroidobacteraceae bacterium
TCGACTCGGTCGCGGCGCTGACGCCGAAGGCCGAGATCGAGGGCGAGATGGGCGAGATGCAGATCGGCCTGCAGGCCCGGCTCATGTCGCAGGCGCTGCGCAAGCTCACCGGCAACATCAAGCGCTCGAACACGATCGTGCTGTTCATCAACCAGATCCGCATGAAGATCGGCGTGATGTTCGGCAACCCCGAGACCACGACCGGCGGCAACGCGCTCAAGTTCTACGCCTCGCTCCGGCTCGACATCCGCCGCATCGGCGCGCTGAAGAACGGCGAGGAAGTCATCGGCAACCAGACCCGTGTCAAGGTGGTCAAGAACAAGGTCTCGCCGCCGTTTCGCGAGGCGGAGTTCGAGATCCTCTACGGCCACGGCATCTCGCGCGAAGGCGAGCTGATCGACATGGGCTCGACGCACGGCCTGGTCGAGAAATCCGGCTCCTGGTACGCCTACGAAGGCGAGCGTATCGGCCAGGGCAAGGACAACGCGCGCCAGTACCTCATCGACCACCCGGACATCGCCGCGAAGATCGATGCGGCGCTGCGCACCCGGCTCCTGCCGGTGCGCCGTCCGGTCGCAGTCGCCAGTGAGGCAGCGGAGGCCTAGAAAGGCCGCCGTCGAGGCCCCCGACGACCCGCGGGCGGCCCGGCTCGCGGCCCTCAAGCAACTCAATCGCCGTGACTACGGCGCCCGCGAACTCCGCGAGCGCCTGGTCGCGCGCGGCTTCCTGCCCGCGGCGGCCGCGGCGGCCATCGCCGGGCTGGTCGCCGAGAAGCTGGTGGACGACGCCCGATTCGCCGAGCATTTCGTCGCGTATCATGCGAACCGCGGCCAGGGGCCGGTACGAATCGCGCATCGCCTGCGCGAAGCGGGCGTGGCCGGGGAGGAAATCACTGCGGCGGTCGATGCCAACGGCCTCGACTGGCGCCGGCGCTGCGCCGCGACCCGGCAGAAGCGTTTCGGCGACAAGCTCCCGACGACCTGGGCGGAACGCGGCCGCCAGGCGCGATTCCTGAGCCAGCGCGGTTACAGCGCGGACCAGATCCGCGCGGCCGTCGGCAAGCTGATGGAAGAGGAAGGATGACGGCGAGAAAGAAAACTGCCATGTCGAGCAGCGAACTCCGGAGTGCCTTCCTGGAGTTCTTCCGCGCGCGCGGCCACGCGGTGGTGGCCTCCTCGCCGCTCGTGCCGGGCAACGATCCGACGCTGCTGTTTACCAACGCCGGCATGGTGCAGTTCAAGGACGTGTTCCTCGGCAAGGACCAGAGGAGCTACAACCGCGCGGCGAGTTCGCAGCGTTGCGTCCGCGCGGGTGGCAAGCACAACGACCTCGAGAATGTCGGCTACACGGCGCGGCACCACACCTTCTTCGAGATGCTCGGCAACTTCAGCTTTGGCGATTACTTCAAGGCCGACGCGATCGAGTTCGCCTGGGATTTCGTCACCGGTACGCTGAAAATCCCGCCCGACAGGCTCTGGGTCACGGTCTTCAAGGACGACACCGAAGCCGCCGATCTCTGGCTGAGACGCATAAAAATCGATCCGAAACGCTTCACGCGCATGGGCGAGGCCTCCAATTTCTGGGCGATGGGCGATACCGGACCCTGCGGTCCCTGCACGGAAATCTTCTACGACCACGGCCGTGATATCGAAGGCGGTCCACCGGGCTCGAAGAGCGAGGACGGCGACCGCTTCGTCGAGATCTGGAACCTCGTGTTCATGCAGTACGAGCGCAGCCTCGACGGAACAATGACGCCGCTGCCGAAGCCCTCGGTCGACACCGGCATGGGCCTCGAACGCACGGCCGCGGTGATGCAGGGCGTGCATTCCAACTACGACATCGACCTGTTCCAGGGCCTGATCCGGGCAGCGGCGGACGCAACGCACCAGAAAAAGAAGGGCAGTCCCTCGCTGCGCGTGATCGCCGATCACATCCGCGCCTGTTCGTTCCTGGTCGTGGACGGCGTGATACCCGGAAACGATGGCCGCAGCTACGTGCTGCGGCGCATCATCCGCCGCGCGATCCGCCACGGCTACCAGCTCGGGCAGGAGCAGCCGTTTTTCCACCAGCTCGTGCCCGCGCTGGTGGCAGAAATGGGCGATGCGTATCCGGAACTGCGGAAATCCGAGGCGCACGTCGTCAAGGTGCTGCGCCAGGAAGAGGAACGTTTCGCCGAGACGCTCGACAACGGCATGGAACTGCTCGAAACCGCGATCAAGAAACTGAAGGGCAAGACGATTCCCGGCGACACCGTCTTCAAGCTCTACGACACCTACGGATTCCCGGTGGATCTCACCGCGGACATCGCGCGCGAACGCGGGCTCGGCATCGATCAGACCGGATTCGACGCGGCGATGGAAGGCCAGCGCGAACGCGGTCGTGCGGCGAGCCGCTTTGGCGTCGACCTGCGGGGCCAGGCGACGCTCGACCACGACAGCGAGTTCACGGGCTACGCCTCGCTGACGGGCACGGGTCGCGTGCTGACGATCCTGAAGGGTGGCGCGGAGATCCCTTCGGCCGTCACTGGCGACACGATCCAGGTCGTCCTTGATCGCACGCCGTTCTATGCGGAGTCGGGCGGGCAGGTGGGCGACGTCGGACTGTTCGAGAACGCAGCCACCCGGTTCCGCGTCCTGGACACGAAGAAGCTGGGCGCGGCCCACGTACACCTCGGTGTCCTCGAGCGCGGCGGCCTCGCGGTCGGCGATACGGTCACGGCGACCGTGGACGCGAACACACGCCAGGCGACCGTCCTGAACCACAGCGCGACGCATTTGTTGCATGCGGCGCTCCGCCAGGTGCTCGGCACGCACGTCACGCAGAAGGGCTCGCTGGTCGCGCCCGACCGGCTGCGCTTCGACTTCTCGCACACGCAGGCGGTCACACCCCAGGAACTCGAGACCATCGAGAGCCTGGTGAATGCGGAAATCCGCCGCAATGCCGCCGCCGATATCCGCCAGCTGCCCTATGACGCGGCCATCAAGGCGGGCGCGATGGCGCTTTTTGGCGAGAAATACGGCGACGAGGTCCGCGTGCTGCGCTTCGGCGACTTCTCGACCGAGCTCTGCGGCGGCACGCATGTTTCGCGCACCGGCGACATCGGACTGTTTCGCATCACCTCCGAGGGCGGCATCGCTTCCGGCATTCGCCGCATTGAGGCGGTGACGGGGGAGGGCGCGCTCGCCGCGGTGCGCGACGTCGATGCCAGACTCAAGCTGGTGACCGCGGCGCTGCGGGCGACGCCCGCCGAAGTCGAGGACAAGCTGAACCAGCTGCTCGAGCGCCAGAAAAAGCTCGAACGCGAAGTCGCGAGCCTGAAATCGAAGCTCGCCGCCGGTCACCGCGGCGACCTCGCCGAGGGCGCCGTGTACGTGCACGGCGTGCAGGTGCTCGCGACCTCCATCGAAGGCGCCGATGCGCAGTCGCTGCGCGAGGCTGTCGATTCGCTCAAGGGGCGGCTAGGCTCGGCCGTGATCGTGCTCGGCACCGTGACCGAGGACGGCAAGGTCGCGCTCGTCGCGGGTGTCACGGCCGACGTCACCGCGAAGGTCCGCGCCGGCGACCTGGTCGGCGAGATCTCGAAACTGGTCGGCGGACGCGGCGGCGGCCGGCCGGATTTCGCGCAGGCGGGCGGCACCGACCCCTCGAAGCTCGAAGACGCGCTCGCCCAGGTACAGAAACTCGTCGCCGCCAAGCTCGGGGGAACCTGAGCGACCCGCGATCCGTCAGAATCAGTCGTGTTCGCCTATTCCCTGCCGCTCGCGCTCCTGTTCGGACTGAGCCTCCAGGCTGAGACGCCTGAACCAACCGCCACCGTCCCGGGCACGGTTCCCGTTACCGTCCCCGGGACGGTCCCCGCTGCAGAGCCACCCGCGGCGCTCGACGCAATTGACGTCCTGGCCGACGAGCCGCGCTTCGTCGCGCCGACCCGGCGCGACCGCATCGGCCGCATCTGGGCGCCGGTCTCGATCAACGGCCAGGGGCCGTTTCGCCTCGTGCTCGACACCGGCGCCAGCCATTCCGCGCTGACCGCGAAGGTGGCCGAGGCGCTCGGCATTTCGCTCGACTCGAAGCACCGGGCCGTGCTGCGCGGCGCCACCGGCTCGGTCACCGTGCCGATGGTCCCGATCGAATCGCTCGAAGTCGGCGAACTGCTGATGCTGCCGCGACGGCTGCCGATCGTGCCCGATGCGCTCGGCGGCGCCGAGGGCGTGCTCGGCACCGACGGCATGGCGAACAAACGCATCCACATCGATTTCAGGAACGACCGCATCACGATCATGCGCTCGCGCGGCGAACGCGCCGAGGTCGGCTTCGTCACCATCCCGGTCAAGTTCCTGCACGGCCGCCTGCTGGTGGTGGACGCATGGCTCGGCGGCGTGCGCACCAAAGCCATCATCGACACCGGCGGGCAGACCACGCTCGGCAACGAGGCGTTGCGCGCCGCGCTCGCGGAGCGGCGCCGCAGGCAGGACCTGGCCGCGTTTCCGGACGAGGTGATCGGCGCGACGCTCGACGTGCAGATGGGCAACCGCGTCGCGACGCCCTCGATCGTCATGGGCGACGTCCTGGTGAAGAATGCCGCGATGACTTTTGCGGACTTCGACATCTTCCAGTACTGGAAGATGACCCGCGAGCCCGCGATGCTGATCGGCATGGACGTGCTCGGGCTGGTCGACACGCTGATCATCGACTACCGGCGCAAGGAACTTCAGGTCAGGTTGCGACGAAGTTAGGGATTGCCGCATCCAGTCCCCAGGGAGGACTTTGCAATGCAGCTGATTCGCTGGCTTGGCGCGTCGATCGCGATCATCCTCGTCATGCAGCCGCCGGTTGCCGCCGCAACAGCGCCGGAACCCGTTCGTATCCAGAGCGACGGCGTGGAATTGCGCGGCGAACTCCTGTTGCCGACCGGCGCCGGGCGACATCCGGCGATCGTCTACCTGCACGGCTCGGGTTGTGCCACGCGCGAAGACATGCGGCGATTTGCCGTGCATTTCGCCGCGCGCGGCTATGCGGGCCTGCTGCTCGACAAGCGCGGTTGCGGCGAGTCACAGGGCCAATGGCAGAAGGCATCGCTCGAGGATCTGGCGGCGGACGCCGTATCGGCGCTGCGTTTCCTGGCGGGCCGCACCGACATCGATGCTGCCCGACTGGGGCTCTGGGGGATCAGCCAGTCCGGCTGGGTTGCGCCGATCGCGGCCAATCGTTCCGGGCTCGCGCGTTTCGTGGTGATCGTTACCGGCGGCGGCACCGCGCCGCATGACGTCGAACGATTCGGCTACATGGGACGGCTCGCGCAAGCCGGATTCCAGTTCTCCGAATTGCCCGAGGCGCAGGATCTGTTCGATGACTATTTACGCTACCTGGCCAGTGGCATGGATCGCGACAAGTTGCTGCTGGCGATCGAGGCGGTGTCGCAGGCGCCCTGGTATGCAGCCATGAATCTCAGCCGGGTACTGCCGTCAGAAGCCGACCGGCCCGCATGGGCTTGGGTCGCTACCTACGATCCGGTTTCCGATATCGGGAAACTACGCGTGCCGGCGCTGGTGTTGCTGGGAGCGCAGGACCGGGACACACCGCTGACGGAAAGCGTGTCCTACTGGACCAAAGGCCTCGGCGCGAACGGCATCGCCCGATCGCAAGTTGTGATCTTTCCGCTGGCAGGACACGGTCTCACGGTCGGTGGTCATCACGGGCCCGATGCGCCGCGCGTGTATGACGAGGGATTCCTGCCGACTGTGGAAGCCTGGCTCAACACGATATCGCCAGCGGACTGACGCCCGCGTCGCATCAATCGGATCGGGGTTCACTGGCCGGCCCGTCGAGCGACATCTCGAAGGTCAGTTCCTGGCCGGCGCGCTCGACCACCACCGTGAGCGGGGATCCGCGCATGAGGCCCGGCAGCTCCGCCGGTGAAAGCCCGGCAACGGCCCGGCCGTTGAGCCGGAGGATCCGGTCGCCGACCTGCAGTCCCGCCCGCGCCGCGATCGAATCCGCAGCCACCTGCAGGATCGGCAGCGCCGTCGCACCGGCGGGCGGTGGCGCCATGGCCATGCCGTAACGCCGCTGCCCCGGATTGCCGCCGACCGCGCGGATCGCGGGCTGCGTTGCCGCGAGCGCCAGGAGCTGATCGGTGGCAATCCCGAGCTCTGTCGCTGCCCGCACCAGCGCCTCCGGCGCCGGCACGGCGATGTCGGGCGCGATGCCGGTGCCTTCCCAGCCGCGGTCGGTCTCGATGTCGTAGGTGCGGCCGATCGGCACGAACACCTCGAACTGCCCGCCGAAGCGCTGGAAGCCGCCAAAATGCCCGGCGCCGCGCGTGGTCGCGCCGATCAGCGTGCCGCGGCCGCGGAGCTTCAGCGAGTACGCGAGGTGTTCGCAGGCCGAGGCCGTGAGATCGGTCAGCACCAGCACGCGTGCCCGGGCCCATGGGTCGTCCTTCTGTGCAGGCTCGGCCCAGTGGTCCCAGCGAAATGTCCCTGCGGGCGCTGGCATGCGCTTGAGGGTCGCGATCTCGTTGAACTGGCGCCGCACTTCGGATTCCGGCGACAGGCGCATGTCCATGCGCACGAGGCGCGTCGGTTCGGCGAAGAGCCGCGCGAACAGCACGTCCATCGCCGGCAGCGTGCCGCCAAAACAGGTGCGCAGATCCAGCACCAGCGCGCGCGCCCCCGCGTAGGTCTCGAGGAACTTCGCCATCTGCTCCTGGGCCGCGGTATCGCCCGGCAGCAGGTGCACCGGCAGGTAGGCGACGCCCTCGGCGAGCCAGGCGGGCTCGCCGAATGCGGGTTGGTCGCGGCGCAGGTTGCCCATGGTGCTGACACCCGGGTCCACCGGCAGCACGCGCAGGTGCGCATCCATGTGCAGCGCACGCAGTTCCGCCTCCCAGGTCGCGGCGAGCGGCGCAGGTTCGGTCAGCGCGTCGTAGGCGCCGCTCGCCGCGCGGGCACGCAGCATCTCCCCATAGCGCTGGCCGATGTCCGGGAACAGGAAGCGCTGCTCGAGCAGCCCGGCGAGTTCGATGGATGCCGCGCGGATCGCGGGCGCTTCGAGCGGCGTGGCCTGGGCCGTGCTCAGGGCGGCGACGAGGCCGGCCGCGGCCAGCAGGCGGGTCAGGGCATTCATGCAGGCGGGTCTCCCGTGCAATAGTACGATTCGTACTATAGGATGGTTGGGACGGCGAAAAGTTCGCGATGCGGCGAAACGACATGAAGCGGCGGCTGACGGAGCTCGAGGGCGCGGCGCTTGCGCAGGTGGTGCGCGCCGGCGCCTGCACGCCCTATGCGATCAAGGAGACGTTCCGCACTTCGCCCTCGCGCTTCTGGTCCGGCAGCGCCGGTGCCGTATATCCGCTGGTCCGGCGCCTGGTCGCGCGTGGCCTGCTGGTCGCCCGGCCGGATCTGCGCGACCGGCGCGCGCGCCGCGTCGTGTCGGCGACGCCCGCCGGCCGCGCGGCTCTGCAGTCCTGGCTCGTGGATGCCGAACGCGCTGCGGACTTTGGCTTCGATCCGCTGCGCACGCGGCTTTTCTACAGCGAACTGCTGCCGCCGCGGCGCCTCAAGGCGTTCCTGGCCGAGACCGCTGGCCTGCTGGCCATCGGCAGCCCGGCGCCGCGTTCGGATCTCGCGCACGTCGTTCCGCTGCACGCCGCGTGGGCGCGGCTGCGCGCCAAGGCGCTCGCCGAGTTTGCGGAACAGGTGGAGAAAAAGCCGCGCCGTCGCGGCAGCCGCTGATCAGGCCGCGCGCCGGGTCTCGATCGACAGTTCGGGTTTCCCGAGCCGGCGCCGGTTGGTGATCATCCGGTCATGCAGCTCGCCGATCATCTCGCTCGCCTTCGTGCAGCACACGCCCGGGATGACGGCGTGCACCATGCAGACGAGCCCGCCCCAGATCATCCGCAGGCCAAAGCCCATCGCACTGGCGAAATGCTGCCCATAGCTCTCGCTGACGGTCGCCGGGTGCTCGGTGAACAGGCGTTTCAGGACATTCATACTGGGCATCATAGTCCCAATAACGTCGAAATTCCTCCCATAACTTATCAATGTTATTCCATAATTTGGGAAATTTTGCTAATTTAGGCGCATGGACTCCCTCGACAAGATCGATCGCCAGATCCTCGGCCTGATCCAGGCGGATGCCTCGCTGCCGATCCAGCAGATTGCCGACCGCGTCGGTCTTTCGATCAACCCCTGCTGGCGCCGCATCCGCCGGATGGAGGCGGAGGGCGTCATCACGGCGCGCGTCGCACTCGTCGATCCCGGGAAGGTGGGGCTCGGCCTCACCGTCTATGTGCGCGTGAAGACCCGCGAGCACAGCGCCGAGTGGGCGGCTACGCTCAACGAGGTGATCGCCGCGATGCCCGAGATCCTCGAATGCCACCGCATCGGCGGCGACGTGGATTACCTGCTGAAGGTGATCGTTCCGGACATCGCCGGCTACGACCGCACCTACAAGGAGCTGATCGAACGCCTGCCGGCGCTTGCCGACGTCTCCGCGCTGTTTTCGATGGAGCGCCTGAAGAGCACGACCGGCCTGCCGATTCCCGCGGAAACCTGAAACAATCCGCGCTCGATGTCATTGATCGTCCAGAAATACGGCGGCACCTCGGTCGGCTCCATTGCCCGCATCCATGCGGTCGCGGCCCAGGTCGCGAAACTCGCGGACCAGGGCCACCGGGTCGCGGTGGTGGTCTCGGCGATGGGCGATGCGACCGACCGGCTGGTCGACCTCGCACACGAGATCTGCCCCGAGCCCGATGCGCGCGAGCTTGATGCGCTGCTTGCGACCGGCGAGATGGTCTCGACTGCACTGCTCGCGATGGCGCTCAAGCAGCGCGGCCGCGCCGCGCGCTCCTACAACGCGCTGCAGTTGCCGATCGAGACGACCGCGGCGCCCGGCCGCGCGCGCATCCAGAAGCTCGACTGCGCCGGCCTGCAGCAGGACCTTGCCGTCGGCACCGTGCCGGTGGTCGCGGGCTTCCAGGGCCGTGCGCCCAATGGCGACCTCACGACCATTGGACGCGGCGGCTCGGACACGACCGCGGTCGCGCTCGCAGTCGCGCTCAAGGCCGACGAATGCCAGATCCTGACCGACGTGGACGGCGTGTACACGACCGACCCGCGCATGGTGCCCGAGGCGCGCCGGCTCGATCACGTGAGCTTCGAGGAGATGCTCGAACTCGCCGGGCAGGGCTCGCGCGTGCTGCACCTGCGTTGCGTGGAATTCGCCGCGCGCCATGGCATGAAACTGCGGGTGCTCTCGAGCTTCGAGCCCGGTCCCGGTACGCTGATTTTCGAGGAGAACCCGAACGTGGAAGCCCCCGTCGTTTCCGGCATCGCCTTCAACCGGGATGAGGCCGTGATCGCCGTCAGCCAGGTGCCGCACCAGCCAGGCGTCGCGCATGCCGTGCTGAAGCCGGTGTCCGACGCCGCAATCGAGGTGGACATGATCGTGGTCAACGCCCCGCGCGGGGAGACCGTGGACCTGTCGTTTACCGTGCACCGCGACGAATACGCCAGGGCGCTCGAGCTGACGCGAAAGGCCGCGGCTCAATATCCGGGTGCCGCTGTTGCCGGCGACAATCGGGTCGCCAAGCTCGCGGTCGTGGGCTCCGGCATGCGCTCGCACGCCGGAGTCGCGTCGACGCTCTTCGAGACGCTCGGCAAGGAAGGCATCAACGTGCGTCTCGTTTCGACCTCCGAGATCAAGATCAGCGTGCTGGTGGCGGAACAGGATCTCGAGCGCGCGGTGCGCGCACTGCATCGGGCATATGCCCTCGAGAGGCCGCCAAGCCGATGATTTGACGCAACATTTTGGATGCCAATCACTGTGCTATGCTTTTTCCGCGATTGAGAACAAAAAATCAGGGACTGAAGGGGGGAGAGGGAGATGCTCATACTGACGCGCCGCGTCGGCGAAGCGCTGATGATCGGCGACAACGTGACGGTGACCGTGCTCGGCATCAAGGGCAACCAGGTGCGCATCGGCGTATTGGCCCCGAAGGAAGTCAGCGTCCACCGCGAAGAAATCTACGAACGCATCCGCCACGAGAAAGAAGCGGAAAACGCCAACGGCCAGGTCGCGGTCGCCACGACCGCCTGAACCCGCGAAACGGATCGTCCTTTACCGGGCAACGGCCCGGCCCGTATCATTTGCGCCTCCTCCGGCACGGGGGGCTGACCCGGAGAGATGGCCGAGTGGTCGAAGGCGCGCCCCTGCTAAGGGCGTATGGG
>JBBEAB010000034.1:10245-36408 GCA_040899645.1 Steroidobacteraceae bacterium
TGGGTCAAAAGCCCATCGAGGGTTCGAATCCCTCTCTCTCCGCCAATTATCATTGGTCCGTTCCGGTCACATAGGTGACGGTTCATACCGGAGACATGGGTGACAGTTTAGCGGCGAAGGGATTTTCGGCACTTTCCAGTTGGCATGTCTCGTGATCGAAGAAGCCCAGGTTGCCCGGTGTTTGTTAGAGAGTCCAAGCGGCTCACGCCTCGGGAGCGGCGGCGCAAGCGGGCGCATCTCTCGGACACGATTTCGCAAATGCCTCCGATTCCAGTTGAAGCGTTGCGTGCTCAATAGCGAAGCGCTGGCGCAGCTCACGGATGGCGGCGTCAAGCAGTTCATCGGTAGTTCCGGATTGGCCGCGCAGTACAAGATGTGCTGTGAGCGCCGGCTCCGAGGCATCCATCGACCATACATGCAAATCGTGCACGCGAAGCACACCCGGCAATTCGCTCAAACACTGACGGACGGCCTTGAGATCGATGTGCTCCGGGACGCCCTCGAATAGCGCATGCAAAGACTGCCGGAAGAGGGAGGCGGTGCCGACAATGATCGCCGCCACGATCACAAGGCTCACGAGCGGATCGATCAACAGCCAACCTTTCCATAGATACAGTGCCCCGGCCACGACGACACCCAGCGACACCAGCGCGTCGGCCGTCATGTGCAAGAACGCGCCACGAATGTTCAAATCGTTTTCCTTGCCTGACATGAACAGCAACGCAGTAACCGCGTTGATGATTACGCCGATTCCCGCGACCACCATGACGGTGGTGGCTTGGACGGGCGACGGATCCTGTAGCCTTTGAATGGCTTCCCACGCCAGCGCGCCCGCGGTCACCAGGAGAATGACGGCGTTCAGGAAGCTCGCGAGGACGGTCGCCCGCCGCCAGCCGTACGTATGTCGGTCGTTTGCCTGCAAGCGGCTCACCGCCAAGGCGCCCCATGCCAGCGCCAGACCTCCAACGTCACTCAAGTTGTGTCCGGCATCAGCGAGCAGTGCAAGCGATCCGCTGCGCCAGCCGTAGATCGCTTCGACCAGGACAAAAGTCACATTGAGCGCAATGCCGATCGCAAAAGCCCGCCCGAAGCGCGTGACGGCGTGACTATGCGTCTCGGAGTTGCTCATACACTGAAAGAATCCATGTGAATCCGCTCGCGGGCGATGCCCCAACGATCCAGTTGACGGCCAAGCACACGCAACATCGGCGAAGGGCCAGCGGCATACACGTCACGACTCGCGAACATGGCCTGTTCCTGAGTGAGAGCATCGAGCACGTTGCCGCTCAACGAAGTGATCCGGGCATGCGTGGCCGGCAGCGGTGCGCCGCTCTCTGCGGTGAGTACGACGCGCAGACGCGGGGCCTGCTCGAGTAACGGCAGCACTGCATCCAGCGCGTAGAAATCCTTGGTATCGCTCATACCCCAAACGAGCACCATATTGCGCTGAGCATCCGATCGCACCTGCTGACGCAGCAGGGCCAGCACCGGAGCGATGCCTGTGCCGCCCGCAACAAACAAGAGCGGCACTTCCGGACGCGAGCGCATCGTGAACGCGCCCAGCGGCCCGCGGGCTTTCACGCGATCGCCAGGTTGCATTTCTGTGAACGCCCACGAGCTGAAGCGGCCGCCTTCGACGCGGCGAATGTGAAGCTCGATGCTGCCGTCGACTTGCGGTACGTTGGCGACCGAGTACGCGCGCGAAAGATATGAGGACTCGGGCTGCCACAGCTCCAGATACTGACCTGGCGTGAATTCGCAGAAGCATTCCCCCGGAACCACGGGCACGAGTTGGACACGCAGCAGATCCGTGCCGGTGCGGTCGATGGCTGCCACTTGCAGCATCACGATCCGGTCCGGGTACGGAATAGGTACCAACGCTGCCAGGATGTCGTGCCGCGCGAGCAGATCATCTTCGATGGCATGGCGTACGGGCGCGAGCGCTTCGAGTGACAGCACGCTCTCGATGGGCGGAAACGTAATGGCGTGGGCCGGGCAGGTGTTGGCGCAGGTGGTGCAGCCGACCATGCAGTTCAAGGGGTCGATCACGACCGGTTTCTTGCGATCGAAATCGAATCGATAGACCAGTCGGCTGCAGCCGGTGACACAGGTTCCGCAGCCGATGCACGCATCTTCGTCGATCGTCGGATGCCAGTGAATCTGTTCGCGCGGCACACCATGCCAGGGTTTCGTGAACTGCGGGTTGGGCATGTGGGTCTCCTTCAACGAGCGGGCGACCGGTCGAGATCGCGGCGCCTCAGCGTCCCGGAAAGGGTTGTTCCTGGCGCGACGGTGTTGAAGACGGTGCCATATTTCCTGACGTTGTCATGCAGCAGTGCCAGCCTTCGAGCGTCTTCGTCGGTATCGACAACGATCTCGTACTCAATGCTCTCCATGCGGGGTGGAGCGTCCTGCCGGATGCCATGGATGCGAACCTCGACACCGCGCAACTGGAACTTGAGCATCGGCGTCACACGCTCGATGCCCTTGAGCATGCACGCGCTCAGCGCCGCGAGCAGCAATTCGGCCGGATTGAACGCATCCGCACGGCCGCTGAGATCCGTGTCGAGCGTGATGGAAGCCTCCTTGCATTGAGCCAGACTGCCGTGCGCGTCGATGCGACGCGCCGTCACGGTGTAGCTCAGCTTTGTTCTTGAACTGACCATGCATTGCCTCCCGCCGGGCCGCCATTGACCGCACCTCGCCCTTTGCGCGGGCTGCGTAATGCCACTTCGGGAGTTAACATGGCAGTTGCAAGGCTACCGGCCGCCAGTGATCTCCTCATCCGGTAGCCCCGCGTGAGACTATGCAGGTTCACTTAGATCCGAACGACTCGAGCGCCGGCCATGCAGCTCCTCGCAAAGTTCCGAGGGCCCCCAAAAGCTACGCATTCGATGCGGTCAACTCATGATGGAGCATGGTAAAGGTTTTTCGATCATGAAGCATCGGATCACAGTGCATGCATCGGAGCATCGAGTGAACCACGAGCTCGATTACGAACAGCCCGATTCGCGCCTTCTTGGTACCCAAGCGCAGGGTGCTCGGGCTTGCGGCGGACGAAACACTCGATCTTGTTGCCGAGCCGAAGATCAATGGACTGACGGCGGTGTGCCGCTATGACAAGGGCCGATTTATGCGCGGCGTCGTCACGCTGTGCATCTGCGGTGGGCGGGGGGATCGCGCTCGCGCTGGTGATGGTGTGATTCTCTTTTGCGGAGGGAAAACAGACGCTGCGACCACTTTGAATGTTCTTTCGTGCTTTGAGTGCTATCGATGAAATACAAGGACTACTACGCCATTCTGGGCGTGCAACGAAACGCGAGCAGTGAGGAGATCAAGAGGGCTTACCGCAAGCTCGCGCACAAGTACCATCCGGACGTTTCCAAGGATCCCGCCGGCGAGGAGAAATTCAAGGAAGTCGCGGAAGCGTACGAGACCCTCAAGAGTCCTGAAAAACGTGCTGCCTACGACCAGCTCGGCGCTCACCCGACAGGGCAGGATTTCCAGCCGCCGCCGGACTGGGGCAAGCAATATGGCGATGGGCAGTTTTCGTTTGAGGGCGTAGACCTCGCGGATCTCTTCGCCGGGCTGGCGGCGGGCCGGCATGGTCCGGGAAAACAGTCTGGACAACTACGGATGCCCGGGCAGGATTACGAGGTCACAGCCCATATCACGTTAGAGGAAGCGTATCGCGGCACCGAAATAGGATTGAATTTGACGGTGCCCGTGCACGACGAAGAAGGATTTCCTCGCCGCGTGCCACGCACATTCAAGGTGCGCATACCCAAGGGCGCGACCAATGGCCAAAGATTGCGTCTGCCCGGAAGCGGCGGCAAGGGCTTTCATGGCGGACGCGACGGCGATCTGTACCTCAATATCGTGGTCCATCCGCACCCGCTGTTTCGCGTGAACGGACATGACTTGTACTTCGACCTGCCCTTGGCTCCGTGGGAAGCGGTGTTGGGCGCAACCGTAGAGGTCCCGACGTTGGGTGGGCCCGTCCAGTTGAAGGTGCCGCCGAACGCCCGAGCCGGGCAGCAGTTACGGCTTGCGAAGCGCGGGCTGCCCAGACCGCACGGCGCAGAAGGCGATCTCTACGCCATCGTGCAAATTGTCGTGCCTGCCGCCACGAGCGAACGTGAACGCGAGTTGTTCAGAGAGCTTGCGCAAAGCTCGACATTTGATCCACGCGGGCGTTTTCAAAAGGAGCTGAAAAGTGGAAGCTGAACACGCGGAAGCCCAATGGCTGACCGAGGAGTGCGAGTTTTCATTGCCTGAACTCGTCGAACTGTCGGGGTCGTCGAACGAAGAGCTGCGGGAACTCGTTGAGTATGGGGCCATCACGCCGGTCAACCCGGAGGCACCACAATGGGTGTTCCCAGGGAAATGTCTCCCGACCGTCCGTGCGGCATGCCGACTGCGCGTGAGCTTCGATCTGGAGCCGCACGGGGTGGCTTTGGTCATCTCGCTTCTGGACCGGATACACGATCTGGAAGCTCAGATGGGTAGCCTCCGAGCGCAACTACCGCGTTTGCCGTCAGAGTTTTGGTGAGCGCTCCCGTGGATCTGGATCAAAGGCGGCGCTTGCAGCGACGGACCCTTCATGCTTTAATAGTTCAACGATTGTTGGAATATTAAATTATGCGAAAGACCAGCGCCGTAACCGTCCTGGAATCGCTTGCCTCGGGCGTCCGGCTCGACATGTACCGGCTGCTGATCCGAAAAGGCGTGGAGGGCATGGTGGCAGGCGACATTGCCGCCGCGTTGGATCTGCCCCCGACCAATTTGTCATTCCACCTCAAAGCCATGACGCAGGCAGGGCTCCTCACGGTCGAACAGGAGGGGCGCTTCCAGCGCTACCGGGCAAATCTTGCGTTGATGCAGGATCTGATCGCCTACCTGACCGAGGAGTGCTGTGCGGGTCATCCCGAACAATGCGCGATCCCGCGCCGTGCGAAAGGCACAGTGTCCCGAACGCCTTCGACTGCAAGAACGGCCTGATCCAATGAACGTCCTGTTTCTCTGCACCGGCAATTCCTGCCGCTCGATTCTCGCGGAGGCCACGTTCAATCATCTTGCTCCAGAGGGCTGGCGTGCGATGAGCGCTGGCGGTCAGCCTGCGGGGTACGTACACCCGCGCACGTTCGCGCTGCTCGCGCGTGAGGGTATCGCGACCGACAGCTGCCGCAGCAAGTCCTGGGACAACCTGCCTCTGACGCCCGATATCGTGATCACCGTGTGCTCGAGCGCCGCGGGCGAGGCCTGTCCTGCTTACCTGGGTTCTGCGCTGCGCTCCCATTGGGATATGGACGATCCGTCGAAGGCCACCGGCACCGACGCCGAAATCGACGCGGCCTTCGCCAAGACCTACCGCATTCTGCGCGCGCGGATCGCGGCGTTCCTCGCGCAACCGTTGGAAACCGTTCGAAACGACCCTGCGCGGCTGAAGGCGGAACTCGACCGCATCGCCGAGGAGGTGTCGTGAACTAACTCGCGATCTTTCAAGGAGCCTGCAAGTGAAAACGATCCAGGTATTTGATCCGGCCCTGTGCTGCAGCAGCGGCGTTTGCGGCGTCGATATCGACCCGCACCTCGTGACATTCGTAGCAGATGTCGCCTGGGCGAAACGGAACGACGCAAAGATCGAGCGCTTCAACCTTGCGCAACAGCCGTCGGCCTTTGCCGAGCATGCAGTCGTGAGGGGCTATCTGGAGCGCTCGGGCCAGGAAGGCTTGCCGCTGACCCTGGTCGATGACGAGATCGCGCTGGCTGGGCGCTACCCCAGCCGCAATGAGCTGGCTCGCTGGGCGGGAATCAAGGAGCCCGCAATCGAAATCAAGGCGGCCAGCAGTTGCTGCGGCGGCAGCCGCTGCTGATGCAGGAGAGCGCACGTATGCGATTTCTCGACAATCCGCCACGATTCCTGTTCTTCACCGGCAAGGGCGGCGTGGGCAAGACTTCAATTGCCTGCGCTACCGCCGTTCATCTTGCGGAAAATGGAACGCGCGTTCTGCTTGTCAGCACCGATCCCGCATCGAATGTCGGGCAGGTGTTCGGAGTTGCGATCGGCAACCGCGTGACACCGCTTGACGCAGTTCCGGGGCTGTTCGCATTGGAGATCGACCCGCAGGCCGCGGCGCAGGCATACCGGAATCGAATCGTCGGCCCGGTGCGCGGGGTGTTGCCTCCCAATGTGGTAAAGGGAATCGAAGAGCAATTGTCGGGAGCATGCACCACCGAAATCGCGGCCTTCGATGAATTCACGTCACTGCTGACGGATGCTTCGTTGGTGGCTGAATATGATCACATCGTGTTCGACACGGCACCGACCGGGCATACCATCCGCTTGTTGCAACTGCCCGGCGCCTGGAGCGGCTTTCTCGAAGCGGGCAAGGGCGACGCATCGTGCCTTGGCCCGCTCGCCGGGCTGGAAAAACAGCGGGCGCAGTACAAGGCGGCGGTCGATGCACTGGCGGACGCGCGGCGCACCCGCCTGATTCTGGTGGCCCGGGCGCAGCAGGCGACATTGCGTGAAGCGGCGCGCACGCAGGAGGAACTCGCCGCCATCGGACTTAGGCAGCAATATCTCGTCATCAATGGCATTTTGCCGCCGCACGAGGCAGAAGACGATGCGCTTGCCGCCGCGATTGTCCGCCGCGAGAGCGAAGCGCTTGCCGCAATTCCCGCAGCACTCGCGGTCTTGCCTCGCGACGTTGTCGCGCTCAAGCCTTTCAATGTGATGGGATTGACGGCGCTGCGGCGACTGCTCGTCGAGTCGGAAAAGCCATGCTCTCTTTCCGCTGCGGATCCTCAAGAGCTGCTCGACTCGCCGACGCTGGGCGCGCTCATCGACGGCATCGCGGCGGATGACCATGGTCTTGTGATGCTCATGGGCAAGGGTGGTGTCGGCAAGACCACCCTGGCTGCTGCCATCGCCGTCGAGCTGGCGCGGCGCGGATTTCCTGTGCATCTCACCACGTCCGACCCGGCCGCGCATCTGGCCGAGACGCTGGCCGACGTCCCCGATAACCTCACCGTGAGCCGGATCGATCCGAAAGCTGAGACTGAACGCTACCGTCGACATGTGTTGGATGCCAAGGGCGCACAGCTTGACGCGCAAGGGCGTGCCTTGCTGGAAGAAGACCTCCGCTCGCCCTGCACCGAGGAAATCGCCGTATTCCAGGCTTTCTCGCGCATCATCAGCGAGGCAGGCAAGAAATTTGTGGTGATGGACACAGCGCCCACCGGTCACACCCTGCTCTTGCTCGATGCAACCGGCGCCTACCATCGGGAGACGACCCGGCAATTGGGGGTGGCTGGACTGCGCTTCCGGACTCCCATGATGCAGTTGCAGGATCCCACGCGAACCAAGGTGTTCATCGTCACACTGCCCGAAGGGACCCCGGTCCTCGAGGCGTCGAGCCTGCAGGATGACTTGCGACGCGCCGGTATCGAGCCGTGGGCCTGGATCATCAATAACAGCATTGCGGCGGCTTCTACAATCTCGAAACTCCTGCGCCAGCGCGCGCACAACGAGTTGCCGCACATCGTCGACATTGCGACCCATCACGCCAAACGCTATGCGGTAGTGCCGCTGTTGCACGATGAGCCGGTCGGCGAGGATCGTTTACTCGAACTGGCCGCGCTACACAGTCACGACCCCGAAGAACCACCCACGATCGACCGCATGGCGCTGCGATCCAGACTGCGTGATCCGAGCGGGCAGCACAGCCAATAACCGAGAGGAACCACCGTTCCATGTCTGTTCACTGTGAAGTCGCGATAAAACAGACCGCCGACGTGCCGATGAGCTTTTTCGAGCGCTACCTGACTGCGTGGGTGTTCCTCTGCATCGTCGCCGGCATCGTCCTCGGCCAGTTCCTGCCGGGCGTGTTCCAGGCCGTCGGCCGCATGGAAGTTGCCCAGGTCAATCTCCCTGTGGGGGTACTGATCTGGGTGATGATCATTCCGATGCTGATGAAGGTCGATTTCACCGCATTGAGCGAAGTTCGTCAGCACGTCCGCGGCATTGGCGTCACGCTTTTCATCAACTGGCTGGTCAAGCCGTTCTCGATGGCGCTGCTGGCATGGATTTTCATCCGGCACGTCTTCGCGCCTTGGCTACCGGCCGAGCAGGTTGACAGCTACATCGCCGGACTGATCCTGTTGGCTGCCGCCCCGTGCACCGCGATGGTCTTCGTCTGGTCCAGGCTGACGAACGGGGACCCGATGTTTACGCTGACCCAGGTCGCGCTGAACGACGCCATCATGGTTGTGGCATTCGCGCCGATCGTCGGACTGCTGCTTGGCATTGCCGCGATCACGGTGCCCTGGGACACGCTGGTCACATCAGTCGTTCTTTACATCGTCATCCCGGTAATAATCGCGCAACTCTGGCGGCGGTCTTTGCTGGCGAAGGGGCAGGGCACTTTCGACGCTGCGATGGCGAGGATCGGTCCCTGGTCCATCAGCGCTCTGCTGTTCACGCTGGTGTTGCTGTTCGCTTTTCAGGGCGAGGCCATCATCAAGCAGCCGCTCGTCATCGCTCTACTCGCGGTGCCAATCCTGATCCAGGTGTTCTTTAACTCTTCGCTTGCATACCTGCTGAATCGTGCGCTAAAAGAAAAGCACAGCATCGCGTGCCCGTCGGCATTGATTGGTGCCTCGAACTTCTTTGAACTCGCAGTGGCAGCCGCGATTAGCCTGTTCGGTTTCGAGTCGGGTGCGGCGCTTGCCACAGTTGTCGGTGTGCTGATCGAGGTACCAGTGATGCTGCTGGTGGTGAAAGTCGTAAATGCAAGCAAAGGGTGGTACGAAAGAGGCTCCGGCGTGTCGGCATACACCACACGATGACTTCATTGGCGGAGAGCAAAGATGTTCAGCAGAATCATTGTCGCAACAGATCTTTCAGCCGCGTCTTTCGCCATCGTGAAGTGTCTGGGCGGAAAATGTTGCATCGCCGGTTCTTCCTCGGCGGAATGCGAGCCGGTTCCAGGCGTCAGAGTATCCAAACGCCGCAAAGTGGCCTGAGAGAGGTTATGGCACACCCGCCTTTCAACGTCTTGTTCCTATGCACGGGCAATTCGGCCCGCAGCATCATGGCCGAATGCATTCTCAATCAATTGGGAAGCGGTCAGTTCGTGGCGTATAGCGCCGGCAGCTTTCCGACCGGAAGGGTTCACCCGTTCGCGCTGGAATTACTAGAGCAGAATCGAATCCCCACGGAACGGTTGAGGAGCAAGGGCTGGGACGAGTTCGCAATGCCGGGCGCACCCCAGTTGGACTTCGTCTTTACCGTCTGTGACAAGGCAGGAGGCGAAGTCTGCCCAGTCTGGCCGGGCCAGCCCATGACAGCGCACTGGGGGATAGCCGATCCTGCCGCGGTGACGGGAGCGGACTATAAAAAGCGGAACGCGTTTTCGAACGCCTTCCGTGAACTGAGTCAGCGCATACGAATTTTCACGAGCCTACCGATTCGCTCGCTGGATCGCATCAAGCTGCAGGAGCGTCTCAACGCGATTGGTAAACTCGCCTCGACGGAAGAAGTAGCCTGAGACGTTCATGGCCCGCAACCTATTCGCAAAGCGGCAAGGTGCAATCGCGATGCTCATTGTCGTGGGGTTGATTCTATTACTAGCGCTGATTAACTTCGCCGGCGGAAAATTAGGGGATGCAGAAAAGAGCAACACCGGGGACGAACGCAATGCGATGGCCGAAAGTCAGAACAGAGGGTGGAAGTGGGCGGAGAGAGGAAAGGTAAAGTCAGCGGTCCAATGCGCGGAACTTAGCGACTCTAACGAGAAGAGCGGTTGCGAGGCCTATGTGATTTTCGTGTCCGCGCACGACGCAATACCTTGACCCAGGAAAGTTGAGCAGCGCTTGCAGTGGAAGCCACCGGCAGGATTCGTGGGCGCGTCTCAAAGCAAACATCGAACGATGAGCGAGTGGTTAAGACGACTTGCGACAACGATTGAATCGCTGTTCATTTTCTGGCTCATTGGATGGTCGCTATACGTTGTCGTCGAGGATGAACGATTCGGAAACTCGACCAGAGGCATACTGGACGCAATTGGTTTTATACTCGGGCCAGGACTCGCTGGAATTGCCACCGCATGGGTGCTCGACCGCCTCGCAGGGTCGGACAGTAAGGACCTGCGCCAGCGAACGTAACGCTAATGCATGTCGTGTGGGAGTTTTGCGGGACTGAGTCCTGCGCGGTCCTGCATCGTAAGGCATTTGTTGCAACGGGCGCCCCGGCTGACCGGTTGATGCAGTTGATGTTGCAGATATCACCTTGTGACTGAAAAGCCGCGTGTCGGCGGTTCATGCCGATTGGCCAGCAGCCCTGCGAAGTTTCACGCAGGCTCTTAGGGCGGCTTATGCAGGCTAATTTTGATGGTACGAATATTCAGGTCTTTGAAAAAGCCGTTGTGAAACAGCAACCTGCAGAAGGCTATTGATTCCTCTCTCTCCGCCAGTTTCTCCCTGAAACCTAGGCTGGATTTGAACTCTAGAAACAGGAAGGTCGGTTCGCCGGCTTTGCAGCGCTAAACCTCGACTTTTCATCTCCCCCCGTTGAACCGGGAGAATTTGCTATTCACTGTGTCCGAGGCGGGGGAGCTTTCGCCTTCAGTTGCGTCCAGCCATGACGCCGCCGTCCACGCTCCAGATGGCGCCTGTAACCCAAGCGGCATGGTCCGACAGCAGGAAGTCGATCACCGGCGCAACGTCTTCCGGCTGGCCAATTCGGCCGACGGGATGGAAGCCGTTGAAGCCCTTGAGGGTCTCGTGAATCGCGTCGGGCTCGATGAAATTGCCGTAAATGGGCGTTTCCACCACGGCAGGCGATACGGCGTTGACACGGATGCCGTGGTCCGCCAGTTCCATGGCCAGGTGCTGGGTCAGCGAGTGCAGACCGGCCTTGGCCATTGAATATGCCGACGAAGGCGTCGCCTTGATTGCCTGCTTGGCCCACATCGAGCCGATGTTGACGATCGAACCTCCGCCATGGGCGCGCATGTTGTGTGCTACCGCCTGAGTGACGAAGAAGGTGCCGCGGTTCAGTTCCAGATAGTTGTCATAGTCCGCCGCGTCGTGATCGATGAACGCCTTCGGATTGAAGGTGCCGGCCGCATTGACCAGGTAGCGAATCGGTTCCGCCTGCGCACGGACGATCTCCGCAAAGGCGTCCACCGCGGCGCGATCGCGCAGATCGACGACGCGGCTGTCGACATGGCCCAGGGACGACAGCTCTTCCACGGCCCGTTGCAATTTGGCGCCGTCGCGGGCGACCAGGGTGACGTCCACGCCGCGTTGCAGCAGGGCGCGCGCAGTCGCCTTGCCCATGCCCGTGGAACCGCCGACGATCAATGCAGATTGGACTTTCATTCGTCAGCTCCCGAGTACTGGCCGGCGCTGGCGGCGGAAATTCCCGCCGCAGCGAAGTAGGAAGGATCCATGCGCACCAGATCGTCGTAGCCCCCGACCGGATGGCTGTCGACAAATATCTGAGGCACGGTGCGACGGCCTGATCGGGCAACCATTTCAGCCGACTTGTCAGGCTGCCGCGCGATGTCGATTTCCTGGAACTGCAGGCCCAGGCGCGTCAAGTGCGCCTTCGCGAGCCGGCAGTAGCCGCAGGCAGGCGAGGTGTAGATCTCGATGTTCATGACCAGGATGTTAGGCGCCGACGAGCGAGTGAAACATATCCGGCCTGCCGCAGTTCATGTCCGTTCGTCCATCTCATCGCCGACCGGGGCCCCGGATGCGGCAAGCGACCCGCCACGCGCGGACGAACGCACGCTTGTTACAAGCCGAGCACGCTGGGGCCCGGGTGGAATCTGCTGCGGAGACGGAGTTCAGGCCGGGATCGCGACAAGGAGGAATGTGCCCATGCCTCGCCATCACCGCCATGATTCGATCTTTCGGTACCGCAGGTCTGCGCCGATGTGAAGCCGCGGACTCCGCGGGATGCCCGCGCGGAGTTCATGGGTGCTTTTCCTGATGCTTCGAAGCGTAGTACCACTGTTCCCAGCGACGCTGATTGCGGCTGGCGCGACGCACCAGCGGGCTCCCGCGTGCCGCGAGCAGGACCAGGCGGTTGAGCCAACTCACCGGCCATCGGCATGGCCTGACGAAATCGATGAACAGGATGACGCGCACGCCCGCGGTGTCATTGTGGACCTCGTGATCGAACGAGTCGTCGAAGATCAGCACTTCCCCGGGTGCCCAGCAGCGCCGCTCGTCGGCGACCCGGATCCAGCAGCGCTCCGGCGGCTCGGGCACCACCAGGCCGAGGTGCAGTCGCAGCACGCCGTTGTACGGCCCGCGATGTGCCGGCAGGCGCTTGCCGGGTTCGAGAATCGAGAAGAAGGCGGTCTTGAGCCCGGGAATGCGACGCAGCGCCCTGGCCGTCGCCGGGCAGCGCGCGAGGTTGCGTCGTGATTTCAATCCGTAGCCCACCAGCATGAACGTCTTCCAGTCGCGGTCACGGGTGATGTAGCCCACTTCCTCGGAAATTTCCTGAAAGGCCGGCAAATGCTGCCGGTCGGCCATCACTGTCTCCGCTTCGGCGAGCACTTCCACCCACCGGCCGCGCAATTCCGCCACCCAGGGGAACAGGTCGACGCTGAAGAACGGTGTGCAGCCGACGCTGGACGCAGCGCGTATCCGCCGCTCGATACGGTCGAGAACGTGGAATACGAAACGCCCGAACGCTCCCTCGGGCCGGTTGAAGGGCCGATCGGGCGCGTTCACGTCAGGCCGCTGCCACGGTGTCCGCCAGTCGGGGCTTCTCGGCCCGGATGTCGCCGGCTTGCCAGGCAAGATAGCCGTCCGCGCCCGCACCGAGAAACGTGGTGACGGAGCCACGGCCCAGCGTCGGCACATCCACGGACAGCAGGAGGCCCGGCGTGCCGCTGAAGTTCGGATCGACACCGACGTCGTGAAACCGGGCGCCCAGCTTGTGGTAATGCCGCAGCAGGACGGGCACGTCCTTGCCCTCCGTGTCGAGGCCGCGGAAGAGAGCCGACAGCAAGACGAGATCAGGCCGGCCGTGGCGATCCAGGAAATCGCGCCACTCCGGGTGTATTTCGCCGGCCAGGGGAAGGCGCGGCTTCACCTCGTCGCTCGGCTCGACCAGGGCGTCGCAGAGCATCTGCACGGCGCGACGGTCAAAGCGATTCGACAGCGAAACGGTTCCGTACAGGCGCCGGTACCGCGGATTGGCAACCAGGTAGCGGCCGATGCCCTGCCACAGCAGGTACAGTGCGTGGAAGCTCTTCTGGTGCTCGGGCACGACGAACGAACGTCCCAGCTCGAGTGACGCGCCGCCATCCTCGCGCTCGTAGAATCGGCTCTCGAAGCGGAACACCTGGGAAAGGTAGACGCCAGCGGCACCGTGATCGCGGCGCAGCAGGTCAGTGCGCCCGAGTCGATACGCGCCGACGATCGCGCGCTCACGCTGGTCCCATACGAAGAGCTGCACATAAGTCCGGTCGAAGTCGTCGCCATCGACCGCAGCGCCGCTGCCCTCGGCCAGCGAGCGGAAGACGCGCTCGCGCTCGCGGGTGATCTGTCGCATGACGGCCGGCATCTGATCGGCATGCGCGTGATAGACGCTGTAGTGCTTGAATTCGAGCAGGCGTTGCCCGCGAGGCAGGGCGGTGATCTCCGTCTCCATGGCTGACGCGTCGACTGGCGGCGCGAGCGGCTCGCCCGGCTCGCCAGGCTCGGCGGAGCGGTCGTTGACCGGGGTTTCCATGAGGAATGTCATCAACCGCGCGTAAGCGGTGACGCGCTCCGCGTCGAGTTGCCGCCACAAATCGGGCGGCAGCGGACGGCCGGTCGTGAAGCGCAGGTTGCGGCCCCGCAGGCGCAACATTTCACGCGGCAGCAGCGCCATCCTGGCGAGTCCGAGCAGCTCGCCGACGCGATGGAACAGGCGGCTGTTGCCGCCATGGAAGAACACTGGCAGCAATGTCGCCTTGTGACGCAGTGCCAGGCGGCCGACAATGCGATTCCAGGCGCCGTCCACCAGCCGACTGCCGTCCGGCGAGCGCCGTGACACCAGGCCGGCCGGGAAGAGCGCCAGCACGCCGCCCGCCTCGAGTTGCGCTTCGCACTCACGGATGGAACGGAGATTCCGTGGCGTGACCTCCAGCGGGTCAGTTCCGATGATCAAGGGCGAGAGTTCCGGAAAGACTTTCAGGCCTTCGTTGGCGAGGAATCTCAGGTCGCGCCGGACCCGCCGCACTGCGTCTGCAATCAGCAGGGCTTCGATCGCGCCGTAGGGATGATTGCAGACGATCAGGACCGGGCCGGAACGCGGCAGCTTGAGCGCCAGCTCGACGGTGCTGTTACCGCCCGTGACTTCGAGCACCTCGAGCGCGCGGGCGACGAAATCGAACGGCTCGAGCCCGGAGAATGCCCCGTTCCGGTACAGCGTATCGATGGTGCTGATCCCCAGCAGCCGATCAGCCAGTGGCGCCAGCGCCCGGCCCGCGAAATCGCGCCACCCGCCCCGGTTGAACAGGCGCCCCAGACTGATTTGTGCCGTGCTCGTCGTCGCCATTCGCTCAGACATGCTCGTGTCCCTGGTACAACGTCCGGTCCGCCCTGTACGATCTGGCGGCGCGGATTTCCCGCGCAGCCGACTTGACCTCGGCAAGGATGGCGACAAGGTCCTGCTCGGTCAGCGCCGGATTGACGCAGACGAGCCGCAGCGCCGGCTGGCCGCGCACGTCGCCGTAGCCGATTTTCAGGCGTCCCGCGCGATCCAGCCGCTCGCACACGTCCTCGGCGGCGCAGCCCGTCGCCTGGAAGCAGACATTGACGGACATGGGCCTCTCGCACAGCGTAAGCTCGCCGTCCGCCTCGATCAGTTCGGCGGCCCGCGCGGCGAGCAGCAGCTGTCGATCCACGCGGGCGGCCCAGCCCTCGTCGCCGAGGTGCAGCCAGGCAGCCCAGAGCTTGAAGGCGTCGGCGCGTCGGCCGCACTGTAAGGAGCGATGGCCCGGATCGTGCGGATCTTCGTCGGCCTGGAACAGGTAATCGGCGCGCTCGTCGAAGCTGCGGGCCAGTGCGCCGCGCCGGGACAGCAACAGTACGGACGATTGCAATGGCACGCCCATCATCTTGTGCGGATTCCAGCTCACCGAGTCGGCGAGTTCGATGCCGCCCAACAGGCTCCTGTGAGCGGGGCTCATCACCAGGCTCGCACCCAGTGCGCCATCGACGTGCAGCCAGGCCCCGACCGAGCCCGCGACCTGCGCAAGGCCCGCGATATCATCGAAGGCGCCGCGCACCGTCGTTCCCGCGGTAGCGACGATCATCAGCGGCTGCACGCCCAGTTGCCGGTCTTGTTCGATCCGGGTCGCCAGCGCGTCGGCGTTCATCCGGCCGTCATGATCCGCCGGTAGCGCGTGCAGCGCCTGACGGCCGAGGCCGACGATGCCGGCATTCTTGCGCAGCGAATAGTGCGCCTCGCTCGAAGCGTATACGGCAAATCGTCCCGCGACACCGCGGTCGCGCTGCTCCGGTTCCGCCCGATCGCGGGCCAGCAGCAGCGCTGCCAGATTGGCCAGTGAGCCGCCCGGCAGGAAGGCCCCTTCGCCGCGCGGGAAGCCGATCCGCCGCAGCATGTGCGAGAGGAGGGCGTCCTCGACCAGTACCTGCGCCCCCGCCGCCTTGTACGTGTACATCGATACGTTTCGCCACAGCGCCAGGGATTCGGCCGCGACGGCGACAGGCTCGCGTCCTCCGAACAGCTGGTTCAGGAAGCGCCAGCTCGACGTAGAGGGCGTCAGTCGCAGGACTTCGCCCATTCGGGCGAAAACGTCGTCCAGGGGCAGGCCTTTATCGGGCAGGGACAGCGACAGGCTGTCGCGCAGCACGGCAGGGTCGCGCTCGCGGCCGGCAGGCATTCGATCCTCGTCCGCGAGCAGGCTCTCGAGCAGTTCCGTGCTGCGCCTGAGCACTTCCTGCTGCGCCACGGGCCAATCGGCATCGGCATTGGCGGCAGCCACTCGCCGCAATTCGGGGCTCAAAGATGACGACTTCATCGTGCATCAGACCGTTAATCGCCCCCACATATTTCAGCCGGTCCGGAACACGGCGATCGGACAGGGTGAAATACCGCTTCCCGGTCTGATGCCTGAAGAGTGAGCCACCCTGGTGAAACCGGCAGGCGCAGAATAGCCGGCGACGCAAGAATCAGTCGGTATCAAAGCACTGGTGAACATCGATACAACAGACCTGGCCAGGCCGCTGCTCGCAACAGGCATGCTCGCGGCACTCTGGATTATCGAGGCACACGCGCCGATGTTCCCGGGGCACCATAACCGGCTGTCGCATGCCGCGCGGAATGTCGCGATGGCGTCGATCAATACCGCACTGACAGCCGTGTTTTTCGCCGGGCTGCTGCTGGCGGCAAGCCGGTGGGCGTCGTCAGAGCAACTCGGCCTGCTCCACGCGATCCCGCTTCCCGGCTGGGCGCGCACGCTTCTCGCGTTTGCCCTCATCGACCTGTGGCAGTACTTCTGGCACCGGCTGAACCACGGAATTCCGCTGCTGTGGCGATTCCACGCCGTGCACCACAGTGACGGCGAGCTTGACGCGAGCTCCGGCATCCGGTTTCACGCGGGCGAGATTGCGTTCTCGGCGCTGGCGCGACTGGCGCTGATTCCCGTGCTCGGTCTCAGCGTCGTGGACATCGCGCTCTACGATCTGATCACGACTCCCATTGTGCTGTTTCATCACGGAAACATCCGGTTGCCGAGCGGTGCGGACCGCGTATTGCGGGCCGTCATCGTGACACCGCGGATGCACTGGGTTCACCACTCGCGCCTGCGGGTGGAGACGGACAGCAATTTTGCCAGCGGTTTCTCGGGCTGGGATCGCATCTTCGGTACGTTTCGCCTGCGCAGTGATCCGCGCACGCTTGAACTCGGGCTCGACGGATTCGACCGCTGCCGGTCGCAGACGCTCGCCGGCATGTTGGCGTCGCCGGCTCGGCGCAGCATGGACCGGCTTCGATGCAGGTCCTGATCAAGGTGGAGCCGAGTTGCCAGGATTGAGAGTTTGCGCCGGCCGACGCGGCAGGAGAAACTCGGTCCATCCAGGCCTGGATAGTCGGAACGCCGAACAATGCGTGTAGCCGCGACGATAGGGATCATGTTGCTCGGTGGTGCCGTCGGCGCTGCCGCGGCGACGCCGCCGTCGCTGCCGGAACCCGTCTCGAACAACGCAGTTGCGGTGGCCCGGGTCGACGGTCGCGAATACCTCGTTTCGGTCCTGGGTCTCGGTGCCGGACGGACCTGGCGGGATCTGCGGGCGTCCGGCTACCTGCACGAACTGGGAAGCGACGCCTGGGTCCCGCTGCCGGAAATTCCGGATGGCCGGGGGCGACTGGCATCGGCGGCCGTCGGCATCGGCGGGAGCGTTTACGTGTTCGGCGGATACACGGTGGCGGCCGATGGCAGCGAGAAGTCGACACCCGAGGTGTTCGCGTTCGACGTCGCGCGCCGTACCTGGCGGCGGCTTGCCGACATGCCGACTCCGGTCGACGATGCGGTTGCGTTCGTGTATCGCGACCGCTACGTGTACCTGGTCAGCGGCTGGCATGACGTCGACAATGTTTCGCTGGTCCAGGTGTACGACGTCTCCGGGAACCGTTGGAGCACGGCGAGCGCCTGGCCGGGCACGCCGGTGTTCGGCCACGCCGGCGCCATCGAAGGCGAGGACCTGCTGATCTGCGACGGCGTGCGCGTGCAACGCGAACCCGCCGGCGGCAAGTACGCATCGTCCGACGAGTGCTGGCTGGGCAGGATCGATGCGCGGTCGCCGACGCACATCGCGTGGCGGCGCGCGCCGGACCATCCGGGTGCCGCGCGCTATCGCATGGCCGCGTTCGCGGATGGTGGCCGGATCGTGTTCGTCGGAGGCAGCACCAATCCGTACAATTACGACGGGATCGGGTATGACGGCCTGCCGTCCGAGCCGTCAGCGGGCCTGCTGGTCTTCGATATCCGTCGCGAGCAATGGCATTCGGCCGAGGGACCCGCGGTCATGGACCTGCGCGCCGTGGCGGTGACTTCGCGCGGCGTGTACGTCATCGGCGGTATGCGCGCGGGCCAGGCCGTTTCTTCCACGATCGTTGCAGTGACGAAGCCGCGGAACCCGTGACATGAGCAGACTGCGGGCCGGGGAACGTCGTGTAGTGCGCATCGTCGCCATGGCGCTGCTCGCTTGCCTGCTGGCGGCCTGCAGCCTGCCGCAGCGACCCGATTTCCATCGGCTGTACGGCGCTGTCGCGGCATCGCCCGACGCTGCGCCAGTGATCCTGATTCCCGGCCTGTTCGGCTCGAGGCTGCGCGACCGCGACAGCGGCATCGAAATGTGGCCGGGGAACTGGCGTCGCATCCTGTTCAGCGACTACGGCGACCTGGCGCTGGATTTCGATCCCGACACGCTCGCGGTGCGACCCGACGGCCTCGAGGCCCATGGCGTCGCGGAATCAGTGCTCGGCCAGGAGTTCTACGCACCGATCATCAGCACGCTGGTCAATTTCGGCGGCTATGTGCGCGCTGATCCGGGAACCCCCGCGCGCAAGGGCGAGAGACGTCTGTACGTATTCGCCTATGACTGGCGACAGGACAACGTCGAGCAGGCACGAGGACTCGAAGCGCTCATCGACGCAATCCGGGCGGATTATGGCAATCCGGAGCTGCGCGTCGACATCGTCGCGCACAGCATGGGCGGCCTGATCGCGCGTTATTACCTGCGCTACGGCACGCGTGACGTGCTCGACGGCATGCCGTCTCTGGTCACGCTGTATGGCACCCGGCGGGTGCGCAAGCTGATCCTGCTGGGTACGCCCAACTTCGGCGCGGTGTCGGTGGTGCACGGCTATCTCGCGGGCGAACGGATCGGGCTGCGGCGCATTCGGCCGGAAATCCTGGCGACGATGCCGAGCGGTTACCAGCTCTTTCCGCACCCGCTTTCGACCTGGCTGGTCGATTCTGACGGCAAGGCGCTGCCGGATGAACTGTTCGATCCGGCCACCTGGCAGCGCTACGCATGGAACGTTCACGACCCGGCGGTGGCAGAACGACTGCGCGCCGATCGCGGGGGCGACGACGCTTACGTCGCGGCACTGCGGCGCTTCTTTGCGCTGCGCCTGGAGCGCGCGCGGCGATTCGCCTGGATGTTGTCAACGCCGGAGCCTGCCACGCCGATCCGCTATGTCCTGTTCGGCGGCGACTGTACGCTGACCCCGGCACGTATCGCGATCGAACAGGAAGCGGGGTCGCCTCGAGCTCGCCTGTCGCCGGACGAGGTTGGCGGATCCACGGCGCGTGAGGTCATCGAGGCCGCGATGCTGGAACCGGGAGACGGGCGTGTCACCCGGCCATCGCTGCTCGCGCGGGAGACCATCGATCCGACCGCACCGCAGCACGAGGAGAGTTTCCTGCCGATTGCGTACCATTTCTTCCTGTGCGAGCGGCATGACCAGCTGACCAGCAACGCGAGCTTCCAGGACAACCTGCTGAACGTGCTGCTGACACCCAACCTGCCGTGGGAGTCGTCCACCCGCCCCTGAAGCGCGGCTGTTCCGCCTGTAACGATGCGACGCTTTCAGGCGTCATACAGAGGGGCATACGGTCAGCCGAGATCCAGCCCGGCCAGCTGCTCCAGAACACGATCGAGATCGGGTCGGTTTCGATAGCCGTGTTCGGCGAATTTCGCGCGGACGATCTGCTTGCGATCGAGGACGAAGATAACCGGCTGCGGCACCCCGAAGGCCCTGCTATCCGGCCCGTAAGCTGGGTCGCGGATACCGAGTGCCTGGACGACCGTGCCTTTTGTGTCAGCCACCATCGTGTAACCGATCTTCTGCTCACTGTGGAACCTGGCGAGGTCGGCGACGGGATCGACGCTCACGGACACGACCGCCAGACCTAATGCCTCAAACCGCGAGAGGCGGGCGTTGAGATCAGCCAACTGGCGCATGCAGATCGGACACCAGTCAGCCGAACGCACGAACACCAGGACGACGCCGTTCTTGCCCTGCAACGAGGCGAGGTCTCGTCCAACACCCGCCTGGTCGGGCAAATTGAGGGTGGACGGAAACCGTTCGCCAACGGCCGGACCCGGCGGGGTCCATGACTCCTCCGCCTGGACCGGACTCATGCCAAAGACCATGGCAGCCAGGACAATTAAGGCCGCTGCATTGCTTGGGATTTTCATGAAAAGCCCTCGTCGGGTGAATTGCCGGGAAGTACCGTACACGACCCGGAGAATGGCCGGCGAACGCCGGCTTCATCCGGTTGTTGCGGCGGCATCGAACCGTGGCAGCTCGTCGGTAATCTCGTGCCAGGACGCCTTGGCGCCGGCCCGGGCGTGATAGCCCTTGGGATGCGACGGGTTGCCGTCTATCGCGCTCATGATGAGATAGAGAGTCGCCGGTTACCTCGAAGCGAACTCGTCCACTTGTGCATTGCCCTGTGAGCATCGTGGAAGCTCGCTTCAGCGGGCCTGGCGAACGACCGGATCGAGCGCCCGGCGCAGCTCCGCAGCCCAGAATGGCGCCAGATGCCCGGCGGCCCGGGGACGGCTGTCGGTGCCGCTCACGCGCTTCTGCACCGCAGCGGACGCCGGTATGCGGGCGAGATCGAACACCGTCGCGCCGCTGCGGTCCACGACGACCAGTCCGGGGGTGCCGCGAACGCCGTAGGTCTTCGCCACCTCGTCGCCATTCACGAGCAGCGTCCAGTCGTAGCCGGCGTCCGCGAGGAATGCGGCCGGATCTGCGTTCTCCATGATGTTGATTGCATAGAACTGTATGTCAGGGCCGTGCTGATCCAGCACGCTCTGCAGGTGCGGCATCAAAGCCTTGCAGTAAGGGCACCACGAAGCCCAGAAGAACAGCACGGTCGCCGGTGCCTGCGACTTGCCCGTGAACTCCACGCTGGCGCCAGTTGGCGTACGCAGCCGGAACGGCTCCGCGGCCTGCACCGGGCCTGCGAGTGCGAACACGAGCAGCGCGGCTGCCAACGCGAGGCGGCGGACTCCGTGGGATCCAGGCGTGGTATGCATGATTGTTCTCCTGAAGCTGCTGACGCCGTGGCCGGCAACACAGCAGACCGCACGATGCAGGCAGATATTTCAAGTGGTCTGCCACGGCGCCCGGAAAGACGCCGCAGCACCCGATTGCAGATGACCGATACTCAATCATATCGTCAGAAACTGGACGACCGCTGCGATGGTTGCCTCGGCGCGGATCAGGTTTTCATGACCGAGATCCTCCGTCCAATGAACCCGCGCACTCGGCCACGCCGCCAGGATCCTCGCGGCGTCGTCTCCGTCCAGGTATCGGTCGCGTCGATCGAAGACCAGCAGTAGTTCGCTCGCGGTGGACTCTCGAAACGCCTGTGCCGTGATCTGATCCCAGCCCGCGCGGAACTGGCGCGCGAGGGCATCTCTGAAAAGCCCCGTGACCCGCTCCGGGGTCCGGACCTTCTTCTGCACCACCTTGACCGGCGGATAGGGGTAGCTCGGGGTCGCGATGCAGACGAATTTCCGGGCATCGAGGCCATGCAGGTAACGGGCCGCCATCATGCCGAGCCCGCCGGCGGAGTGGCCGACAAGCGCATGGATCCCGCTCTCGTCGAGCGAACGGCGTAGCGCAGCCAGACTGTCGGCGAAAACGTCGAAGCCAATCCGCTTGCCTGCCGATTGGCCGTGACCCGCTATGTCCGGCACGACGACCTGGAAGCCGGCGTCAATCAATGCCGGGACGAATCGGTGCCACTGGACCGAGGCGCCGCCCCAGCCGTGCACCAGGACGATCAACGGGCCTGAAACGCCCCAGCGCCAGGCATGCAGGCCGGGACCGTACAGCAAGTGCCGCCCGGACTTGAGGAAATCCTGCTCTCCCGGCTTGCTGCGGTACCGGTACGGGCGGAATGCCAGCCGGCAGACGAGCGCCGCACCGGCGCGTGCGGGCAGCAGAGGCAGCAGCTGATTGATGATGCCGATCACTCACAGCTCGAGACTGACGGGACCGTCCGGCAGCGCACAGCAGAGCAGCACCTCGTCGTCCGCCACCTCGGCAACGGGTTCCTCGACGTAGCGGATTGCGCCCGAGATCTTGCGCGTCGCACACGTGCCGCAGATGCCCGATCGACAGCTTGCTGGCGGGCTCAGCCCGAGATCCTCGGCGAACTCGAGCAGGTTCAGCGCACGCGGGTCGAATGGCGCTTCGAGGTTCGATCGCGTGAACTTCACCATCAGGTCGGTCTCCCTTGCGCGATCTCGGCTTCCAGTTCGGCAATCCGGGCGGCCAGCGGATCGGTGATGGCGCGCATTTCCTCTGCCGTATAGCGCGGCGTGATGTGCTGCGGGCAGTTCCAGTCGAAGCCATCGATCGCGATGACGAATCCCCGTTCGACCCGAGCCCTGTAGTCAGGCATCTCGAGCTGCGAAAGCGTCGCCACGTCATCGAGTCCGACGATGCAGGCGCGGCCGAACAGCTTGAGACGGGTCTTGTGCGGGTAGTCCATGAAGAACAGCGACACCCGGTCGTCGGTCAGGAGGTTGCCGACGCTGACGTACTGGCGGTTGCCGCGGTAATCCGCGAAGCCGATGGTGGCCGCGTCAAGCACGCGCACGAAGCCGGCCGGTCCGCCGCGGTGCTGCACGTACGGCCAGCCCGTCTCGCTGACGGTGGCCATATAGAATGAGTTGCGCGCGGCAATGAATGTCGCCTCTGTCTCCGTGAGGCGATGATTGACCGCGTCGGCGGCATTCTCCATGCCCGCATAGTTGGCCCGGCTTCCCAGTTCCTCCTGCACCTTCTTCACCGTCGGTGTGAAGGCGATGGCGGCAAAATGATGCGGCATGAGCGGTGACTGCGCGTCTGCGAGCGCGTTACAGGCCGAGTTCCGACAGGCCCGGATGGTCCGCCGGACGCGGGCCCTGCGGCCAGCGGTACTTGCGCGCGGTTTCGCGGATCGGCTGGTCGTTGATGCTCGCGAATCGCAGCCGCATCAGCCCGCGCTCGTCGAACTCCCAGTTCTCGTTGCCGTGGCTGCGGTACCAGATGCCGGCTTCGTCGTTCCACTCATAGGCGAAACGCACCGCGATGCGGTTTTCGGCGAAGGCCCAGAGCTCCTTGACCAGCCGGTACTCCAGCTCCCGCGCCCACTTGCGCTGCAGGAACGCGACGATCTCGGCACGCCCGACCGGAAACTCAGCCCGGTTCCGCCAACGGCTGTCTTCCGTATAGGCGAGGGATACGCGCTCCGGGTCGCGCGTGTTCCAGGCGTCCTCCGCCATGCGCACTTTCTGGATTGCGGTCTCGCGGGTGAAAGGGGGCAGGGGCGGGCGGGCACCGGGCTGGGTCTTCGGGTTCATCGGATGTTCGCTCCTTGTTGTCAGGCGGCCCGGTTCAATTCGACTTTCGGGAAGTCGATTTCGACCTGGGTCGATTTGCCGAGCAGGTTGGTGAAGACGTTCATTGCGACGTGGGTGATGATCTCGACGATCTCGGCGTCGGAGTGACCCGCCGCCCGCACCGCGTCGAACTCGGCCTTGCTCACCTGGCCGGCATGTTCGACGAGCGCACGCGCGAAGGTCAGCGCGGCCTCCGCCTTGGCATCCGAAGACCGGCCCTGACGATTCGCCTGGATCTCCTGGCTGTCGAGGCCTGCCTTGCGGCCGATTGCCGTATGCGCGGAAACGCAGTACTGGCAGGCGTTCTGCTCGGCGACCGCAAGCGCAATGCGCTCGCGCGTCTTCGGGTCCAGTGCGCCCGCGCCGGAGATTGCATGGATGCCCAGGAAGGCACCCAGCGCGGCCGGCGAGTTCGCCAATACGCGGATGAAGTTCGGGACCATGCCGAGGCCGCTCTGGACGGCGTCCAGAAGCTGCTTGACCTCGCCACTGGCGGTCTTGGGATCGATGACGGCAACTCGAGCCATGAGATGTACTCCTTAAGTGATTGTGGTGCGCGGCGCACATTCGCCGCGCTGCCTAATCTGGCCCATGATGCGCATTGAGAGAATGACCAGCGCATGGAACTCTGTATTTCGCGGGGGGGAACAATTGATGGATCGACTGCACGAGATCGAGGTCTTCATCGCCGTGGCGGACGCCGGCAGCTTCGCAAAGGCAGCGGCGCGACTGCGACTGTCGCCCGCGGCCGTGACGCGTGCAATCTCGGCGCTCGAGCGGCGGCTCGACGCGCGCGTCTTCAATCGCACGACGCGCCGACTGACGATCACCGAGGTCGGCCAGCGCTTCCTGGGCAGCGCGAGGCGCGTGCTCGCCGATCTCGAGGCGGCCGAGAAGGAAGCGGTCGGCGAGGCGGCAGCGCCGCGCGGGCAGCTCGCTGTCACCGCCTCGGCGACGTTCGGGCGCAGCGTGCTCGCGCCCGTCGTCTGCGATTTCCTGGCTCTGCACCCGCGCGTCTCGGCCTCGGTCCTCCTGCTCGACCGGGTCGTGAATCTCATCGAGGAGGGGATCGACGTAGCGGTCCGCATCGGGCATCTGCCGGATTCGACCCTGGTGGCGAAGCGCATCGGTACGGTGCGCGGGATCCTGGTTGCAAGCCCGGACTACCTTGCCCGACACGGCGCGCCGGCGTCACCGGCCGACTTGCGGAGACACGCGATCGTCGCCTTCACGGGCCTGATGCCGAACCGCGAGTGGCGCTTTCGGGACGGTGAAAAGCCGGGCAGCATCAGTCTGCAACCGCGATTGGAGATCAACGATGCGGTCGCCGCCATCCGATCCGCGGAGATGGGTCATGGCATCACCCGTGCGCTGTCCTACATGGTGAGCGAGAAGATCCGGGACGGATTGCTGGCTCCGGTGCTCGAAGGTTTCGCACCGCAGGCCGATCCGGTCCACCTGGTCTATCCGCAGGCCCGCCTGGTCGCCCCCAAGGTGCGCGCCTTCATCGACTTCGCCGCACCGAGGCTGACCACGGCCCTGAAAAAACTGGCGGCGTGAAATACGGTGACGTGTCCGGCGGTCATTACGGCTGACAACCAGTGCAGGGAAAAATGGTGAAGTGCCGTGGATGGAACCGGGTTTCCGATGGAGCCGCAGAATTGCGGGGTATCTGATCGTCGCATTCGCGGCCCGGTCGCCGTACTGACGCTTCTCATGTTTGCTGCCGGAACCGGCGCTGCCTCGGCCGAGACGCAGCCGCCCGGCCCGATTCCGGTAGCGAACCTTACGCCCTTCGTCCAGACCCGTCTTGACCCCGGCGTGCCCCGGCCGTTGCGGGGCGACGTCGGCGCATGGTCGCTGGACGCCACGCTGTCGTACGGCAACACCTTCATCATGAGCGACAACGTCAGAAGTCACCTCAAGGCGAGGGGTGAACGGCGCCTGCTGGACGCCGCCGACGTGGCGGCGCTCGATGCCAGCGGCGAGGACTACTACTACCTGGACGCCAACGTCACGCGCATGACCCTGGAGGCGAGCGTCCAAGTTGCGCGCAGGCTCGCCGGTTTCGTTCGAGTGCCGCTGTTCGGCCAGCTGCACCACGTCTGATCGCCCTTGATGGCCGCCAGCGCCACCTTGGCCTTGAACACCGCCGAGTGGTTACGGCGCCCTCGCTTGCTCATGGTTCTCTTTCTTCCCGAGCGATATCCTCGCCCGATCAAGACGGAGCCGCCACTTATCCGGTTGCCTTAGAAAGTGGGGCCACTTCTGCCGGTCGACGCTTGGAAGCCCGGTACGCGCTCGGCGAGCGGTCGTAATGGTTCTTGAACGTCTGCGAAAAATGGCTGCGGCTCGAAAACCCGACGAGGCCTGCCACTGCATCAATCGACAGAGTTTCATCACGTGCAAGCAGATCCGCGGCGAGATGCATCCGGACGAGGCGGACCAGATTCATCGGCGAGTTTCCAAATGCCTCTTTGAAACGTCGCGCGAACGCGGAGCGGCTCATTGAGGCGATCCCGGCCATCGAGTCGACCGTGTGGCGCGCAGTCGGGGCATCGAGGACCGATTGTATTGCACGCGCCAGCCGCGGATCCCCGAGCGCCGCGAGCCACGGCAATCGGTCGTCCCGCGCATGAGCGAGGTGCCGGAACACGTGCACGAGACATTGGGTCATCATGGCGCCCATCAGCGCTTCGCTGCCGCTGG
>JBBEAB010000035.1:0-5674 GCA_040899645.1 Steroidobacteraceae bacterium
GACCAGCGACATCGTGGGCAGCACAAGGCCGAACCCGACGCCCAGTACCACCATCCGGCGCGTCACGCTGTCGAGCCGGGCAAACCGCTCCCAGATCGTGTCGCTGGTCACGTAGCCCGATTCCTCGATACCGGGCAGGTGTGGCACCGTCGGGCGGGCGCCCGCGGCGATCACGATGCCTCGCGTGGTGAGGTGCTGGATGCCACCGTCCGCGCGCCCGATCTCCACCGTCCACGGATTGACTAGCTTTGCGTGGCCCTGGATCACCTCGACGCCGAGGCGCGTGTAGCGCTCGACGCTGTCGTGCGGCGCGATGGCCGCGATCAGGTCGTGTACCTGCCGCATGAGCGTGCGGAACTCGAAGCGCGGCTCGGAGGCGACCAGTCCGTAGCGATCGGCGTGGCGCATCTGGTGCGCCAGGCGCGCGCTGCGAATCAGCGCCTTGCTTGGCACACAGCCGGTGTTCAGGCAGTCGCCGCCCATCGCGCCCGACTCGACGAGCGTCACGCGTGCCCGCACCGCGGCAGCGATGTAGGCGCTGACCAGGCCAGCGGCACCGGCGCCGATGACGACCAGGTTGCGGTCGAAGCGCTTCGGCCTGCGCCATCCGCGATAAGCGCGCGCTGCCGCCAGCCGGCGCATCGCGAGCCTGGCGATCCAGGGGAACACGGCGAGCAGCGCAAACGATCCCAACACCGCGGGTGACAGTACGTCCGAGGCGCTGTCGACTCGCGACAGTTGTGCGCCGGCGTTCACGTAGGCGAAGGTGCCCGCCAGCATGCCAAGCTGGCTGACCCACCAGAAGGTGCGTAACGGCAGCGTCGAGAGACCCATCAGCAGATTGACGAGAAAGAACGGAAAGGCGGGTACCAGGCGTAGCGTGAACAGGTAGAGCGCGCCGTCGCGCTCCATGCCTTCGTTGATGGTTCGCAGCCGCGCGCCGAAACGGCGCTGCACGGCGTCGCGGAACAGGTGCCGCGACAACAGGAACGACAGCGTCGCTCCAGCAGTCGAGGCGACCGAGACGAGCAGGACTCCGATCGGGATACCGAAGATGGATCCGGCCGCGATCGTCATGGCCGTGGCCCCCGGCACCGACAGCGCCGCGATCAGCACGTAGAGCGCGAAAAATCCGAGCGCGAAGGCCCAGGGATTCGCGCGATACGTCGCGATCAACGCGTCACGCCCGGCGCGCAGCGCCTCCAGGGTCAGGAGATCGTGCAGTCCGAGTGCAAAGAACGCGGCAATAGCGGCACCGACTGCACTCACGACGATGATCCGGGTCGTGAGCCGGCCGCGTGACGTTGACTCAGTCATTCAGGGCGCCGCCGCAACTGCTGCCCTGTCCCGCGGTGCATCCGTAGCAGTGATCGGCGGTCGAGATCGGGTTGCCTTCGAGCCCGAAAGTCAGCAAGTCC
This sequence comes from Steroidobacteraceae bacterium, assembly GCA_040899645.1. GTDB lineage: Bacteria > Pseudomonadota > Gammaproteobacteria > Steroidobacterales > Steroidobacteraceae > SCUD01. The sequence goes on from JBBEAB010000035.1 coordinate 1,419, forward strand.
TGCAGGTGCAGGCGCCGGGAGCCGGGGAGGCCGAGATCGAGCTGCTGGTTGAAGTCGCAGTCGTACAGCCGACCGCGCCAGTCGACGCTCACCAGCGTGCGGCACATGACGCCGTTCAGATTGCCGGCCGAGTAATTCTCGCGCAGCAGCCGCATGTATTCCTGAAAACGACCCTTCGAGATCAGCGTGCTGCCGAAGCGCTTGATCGGCATGTTGGTGAGCACGAACAGCTCATTGAACTCGATGCCGAAGCGCTCGCGCAGCTCACGCCGGTAGGCTGCCTGCAGCGGGCCCTGGGGCGGCGGCAGGGTCGGACCGAGGGGGTTGTAGACGAGATTCAGCGTGAGCCCGCTGTCCGGCCGCGCGTAGCCAAGTCCATTGAGCGACTGCAGCGCGGCGATGCTTTTGTCAAACACGCCGTCGCCGCGCTGGCTGTCCACGTTTTCCGCGGTGTAACAGGGCAGGGAGGCGACGATCTCGACGCGTTCACGGACCAGAAACTGCGCGAGATCCTCCTGCCCAGGCTCGAACAGGATAGTCAGGTTGCAGCGGTCGATGACGCGAACCCCGAGCGCCCGGGCGGCGGTGACCAGGTCGCGGAAGCCCGGATGCAGCTCGGGAGCACCGCCGGTGAGATCCAGCGTGCCGATGCGGCGCGCCCGCAGCACCTGCGGAATGAGCGCAAGCGTGTCCGGATCCATCATCTCCCTGCGGGTCGGTCCGGCGTTGACGTGGCAGTGCAGACAGGCCTGGTTGCAGCGATAGCCGAGGTTCACCTGCAGCGTGTCGAGCGCGCGCCGGCGTATGGCCGGAAAGTCGGTGGCGCGAAGCAGTGGCAGCGTGGCATGCATGTCGGACGTGCTCCTCGACAAAGAGGACCGCTTCGGGACAGGATATATTTCGGCGTATGCAGCCGGTCGAACCAGGAGGACGGCTTCGATGTCGAGAATCGCCATTGGGATCATCGGCGGCAGCGGTCTGTATCGCATGTCCGCACTCCAGGATGCGCGCGAGCTGGTCGTGGACACGCCGTTCGGACGGCCCTCGGACGCGATCCTGACGGGGCGCATCGCCGGCGTTGAAGTCGCGTTTCTGGCGAGGCATGGACGCCATCACGGACTGCTGCCGGGAGAGGTGCCGTACCGCGCGAATATCTACGCGCTGAGGCAGCTCGGTGTCCGGTATCTCATCTCCGTTTCGGCGGTTGGCTCGCTGCGCGAGGAAATCCGTCCCCTCGACGTGGTCCTGCCGGATCAGTTCATCGACCTGACGAAGCATCGGGATGACACGTTTTTCGGGAGCGGAGCCGTCGCCCACGTTTCGCTCGCGGACCCCGTGTGCCCCGGTCTCGTTGCCGTGCTGCAGAGCGCGAGTCGCGAGACCGGACTGCTGGACGGCATCAGCCTGCATGGCCGCGGCACCTACGTCTGCATCGAAGGGCCGGCATTCTCGACGCGTGCGGAGTCGCATCGCTACCGCAGCCTCGGCGCCAGCATCATCGGCATGACGGCGATGCCCGAGGTGCGGCTCGCCCGTGAGGCCCAGATGGCTTATGCGCTGCTCGCATTCGTGACCGACTACGACTGCTGGCACCCGCGCGAGGCGGCGGTCACCGCGGAACTGGCGATCGCGAACCTGCGGCGCAACGCCAGCCTGGCGGAGCGTCTGCTGGAAATCGCAATTCCCGCGCTCGCGGCTGCGCCGCCACCGTCCGATGCCCATCGCGCGCTCGCGAGCGCGCTCGTGACGTCGCCCGAGGCCATGGCGCCGGCCACGCGCGCACGGCTCGCGGCACTGCTGGATTCGCCAGACGCGAAATAAAGGCATTGCATCGCCGGTCTTGGAGCCTGGATGTCTTCAGGCACTCTGGCGGTGGTCGGCAACTGGCTCGCGCGGTATCTCAATCGACCGCTGCGGGACTATGAACCGTTTTCAGTCAGCCGCCTGGACTGCCTGGCAGCCGTCCTGCAGGCCGGCGACGTGCTGCTCGTGGAAGGCAACCTTCGAATCAGCACGCCCATCAAGTACCTCACGCAGTCCACCTGGTCGCACGCCGCACTGTACGTCGGCGATTTCGGGCAATCCGGTCTTGGGGTTCATGCGCCAGCCCTGATCGAAGCGCACCTGCGCCACGGTGTTCGGGCAGTGCCACTGACGGAGTACGAGGGCCTCAATACCCGCATCTGCCGGCCTGTCGGGCTCGATGCCCAGGCCTGCACCGCGGTGTGCCGGTTCGCAATCGATCGGCTCGGCTTCGACTACGATCTGAAGCACATTCTGGATCTCGCGCGCTACCTGTTGCCGGTGCCGCCGGTGCCGGCACGGTGGCGCCGCCGGATGCTGGCGCTCGGCAGCGGCGAGCCGACTCGCGCCATCTGCTCGACACTCATCGCGCAGGCCTTCCAGTCCGTGCGCTACCCGATCCTGCCACAGGTCGAGCGACGCGTCGCCGGATCGGACGGCGATTCACCGGGCGAACGCGAAGTGCTGCACATCCGGCATTACAGCCTGTTCACGCCGCGGGACTTCGACCTCTCGCCGTACTTCCGCGTGATCAAGCCGGAGGTCGAGCATGAATTTGACCATCGCGCGCTGACCTGGCGCGAGTGACGTCTGGCGGTTTCCCATCAACCCGAGCAAGGAAGAATACCCATGTCGAGCAAACCCGTAATCGCTGTGATCGGTTCCACCGGCGCCCAGGGAGGGGGCCTCGCCCAGGCCATCCTTCAGGATCCCAAGCACCGTTTCGCGCTGCGTGCAATCACGCGCAAGATCGATGGATCCGCCGCGAGTGCGCTCGCGGCGCAGGGTGCCGAGGTCGTCGCCGCAGATCTGGACACTGCGGATTCCCTCGCGAAGGCATTCGCGGGAGCCCACAGCGTGTTTGCGGTGACCAATTTCTGGGAGCACTTCTCACCAGAGCGCGAACTCGCGCAAGCGGGGAACATCGCGCGTGCCGCGAAGCAGGCGGGAGTCGGGCATGTCGTCTGGTCCACACTCGAGGACACACGAAAGTTCATCGCGCTCGACGATCCTCGGTTTCCGACCCTGATGGGTCGATACAAGGTGCCGCATTACGACGCCAAGGGCGAGGCGGACGCCCTGTTTGAGGGCTTGCCCGTGACGTACCTGCGGACCAGCTTCTACTGGGACAACCTGATCCACTTCGGCATGGGCCCGCGCCGCGACGAGAGCGGCGGACTCATGTTCCTGCTGCCCACCGCCGGCGCGAAACTGCCGGGAATCGCCGCGTCGGATATCGGCCCGGCCACTTTCGGACTCTTCGCGCAGGGCCGGGCCGTAATCGGCCAGATTGTCGGCATCGCCGGCGAGCACCTGACCGGCGTGGAGATGGCGGCAGAGCTCGCGCGAGCGATCGGCGAGCCCGTCAAGCACGTTTCGATACCCACGGCGGACTATGCGAAATTCGGGTTTCCGGGTGCCGCCGACCTCGCGAACATGTTCCAGTTCAAGCAGGATTTCGAGGCGCAGTATTGCGGCATACGATCGGTCGCGAGGACGCGCGAGCTGCATCCCGGACTGCAGAGCTTCCGCCAGTGGCTCACCGCCAACGCGCGGAAGATCCCGGTGCCGGCCGCAGCTTGACCGGAGAGCCGGATTAGCGCGCTTCCAGCGCGTCGATCAACGGGCAGTGGACCTTTCCGGAGTTGAGATGGCATTCGCGGACCAGCCGGGCGAGCGCGCGCTCCACGCGTCGCAGCTGCGCGAGGCGTTCACGCACCGTCGCGAGTTTGTGCGCGCCGATCGCCTCGGCCTGCCGGCAGTGACGGCCGTCCTCCAGTGCGAGCAGGTCGCGCACTTCGTCGAGCGTGAACCCGAGCGCCTGCGCATGCCTGATGAAGCGCAGCCGCCGCGCGTGTACTTCGGAGTAACGCCGGATGCCGCCGAGTGGCCTGGTCGGCTCCTCGACCAGGCCGCGCCGCTGGTAATACCGGATCGTTTCCAGGTGGATGCCGGTATGTCGGGCGAGCGCGCCGATGGTGTAGGTTTCTGCCATCTTGACTCCGTAGCCTGCTACGGCCGTAAGGTGCTCCTTGAATTTTGAACTGGAGCATCCGCGTGTCGCAATCGAAATCGGAAAAGGTGGCCCTGGCGACCGGCGGCGTGTCAGCCGTGCTGGCCTCCGCCTGCTGCCTGGGCCCGCTCTTGCTGATCAGCCTGGGTGTGGGCGGCGCCTGGATCGGCAATCTGACCCTGCTCGAGCCCTATCGGCCGTTCTTCATCGGCATCGCGCT
>JBBEAB010000036.1:0-34837 GCA_040899645.1 Steroidobacteraceae bacterium
ACTTGCATGGGGTGCAAGGGGTCCCGGGTTCAAATCCCGGCGCTCCGACCAATCGATCCTTTGGAATTCCTACGTCGGATTGCGCGCGGTGATGAACCACGTGCTGGACGGCGCCCACACGCCATTCTTGCGCGTATAGGCCGACAAGGTCTCACGCAGCGCTTCGGCGACCCGCGGTTTCAGCCGTTCGCCTTCTGCACCGGCGAGGCGGATGATCTCGCCGGCCGGCCCGAGCGCCATCGCGAATTCGATGGCGTCGTCGATATTCCGCCCGATGCAGATGTCGGTATCGAATCGCTCGAACGTGATGCCGGCGAATCCCGCCGACTTCATCATTGCGCTGACCATGTCGGGGCCTGCCATCGAGAACGGCCCGGGGCCGCAATGCACCTGGTTGGCATCCTCGTGGGAAACAACGGGCACGATCTCGCGCACCCGCAATTCCGCCTCGTGTACCCAGGGATTGTCTTCGCGCCGCCGCCAGACGATCTGGCTGAACGTGCCGCCGAGCTTGAGCGCTTTGCGGATATTGCGCAGGGCGGCTCCCGGCAGGTTGAAGAACATGGTGCCGAAGCGTGCAAAGGCATGATCATAGGGGCCGCACAGGTCGTCGCCCTGCACGTCGGCCCGGAAGAAGGTGGCGTTCTGCACGCCGGCATCGGTTGTGTCGGTCTCGCTGGCGCGCACGAAGTTGTCGGCGCAATCGACGCCGATCGCCTGGCCGTCAGGGCCGACGAGGCGCGCGATGATCTGCGTGCAGTCGCCGAAGCCGCAGCCGATGTCGAGCACCCGGTCGCCGGGGCGAAACAGCGGTCGTGACAGCAATTCCTTGCTGTGGCCGGAGAGCCCTTCGATCAGCAGGTGCTTGAAGCGCACGAACTTGTCGAACAGCACTGTGTTCCACGCTTCGACGACGATGTCGTTCTCGGTCATGCAACCGCTCCCGGCCGCTGCGTCATTTTAGCCTCTCTTCCGGCGGCCGTATGTGCCGGAAGTGCCAGAGCAGCAGCAGGTCATAAAGGATCTTGAGCGTGCCGCAGATGATGAACGGCCAGGCTGACCAGCCCGCCGCGAACAGCGCACCGGCCAGCGCCGGACTCGCGGCGGATGCGAGTCCCCGCGGCACGGATGTCACGCTCGCGGCCGCCGCGCGTTCCGGCGCTGTGACCACCGCCATCACGTATGACGAGCGGGTCGGCACGTCCATCTGTGACAGCGCCGAGCGCAGCAGCAGGAGCGCCAGCGCCAGCTTCAGGTCCGGTACCAGCGCCGCGGCGATCAGGCAGGCGCTTGATGGGATGTGCGTGTAAACCATCGTGTTGATGAGCCCGATTCGTCCGGCGAGCCAGGCGGCGGCTGGATAGGAGAAGGCCGCGAGCAGGCCCGACCAGAAGAAGAACACACCGGCTGCAGTCAGCGACATGCCGAACTTCTGGAACAGCCACAGCGCCATCAGCGACTGCACGGCGAACCCGCCGGCGAACGCGTCGATGCTGAATAGCGCGGCCAGCCGGTAAACGATGCGCTTCGATGGACCGAGCGCGAACTGCGGCCGCTCATCGGCCGCGGTCGCGGCCCTTGGCACGAGTCGGTACAGCAGGCCACCGGCGATACCGAGCAGCGCGTACAGCACGAACATCGCCTGCAGCGCCCCGAGTCGGGTCCAGCCGAGCGACACGAGGAGTTCCGGGCTGGCGGCCGCCAGCGATCCCAGCGCCGCGGCAAAGGCGCCGGTCAGGCCATAGACCGCAAACATGCGCGTACGCCCCCGGTCCGGGGCCGTGCCGGCCAGCAAGGCGTGCTCCATGGGCACGAAGATGCTGACGTTGCCGGCGGTCGGGTTGATCGTGCCGACGAACGCAATCAGGAGCAGCACCGGGTAACTGTCGATCGCGGCGAATGTGATGCCGGTCGCCGTCATCAGCGCCGATGCGAGCAGCAGCAGTGTGCGCTGCGAGCCAGTCGGGGCGAATAAGCCGATTGCAAGCGTGGTCAACGCGGACCCGAGCAATGCCGCGGTTGCGACGACTCCAATCTCGAAAGCGCCGAGTCCGAGCTCCGTCAAGTAGACCGCGAGCAGGACGGCGACGAATCCGTCGCCGAAGTCGCGCAGGGCGCGGGCGGCAAACAGGCAGGTCGCGGGACCCGGCCGCCTTGATGACGAACCAGGTCCCGCGTGTTGCGAATCAGGATCCCGTTGCGTTACGGATTCTGCGATGTGATGTCCCACATGTAATCGACATGGCCGCTGCAGATGTCGCCAAAGGTATCACCGAGCGGGTCATCGCCAAACGCCTCAACCGTTGCGGCGCGTGCTTCCATCAGCGACTTCATGTCTTTCGCGCTGATCGTCGCGAGCCGGCGGAAGTTGCCGCCCACGATGTGCTCGTTGTAGCCCCACGACATGATCTTGCCATCGGCCAGCAGCTTGTCATACACGGGCGCGAACACGCGCGTGACCAGTGCATCGGCCTGGTCCTCGCGTCCCTGGTCGCATTCATAATAGACGGAGAACGCCGCGGCGCCGCGCGCCACCGTGCCGATGTTGCCGGCGACCGTACGCCAGATGTAATCGTCATGTGAACTGCAGATCTTCGAAAACTCATCGCCGAGCTTCTTGTTCTTCGCATCCATCGCTTCGCCCGTCTTCTTCTGCGCATCCAGCAGGGCCTGGACACTGCCGGCGCCGTAATAAGTTGCGCGCCGCCATTTGCCGCCGGTGTGATGGGCAAGCCAGCCCCAGCCGTTGATCGTGCCGTCTGCGACGGCCGCGTCGTAAACCGGCTTCTGTACCTGCGCGAAGATCTCGTCAGCGCGTTCCTGCTGCGACAGGTCGCAGACGTGATAGGTGACGTAGGTATATCTCTGTGCGGGCTTGTCTTGCGCCATTGCCGCAGTGCCAAAAAGCAGGCAGGCGCAGGCCTGTAGCATGATTGCTCCGCAGATCGACTTCTTCATTGTGTTCCCCCTGGTGCCGGGCGGTGGCTGGCCCGGTGGCAGCGCGGGCAGTATAGACCTTGTAAACTCCACGAAAGCCCGCGCCGATGCAGACGGGCGACTGGAGGGGGCGATGGCAGGACGACTCGCATACGTGACGGGCGGCATGGGCGGCATCGGCACGCCGATCTGCAAGCGTTTGTGCCGCGAGGGATTTCGGGTCGTCGCCGGCTGCGGGCCGGGCTCGCCGCGCAAGGATCGCTGGATCGCCGAGATGCGTTCCCAGGGATTCGAAGTGCATGCGTCCGAGGGCAACGTCGGCGACTGGGAATCCACGCGCGCGGCTTTCGAGAAAGTCCGCAATGAACTGGGACCGGTCGACGTGCTGGTCAACAATGCGGGCATCACGGCCGATGGCACCTTCCGCAAGATGACCTTCGAGCGTTGGCACAAGGTCATCGATACCAACCTGAACAGCCTGTTTCACGTCACCAAGCAGGTGATCGACGGCATGCTCGATCGCAGCTGGGGGCGTATCATCAATATCTCGTCCGTCAATGGCCAGAAGGGGCAGTTCGGCCAGACCAATTACTCGACCGCGAAAGCGGGCATTCACGGCTTCACGATGGCGCTCGCGCAGGAAGTCGCAGCGAAGGGTGTCACGGTCAATACGATCTCACCCGGTTACATCGGCACCGACATGGTGCGCGCGATGAAGCCAGAGGTGCTCGAGAAGATCGTCGCGACCATCCCGGTCGGCCGGCTCGGGACGCCGGAGGAAATCGCGTCGATGGTCGCGTGGCTCGCCTCGGAAGACGCGGCCTTCGCGACGGGTGCGGATTTTTCGCTGAATGGCGGCCTGCACATGGGCTAGGTGGGGAGCCGGTACCGATGAAGACACGCGCAGCAATCGCCTGGGCAGCCGGCAAGCCGCTCGAGGTCGTGGAGGTGGAGCTCGACGGCCCGCGCGCCGGTGAGGTGCTGGTCGAGATCCGAGCGACCGGCGTGTGCCACACCGACGAATTCACCCGCTCCGGCGCCGATCCGGAAGGGCTGTTTCCGGTGATCTTCGGCCACGAGGGTGCGGGCGTCGTCGTGGATGTCGGCCCCGGCGTGAAGACGCTCAGGAAAGGCGACCACGTCATTCCGCTCTATACGCCCGAATGCCGCGAGTGCAAGTCCTGCACCTCGCGCAAGACGAATCTCTGCACTGCAATCCGCGCAACCCAGGGCAAGGGCGTGATGCCGGACGGCACGAGCCGCTTTTCGATCGGCGGCAAGATGGTCCATCACTACATGGGCTGCTCGACCTTCGCCAATCACACCGTGCTGCCGGAGATCGCGCTCGCCAAGATCCGCGAGGACGCGCCATTCGAGAAGGTCTGTTATATCGGCTGCGGCGTCACGACCGGTATCGGCGCGGTCATCAATACGGCGAAAGTCGAACCGGGCGCCAATGTCGTGGTGTTCGGTCTCGGCGGCATCGGCCTCAACGTGATCCAGGGCGCGCGCATGGCGGGTGCCAACAAGATCGTCGGTGTGGACATCAATCCGCGCCGCAAAGCGCTGGCCGAGCGCTTCGGGATGACGCACTTCGTCAATCCGAAGGAAGTCGAAGGCGATCTCGTCGCTTACCTCGTTGCATTGACCGACGGCGGCGCGGATTACAGCTTCGAGTGCGTCGGCAGCGTGGACCTGATGCGCCAGGCGCTCGAGTGCTGCCATCGCGGCTGGGGCGTCTCGGTCATCATCGGCGTGGCGGGCGCGGGCCAGGAGATCAGGACGCGCCCGTTCCAGCTCGTGACCGGCCGGGTCTGGAAAGGGACTGCTTTTGGCGGCGCGCGCGGACGCACCGACGTGCCGAAGATCGTCGACTGGTTCATGGAAGGCAGGATCAACATCGACGACCTGATCACGCACGTGATGCCGCTGCCCAGGATCAACGACGCCTTTGAGCTCATGCACAAGGGCGAGTCGATTCGCAGCGTCGTGACATTCTGAAACCGAACGGGAGAACCCATCATGGCCGTCAAGATCCATCCATCCGTAGACAACGGCATCAAGCCGGGCGCCAAGGACTTCAAAGGCGGCACCCTGACCTGCAAGTGCGCCAAGGATCCCGTCACCGTGACGCTTGCGAGCAACGTGGCATACAACCACGCCTGCGGTTGCAGCAAGTGCTGGAAGCCGGAAGGCGCGGCCTTCTCGGTCGTGGCGGTCGTCGGTCGCGACAAGCTCGCGGTCACCGCCAACGGCCAGAAACTCAAGATCGTGGATCCCGCCGCCGTGATCCAGCGCTACGCCTGCTCGAGCTGCGGCGTGCACCTGTACGGGCGCATCGAGAACAAGGGTCACCCGTTTTATGGCTTCGATTTTGTGCACGTCGAACTCTCGAAGGACCAGGGCTGGGCGGCCCCGGAGTTCGCGGCTTTCGTCTCTTCGATCATCGAAACCGGCGCGGCGAAGCCGGATGACATGGCGGCGGTGCGCGCGCGGCTGCGCGAGCTGAAGCTCGAACCCTACGATTGCCTGTCCCCGGCCTTGATGGACGCGATCGCCACCCATACGGCCAAGGCGAAGGGCGTCCTGGCCGCCTGAATCGAAAAGAGGAACTGTCATGAGCAAGATCGTTTGCGTGCTGTACGACGACCCGGTGACGGGCTACCCGAAGACCTATGCGCGGGATGACCTGCCGAAATTGAGCCAGTATCCGGGGGGCCAGACCACGCCGACCCCGCAGGCGATCGACTTCAAGCCGGGCGCGCTGCTCGGCAGCGTGTCGGGCGAGCTCGGCCTGCGCAAGTTCCTCGAGTCGCGTGGCCACAAGCTGGTCGTCACCGCCGACAAGGACGGGCGCAACAGCCGCCTGGCAAAGGAGATCGTGGATGCGGAGATCCTGATCTCGCAGCCGTTCTGGCCGGCCTACGCGACCCGCGAACTGATCGCGAGTGCGCCGAAGCTGAAACTGATCGTGACCGCGGGCATCGGCTCGGATCACACCGACCTGCAGGCCGCGATGGACCGTGGCATCACCGTGGCGGAAGTCACTTACTGCAACAGCATCAGCGTGTCCGAGCACGTGGTGATGGTGATCCTCTCGCTGGTGCGGAACTACATCCCGTCACACGACTGGGTGACGACGAAAGGCGGCTGGAACATCGCGGACTGCGTGCAGCGCTCCTACGATGTCGAAGGCATGAATGTCGGCACCGTCGCATCGGGGCGCATCGGGCTCGCGGTGCTGCGGCGCATGAAGCCGTTCGACGTCAAGCTGCATTACACGGATCGCCATCGCCTGCCGGAATCGGTCGAGCAGGAGCTCGGCCTCACGTTCCACGCCAACGTCGAGTCGATGGTGCGGGTCTGCGATGTCGTCACGATCAACTGCCCGCTGCATCCGGAGACGGAGGGCATGTTCAACGACGCGCTGATCGCGAAGATGAAGCGTGGCGCCTACCTCGTGAACACGGCGCGCGGCAAGATCTGCGACCGCGATGCGATCGTGCGCGCACTGAAGAGCGGCCAGCTCGCGGGCTACGCGGGCGATGTCTGGTTCCCGCAACCACCGCCGCGCAATCATCCGTGGCGCACGATGCCTAATGAGGGCATGACACCGCACATCTCGGGCTCCTCGCTGTCTGCCCAGGCGCGCTACGCGGCCGGCACGCGCGAGATCCTCGAGTGCTACTTCGACAGGCGCCCGATTCGCAGCGAGTACCTGATCGTGGACCGCGGCCAGCTCGCGGGAACCGGCAAGCACTCTTACAGCGCGGGTAACGCGACGCGCGGCTCGGAAGAAGCGGCAAAGTTCAAGGGCGCACCCGCGAGGAAAGCTGCGAAGAAGGCGAAGAAAGCGCCGGCGAGGAAGAAAGCGAAGTCGAAGGCGAAAAAGAAGAAATGAGGCGGACGGCGCCGCGCCGGCGGGACGCAATGACCCGATGACCGCGGCGCCGGAAACGCTTGCGCGGCATGCCGCATTCGGCGGCGCGGTCGGTTATTACCGCCACGCCGCGGCGGAGACCGCCTGTGACATGCGCTTCTCGGTGTTCCTGCCGCCGCAGGCGGAACGCCGGCGCGTGCCGCTGCTCTGGTACCTCGCGGGGCTGACCTGCACCGAAGAGACATTCATGATCAAGGCCGGCGCGCAGCGCGTCGCAGCCGAACTCGGCCTCGCGCTCGTTGCGCCCGACACGAGCCCGCGCAACGTGCCCTTGCCGGGCGACAGCGACAGCTGGGACTTCGGCGTCGCTGCGGGCTTCTATCTCGATGCGACGGTTGAGCCCTGGTCGCACCATTACCGGATGTACTCGTACGTCACGCGCGAACTGCCGGCGCTGGTCGCGGGCAACTTCCCGGTGGACCCGGCGCGGCAGGGCATCTTTGGCCACTCGATGGGTGGTCACGGTGCGCTGACGATCGCGCTGAAGAATCCGGACCGCTACCGCTCGGTATCCGCCTTTGCGCCGATCGCAGCACCGATGCAATGTCCTTGGGGCCAGAAGGCCTTTACCGGCTACCTGGGCGCGGACCAGGACGCGTGGCGCGCCTACGACGCGAGCGAACTGATCCGCGAACTGCCTTCGGTCGATGGCCGCCCGCCATTGTTCGTGGACCAGGGCCTGGCGGATTCCTTCCTGGAAGTGCAGTTGCTGCCGGACCGGCTGGAGAAGGCCTGCGCGGAGACCCGCTATCCGCTGACCCTGAGGCGCCAACCGGGCTATGACCACGGCTACTATTTCATCTCGACTTTCATCGAGGATCACCTGCGTCATCACGCGCGCGCGCTGCTCGGCTGAGCGCGGATCAGATTTCCCCGGGTTCGACGCCCGGCGCGAGGCGGCGGTGATGCGCTTCGGCGAACGCCGCCGCGACCTCGGCGAGCGGGCTTGAATGCGACCAGGCCGTCTCATCGAGCCAGCGCAGGCAGACCGAATCGTTGACGTGCCCGTAGGCATCGATGTCGGCTGCCTGCGCCGACACCCTGTGGATGAAAGGCGAGGGCAGGTCCCAGTCCGCCGTCACCGGTAGAGCAGCCTCAGGATCGCGCGGAATCGGCGGCCGTATGGTGGCATCAGGAACGACGTGCCGCTGAAACGCCCGTCGAAGAATACGGGCTTCAGTTTCGAGAACCTGTCAAACCCGGCCTCGCCGTGGTAGTGGCCCATGCCGCTCGGCCCGACGCCGCCGAACGGCAGGTCCTCCTGCGCCACGTGCAGTGCCGTGTTATTGACGGTGACGCCGCCGGACACCGTGCGCGACAGCACGGCATCGAGGTCCGCGCCGCCGTCACCGAAGTAGTAGAGCGCGAGCGGCCGCGGGCGCGCGTTGACGTAGGCGATAGCTTCGTCGATCGAGTCGTAGCCGACGACCGGCAGCAGCGGCCCGAAAATCTCCTCCTGCATCACGCGCATCGGGTCGCTGACACCGGTCAGCGCGACCGGCGACAGGCGCCGTCGTTCCGCGTCGCTCGGCTCGTCGTGCAGCGGATGGACCGTGGCGCCCTGCACCCGCGCGTCCTCGATGCACGCGGCAAGGCGGCGAAACTGGCGGTCATTGATGATGGACGTGTATTGCGGATTGGTCGCAAGCGCCGGGTAGAAAGCCGTCGCCGCTTCGCGGCAGGCCGCGATGAACGGCGCGATCAGTGGTGTTGGCACCAGCGCATAGTCCGGTGCCACGCAGGTCTGTCCGGCATTCATCAGCTTGCCGTACATGATCCGGCGTGCTGTTTCCGACAGATCGAATCCGCCAGTTACAATCGCGGGCGACTTGCCGCCGAGTTCGAGCGTGACCGGCGTCAGGTTGGCGCTGGCGGCCTTCATCACGTCGCGCCCGACTGCCGTCGAGCCGGTAAACAGCAGGTGATCGAAGGGCAGCGCGGCAAACATCTTCGCGACGCCGACATCGCCGTTGCATGCGATCACCTCGTCCGCCGAGAAACTCCGCGCAATGAGCGCCTCGAACAGCGCGCCGAAGCGCGGCGTGTGTTCCGACATCTTGAGCATCGCGCGGTTGCCCGCGGCAAGCGCCGCCGAGAGCGGCGAGACCGCGAGGTACAGCGGGTAATTCCACGGTACGATGATGCCGACCACGCCGAGCGGCTGGCGCAACAGGCGTGCGCGACCGGGCAGGCTCCACCACGCGACGCGGCGATGCTCGACGCGCATCCATCGCCGCAAGTGGCGGCGCGCATGGGAAATTCCCTCGAGGCTCGTGAACAATTCGAGCAGTTGTGTTTCCTGGGCCGCGCGCACGCCGAAGTCGGCGGAGATTGCGTCACGGATGCTGTCTGCGTGCTCGCGCAGCATTTTGCGAAGGCGATCGAGCCGGTCGCGGCGGATCGCAATGGATGGGTTCGGGTCGGCCGCAAACGACCGCCGTTGCAGTTCCAGGGCCTGCGTCAACTGCGCCGGATGGGTGACCAGCCGGGTCGGATCGTATGCCGTGGCCATCAAGGGTATTTTAAGCGGATAATCGCGCCTCGTGCCGCCGCCGCATTCGCGGCCTGCCGGGTCCGCCAGGCAGCGGTTGAAGGGGGAGCCTGTGAAGATCGGTTGTCCGAAGGAAATCAAGGTGCATGAATACCGGGTGGGTCTCGTGCCTGCGGGCGTGCGCGAACTGACTTCCGCCGGTCATGAGGTCGTGATCGAGAGCGGTGCGGGCGCCGGCATCGGCATCGGCGACGACAACTATCGCGCCGCCGGCGCGACCGTGCTGCCCGACGCCAAAGCGGTGTTCGCCGCAGCGGAAATGATCGTCAAGGTCAAGGAGCCGCAGCTGCCGGAATGTGCACAGTTGCGCCGCGGTCAGGTGCTGTTCACCTACCTGCACCTGGCGGCCGATGCCGAACAGGCCAAGGCGCTTGCCAAGTCCGGTGTCACTGCAATCGCCTATGAAACGGTGACTTCGCCGGATCGTTCGCTGCCGCTCCTGACGCCGATGAGCGAGGTCGCCGGCCGGATGTCCATCCAGGTCGGCGCCACCGCGCTGCAAAAGGCCAATGGCGGTTTTGGCGTGCTGCTCGGCGGCGTGCCCGGGGTGGCTCCGGCGCGGGTCGTGATCCTGGGCGGCGGCGTGGCTGGCACCAATGCCACGCAGATGGCGGTCGGCCTCGGCGCCCAGGTCACGGTGGTCGATCGCTCACTGAAGCGCCTGCGTGAACTCGACGTGCAATTCGGCAGCCAGATCGAGACGGCCTATTCCACGATCGAAGCCGTTGAACGCCTCGTCATCCAGGCCGATCTGGTGATCGGCGCCGTGCTGGTGACCGGCGCCGCGGCGCCGAGGCTGGTGACGCGCGACATGGTGCGACGCATGGAAAAGGGCGCCGTGCTGGTCGACATCTCGATCGACCAGGGCGGCTGCTTCGAGACCAGCAAGCCGACCACGCATGCGGACCCGACCTACGTCGTGGACGGCGTCGTGCATTACTGCGTTACCAATATGCCGGGCGCGGTGCCGCGCACCTCGACCTTCGCGCTGACCAATGCGACGCTGCCCTACGTGCGTTCGCTCGCCGATCTCGGATGGCGCAAGGCGCTTGGTCGCGATCCGGGATTCGCGGCCGGCCTCAACGTGCACGAGGGCGCCATCACGCACGAGGCCGTTGCGCACGACCTCGGTATGGAATACAAGCCGCTCATGTAAGAGGGGACGCAAACCGGTTGCGTCCCGGTTTGCGTCCGCTCTTAGAACCCGCCGTCGGGTATTTCGAGCGCGGTATCGTCGAGCGAACGCAGCAGCGCGAGCGCCGGCCCGATCCGCGGCAGTTCATAGCGGAAGAAGTAGCGGCAGGCGGACAGCTTGCCGCGGTAGAAGTCCCGCTCCGTTGCGTTTGCACGCATCAGCGCCTCGTTCGCCGCGAGCGCCTGCGCGAGCCAGCGCCAGGCGACGACCACATGCCCGAGACTGTCGAGATAGAGCGTCGCGTTGGCGAGCGCCCGCTCCGGATCCCCGGCCATCGCTTCCACCAGCCGCCGCGTCGTCGCGCCGATATCGGCGATCGCGGCTTCGAGCGCCGACGCCGGCTCCGCGAGCCCGGTGACGGGGCGCGCAGCGGCGATGGTTTCGACCATGCGGGCGAAGAGGTCCTTGAGCGCTGCGCCGCCCTGCATCGGCACCTTGCGGCCAAGCAGGTCGAGGCCGTGGATGCCGTGCGTGCCCTCGTGGATGTGGTTGAGCCGGTTGTCGCGGTACAGCCGCTCGACCGGGTAGTCGCGCGTATAGCCGTAGCCGCCGTGCACCTGTATCGCGAGCTTGTTCGCCTCCAGGCAGTACTCGGACGGCCAGGACTTCGCGATCGGTGTCAACAACTCGAGCAATGCGTTCAATTTCGCTCGCTCGGCCGGATCCGTCGCGCAGCGCTCGTGATCGGACAGCCAGGTGCAATAGAGCACGAGCGCGAGCCCGCCCTCGACCCAGGCTTTTTGCGCGATCAGCATCCGCCGCACGTCGGCATGACGCACGATCGCGACCGGTGGTGCGGCTGGATCCTTGTTGGTCAAGGCACGGCCCTGCGGCCGTTCGCGCGCGTAGGCCAGCGCTTCCATGTAGGCGGCGTAGCCGAGCGCGACCGCATTCATGCCGACGCCGATGCGCGCGGCATTCATCATCTGGAACATGTAGCCGAGGCCCTTGTGTTCCTCACCGATGAGTTCGGCGCGACAATGGCCTTGTTCGCCAAACGACAGCACCGCATTGGTGGTGCCGCGCCAGCCCATCTTGTGGTTGAGGCCCGCGAGCCGCACGTCGTTGCCGGCGCCGACCGACGCATCGTCATTGACGCGATCGCGCGGCACGGCGAACAGCGAGATGCCGCGCACGCCCGGCGGCCCGCCGGGAATCTTTGCGAGCACCAGGTGGACGATCGTCTCGACCAGGTCGTGATCGCCGCCCGAGATCCACATCTTGCTGCCGCTCAACAGGTAGCTGCCATCCGCCTGGCGCACGGCCTGGCAGCGGATGTCAGTCAGCGACGAACCCGCGTGCGGTTCCGAAAGGCACATCGTCCCGGTGAAGCGACCCGCGAGCATCGGCCGCACGAGACGCCGGCGCTGGTCCTCATTGCCAAAGGTGAGCAGCAGGCTCGCGGCGCCGGCGGTCAGCGCGGCATAGGAGTGGAAGGCGACGTTGGCGCTCGAGAATACGGCGGTGCAGGCTTTCGCCACGAGCAAGGGCAGTTGCATCCCGCCGTCCGCCTCATCGAAGGTCGCCGCCGTGAACGCGGCCTCGTTGTAGGCCGCGAGCGCTGCGCGGGTTTCCGGAATGGTCCAGGCGCAGCCGTCGACGATGCGCGGCTCGGTCACGTCGCTCGCCACCGCGAATGGCGCGAAGCGTTCGGTCGCGACGCGATAGGCCGTATCGATGACGCCGTCGAACACGGCGCGGTCCTGCCCGGCATGGCGCGGCAGGCGGCACAGGCTGGCTGCATCGAGCACCTCGAACACCTGGAAATCGAGGTCGCGGCGCGGTATCAGCATCATGCGGTCCGGCGGCGGCGCGAGTCTGCGCCCGGTCGATTGTAGCGGCCGATCGTGCCTGGCCGGGATGCTAGGATATGAATAGGGGGACGCATCCCTTTCTCGCGGCGGCCGGAAAAAGGGATGCGTCCCCTTTTATGGAGTGGGGCTTGACGAACGACACCTTTGACCTGAGCGGCCGCGTCGCGCTTGTCACGGGCGGGAGCCGCGGCATCGGCCGCGCGATCGCGCTCCTGCTCGCGCGTCATGGCGCGATCGTGGTCGTGAGCAGCCGCAAGCTGGAAGGCTGCGAGTCGGTCGCCGCCGAGATCCGCGGGGCGGGCGGCGCGGCCTTCCCGGCGGCCTGCC
The DNA here is from genome assembly GCA_040899645.1 of Steroidobacteraceae bacterium. Lineage (GTDB taxonomy): Bacteria > Pseudomonadota > Gammaproteobacteria > Steroidobacterales > Steroidobacteraceae > SCUD01. The sequence continues at coordinate 12,765 of JBBEAB010000036.1, forward strand.
ACATCGGGGAACCGGAGCAGATCTCCGGCCTGATGCGCGAGATCGACGCGCGCCACGGCCGGCTCGATATCCTCGTCAACAACGCCGCGACCAATCCCTATTTCGGTCCGTCGGTCGCGATGGACCTCGCGGCCTACCAGAAGACCGTCGACGTCAACATTCGCGGCTACTTCTGGACTTCGATCGAGGCGGGCCGCCGCATGCTGGCGCAGGGCAAGGGCGCGATCGTCAATGTCGCCTCGGTCAACGCGGTCCGCCCGATGGACGGCCAGGCGGTGTACTCGATGACCAAGGCCGCGATCGTCAACATGACGCAGGGCCTGGCCAGGGAATGGGCGCGGCAGGGCGTTCGCGTCAATGCGCTGGTGCCAGGCCTGGTCGAAACGAAATTCGCCGCGGCCATTCACCAGGACGAAAAACTCCGCGCCGCGATGGAACGGATGGTGCCGATGGGGCGGATTGCGCAGCCGGAGGAGATGGCTGGCGCCGTGCTCTACCTGGTTTCCGATGCCGCTTCCTACACGACCGGCAGCTGCCTGACGGCCGACGGGGGCTGGCTGGCATAGCAATGAGCCGCATCTATCTGGTGCGCCACGGCCAGGCGACATTCGGCGCGGAAGATTACGACCGGCTGACCGAAACGGGCGTTCAGCAATGCGCGCAGCTCGCGCGCCACTGGCACGCGATCGGCCGAAGCGTGGACCGCGTGTACGCCGGTACGCTGCGTCGCCAGCAGGAGTCCGCCATGGCATTCACGCATGCGCTCGGCGCAGCAGGCGGCGCCGTCATGGCGGTCAGGACCTTGCCGGGCGTGGAGGAATACGACCATCGTGCGCTGCTTGCGGCGCTCAACGGCGGAAACCCGCAACCGGAATCCACGGATCGGCGCGAGTTCCATCGGCGCCTTGCCCGCGCGTTGCAGGCCTGGATCGGCGGCGAACTCGCCGGCATCGAGGACTTCGCGCGGTTTCGCGCGCGCTGTGCCGCGGGGCTCACCGCGCTGCTTGCGGAAACCGGTCGCGGCGGCCATGCGGTGCTGTTTGCTTCGGCGGGCTCACTCGCTGCCGCGATGCAACCGGCGCTCGGCATGGGCGACCGGGAGCTGATGCGGCTGAAATTGACGTTCTACAACAGCGGCGTGAGCTGCTTGCTGTTCGATGGCGAGACGCTCACGATTGAATCGCTGAACGCGGTGTCGCACCTCGAGCACCCGGAGTTCACGCAACTGATCACGCATCGCTGAGCCGCGGGGGCAGGTCCATGGATTTCAATCTCGAGCCCGCGAAGCAGGTCATCGTCAACCGGTTCCGCGAATACGTCGAGCGCGAACTGGTGCCGCTCGAGCCGGAGTTTCTTGCGTCCGGTTTTGCCGCATTGCTGCCGGTGCTGCGCGAGAAGCGTGCGGAGGTGAAAAGACTGGGTCTCTGGGGACCGATCTACCCGCATGAGCACGGCGGGCTCGGCCTCGACCTGCTGACGCACGGGCTGATCTCGGAGGCGCTCGGCCGCTGCCCGGTCGCGCACTACGTGTTCGGCTGCAATGCGCCGGACGCCGGCAACGTCGAACTGCTGCACGATACGGGAACAGCCGCGCAGAAGAAACGCTGGCTCGAACCGCTGGTCGCGGGCGAGGTGCGCAGCTGTTTCGGCATGACCGAACCCGACAACAGCGGCGCCAATCCGGTGATGCTGACGACGCGCGCCCTGCCCGACGGCGACGGCTGGGTGCTGAACGGCCGCAAGTGGTTCACGACCGGTGCGGAGGGCGCGGCATTCTGCATCGTGATGGCGGTCAGCGATCCGGACGCGCCGCCGCACGGCCGCACGAGCCTGTTCATCGTGCCGACCGACACGCCGGGGTATCGCCTGTTGCGCAACACGCCGGTGATGGGACATGCCGGCGGCGACCTTTTCTCGCATGGCGAGATCGCGCTCGAGGACTGCCGGATCCCGGGCGATCAGCTGATTGGCGCACGCGGGGAGGGCTTCCGGCTCGCCCAGGCACGGCTCGGACCGGGGCGCATTCACCACTGCATGCGCTGGCTCGGCATCTGTGACCGCGCCCTGGCACTGATGATCGAGCGGGCCGCAACGCGGGTCATCGGCGCGAATGACCGGCGTCTTGGCGACAGCGATATCGTGCGCGCCTGGATCGCCGAGAGCGCGGCCGACATCCGCGCGGCGCGGCTCCTGGTCCTGCACGCGGCCTGGCGCATCGGTCAGGCGGGTGCGAAAGCGGCGCGCGACGACATCGCGATGATCAAGTTCCACGTGGCCGCCGTGCTGCAACGGGTCGTCGACCGCGCGCTGCAGGTGCACGGCGGCCTCGGCGTCACCGACTACACGCTGCTCGCCTGGTTCTATCGCGAGGAGCGCGCGGCCCGCATCTACGACGGTCCGGACGAGGTGCACAAGATTTCAGTCGCGCGTCACCTGCTCGGCAAGCGCAACGGATGAGCCTGGTGGACGAGGCCGCGGCGGTACGCACGGGCGAGACGCTCGATGCCCGCCGCCTCGGCGAATACCTCGCGGCGCATCTCCCGGGCCTGGCGCTGCCGCTCACCGTGCAGCAGTTTCCGTCGGGCTTCTCGAACCTGAGCTACCTGCTGACCGCGGGCGAGGTCGAACTCGTGCTGCGCCGCCCACCTTTCGGCACCCGTCCAAAATCGGGCCACGACATGGTGCGCGAGTTCCGCGTGCTGTCGGCATTGAAGAAGGGTTTTGCCGAGTGCCCGGCGCCGCTGCACCTGTGCACCGACGAATCCATCATCGGCGCGCCGTTCTACGTGGTCGAGCGGATCCGCGGCATCATCCTGCGTCGCGATTACCCCGATGGCCTCGCAGCGACGCCGTCGCTGGTGCGCGTGCAGCAGCTGGTGCTGATCGACGTGCTGGCGAGGTTGCATGCGCTCGACTATCGGGGGCTCGGCCTGGCCGAACTGCGCCGACCGGAAGCGTATGTTCCCCGGCAGGTCGAGGGCTGGACCGGGCGGTATACGCGGGCGCAGACAGCCGATGCGCCAGCGGCGGATTTCGTCACCGGCTGGCTGGCGGCCAACCTGCCGCCCGAGGGCGGGGCCGCGGCACTGATCCACAACGATTACAAACTCGACAATGTGGTGTTCGATCCGGCCGAGCCCGCGCGGCTGATCGGCGTGCTGGACTGGGAGATGGCGACGATCGGCGACCCGCTGATGGATCTCGGTTGCTCGCTCGCCTACTGGATCGAGGCCGGCGACGGCGCCGAGCTGCTGGCCACGCGCATGCTGCCAACCCACCTGCCGGGCTCGCTGACGCGCGCCGAAGTGCTCGAACGATATGCGGCCCGGACCGGCCGGCCCTTGCCCGCTTTCCTTTTCTATCGCGTCTTCGGGCTGTTCCGCCTGGCGGTGATCGTGCAGCAGATCTATTTCCGGTACTTCCATGGTCAGACCCGCGACCCGCGCTTTGCCGCTCTCGGACCGATGGCACGCGTCCTGATCGCTGCGGCCGAAGGCGAAATCCGGGCCTGAATGGCAGCACGGCGGGCTGTTCAGCGGGCATTCATCGCCCGCCCTTCATGCTGCAATCGATGATTTGCGCACCGGCGCGCCGTGCCGTATAGATACGCCGGGCCGGGAGGAGCGATTGACGATGCCTATCCGCAAGAGCCGTAACCTGACCTTGGTGCTGGGCCTGATGCTGGTCGGCGCATTCGCTTCGGCCGACGACATCCGGCCCGAATCGAAAGCGCGCCCGCTGCAGAGTGAGCAATGCATCGAGCAATGCGACATGCAGTCCGATGAATGCATGCAGGACGCGGCCGGGGATCCTGGCAAGTCCCAGGTCTGCGACGATAAGTACAGCGAATGCCTGCAGGCCTGCGAGAAAGCCGGATCCTGAGGCCCTGATCGCCCCGGGCGTTTCCCGGGCACCGGCCCCCGGGCGCACGACCCTCCCAACCGCGACAGCGGTTGATAAACCTGATTTTTCGTATATATTGCGCAGCCCGACGAGTGTCGGGTTTGCTGTGGATGTCATTGATTTCTCTAGGAATTCCCTGGAATGAAAGAGCGCAATGAGGAATCCTTTGATCTCGAGGACGAGTTTCTCGGGGAGTCGAGCACCGAACAGGACGGCGACCTCGATCGGCTGATCGTGGTCGAGCGCCGGCCCAAGGGACCGCGCCGGCCCGTTACCCAGTCCGCCTGGAGCAAGGTCGAAGACGTGCTTGCCGAGAAGCGCCTGCTGCGGGAACTCGCCGAGTTCAACGACGTCGACGAAGCCTGATATTGCCGCACCGCGCCGCGCGGTGTTGATGGAAGGCCGCGATCCGCCGGGATTGCGGCCTTTTGCTTTTCAGTGCCGCCAGTCGACAATCGACGCATGACAAAGCCGGATTCGATCGCCTGGTGGCGGACACGGCGCGCGGCGCTATTGTCCGTTCTGGGCGGACGCGACTGCGCTTACGTGTACGACATCGCAACCGTCGTGCAACGGGCCCGCGCGCTGCTCGCGCTGCAATCGCTCTCGCGCATCTTCTACGCCATCAAGGCGAATCCGCATCCCGCACTCCTCGATGCCATGGCGGCGACGGGCCTCGGCTTCGAATGCGTGTCGCGCGGGGAGGTGGAGCGAGTACTGCAGGCTGTCCCCGGGATTGCGCGCGATCGGCTGCTGTTCACGCCGAACTTTGCGCCGCGTGCCGAGTATCGCTGGGCGCTCGATCAGGGCCTGCGGGTCACGGTGGACAACCTCTACGTGCTGCGCGCCTGGGCGGAGCTGTTCGACGGTCGCGAGATCCTGCTGCGTCTGGATGCCGGGCCGGGCCACGGCCATCACGAGAAAGTCCGCACGGCAGGCCTGCATTCGAAATTCGGCGTACCACCCGAGGAGTTCGCCGACCTCGCGCAGGCGGTTGCCGATGCAGGCGCCACGGTCATCGGACTGCACGCGCACGGCGGCAGTGGCCACTTTGCGATCGCGAGCTGGATCGACGCGGCACGCACGCTGCTGGCAGTGGCGGCGCAGTTTCCTGCGGTGCGCGCCATCAATCTCGGCGGCGGCCTCGGCGTCCCCGACCGGCCGGATGAAGCGCCGTTCGACCTGGCTGCATTCGACGTGGCCCTGGGCGACGTTCGCCGCGAGTATCCGTCACATGAACTCTGGCTCGAGCCGGGCCGTTACCTGGTCGCCGAGTCCGGGGTCCTGCTCGCGCGTGTGACGCAGACCAAGGGCAAGGGCGCGAAGCGCTATGTGGGCATTGCGACCGGCATGAACTCCTTGCTCCGGCCAGCGCTGTACGGGGCCTGGCACGAGATCGTCAACCTGTCGCGCCTCGATGAACCTGCCGACCAGCGCTGCACCATCGTCGGGCCGATCTGCGAGAGCGGCGACGAACTCGGCGCGGACCGGCTGCTGCCGCATTCCGAGGAGGGCGACGTACTGCTGGTCGCCAATGCCGGCGCCTATGGCCATGCGATGGCCTCGCACTACAACCTGCGGTCGCCCGCCGAAGAACTGCTGGTCCCGGCGTGAGCGAGCTCACGCGCTCGCACCTGTGGCAACTGGTGCTGATCAACCTGATCTGGGGTTGCAACATCGTCGCGATCAAGCTCTCGGTCGACCGCTTCCCGGCCATCTTCCTGAGCTTCCTGCGGTTCCTGATCGTAGGCCTCCTGGTCTGGCCGTGGCTGCGCCTGCGCCGCGGTGAAATGCACTGGCTCCTGACGGCCGCCGTCTGCAGCGGCGGCCTGCAGTTCGCGCTGATGTTCTCGGGTGTCGCGCTGTCCGGCAACATGTCGTCAGTCGCGATCGCGAGCCAGCTCGGCGTGCCGTTTGCGACGCTGCTCTCGGTCATGCTGCTGGGAGAGCAGATCCGCTGGCGGCGCTGGCTCGGCATCGGGCTGTCGTTCATCGGCATCGTCGTGCTCGGCTTCAATCCACAGGTATTTGCGTCCTGGCACGGCCTGGTGTTGATCGTGATCGCCGCCTTCATCGGCGCCGTCGGTCTGGTTGCGATCAAGCGCGTGCACGAGCTCGAGCCGCTCGAGCTGCAGGCCTGGCTCGCCTTCGCAAGCCTGCCATTCCTGCTGCCTCTGTCGCTGCTGCTGGAGGACCACCAGCTGGACAGCCTCCGCAACGCCGGCCTGACCGGCTGGGGCGCGTTGCTGTATTCGGCGCTGCTTGCCAGCCTGTTCGCGCATACCGCGTACTTCGCGCTGATCCGCCGCTATCCGGTCTCCAGTGTTGCGCCGATCACCGTGCTGGCGCCGGTGTTCAGCGTGCTGTCCGCGATCCTGCTGCTCGGCGACGTGCTCGACTGGCGCATGGTCGTCGGCGGCCTGCTGACGTTGTCGGGCGTTGCCGTCATCGTGGCCCGGGAGGGCAAGGTGGCCGCCGCCGCCACCTGAGCCCGGGCCGCAGGGAAACCCGGCGCGGGGCAGAGCGGCGTTTACACCCCTGAACCGGCGCGCTGTGCGCCCGACGGCGTCGGCGCTTGCAGGGCTGTCCGCGCAGGACTACCTTGAAGGCGACCGGCAACGTTGAAAGGAGGTGTGTCATGACACGTCCCTATTCGGCGGGCGCATCGCGTCGGACCGCGGTCTTCACCGCCATCATTGGCTTCCACTTCGCCACATTCCTGCTGATCGCGGCCGGTCTCGGGCCGCCGATTCTGCAAGTGAAACCGTCGGATCCGCTGAACGTCAAAGTGCTGCCGAAGCAACAGGTGCCGATCGAAGTCACGAGGCCCGAGGATCTGGGTCACATTGAGTACACGGCGGATTCAGTCAAGGAACCGAGGATCCAGATCGCCACGGCTGACGACGCGGAAAGTTCGACTGTGATTGTGGATCCGCGCTCGGGCGACGTGGTGGTGGAGCATCAGGCCAGGCTGCCGTTGGTGCCACCCTACCTGCGCATGCGCGGCGACCGGCTTGCGGCGCTGATCGACCGTTGTTACCCGGCGGCCTCGCGCCGGGCCGGAGAGGAAGGCCGTGCGACCGTGCATTTGCTGGTCGGTCAGGATGGCGCGGTGCGCAGTTGGCGCCTGGTGCAGGGCACTGGCTTCGCGCGCCTCGATGCGGCCCTGGGCTGCATCATCGAGCGCCTGCTCATCGAGCCCGGTCGGCAGGATGGCCGTGCGGTCGAATCCGAGGTGATGCTGCCCGTCGTGTTCCGGCTCGATTGACCCGATTCGGGTCCGGCGCGCGGTTTGATATGCTGCGGCGGCACGGAACGTCAAGCGGTCCGGGTCGGCGCTTGCAGTCGAAACGGCCAACCGCTAAGGTGACCGGGGCCGGAATTGACGCACGCCGGTGTGTGTGCCGACAATAAATTGGCGGGGCGCTGCCCGGTTGACCGGCGCAAGCGACCGGCCGGTACGAACGAAGGGGTGAGACAGGTCCGGTATGGCGAACGCCTATTCGTCGGGGACATCACGCACGACAGCCGTGTTCATCGGCATCATCGTGCTGCACGTCGGTTTCTTCTGGGCGCTGAAGCAGGGCTTGGTGCGCGCCGGCCTGCAACTGGTTCAGGACTTCTCGATAATGGACCTGCCGCCACCGCCGCCACCGCCCGAGGATCTCGACGAGCCGCCGCCGCCGCCGCCGGTGGACGTGCCGCCGCCCGTCGTGCCGCCGCCGCTGATTGACCTGCCGACTTTCGAAGGGCCGACCACCGCGATCACGGCCCAGGTGCGGGACGCGCCGCCGCGCGCACAACCCCAGGCGCCGCCCAGGCAGGTGCAGATCACGCCGCCACGCATCAAGGCGCGCGGCGACCGCATCGCGGCCGCAATCAACGCCTGCTATCCGTCGGCGTCGCGCCGCCTGAGCGAAGAAGGCCGGGTGCTGCTGACCATCACGATCGGCGCCGACGGCAAGGCCGGCGCCATGAGCGTTTCGCAGAGCAGCGGATTCGAGCGCCTCGATGGCGCCGCAGAGTGCGTGATCCGCCGGTTGCCGTTCGATCCGGGCAAGCGCGATGGTGTGCCGGTTGAAGCGCAGGCGACATTGCCGATCGTCTTCAAGCTGGAGTGACGCAGCTAGAATCGTCAGGGACCGGAAGGCCGCTCTGCAGCATTGGGCAGCGACGACATTCCGGAGAGTATTTTCAGTTAGAGGTACTGCAGAATGGCAGCTGAAACCGGTGTGACCGATAACCCCTATGGCATAGAAGCGCTCTGGACCACGAGCGACTATGTCGGCAAGGGCGTGTTCGTCATCCTCATCGTGATGTCACTCTGGTCATGGCTCGTCATGATCAACAAGTGGTTGGACCAGCGGATGCTCAGGAAAGTGGCAGCCGAGGCGGAAAAGAACTTCTGGTCGGCCAGTTCGATGCAGGAAGGCATCGCCAAGCTGAAGGGCAAGGTCAATCCGTTTCGCGACATCGCCCAGGACGGACTGCAGGCCTTCGAGCATCACCGCAAGAGTTCGGCGCGTGACGTGACGAGCGGCATCGAGCTCAACGATTGGGTCCAGTCGCACATCGACCGCCGCACCAGCATGCTGCAATCCAGCCTGCAGAGCGGCATGGTCGTGCTGGCGTCGGTCGGCGCGACTTCGCCGTTCGTCGGGCTGTTCGGCACGGTGTGGGGCATCTACCACGCGCTGATCAGCATCTCGATCGCAGGCCAGGCGTCGCTCGACAAGGTCGCAGGCCCGATCGGCGAAGCGCTGATCATGACGGCGATGGGCCTGGCGGTCGCGGTGCCGGCGGTGCTCGGCTTCAACGGCCTGTTGCGCGGCAACAAGGCACTGATGGAGCGGGCCAACTACTTCGCGCACGACGTGCAGTCGGCATTGCTGTCCGGCTCGCGCGTTGCCGGGAAGTAATCGATGGCTATTGCGGTCGGCAAGGACGAGGGCGACCCGATGGTCGAGCCCAACGTCATTCCACTCGTGGACATCATGCTGGTGCTGCTGATCATCATGATCATCACCGTGCCGGTGATGACGCAGGCCGTGAAGATCGAACTGCCGAAGGAAATCAACCGGCCGACCGACACCAAGCCGGAGAACATCAATCTTTCGATCGATTTCGACGGCTCGGTGTACTGGAACGAGAACGGTGTGAGCCGCAACGACCTGCTGAACTACGTGCTGCAGGAGGCCGTCAAGGATCCGCAGCCGGAAGTGCATATCCGGGCCGACATCCGCGCGCGCTACGAGTTTGTCTCGGACACGCTGGCGGTGCTGCAGCGTGGCGGCATGCGCAAGGTCGGGTTCATTGCGGAACCGCCGGTGGGCCAGTAGCGGTCCCGCCGGGCAGGGCTGGAAAAGGAAAAAGGGCCCGCTCACGGCGGGCCTTTTTTTTGCGAGGATGGCGGCTGAATGGCGGCTGAACTGGCGGCTATATTTTCAGGGCCGGAACCCGCGGGTAACGCCGCAGTCCATCATCATATGAGCGGCAAGACAGCCGGGCGGGTTTTGCGGTATAAACCCGCCCCACGCGACAGGGCAGGCAAGGTGCGACTGCCGAGGAAATGGAAATGAGCGGACGCTATTCCTGGATGAATCGGGCCCTGGCCATCGGCGCCACGCTGATGGTCGCCGCCGCCATGCCGCAGCTGGCGAATGCCCAGCGCGCCAAGCGCGCGCAAGCCCCCGCAAAGGCAGCCCCAGCTGAGGCAGGTCCGACGGTCGAGTACAGCAAGGAGTTCCGCAAGCTGGCCGCCCAGATCCAGAGCGATGCCGGCGCCAGGAAATGGGCCGAGGTACTGGCCGCGTTGCCGCAGCTCGAAGCACTGCCGAATCCGACCCGTGACGAAAAGAAGGCGATCGCGACCTGGCGCCTGCAGGCGACCCAGGCCATCGGTGACCAGGACGCCTTTGCGGCCTCGATCGAGGTCCACCTGAAGGAAGGCTACGCGGAACCCGACCAGATCAGCGCGATGCACCGCCAGCTCGCCGCGCACTACAGCAACAAGCAGGATCGGGTGAAGACGGTCCAGCATTTCCGCCAGTTCGTCGACGCGACGCCGGACGTGGATGCGGAGGAACTCGAGACGCTCGGCCGCCTGTACCTCCAGGCCAATGAGTACGCCGAGGCGGCCAGTTGGCTCGGCAAGGCGATCGACCTCAGCGTGAGCCGCAAGGAATCGCCGAAGGAACTCTGGTTCCAGCTCCGCGACCGCTGCTTCATCGAGACCAAGGACGATGCGGCGCGCCTCGCCAACCTCGAGGGGCTCGTCGTGCATCATCCGAACAAGGAGTACTACAGTCGCATCGTCGCGATCTACCAGAATCAGACCAAGGACGATCGCGTCGTTATGTTGAATGCTTACCGGCTCGCGGTCAGCGATCCGCTGGGCGGCCTCGCAACCGTCGGCGGCTACCTGAGCTATGCCGATACGGCGCTGGTCGCTGGCAGTCCTGGCGATGCGGCGCGCGGGCTGGAGCGCGGCATGAAGGATGGCGTCGTGCCGAGTGTAGGAACCAACGCGGCGACGCTGCAGGAAGCGAAGACTGCCGTCGCGCAGGACCGCAAGTCGCTGTCGGCCGAGGCCGCTGCGGCGGAGAAGAACCCAAAGGGCGAGGTGGACGTCAAGGTCGGCCTTGGCTTCTACAGCACCGGCGACTTTGAGAAGGCCGTGACGGTCACGCGGCGTGGCATTGCCAAGGGTGGTGTTGCGCGCCTCGACGATGCCAATATGCTGCTGGGAGCGGCACTGATGGAACTGGGGCGTCGCGATGAGGCGCGCGTTGCATTCGAGGCGGCCGCAGCAGCGGCGCCTGCGGGCAGCCATATGGCGCGCATTGCTGCGTTGTGGCTGGCGCGCACTGCGCGTGCCGAGCCGGCGCCTTCGGGCGGTTGAAGCAGGAGAGCATGATGTCGAAGAATTCGAGACTCCGCGCCAGCTTGCTGGCAACCCTGATGGCCCTGCCGCTTGCGGCCCTCGCGGCGCTGACGCTTGCGGTCGACGTCGCGGTGGCACAGACCGCCGGCGGCTGGCGTAAAGAGGTCGCGGAAAAATACCAGGCCGCGGAAGCCGCCGCGAAGAAGGGCAGCTTCAACGAGGCGATCCGCCTGCTAAAGGAAGCGAAGGCCAAGGCGCCGCTGTCGCCACAGGAAGAGCACGGCATAAACGAATACCTGATCTACGCGGCGAGCAGCGCGAAGGATCATCGCCTCGTGCTCGCTACCGTGGATGAACGGCTGGCGACCGGTCGGGTCACCGGCGCGGATCTCGCGCGCAAGCTGCGCCTGAAGGCAACCACGCATTATTCGCTGCGCGACTACCGCAATGCCGCGGCCACCTTCGACAAGCTGGCCGCGCAGGGCGGGCTCAATGCCGACGACCTCGCGCTCCTCGGCACCTGCCAGATCCAGTTGCGCGATTACCGCGCAGCCACGACCACGCTCGAGCGCGCGGTCGCGGCGGCCGAGAAGGCGGGCCGGAGCGCGCGAACCGGCCCGTTGCTCGAGATGCTGAATTCGGCCTACTACAACACCGGCAATGATGCGAAGCGCATGGAGACGCTGCATCGCCTGATGCGGGTCGCGCCGAAGGCGAGCGTCTTCAAGCAGGTCGTCGACGTCTACGAGGAATCCTCCGCCAAGGATCCGGTCGTCATGGTCAATATCTACCGGCTCGGCGCATCGCGCGGACTGCTGTCGGGCGAGCATTTCGCCAAGTACGCTGAAACCGCGCTCGACCTCTCGAGTCCCGGTGAGGCAGTCGCCATGCTCGAGCGGGGCATGGCGAATGGCGCAATCAAGAAGGACGACCGCAACAACCGGCTGCTGGCGGATGCAAAGTCGCAGGTCGCGCGCGTCAAGGCGACGCTGCCGACAATGGAGGCCGAAGCAAAAGCGATTGCGACCGGAGAACCGTCGGCCAAGGTTGCTACCGCCTACTTCACGCTGAAGAACTATGCGAAGGCGAGCGAAGCCGCCAGGCAGGGCGTGAGCAAAGGCAAACTGCGCCGCCCGGACGACCTCAACATGCTGCTCGGCGTTGCGCTGGTCGAGAGCAAGAAGGGTGCGGAGGCGAAGACGGCGTTCAAGGCGGCCGCCGCGGCGAATGCAAAGGTCAGCAGCGTCGCCAACCTCTGGTCCAGCCTGACCGGCTGATCGCGACGGCCATGCACGATGGAACGGGCCGCGGCGCGAAATCGCCGCGGCCTTTTTGCGTATACAATCCCGCGACATGACAGCGCCGCGTCCCATCGGCATCGTCGAGGTCGGGCCCCGCGATGGCCTGCAGAACGAAGCGGCCGCGGTGTCGACCGCGGCCAAGGTCGAGTTCGTCCGCCGGGCGGTGGACGCGGGCATCCGGCGCATCGAGGTCGCAAGCTTCGTGAATCCCAGGCGCGTCCCGCAGATGGCCGATGCCGAGGCCATCCTCAAGGCGCTGCCGCACCACGCCGGCGTGCGCTACATCGGCCTCGTGCTGAACCGGACCGGCTTCGACCGCGCCGCTGCTGCCGGCTGCGAAGAGATCGGCATGGTCGTGTTCACGACCGACACCTTCAATCGCCGCAACCAGGGCGCGACGAGCGCTGAGTCGATGAGCACCTGGCGCGAGATCGCCGCTGCCGCGCAGGCCGCCGGCATCCGCGCGCAGCTGACGATCTCGGGCGCGTTCGGCTGTCCTTTTGAAGGCGAGGTCCCGGCGGCACGGGTGGTCGAGCTCGCGCGCGAGGCGGCCGAGGGCGCCCCGTTCGAGATCGCGATCGCCGATACGATCGGCGTCGGCGTGCCCGGCCAGGTGGCGGAAATTTTCGGGCGGGTCGCGGCGGCACTGCCGGGCATGACGCTCCGCGGTCACTTCCACAACACGCGTAATACCGGGCTTGCGAATGCCTATGCCGCGGTCATGGCGGGTGCCGAAGTGCTCGATGCCAGCCTCGGTGGCATCGGCGGCTGCCCGTTCGCGCCGGCTGCCACCGGCAACATCCCGACCGAGGACCTGGTCTACATGCTGGGCCGCATGGGATACGAAACGGGCATCGAGCTCGACGGGGTCATTGCGACTGCCCGCTGGATCGAGCAGCAGCTCGGCCACGCAGTGCCCGGCATGCTGGTCAAGGCCGGACCGTTTCCTGGCGGCGTTCGCACGGCTGCGAGCGCCACGAACTGACATCTGCGACAGAGGACACATCACGATGACGATCAATGCAGGCGAACGGCTTCCGGACGGCAAGCTCAAGCTGATGGGCAAGGACGGCCCGATGAACGTGGACGCGGCGGAACTGCTCGGGCAGGGGCGCGTCGTGCTGTTTTCGGTGCCGGGGGCGTTCACCCCCACCTGCGACGCAAAACACCTGCCGGGCTTCATCGAGCAGGCAGCCGCGTTGCAGGCAAAGGGCGTCGCCAAGCTCGTTTGCCTCGCCGTCAACGACGTATTCGTCATGAATGCCTGGGGCAAGTCGGCGGGCGTCGGCGACGCGATCGTGATGGCGGCGGACGGCAATGGCGATTACTCGCGCGCGCTCGGTCTCGAACTGGACGCCCGCGGCTTCGGCATGGGCATGCGCGGCAAGCGCTTCGCACTCGTGATCGAGGACGGTGTCGTCAAGCAGGTGCATGTCGAGGCGCCGGGCGAGTTCAAGGTGTCGAGCGCCGATTACATCCTCGGCCAGCTCACATGAGGTTCATGGCGCCGTCGATCCTGTACACGGCCCTGCTCGGGCTGCTCCTGATCGCGCTCTCGGTGAATGTCGTGCTGGCGCGGCGAAAGTACCGCGTGGGTCTCGGCGTCGGCACCGAGGCGGGCATGCAGCAGGCGGTGCGGGTCCAGGCGAACTTCGCCGAGTACGTGCCGTTCGCCGTGATCCTGCTGATCCTGGCCGAACTGACGGACTTGCCGGAAGCGGCGTTGCACACCGCAGGCATCGTGCTGGTGACGAGCCGTGTGCTGCATGCCTGGGGCCTGGCGCACAGCCCTGGGCGCACCTTCGGCCGCTTCTACGGAACGGCCGGCACCTGGATCGTGATCATCGGCCTGTCGCTGTGGTTGCTGTACTCGGTTACAGGTTCTTCTCGATTTCCGGGATCAGGCTGAACAGGTCGCCAACCAGCCCGTAGTCCGCGACCTCGAAGATCGGTGCTTCCGCATCCTTGTTGATCGCGACGATCGTGCGCGCGTCCTTGATGCCGGTCAGGTGCTGGATCGCGCCGCTGATGCCGATCGCGACGTAGAGCTCGGGCGCAATGATCTTCCCGGTCTGTCCGACCTGCAGTTCGTTCGGCGCATAACCCGCGTCCACCGCCGCCCGCGAGGCGCCGATCGCCGCGCCGAGCCGGTCCGCAAGACGCTGGATCAGCGCGAAGTTCTCCTTGCTGCCGAGCGCGCGGCCACCCGAGACGACGCGCGCGGCCGTCTGCAAATCGGGCCGGTCGCTGCGCGCGGCGGAAACCGACACAAAGCGCGTGTGCGAGGGCAGCGCGACGTTGAGCGTCTGTTTCTCGACGGCAGCCGTGCCGCCGGCAGCCGCGGCCTGGAATGAGGCCACGCGTACGGTCGCAACCAGCTGCCGCCCCGCCGGCGCTTCCACGGTCGCGATCGCATTGCCGGCATAGACCGGGCGGCGAAAGCGTGTCGCCGATTCGACCGCCATCACGTCGCTGAGCTGCGGTGCGCCGAGCAGGGCCGCGACGCGCGGCATCAGGTCCTTGCCGAATGTCGTGGACGGACCAAAGACGTGGCTGTGACCGGCGGCGAGCTCGGCGACCTGCGGCGCCAGCACCGCGGCGAGCGCGGGCTCGTTGGCCGGGTTTTGCACCAGCAGTACGCGGGATACGCCCGCGATCGCGGCCGCGGCGGCGGCAACGGCCGCGCCGTCGGCGGCGAACACCGCGATGCCGATGTCGGCGTCCGGGATCGCTGCGGCGCAGCTGACGCACTTCGCCACGGCTGCATTGAGCTTGCCATCCAGGTGCTCGGCAATGATGAGGATGCGATTCATCAGACGAGCCCTTTCTGCCGGAGCGCCGCGACCAGTTCGGCGGCGTCCTTGACCATCACGCCTTTCCGGCGTTGCGGCGGTGGTTCGTACTTCAAGGTCGTGAGTACCGGCGCGATTTCCAGGCCGAGCGAGGCCAGCGCCACGACATCGAGCGGCTTCTTCTTCGCCTTCATGATATCGGGCAGCTTGATGTAGCGCGGCTCGTTGAGGCGCAGGTCCGTCGTGCATACGGCCGGCAGCTCGACTTCGATGACTTCAAGTCCCGCGTCCACCTCGCGCGTCACGCGCGCCTTGCCGCCCTCCAGTTCCAGCTTCGAGGCGAAGGTCGCCTGCGGGCGGTCCCAGAGCGCCGCGAGCATCTGGCCAGTCTGGTTGCAGTCATCATCGATGGCCTGCTTGCCCAGGATCACGAGGAATGGCTGTTCGCGTTCAATGATCGCAAGCATCGCGCGCGCGATGGCCGCGGGTTCGAGCGCCTGGTCGGTCTTGATCAGGATCGCGCGGTCGGCGCCCATCGCGAGCGCGTTGCGCAGCTGCTGTTGCGCGTCGTCGGTGCCGATGCTGAGGACGACAACCTCCTGCGCGGCGCCGCGTTCGCGGATGCGCAGCGCCTCCTCGAGCGCGATCTCGTCAAATGGGTTGATGCTCATCTTGACGCCGTCGGTGACGACGCCGGCGCCATCGGGCCGTACGCGGACGCGCACGTTGTAGTCGATGACGCGCTTGATGCTGACCAGGATCCTCTGCATTCAACCAACTCCGCTGATTCGCGGTGCATCCTATCGGAAGTCCCCTGCGCTGCGCTAACATAGCATTGTCAATCAGCGACTTGGGACTACCAATTCCAGTGACTTCGCAGGCAACCGCAGCCGCCGTCGCGCAAATGGCTTGCTGCGCCGCGCCGGTCGGACTAGTTTCACGCAGCCGATGAGCACGCTTGCATTCATCGCGCGGCGCCTGCTGGGCGCCATTCCGACGCTCGCCGTGATCGTGGCGCTGTCCTTCCTGCTGACGCGCCTGGCGCCCGGCGGCCCGTTCGACGAGGAACAGGCACTGCCGCCCGAGATCCGCGCGAATCTGGAGGCCGCCTACGACCTCGACCAGCCGATCGCCGTGCAGTTCGGGCGCTACGTCTCGGGCCTGCTGCGCGGCGATTTCGGGCCCTCATTCAAGTTCCGCGATTTCACGGTCACCGA
This sequence comes from Steroidobacteraceae bacterium, assembly GCA_040899645.1. GTDB lineage: Bacteria > Pseudomonadota > Gammaproteobacteria > Steroidobacterales > Steroidobacteraceae > SCUD01. The sequence goes on from JBBEAB010000036.1 coordinate 28,861, forward strand.
GCTGATCGCGAGCGGCCTGCCGGTGAGCCTCGTGATCGGCCTCGGCGCCTTGTCGCTTGCGCTGGCGCTCGGCGTTCCGGCGGGCATCTGTGCGGCGCTCGCGCGCGGCCGCTTCATGGATCGCCTGGTCATGACGCTGGCGGTCGCCGGCATCTCGGTGCCGGTGTTCGTGGTGGCACCGCTGCTCGCGCTGGTGTTCGGCATCTGGCTGCACTGGTTGCCGGTCGCCGGCTGGGCGCCGGGGCGCTGGTCGGATGTCGTGCTGCCGGTGCTGACGCTCGCGCTGCCGGTGATTGCCTATCTCGCACGCCTCACGCGCGGCAGCCTGCTCGAGACGCTGCGCGCGCCGTGGATCCGCGCCGCGCGCGCGCGGGGCCTGTCGCAACGCGTCGTCCTGATGCGACATGCGCTGCCGGCCGCTTTGTTGCCGGTCATCAGTTTCCTGGGACCGGCAGCGGCCGCGGTGCTGGCCGGTTCGCTGGTGGTCGAGACCATCTTCGGCCTGCCGGGCATGGGCCGGCACCTCGTGCAGGGCGCGCTGAACCGCGACTACACGCTGGTGATGGGCATGGTGATCGTCTACGCCGTGCTGATGATCGTGCTCAACCTGCTGGCCGACCTGGCCTATGCGTGGCTCGACCCGCGCATCCGCAGCAAGCGGCGCGTATGAGCGGCGGTCTGTGGCGCGATGCCGTGCGCGAACTGCGGGCCGACCGGCTGGCGCTCGCCTGTCTCGCGATGCTCGTGCTGCTGATTGCGGCTGCAGGCGCCGGGCCGTGGCTGCTCGACTACCGCGAGGACGAGATCGACTGGGCGAACATGGCGGTCGCGCCATTCGCCGTCGACGGCCATTGGCTCGGCACCGACCGGCTCGGCCGCGACCTGCTGGTGCGGACCCTGTTCGGACTGCGGGTGTCGCTCGCGATTGCGCTCGCGGCGACGCTCGTCAGCCTCGTGATCGGCGTCAGCTGGGGCGCGATGGCCGGCTATCTGCGCGGTGGCGCCGACGCGCTGATGATGCGCTTCGTCGACGTGCTCTATTCGCTGCCGCAGGTGTTCTTCGTGATCATCCTGACGGTCGTGTTTGGCCGCGGGCCGCTGACGCTCCTGCTGGCGATCGGCGCTTTCGGCTGGCTGACGATGGCGCGCATCGTGCGCGGCCAGGCGCTCAGCCTGCGCGAACGCGAGTTCGTCGAGGCCGCCGTGGTCGGCGGCGCGGGGACGCTGCGCATCGTGGGCCGGCACATCGTTCCGAACCTGCTGGGGCCGGTGATCGTTTATGCCACCCTGACGGTGCCGCAGGTGATCCTGGTCGAGAGTTTCCTGAGCTTCCTTGGTATCGGCATCCAGGAACCGCTCGCCAGCCTCGGCAACCTGATCGCCGACGGCGCAGCGGAGATGGAGACAGCGCCCTGGATCCTCGCAGTGCCCGCGGGTTGCCTGGTGTTGCTGGTGTTCTGCTTCAACTTCCTGGGTGACAGCCTGCGCGACGCCCTCGATCCGCGGGACCGCTGATGGCGCTCCTCGAAATCCGCGCACTGACCGTCGAATTCTCCGGCGAGCGATGCATCCGCGCCGTGGACCGGGTCGACCTGTCGATCGACCGCGAGGAGCGCGTCGCGATCGTCGGCGAGTCCGGTTCCGGCAAGAGCCAGTTGCTGCTCGGCTGCATCGGCCTGCTCGCCGCCAATGGCCGGACCCAGGGCTCGGTGCGGTTCGATGGCGCGGAGCTGATCGGCGCTGACGATCCCGCCGCGGGGGTGCGCGGCCGGGGCATCGGCTTCGTATTCCAGGATGCATCGGGCAGCCTGACGCCGCACCGGCGCATCGGCGACCAGCTGGCCGAAGCTGCCGTTGCGGCACGCGGCTGCGAGTGGGGCATGGCACTTGCGGACGCCCGGCGCATGATCGAGCGCGTGCGCCTGCCGGACGCGCGGCGCTGCCTGGCGCAGTACCCGCACGAACTCTCGGGCGGCATGCGCCAGCGTGTCGCGATCGCGGCGGCGCTGATGTCGCAGCCCAGGCTGCTGTTCGCCGACGAGCCGACCACCGCGCTCGACGTGACGGTCCAGGCCGAGGTCATGGCACTGATCGACGAACTGTGTCGCGAGCTCGGCATGGCGCTTCTGCTGGTGACCCACGACATCGGCGTCGTCGCAGCGCTCGCGGACCGTATCGCCGTGATGTACGCGGGCCGCATCGTCGAATGCGCGACTGCGTCCGTGTTGCTCGCCGGTCCGGGCCATCCCTACAGCGCCGGGCTGCTCGCGTCGGTGCCGACGCTGGCCGATGCCCCCGGCACTGAGCTGCGCACCATCGCCGGCAGCCCACCAGCGCCTGGAACCGCTTTCACCGGCTGTCGCTTCGCGCCGCGTTGCCCACGCGCCGCGATGCGCTGCCGCGCGGAGGATCCGCCGCTGGTGGCGCGGGGCCGAGCGGCGATCGCCTGCCATTTCCCGCTGACCGGGGAGGGCGGCGCATGAGCGCGGTGCTGGAGCTGCGCGGCGTGACCGTGCACTACTGCAGGCGTGGCGCGCGCGGGGGCGTGTTGACGGCCGTCGATGACGTGAGCCTTTCGATCGACAACGGCGAGATGCTGGGCCTGGTCGGCGAGTCCGGCTGCGGCAAGACGACGCTCGGCAAGGCGATCCTTGCGCTCGTGCCGCTCGCGGCCGGCGAAGTGCACTGGCGTGGGCAACGAATCGACCACCTGGGCACGCGCCACTTCCGCGCGTTGCGCCGCGAACTCCAGTTCGTATTCCAGGATCCGAACGCCTGCTTCGATCCGCGCATGACCATCGCCGGCAGCGTGGCGGAGCCGCTGCGCGCGCTGGCGCCCGGCCTGGATGCCGCCGGGCAGGCGACGCGCGTGACGGGGATCCTCGGTGAAGTCGGGCTCGCCCCCGAACTGGCCGGACGCTATCCGCACCAGTTGAGCGGTGGCCAGCTGCAGCGCGCAGTGATCGCCCGCGCGCTGATCGTCGATCCGCGCTTCGTCGTCTGCGACGAACCGGTCAGCGCGCTCGACGTCTCGGTGCAGGGCCAGATCGTCAACCTGCTGGCACGGATCCGCCGTGAGCGCGGCCTCGCGAGTCTCTTCATCAGCCATAACCTGGCCATCGTCGCGCGCCTGTGCGAACGCATCCTCGTGATGTATCGCGGGCGCATCGTCGAAGCGGCCTCACGCGATGCGCTGATCGGCGCGCCGTTGCACCCCTATACACGCGAACTGCTCGATGCAGTACCGACGATCGATGCCGGTGCGCGCCGCCGCGTGCGGGTACGCCCGCTCGATCGCGCGGACTCCGCTCTTGCTGTCGCGGCAACCGGCTGCGCATTCGCCGGGCGCTGCGCGCACGCCCTCGCGCGCTGCCGGTCGGAGCGCCCGCTGCTGCAGTCTGCCGCGGACGGGCGGCTCGTTGCCTGCCACCGCGCCGGCGAATGGCCACGGGGCCTGCCGCCGGTCGCGGCCGGCTGATCACGGCCAGCTCATCTGCTGAGCCTGGCCATTGCCTATGCTGTCGACCTGTGCCATGCGGAGGCCGACGCGTGAGTTCCAACGACCACTGTATCGCCCACCTCGAGTCAGGCGGCCTGCTGCTGACACCTGATCTGCGCCAGGCGCGCATCCTGCGCCGGCTGCACGATCGCGCGCAGATTGCCGCTGGCAGGACGGTGTGGCCGTCGGCGCGGGTGCTGCCGCTCGAGACGTGGCTCGCTGAACAGTGGCGCGACGCGGGCTCGGCGCGCGGCGAGCTGCCGGAGCCGCTCGCGCCCATCGCGCTGCGTTGGCTGTGGCGGCGCGTGGCCGAGCCGGGCGCGCCGGAACTTCTGGATGCGGCGGAACTCGGTGCGCGTGCGCGCTCGAGCTGGCTGCGGCTGCGTGCGCACGGTGGCGGGCTCGATGCGCTCGCGCGCTTTCCGCTGTCCCGCGACCAGCAGGCATTCATCGGCTGGGGACGATCGGCAGAACGCGAACTGCGGGAACGCAATGCCTGCGACAGTGCGGACCTCGCGCGGCTCCTCGTGTCGCACGATGCGCTGCCGGATCCTGGACCGCCGCTGATGCTCGCCGGATTCCGCCGCCCGCCGCCGGCCCAGGCGGCGCTGTTCACCGCGCTCGCCCGTCGTGGCTGGCAAGCGACGCAGCTCGAGGCGCCGCCGGCTGCCGGTGCTGCCTGGCGACATGCCGCCGCGAGTCCGGAGGCCGAGCGCGCGGCCATGCTCGCCTGGGTGCGCGTCCGGCTCGACGAGCAGCCCGATGGCATCCACGGACTGATCGTTGCGGACCTTGCGGGGCAGCGCGGCGCGATCGAGCGCGCGCTGCAAGCTGCGCTGCAGCCTGAACTGGAAGTGCCGGGCGCGGGACGCGAGCGGGTCTTCGACATCGCGGGCGGGCGGCCGCTGCATTTGCGGCCGGTCATCGAGGCCGCGCTCGATGCAATCAGTTGCGCACTCGGACGCGCGGACTGGACCGTCGTGACTCGGCTGCTCCGCAGCGTGCACCTTGCCGCGGGCCTGGCGGAGCGCGATGGCCGCGCGCGCTTCGATGTGGCGCTGCGGAACGCGCAGGGCGGTTTTCCGGCTTCACCCGCCGCACTCGCCGGCGCGGCGCGGCGCGGCCCGGTTCCCCGTTTTGCGGATGCACTGACCGGAGCGGCGGCGCAACTTGCCGGCCCGCAGCGGCAGAGCGTTGCCGGCTGGGCCGAGTGCTTCGGCAGGTGCCTGGCAAGCTGGGGCTGGCCCGGCGAGACTGCGCTCGACGCGGCGACCTGGCAGGCGGCGAACCGCCTGCGGGAGTTGCTGCACGAGCTCGCGGCACTGGCGGTGATGGCGCCTGAGCTCAGCGCGGATGCCGCGCTCGCCCAATTGCGGGAACTCGCGGCGGCGCCGTTCCAGCCGGAGAGCGGCGAGCCTGCGGTCTTCGTGATGGATGCCTGGGAGGATCCCGGGCTTGCCTACGACAGCCTCTGGGTGGCCGGACTCACCGCATCGGCCTGGCCACGACCTGTCACCGTGGATCCGCTGCTGCCGATCGAAGTGCAGCGCCGGCTGGGCATGCAGGGCGCCACGGCCGGTGATTGCGTGGCGGACGCGCGCTCCATTGTGGTGGCCTGGCGCGCGCGGGCCGGGGCGCTCGTCCTGTCCTGGCCCTGCCGCGAGAACGACACCGACGTCGATGGTTCGCCACTGCTGCCGGCGGAGCTGCCAGCCGTGCCGTCCTTGCTGCCGTTCCCGGCGCGCGAGCGTCTGGCCTTTGGCTCAACCACGCTCGAGCCGCTCGGTGAGGACGCGGCGCCTGTGCTCACCTCGGGCAGGGCGCGCGGCGGCGCGCGTGTGCTCGAACTGCAGTCGCGGTGTCCGTTCCGCGCATTCGCCGAGTTGCGCCTGCGCGCGGCCGTGCTCGAGGAGCCGCAGGCCGGCATCGACCGGCGCATGCGCGGTCAGGTACTCCACCGTGCGCTCGAGCGACTGTGGGCAGAACTCGGGTCGCAGCAGGCGCTGCTCGCGCTGGACGCGCTCAGCTGTGAGAGGCGCGTTGCGGCAGCTATCGACGGCGCCATTGCCGAAGCCGCACCGCATGCCGCCGGTCCGCGGTCATTGCGTCTCGAGCGCGAGTGGCAGGAGCAGGCCATCGCCGGGCTGCTGGCGCTCGAGCGCGCGAGACCGCCGTTTACGGTGGTGGAGACCGAGCGCGAATTGCAGGGCGAAATCGGTGGCCTCGAACTTCAGCTGCGCGTGGACCGGGTGGACCAGACCGCGGGCGGGCTGGTCGTGATCGACTACAAGACGGGCACGGTGCGCGGCGCACCCTGGCGCGGGGCGCGCATGGATGCGCCGCAGCTGCCGCTTTACGCGGTACTGCACGGACGCCGGCCGGCCGGCATTGCGATTGCAGAGGCGCGCGCGGCCCCCGCCGGCTTCGTCGGCGTCGGCGCCGCGGCCGCCCGGTTCGACGGACTGGTGCCGGCCGGGG
>JBBEAB010000037.1:0-5224 GCA_040899645.1 Steroidobacteraceae bacterium
GTTCCGGCGGAGTTTGCGAGCGAGAAACCCCGCCGGATCCCGCTCGCGGCGCTGAATTGCGCTCGCTCTGAATGCCGATCGCGGGTCTTGGGATTACTTGACGACGCGGAGCTTGGGGCGGGAGCCGGTGTCGTCCGGGCCTGGTACCGGCGGAGGAGTCGGAGTGTCGCCTTCGTCCTGAAAGAGCATGCCCTGGCCGGTTTCGCGCGCGTAGATGCCGAGCACGGCCGTGACGGGGACGCGCACCTGCTGCGGCACGCCGCCGAAGCGCGCATTGAATTCGATCCAGTCGTTGCCAAGCTTGAGGCCCTGCGTCGCCTGCCAGCTGACATTCAGCGTGATGCGGCCCTCGCGCACGTAGGCTTTCGGGACTTCCGCGCCCGGTACGCCGGCATTGACGACCAGGTGCGGCGTCTGGTTGTTGGCGGTCATCCACTCGTGCATTGCGCGGACCAGGTAGGGCCGACGCGAAGTCTGCTGCGCGGCCATGGCGTCAGATACTCATCGACGCGGCCGGCATCTCACTTCACGTCCTTCCAGTATTCCTTGTAGAGGAACCAGGCGAAGGCCGTGAAAGCCAGCAGGAACAGCATCACCCAGACGCCGAGCGCCTCGCGCCTGGCCTTGGCGGGCTCGGCGACGTACTCGAGGAACGCCACAGTATCGCGCACGAAGCCGTCGAATTCCGCCGCGGCCATCTCGCCGGGCGCCGTGGGCTCCATGCCGACCATGTGCTGCACCGGCTTGCCCTGCGCATCCGGTCGCGTCTCATAGCGCGGCTGCTGCGCACCCTGCAACCCGGCGAGCACGTGCGGCATCGCGGTCTGCGGCAGCACGCCATTGTTGGCGCCGGTCGGCCGCGTCGGGTCTTCGTAAAAGGCCCTCAGGAACGTGTAGACGTAGTCGGTGCCGCGGCTGCGCGTGATCAAGGACAGGTCCGGCGGCACGTTGCCGAACCAGAGCTGCGACTGCAGGGCGGGCATCGCCGACACCATCGGGTCATAGATCCGCATGCCGGTGAACATCAGGTTCTGGCGCAGTTCGTTCTCGGTCAGCGCGAGGTCGTCGGCGAGCTGGCTGTAGCGCATGTACTTCGCCGAATGGCAACCGAGGCAGTAATTGACGAAATTGCGGGCGCCGCGCTGCAAGGACGCGAGGCTGCCGACATCGGTGTTCGCCTCCTGCAGCGGATAGCCTGCAGTCGCTGCGGTCGCTGCGCTGGCCGCGCCAAGCGCCAGCGGCACGATCAGCCAGCGCAGCGCCTTCAAGCAGTCACCCGCGGCGGTTCCGGCTTGTAGCTGTCGATGCGCGTGTACCAGGGCATCAGCACCAGGAACAGGAAGTAGATGATCGTGCCCACGACCGACATCATGTTGAAGGGCGGCACCGCCGGCATCAGGCCGCAGTAGCCCAGCATGATGAAGTTGGCGGCGAACAGCATCAGCATCGTCTTGTAGATCGGGCCGCGGTAGCGGATCGACTTGACGGGTGCGCGGTCGAGCCAGGGCAGGAAGAACAGCAACACGATCGCCCCGAACATCACCAGCACGCCCCAGACCTGGGTGCCGGCAAAGGCCGGCACGGCGCGCAGCATGGCGTAGTAAGGCGTGAAGTACCACACCGGAGCGATGTGCTCGGGCGTCAGCAGCGGATTCGCCGGCTCGAAATTGGGAGCCTCGAGGAACAGCCCGCCCATTTCCGGCGCGAAGAACACGACCGCCGCAAACAGGACCAGGAACACGCTGAGTCCGAACACATCCTTGACCGTGTAGTAGGGATGGAACGGGATGCCGTCCAGCGGCCGGCCGTCCGCCCCTTTTGTCTTCTTGATCTCGACCCCGTCCGGATTGTTCGAACCGACCTCGTGCAGCGCGAGGATATGGGCGACCACCAGGAAGATCAGCACCAGCGGCAAGGCGACGACGTGCAGCGCGAAGAACCGGTTCAGCGTGATGTCGGAGATGAAATAGTCGCCGCGGATCCATTCGACCAGGCCCTCGCCGATCACGGGGAACGAACCGAACAGCGAGACGATCACCTGCGCACCCCAGTAGGACATGTTGCCCCAGGGCAGCAGGTAGCCGAAGAATGCCTCGGCCATCAGCGCGAGGTAGATCAGCATGCCGAAGATCCACAGCAACTCCCTCGGCTTGCGATGCGAGCCGTACAGCAGCGCGCGGAACATGTGCAGGTAAATGACGATGAAAAAAGCGGAGGCGCCGGTCGAATGCAGGTACCGGATCAGCCAGCCCCACTCGACGTCGCGCATGATGTATTCAACGGAACCGAATGCCTCCGTCGCGGATGGCTTGTAGCTCATCGTCAGGAAGATGCCGGTGACGATCTGCAGCGCCAGCACAAAGAGCGCGATCGAGCCGAAGTAGTACCAGAAGTTGAAGTTCTTCGGCGCGTAATACTCGGCCACGTGCTCGTTCCACATCTTCGTCATCGGGAACCGCGCATCGATCCAGGCGCCGAACGCGGCCAGGCGGCCGGGCCCGGACGGCGTCTTCGGCGCGGCCATCAGGCGCTCCTCGACTGGTCGAGGCCGATGACGACGTGGCCGCTGTCGGCGAACGTGTACGGCGGCACCTCCAGGTTGGTCGGCGCCGGCACGCCGCGATAGACGCGGCCCGAAAGGTCGAATTTCGAGCCGTGGCAGGGGCAGTAGAAACCGCCCGGCCAGTCGGCGCCGAGCACGGCGTCGCCCGGCTCGAAACGGCTCATCGGCGCGCAGCCCAGGTGGGTGCAGACCCCGAGCACCACGAGATACTCGGGATTGACCGCGCGGGAGGCGTTCTTCGCATAGTCGGGCTGATTCGACTGGTCCGACGCCGGATCGGCCAGCTTGTCGTCGTGCCGGCCGAGCGTCTCGAGCATGGCGGTCGTGCGGCGCACGACCAGCACCGGCTTGCCACGCCATTCGATCTTGAGCATCGCGCCCGGCTCGAGCTTGCTGATGTCGATTTCGACCGGCGCGCCGAGCGCCTTGGCGCGCGCACTGGGCTTCCAGGATGCAAGGAACGGCACCGCTGCAAAGGCGACGCCGACCGCACCGGTCAAGGTCGTCGCGACGGTCAGTAACTGGCGCCGGCCGCGATCGATTGCTTCGCCCATCGTTTCAGTTTTCGTTCGTTGCAGCGATTGACGCATTATACACACTGACCCTTGTCCAAAATGGAGGCCGCCGCGCGCATGTCAGGGATTCCAGGCTGGTTGCGCTGGGTATCGCCCTGGGTCGCACTCGGACTTGCGATCGCGCTCGGCATCGTGCTGCTGCGCCCCTTGTTCCAGGACGCAGCGCCAGCCGCGGCCCCGCCACCGGCCGCCGTCACGACCGACGACGCGCCCGCCCCCGCCGATGTGCCGGAACCGGCACCGGTCACGGCGGCGTTGCCAAGTTATGCGGACGCCGTCGATGCCGCCGCGCCGGCGGTCGTCAACATCTACACCGAACGGCGGGTCGTCGTGCCGAGTGTCGGCACGCTGCCGCCGCAGTTCGGCCGGCTGTTCGGCGAGGTGTGGCCGGATTACCGCGAACGCGTCGAGCGCAGCCTCGGCTCCGGCGTCATCTACGACGTGCGCGGCCACGTCGTCACGAACTTCCACGTGATCGAGCGGGCGGCGCAGATCAAGGTGCAGCTCAAGGACGGGCGCGAGTCCCCGGCGACGCTGGTCGGCGTCGACCGCGATACCGACCTCGCGGTGCTCAAGATCGATCTCGACACGCTGCCGATCATGCCGCTCGGCCGCTCGGACCGGTTGCGGGTCGGCGAGCCCGTCCTCGCAATCGGCAATCCACTCGGTCTCGGCCACACGGTTACCCAGGGCATCGTCAGCGCGACCGGCCGCGGGCGGCTCGGCGTCACGACCTTCGAGAACTTCATCCAGACCGATGCCGCGATCAACTTCGGCAATTCCGGCGGCGCACTGGTTGATGCCTCCGGCCGGCTGGTCGGACTCAACAGCGCCATCTACGGCCGCCAGGCGGGCATCGAGGGCATCGGCTTTGCCATTCCGGTCGATCTCGTGCGCGGCGTCGTGGATGCCATCCTACGGGACGGCCGGGTCGTGCGCGGCTGGATCGGCGTCGTGCCGCGCGACCTGACCGCGGCCGAAATCGAACGCACCGGCCTGACGGATGGCGCGGTCCTGGTGCGAAACGTCTACCAGGGCAGCCCGGCCAACTCCCAGGGTGTCACGCCGGGCGACGTGATCACGCAGGTCAACGGTACGCCGCTGCGCGGCGCGCAGGATCTCCTGTCGCGCGTCGCGATGCTGAAGCCGGGCCAGGCCGTACGGCTGCGGCTGTGGCGCGGCGCGCCGCAGGAAGGCGACGTGCGCGAGCACAACGTGCGCATCGAAGTGATCGAGCGGCCGCAGGAAGCAGCCGCCGCACGATCGTCATAGAGGGGACGCAAACTGGGTTAAAAAGGGGACGCACACCTTTTTGCAGTTCTCCGCAAGCACGAAAAAAGGTGTGCGTCCCCTTTTCAACCCTCTACGTCCGCCCGCCCGGCACGCGCCGGATGTCGGCGCCGAGCTGGCGCAGCTTCTCCTCGATGCACTCGTAGCCGCGATCGATGTGATAGATGCGCTGCACGTCGGTCGTGCCCTCCGCCACCAGCCCCGCGAGCACCAGGCTCGCCGAGGCGCGCAGGTCGGTCGCCATGACCGGCGCGCCGGACAGCCGCGGCACGCCCTGGATCACCGCCGTGTGGCCCTCGATCTGGATGTCGGCGCCGAGCCGGCGCAGCTCGAGCATGTGCATGTAGCGGTTCTCGAAAATCGTCTCGACGATGGTGCCGACGCCGTCGGCCACCGTGTCGAGCGCCGCGAACTGCGCCTGCATGTCGGTCGGAAATCCCGGATGCGGTGCGGTGCGGATGTCGACTGCGCGGGGCCGCCGGCCCTGCATGTCGGCCTCGATCCAGTCGGCGCCCGTCGCGACCTCCGCGCCAGCTTCGCGCAGCTTCGCGAGCACGGCGTCGAGGTGCTCAGGGCGCGCGCCGCGGACGCGCACCCGGCCGCCGGTAATTGCGCCCGCGACCAGGAACGTGCCGGTCTCGATGCGATCCGGCAGCACGTCGTATTCGCAGGCACCCAGCCGGTCCCTGCCTTCGATCGCGATCGTGTCGGTGCCAGCACCTGTAACCGATGCGCCCATTGCATTCAGGAAAGCCGCGAGATCCACGACTTCCGGCTCGCGCGCCGCATTCTCGAT
>JBBEAB010000038.1:0-8149 GCA_040899645.1 Steroidobacteraceae bacterium
GAACGTGTCCTGCTGCGCCTTGTTGAAGCGATGGACTTCGTCGAGGAACAGCACGGTCGGCGCAGCGCCGGCCGCGCGCGCGACGCGGCCCCGTTCGACGGCTTCACGGATGTCCTTGACCCCCGCCGTGACCGCCGACAAGGCGATGAACTCGGCCTCGCAGGCGCTGGCGGCAAGCCGGGCGAGGGTCGTCTTGCCGCTGCCCGGTGGACCCCACAACACCATCGAGTGCGCGACTCCGTCGCTCAGCAGCCGGTGCAAGGGCTTGCCGGACGCGAGCAGATGCTGCTGGCCGACGAACTCCGCGATGCGCTGCGGCCGCATCCGGTCCGCCAGCGGGCGGTAACTGCCCGGTACCGGCGCGTTGATCTGCAGTTCGGATTGCTGGCGCATCGTGCCGGGATTCTAGCCCTTCGCGAAGCGTCCGAGCTTCAGCCGCGCCGGGCGAGCCAGGTCTCCACGTATCGCGCCCAGCCGGCGCGCGGTCCCGATGCCAGCAGCCAGGCCGCCAGAATGCCGGCGCCGTTCGCCAGCAGGTCGGCCCAGTCGGCCTGGCGGGTATCGGTCAGGAGCGCCTGGGCGAACTCGAGCCCGACACCGAGCAGCAGGCAGCGCATTGCAACCTGCCAGAGTCGCGCCGGCGGCACGATGCCGGCACCCAGCAACATCAGCGCGAAGTAGGCGATGAAGTGTCCGAGCTTGTCGGTGCCGCCCGCCCTCGCCCGCTCCGGAATCGGCAGCAGGCTCGCGGCCACGACGACGACGACCGCGAGCACGATGCCGACGATCCAGAGCCTGCGGAATGCAGGGCCGGTCAGGGTCAAGTGGTCGGCGCCCGGCCGACGACGTCCACGCCGGGCGGCGGCGTGAACGAGAATAACCGTTCATCGAGGCGCGGATTGCGCTCGACCCGGTCGAACTGCAGGTCGGTCGTCTGGCCGAGTCGGTCGAGCAGCGTCATGCGCCGCAACAGGCCCTTGGCAAAGCCGAGGCGCAACTGGCGGAAATCACCGTCCGCGCGGCGCGGTGTCAGCCGGCTCCATGCAAGTCCCTGGTCCTCTCCCCCGTCGGCGATCTCGAACTCGGCCTGCAGCTCCGCCGTGCCTGCCAGCAGCATGGCGGGGGTGCCGGACATCGTGTCGGTCACGGCGCGGATCGTGACCTGCTCGAGATCGATGTCATGGAACCAGATCGTGGTGCCGTCGGAGACGATCAGCTGTCCCGGCACGCGGTAATCCCAGCGAAAGCGGCCGGGCCGCGCGAGCAGCATGGTGCCCTCGGCACGCTCGATCACGCGGCCCTCGGCATCGGTCACCGACTGCCGGAACTCTGCACGCAGGCTCTGCAGCTCGCCGAGCGCGGCCTGTACGCGCCGCGCCGCCGCGGCATCGGCCGCTGGATCGGCGTGCGCCGTCGCGGCCACGATGCCGAGCAGCAGGCCGGCGAGTACGCGCGACATCAGGATTCCGGCGGCGGCGGCGCGAGCACTTCGCGACTGCCATTCGACTGCAGTGGTCCGACGAGCCCGGCCGCTTCCATGGATTCCACCAGTCGCGCGGCGCGGTTGTAACCGATCTTCAACCGGCGCTGCACACCCGAAACGGATGCGCGCCGCGACTCGGTGACGATGCGAACCGCCTCGTCATAGAGCGGGTCCTGCTCGCCGTCCGCCTCGGCGTCGCCGCCTTCCCCACCCTCATCGGGCAGGCCGGTCAGCGAGCCCTGCGGTCCGGTCAGCACTTCCTCCACATAGGCTGGCGTCACGCCACCCTGCAGCGACGCGACGACGCGATGCACTTCCTGGTCCGACACGAAGGCCCCATGCACGCGTTCCGGCGTCGAGGTTCCAGACGGGAGATACAGCATATCCCCATGTGACAACAGCGATTCGGCGCCGTTCTGGTCGAGAATGGTCCGGGAGTCGACCTTGGCCGAGACCTGGAATGCGATGCGCGACGGGATGTTGGCCTTGATGAGGCCCGTGATCACGTCGACCGACGGGCGCTGCGTCGCGAGCACCAGGTGAATGCCGGAGGCGCGCGCCTTCTGTGCGAGCCGCGCGATCAGCTCCTCGACCTTCTTGCCGACGATCATCATCAGGTCGGCGAGCTCGTCGATCACCACGACGATGTACGGCAGCGGCTGCAACGGCGGCACGTCGCCTGCGTACTTGCCGGTTGCGAGCAGGCGCGCGATCAGCGGGTCGGGGATCGTGGTGCCGGCGGCCTGCGCATCGCGCACCTTGCGGTTGAACCCGCCGAGATTGCGCACGCCTAGTTCCTTCATCAGGTGATAGCGCCGCTCCATCTCGGCGACGCACCAGCGCAAGGCGTTGGTCGCCTGCTTCATGTCGGTCACCACCGGCGCCAGCAGGTGTGGGATGCCCTCGTACACCGACAATTCGAGCATCTTCGGGTCGATCATGATCAGCCGGACCTGTTCGGCCGAACTCTTGTAGAGCAGCGAGAGCACCATCGCGTTGATCGCAACCGACTTGCCGGAACCGGTGGTACCCGCGATCAACAGGTGCGGCATCCTGGCGAGGTCGGCAACGACCGGCGCGCCGCCGATGTCCTTGCCGAGCGCAAGCGCCAACGGCGATGCCAGCTCGTCATACGCGCGTGAGCGGACGATTTCGCCGAGCGTCACCAGCTCGCGCGATTCATTCGGTATTTCAAGACCGACCACCGACTTGCCGGGTATCACCTCGACGACCCGCACGCTGATGGCGGATAGCGCGCGCGCGAGATCCTTGGCGAGTGCGCTGATCTGGCTGACTTTCACGCCGGGCGCCGGTTTGAGCTCGAAGCGCGTGATCACGGGTCCCGGCAGCACCGCGACCACTTCGACATCGATGCCGAAGTCCTTCAGCTTGATTTCGACGAGGCGCGAGATCGCGTCGAGCGCCTCGGGCGAATAGGTCTTTTCGCGCGCCGGCGGATCGTCCAGCAGCTTGAGTTCCGGCAGGTCACGCGCGGCCGGCTTGGCGAATAGCTGGACCTGCTTTTCCTTCTCGACGCGCACACTGCGTTCCGGCACCGGCGGCGCGGCGGCCTCGATGCGGGGCGGCGTGCGGCCAGCGGCCTTCTTCTGGACCTCGCGCACGACCGCTTCGCGCGCCTCGCGCGATTCGCGTCCCGCCGCATGGTCGCGCGACGTCGCCATGCGGTTGCGCACCCACGATGCGCCCGCCAGCACCCAGTGGCCGAGGAAATCCATCACCCGCAACCACGACACGCCGGTATAGAGCTGCACGCTCGCGAACCACAGCGCGAGCAACAGCAGCGTCGCACCGAGCAGCGAGGCAGCGCGCTCCAGCGCGACGCCGACCAGGTTGCCGAGAATGCCGCCGGCTCCGGCCGGCAGCGCGCCCGCGTCGAAATGCAGCGCCGCGAGTCCGCAGCTGGTCGCGAGCGCCGCGACGAGTCCGATGGTGCGCAGCGCAATCGTCGAGCGCCCCTGCCCCGGCTCGTCGGGCGCGCGCTTCAGCCCGATCCAGGCGCTGAACGCGATCGCAACCGGAAACAGGAAGGCCGGCCAGCCGAACAGCATCAGCAGCATGCCGGCGATCCACGCGCCGAGCGGACCGATCAGGTTGCCGACCTGGCCCGGTTCGCCGGTATAGCTGAAGCTGGGATCGTAGGCGTCGTAACTGGCGAGCGCGATCAGGAGCACGAGCGCAAGCGCGGCGAGCAACCAGAAGGCCGCTTCGCGGAGCGCGTGGGCGAATACCGGATCGAGCTTGGCACCGGCATTCGAGGCATCGGCGCTGGACTTGGCCACGGGTTCAGAATCCTGATAAGGAAGAAGCTATAACCAATTGATTATAAGAGTGTTGCAATTCCGGCAGCAAGCACCCATCCACGATCCCATTGTCCCGGGAACTGGCGCGCATTGAAACACTATCGCGGCCGGATGCGCTCCCCTAGGATGCGCGGCTAGCCGGCGGGCCTCTGCGCAGAGGGCGCTGGTTGAAGCGGAGAGCACTATACATGACGACTCCTCGCCACTCGCGGCTCATCATCCTGGGCTCAGGTCCTGCGGGCTACTCCGCGGCCGTCTACGCCGCGCGCGCCAATCGCAAGCCGTTGCTATTGACCGGCCTGCAGCCGGGCGGCCAGCTGATGACGACCACCGAAGTGGACAACTGGCCCGGCGATGTCGAGGGCCTGCTCGGTCCTGAGCTGATGGATCGCATGCGCCGGCACGCGGAACGCTTCGGCGTCGAGATCGTCGCCGACCAGATCACGCGCGTCGAGTTGTCGGCGCGTCCATTCCGCCTGAGCGGTGAAGAGGGTGCGTACACCTGCGACGCACTGATCATTGCAACGGGCGCCTCGGCCCGCTATCTGGGGCTCGAGTCCGAGACCCGCTTCCGTGGCCGCGGCGTGTCGGCCTGCGCGACCTGCGACGGCTTCTTCTACCGCGACCAGGCAGTTGCCGTGGTGGGCGGCGGCAACACCGCGGTCGAGGAAGCGATCTATCTCGCCAACCTCGCCTCGCACGTCACGCTGATCCACCGCCGCGACAAGCTGCGCGCGGAAGCCATCCTGCAGGATCGCCTGAACGCGCTCGCGTCCAAGGGCAAGGTGTCATTCCTCTGGAATCACGAAGTCGCCATGGTGCTCGGCAACGAACAGGGCGTGAACGGCGTGCGCGCGCGCTCGACAGTCGACGGCAAGACCCGCGACCTCGCGGTCACGGGACTCTTCATCGCGGTCGGTCACACGCCGAACACCGAGCTGTTCCAGGGACAGCTCGAGATGAAGAACGGCTACATCATCGTCAAGGCAGGACTCGGCGGCGACGCGACCGCGACCAGCGTGCCGGGCGTATTCGCTGCCGGCGATGTCGCGGATCACGTCTATCGTCAGGCCGTCACCTCGGCAGGCACGGGCTGCATGGCGGCACTGGATGCGGACCGTTACCTGGAGCGGGCGGGAGCTGGCTGACTCCCGCATGACGTTGCGCATCGCACGCTCGCTCGCCGAGGTCGATGCCGCGCAATGGAATGCGCTCTCCCCCGACGGCTCGCCGTTCCTGAGTCACCAGTTCCTGCACGCGCTCGAGCGCTCCGGTTGCGCGACCCGCGAGACCGGCTGGGAGCCGTTGCACCTGTTGCTGCATGACGCGACCGGGCAGCTCACCGGCGCGATGCCGCTGTACCTGAAGTCCCACTCCTGGGGCGAATTCGTGTTGGATTTCGCCTGGGCCGAGGCCCATCACCGCGCCGGACTCCGCTATTACCCGCGCCTGGTCAGCGCCGTGCCATTCACGCCCGCCACCGGCCCGCGCCTGCTGACGCGCCACGCGGCGACGCGCGCGGCGCTGATCACCGGGGCGCGCGATCTGATGCGCGAACGCGGCGTCTCATCGCTGCATGTGCTGTTTCCCGGCCGGCCCGACCGCGAGCCGCTCACGGCGGCCGGCCTGATGCCGCGGATCGACATCCAGTACCACTGGCACAATGAGGGCTATGCAAGTTTCGAGGATTTCCTGGGCGGGTTGACGGCTGAGAAGCGCAAGAAGCTCAGGCGCGAGCGCCGCCGCGTCGTCGAGGCCGGGATCCACTGCCGGACGCTCCGGGGCCGGGAGCTCGACCAGCCGACCCTGGATGCCATCTACCGCCTGCACACCGAGACCTTTGCGCGTTATGGCAACGCGCCTTACCTCAACCGCGAATTCTTCGGACTGCTCGCGCAGGACCTGCCGGACGCGATGGTCGTCGAACTCGCCCTGCGCGACGACGAACCGGTCGCCTGCGCGGTCATGCTGCAAGGCGGCAACACGCTGTACGGGCGCTACTGGGGTGCGAACACGGATGTTCACAGCCTGCACTTCGAACTCTGCTTTTACCGTGGCATCGAGTACTGCATCCGTGAAGGACTGCAGCGCTTCGAGCCCGGCACCCAGGGCGAGCACAAGCTGCTGCGTGGTTTTGTACCGTCGCCTGTCTGGTCGATGCACGACATCGCCGATCCGCGCTTTGCCGCGGCCATCGGCTCCTGGCTCGCGCGGGAGCGCGGCGCGCGCCGGCTCTGGCTCCGCGAGGCCGTGAGACACCTGCCCTTCCGGCGCGCGGACATCCCGGCTAGGCTCCCGGTCGATGTCCGGGATTGCCTGGCTGAAGAAGACTGATGCGCCAACGGCGCTGCCGCCCACCGCGCGCGCGCTCACCGAGCCGAACGGGCTGCTGGCGGTTGGCGGCGCGCTGACGCCGGCGTGGCTCGTGCACGCCTATCGCCAGGGTGTGTTCCCGTGGTACTCGGCGGAACAACCCATTCTCTGGTGGGCCCCCGATCCGCGCGCTGTGCTGCGTCCCGAGGAGTTCCGCATCTCGCGCAGCCTTGCCCGCTCGATCCGGAAGCGCGGCTATGATACGCGTGTCGATACGGCATTCGAGACGGTGATCGAGGCCTGCGCCGGTCCCCGGCGTGGGATCGGTGGCACCTGGATCACGCCTGAAATGCACGACGCCTACGTCGCCCTGCACCGTGCGGGACTCGCACATTCCTTCGAGACCTGGCACGGCGATCGCCTGGTCGGCGGCCTTTATGGCGTGGGGCTGGGCCGTGCCTTCTTCGGCGAGTCGATGTTCACGCGGGGCACCGATGCATCGAAGGTCGCGCTTGCGCGGCTCGTCGCCGATTGCCGGCGCCTCGGTGTGCGCCTGATCGACTGCCAGATGCCGAGCCCGCACCTGGCGAGCCTGGGCAGCCGCAACCTGCCGCGCCGGGAATTCGAGGCCGAGCTCGCGCAACTGGTCGAGGCCGGGGCTCCGATGTGGCGCGAATGAGACACTGCATTGCGTGCGCGGGGCGCGTGCGGCACAATCCGCGCGGTTTCCGCTACAGCATCAGGACGCGATGGCCAAGGAAGAAGCAATTCAGATGGAGGGCGAGGTCGTCGAGACCCTCCCGAACACCACTTTTCGCGTGAAGCTGCAGAACGACCACGTCGTCACCGCGCACATCTCCGGAAAGATGCGTAAGCACTACATACGGATCCTGACGGGCGACACCGTGACGGTGGAACTGACGCCCTACGACCTGTCGAAAGGCCGCATCATCTACCGCGCCCGTTAAAGGGGACGCATCCCTTTCTTGCCGCGCTCCTGCCTGCAAAGGCTCAATACGAAGAAAGGGATGCGTCCCTACTAATCCTGTCCGAGCAGCTCCGGCGACCGGGCCGGGCGGATGTCGAGTGCCAGCGCCTCGCCGTCTGCGGCGACCGAAACCAGCACGCTGCCGCCGCCTGACAGTCGGCCGAACAGCAATTCTTCCGCAAGCGGCCGTTTGACGTGCTCCTGCAGCACGCGCGCCATCGGTCGCGCACCCATCTTCGCATCGTAGCCGCGCGCTGCGATCCAGCGCCGGGCTGCGTCGTCCACCGAAATCGTGACGCCCTTCTGTTCGAGCTGGGCCTCGACCTCGATCACCAGCTTGTCGACGACGCGCTCGATGGTCGGCGCGTCGAGCGGCGCGAACTGGATGATCGCATCGAGGCGGTTGCGGAACTCCGGCGCAAAAATGCGACGCACCGCTTCCATGCCGTCCGGTGCGTGGTCCTGCGGCGTGAATCCGATACTCGAGCGGTTCATCTCGACCGCACCGGCATTGGTCGTCATCACGATGATCACGTGGCGGAAATCAGCCTTGCGACCGTTGTTGTCGGTCAACGTGCCGTGGTCCATCACCTGCAACAGCAGGTTGAATACGTCGGGGTGCGCCTTCTCGATCTCGTCCAGCAGCAGCACGCAATGCGGCTGTTTGGCGATGGCTTCGGTCAACAACCCGCCCTGGTCAAAGCCGACGTAGCCCGGCGGCGCGCCGATCAGCCGCGAGACCGTGTGACGCTCCATGTACTCCGACATATCGAAGCGCAGGAATTCGACCCCAAGTGCGAGCGCAAGCTGGCGCGTCACCTCGGTCTTGCCGACACCGGTCGGTCCGGCGAACAGGAAGCTGCCAACCGGGCGGCGGTCGTTGCCAAGCCCGGCACGCGACATCTTGATGGCGGCTGCAAGCGCGTCAATGGCTGCGTCCTGACCAAAGATCACGAGCTTGAGATTGCGCTGCAGGTTCGCGAGTACCTCGCGATCCGAGGTCGAAACGTTCTTTGGCGGAATGCGCGCGATGCGCGCCACGAC
>JBBEAB010000038.1:8159-18038 GCA_040899645.1 Steroidobacteraceae bacterium
CCCACGACCGCCTCGATGTGCGCGACCGTTACCGTGCCCTCGCGCTCCGCCGCGGGCTTCAGGCGCAGCGATGCGCCGGCCTCGTCCACCACGTCGATCGCCTTGTCGGGCAGGTGCCGGTCATTGATGTGCCGTTCGGCGAGTTCGGCTGCCGCAACCAGCGCGTCGTCGGCGTAGCTGACGCCATGGTACTCCTCGAACTTCGAGCGCAGCCCGCGCAGGATCTCGATCGTCTCGGCAACCGTCGGTTCGATCACGTCGATCTTCTGGAATCGACGCGCGAGCGCATGGTCCTTTTCGAAGATGCCGCGGTATTCCTGGTAGGTCGTTGAGCCGATGCAGCGCAGCTCGCCGTTCGCCAGCACCGGCTTGATCAGGTTGGAGGCATCCATCACACCACCCGAGGCGGCGCCCGCCCCGATCACGGTGTGGATCTCGTCGATGAACAGGATGGCGCCGGGGCGCTTCTTGAGCTCGGAAACGACGCCCTTCAGGCGCTTTTCGAAGTCGCCGCGATACTTGGTGCCGGCGATCAGCGCGCCCATGTCGAGCGCATAGATCGTGCAGTCGGCCAGCACTTCCGGCACCTGGCGCTCGACCACGAGTCGCGCCAGGCCTTCGGCGATCGCGGTCTTGCCGACACCGGCTTCGCCGACGTACAGCGGATTGTTCTTGCGCCGGCGGCAGAGGATCTCGATCGTGCGCTGCACCTCGAGCTGGCGACCGATCAGCGGGTCGACGCGCCCGGCCGCGGCCTGCGCATTGAGGTTGACCGTGTATTTTTCGAGGGCGGCCGCGCCGCTGTCTTCCGCCGCTTCGCGGTCGGTGGCCGGGCCCTCCTCGCGCGCGGCCTCGCGGCCCTCGGCACTGGACGGCAGGCCGTGGGAAATGAAATTGACGACATCGAGGCGGGCCACGTCCTGCAAGGCCAGCAGGTAGGCCGCATGCGACTGCTTCTCGCTGAAGATCGCGACCAGTACGTTCGCAACCGTGACTTCCTTCTTGCCGCTCGATTGCACATTGAAGACTGCGCGCTGCAGCACACGCTGGAACCCGAGGGTCGGCTGTACCTCGCGATCATCGTCCGCGGGCAGCGCCGGGGTCGTCTCATCGATGAACTTCTGCAGGTCGACCTGCAGGCGCGCGAGATCGGCGCCGCAGGCCTTCAGGATCTCGCGGACTCTCGGTGCGTCGAGGATGGACAACAGCAGGTGCTCCACGGTCATGTACTCATGACGCGCGTCGCGGGCCTTCTGATAGGCCTCGTTCAGGCAGTACTCGAGTTCACTCGACAGCAATCAGGTCTCCTCCATCGTGCACAGCAGCGGATGCTGGTGCTGCCGCGAGTAGGTCATCACCTGCGCCACCTTGGTTTCGGCTATCTCGAATGTGAACACGCCGCAGACGCCTTTGCCACGGGTATGTACCTCAAGCATGACGCGCGTCGCACGCGTCCGGTCCAGGCTGAAGATCCGTTCCAGCACGTCGACCACGAACTCCATCGGCGTGTAGTCGTCGTTCAGCAACACCACCTGGTACAGCGGCGGCTTGCGCAGCTGCGGTTGCGCCTCCTCGACTACGAGGTGAATGCCACCCTGCCCGCTCTCGCGTTCCTCGTCGCCATTCACCGTAATCACCCGTCGCGGCCGCCAGAACCGTTATAGGGTCGTACAAGGAGCCGCACAAGGACCCGTGAATCGCGGCCGCGGCCAACCAGCAACTGCAAGCCCCAACTGAGAAGTGTCGCACAAGTGCCCGCCGTTACTTCGATTTCTGCCTTCTTGCGCCTTGTGGCCTTCCGTCGGCAACCCGTATCATGTCGCGGATATCGGGGGGTCGCGCCCGGAACCAGGAGCGCATGCAGCTAGTCGATCGCATCGTTGCGCCTTTGCGCCGCCCCGCGGGCGGTGCCGGCTCGGGCGTGGTCGCCGCGGCCCCGGCACTGGTGGCTCTCGTCCTGGTGATCCTGATCGCGGCCCAGCTCGCAGCGCTGCTGTGGCGTGCGCTCGGCTCCGGTGAGGCCGATGCGCCGCTGATGCCCGCAGCCGACGTGGCCGCCGTTCCCGCTGTCGACCTCGCTGCCATCGTCAATGCCCACCTGTTCGGAATGGCCAGCCTGCAAGGCGATCCTGCGGCCGCGCCGGCGACTTCGGCGAACCTGACGCTTGCCGGCACGCTGGCCGGGCCCGCGCCGGAATCGGGTTGGGCGATCATCGGCGCCAGCGGCCAGTCGGCTCGCGTGTATGCAACCGGCGCGGCGCTGCCAGGCGGCGCGAAACTGCTGGCCGTGTACCCCGATCGCGTGATCCTCGACCGCAATGGCGCGCGCGAATCATTGATGCTGCCGCGACTCAGCGGCGGCGCGGCGGTCGCCGCCAGCTATGCTGCGCCCTCCTCCGTTGGCGAAAGTGTGCGCCAGTTGCTGGTCCAGGATCCGGCGGCCGCCAATGAACTGATCCGGCCGCAGCCGGTGTTCGCCGGTGCGTCGCTGCGCGGTTATCGCGTGTATCCGGGACGCAATCGCGCGCAGTTTGCGCGCCTCGGCCTGCAGCCGGGCGACCTGGTGAGCGCCGTCAACGGCGTCGCGCTGGATGACCCGAACCGCGGGCTCGAAATCCTGCGCAGCATCGGCCTCGGCACAGCGGTCACGCTGACAATCGAGCGCAATGGCCAGCAGCAGCAGCTCGGCGTCGATCCTGCAGCGGTCCTCCAGGAAATGCAGCCGCTCGAAGAAC
Organism: Steroidobacteraceae bacterium; assembly: GCA_040899645.1. Lineage (GTDB taxonomy): Bacteria > Pseudomonadota > Gammaproteobacteria > Steroidobacterales > Steroidobacteraceae > SCUD01. The sequence goes on from JBBEAB010000038.1 coordinate 10,895, forward strand.
TGGAGCCGGCGCAGCAGCAAGAGGCAACCCAATGAGGCCCTGCCTCGCGAGGAATGACTCATGACCCGAATCATCCGCACGGTCCTGCTGATGGCGCTCGCGGTGCCGCTCGCGGCAGCGGCACAGCAGGGCGCGCAGATCACGCCCAATTACAAGGATGCCGACCTGGGGCAGGTCATCGAGGCCGTCAGCCAGGTGACCGGCCGGAATTTCATCGTCGACCCACGGGTCCGCGCCCAGGTCACGATGCTCTCCACCTCGCCGATGAGCCCGGACGCCTTCTATGAAGCATTTCTCGCGATCCTGCAGGTTCACGGCTTCGTCGCCGTGCCGTCGGGCTCGGTGATCAAGATCCTGCCCGATGCCACCTCGCGGCAGATGCCGGCCAATGACCTGCCGGACCGCATCAGCTCGACCTCCGATGAAATCGTCACCCAGGTCGTGCAGGTACGGAATATCTCGGCCGCGCAACTGGTGCCGATCCTGCGCCCGATGATGCCCCAAGCCGCGCACCTCGCCGCCTATCCAAGCGCCAACATGCTGATCATCTCGGATCGCGCCGCCAACGTGAACCGCATGATGCGTATTGTCGCGCGCATCGATCGCACCGGCGACGGCGATTTCGAGGTCATTCGCCTCGAGCATGCTTCGGCCAATGAAATCGTGCGTGTGATCAATGCGCTCGCGGCGGCCCAGGGCGCCGATGCCTCCGCCGGTGCCCGCGTGGTGGCCGACGAACGCACCAACAGCGTGCTGATCAGCGGCGAATCTTCCCAGCGATTGCGCTATCGCACGCTGATCACGCATCTCGACTCGCCGCTGGAAGCCGGCGGCGACACACAGGTGCGCTACCTGCGCTACGCCGACGCCGAAAAGCTCGCGACCAAGCTCAAGGAACAGTCGGCCGCTTCCGCCGCCGGGCAGCCTGGCGCGGCGGCCGCGGCGGGCGGCGGCGACAAGTCGGTGACGATCTGGGCCGAACCCGAGACCAATGCACTCGTCATCACCGCGCCGCCGAAGACCATGCGCACGCTGATGTCGGTCGTGGACCGGCTCGACATCCGACGCGCCCAGGTGATCATCGAGGCGATGCTGGTCGAGGTGTCAAAGGACGCGACCCGCGACCTCGGCGTCAACTGGATCATCGATGGATCCGGCGACAATTTCCTGGTCGGCCTGTTCAACCAGTCGATTGCCGGAACCAGCCTGGTGGATGTCCTGCGCGCCGTCGACGATCCGTCGACCGTGACCGCGGCCCCGGGCGGCCTCACGATCGGCGGTGGCCGCCAGCAGGACAGCGGCACCAATTTCGCCGCGATCCTGCGCGCGCTCGCCGGCGACGGCAACACCAACGTCGTGTCGATGCCGTCCGTCATCACGCTCGACAACGAGGAAGCACAGATCAAGGTCGCGCAGGAAGTGCCGTTCCTGACCGGCCAGTTTACCAACACCGGCACCACCGGCGGTGCGGTGAACCCCTTCCAGACAATCGAGCGCAAGGAAGTCGGCAATATCCTGAAGATCACGCCGCAAATCACCGATGAGAACACCATCCTGCTCAAGATCGAGCAGGAGTCCTCCGGCATCGCGGCCGCCGCATCGCAGGTCTCGGCCACGGACCTCGTGACCAACAAGCGCACGATCTCGACGCGGGTGCTGGTCGACGACGGCGGCATGATCGTGCTGGGCGGACTGATCGAGGACCGCCTGATCGAAGGCGAGCAGCGCGTGCCGGTGCTCGGCCGCATCCCGATCCTCGGCAACCTGTTCCGGGTCCGCAACACGCAGAAGACCAAGACCAACCTGATGGTCTTCATCCGCCCGCGCGTGCTGCGCACCGCGGAACAGGCCGCGATCGAGACCAATTCGAAGTACAACTACCTGCGGAACCTGCAGCTCGAGCACTCGAGCGGAAAGGTCCAGCTGATGCCGGGCGAGGACCGCCCGACCCTGCCGCCATTGATCGGGCCGACGGGGCCGCCGACGTCCCCCGGACCGCCACCGCCCGACACGGCGGAAACGCCCGCGAACCGCGGCGAGTGAACCGGAACGGCAGATGATCGACGGCACGCCGCCCAGACCGATCGCGCCAGTCGGTCGCCTGCCGTTCGCCTTTGCGAAGCGCCATGGCGTGCTGGTCCGCGCGGTCATCGATGGCAAGGCCCAGGTGGTCTATCGCGAAGGCGCGCAGCCGTCCGCGGTGGCGGAGCTACGCCGTTTCCTCGGCATCCCGCTCGTCATCGAGCGCGTCGCCGAGGCGGCGTTCGATGAACTGCTGCGCAAGGCCTACGAGGGCGGCAGCGGCGAGGCAGGTCAGATTGTCGAGGGGATCGAGGGTGAAACCGATCTGGCTGGCCTGGCTGAAGGCCTGCCAGAGCCCTCGGACCTCATGGAGAGCGAGGACGATGCGCCGGTCATCCGCCTGATCAACGCGGTGCTCTCCCAGGCGATCAAGGAAAACGCCTCCGATATCCACGTCGAGCCCTACGAGAACCGCCTGGTCGTGCGCTTCCGGGTCGACGGGGTGCTGCGCGAGGTGCTGCAGACCAAGCGCGCGGTCGCGCCATTGCTGATTTCACGCATCAAGGTGATGTCGCGACTCGACATCGCGGAGAAGCGGTTGCCGCAGGACGGGCGCATCAGCCTGCGCATCGCCGGCCGCGCGGTCGACGTGCGTGTCTCGACCCTGCCTTCCGGCCATGGCGAACGGGTCGTGCTGCGCCTGCTGGACAAGCAGGCGGGCCGGCTCGACCTCGCCTCGCTCGGCATGGAGCCGCGCGTGCAGGGCATGCTCGACGACATGATCCACAAGCCGCACGGCATCATCCTGGTCACCGGCCCGACCGGTTCCGGCAAGACCACGACGCTCTATGCGGCGCTCGAGCGCATCAACGACCGCACGCGCAACATCATGACGGTCGAGGATCCGATCGAGTACTACATCGACGGCATCGGCCAGACCCAGGTCAACACGAAAGTCGAGATGACCTTTGCGCGCGGGCTGCGGGCGATCCTGCGCCAGGACCCGGACGTGGTGATGGTCGGCGAGATCCGCGATACCGAGACCGCGCAGATTGCGGTGCAGGCGTCGCTGACCGGCCACCTCGTGCTGTCGACTCTTCATACCAACACCGCGGTCGGCGCGGTGACGCGACTGCGCGACATGGGGGTCGAGCCCTTCCTGCTCGCCTCGACCCTGCTCGGCGTCGTCGCGCAGCGCCTGGTGCGCGTGCTCAACACCGACACCCGGATCGGTTACCCGGTCGGTGAGTACGAAGCACGGCTGCTCGGCCTGTCGGCCGCGGATGCCGGCCGCGCCACGATTTACCGCCCGGGCGCCGATGCCGGCAACGGCTACCGTGGCCGCACCGGCATTTATGAACTGGCGATCGTCAACGAACGCATGCGCGTGATGATCCACGATGGCGCCGGCGAGCACGAGCTCGAGCGTCACGCGCGCGAGACCACGTCCGGGATCCGCGACGACGGCCGCGCCAAGGTGCTGGCCGGGACCACCTCGCTCGAGGAACTGCTGCGCGTCACTCGCGAGGAGTGATGGCCGCCTACGAATACACCGCCCTTGACGCCGCCGGTCGCGAGCAACGCGGCGTCCTCGACGGCGACAGCGCGCGCCAGATCAGGGCGCTGTTGCGCGAGCAGGCGCTGCTGCCGGTCACCGTCAAGGAGATCAGCGATGCGCCGCCGCCGCGCGCATTCCAGTTCTCCTTCACGAACCGCATCGGCATGCCGGACCTGGCCCTGCTGACGCGCCAGCTGTCGACTCTGGTGCGCGCCGGGATCCCCCTCGAAGAGTCGCTGCTGGCCGTTTCACAGCAGAGCGAGAAAGTGCGCGTGCGCAGTGTCGTCGCCGGGGTGCGGGCGCGGGTGATGGAGGGCCGCACGCTGGCCGAAGGCCTCGGCGCCTTTCCAACCGTGTTTCCCGAGATCTATCGCGCAACCGTGTCCGCCGGCGAGCAGTCCGGGCATCTCGATTCGGTGCTCGAACGCATGGCGGACTACGTGGAGAACCGGCAGATCCTGCAACAGAAGATCAGGAACGCCATGATCTATCCGATGCTGCTGACCGTGATCTGCCTTGGCATCGTCGGCCTGCTGCTCGGCTACGTCGTGCCCGAAGTGGTGCGCGTGTTCGAGGCGGGCGACCGGGAACTGCCGATCCTGACTCGGATGCTGATCGCGGCCTCCGATTTCCTGCGCGCCTGGTGGTGGCTCGTGCTAGCGGCAACGGTTGCCGCAGTCTGGGGATTCAGGCGCTGGGTGCGGGAGCCGGACGCTCGCCACCGCTACGATGCGTTCAAACTGCGCCTGCCGCTCGTCGGTCGCATCACGCGCGGCAACAATGCCGCCCGCTTTGCCCGCACATTCTCGATCCTCGCCTCGAGCGCCGTGCCGGTGCTGGAGGCGCTCAGGATCGCGGCCGAGGTCGTTACCAACACGCCGATGCGCAAGGCGGTCCAGGATGCCGCGGTGCGCGTCCGTGAGGGCGCGCCGATCGCCCGCTCACTGGGCGCCAGCAAGCTGTTCCCGCCGATGCTGGTGCACCTGATCGCGAGCGGCGAAACCAGCGGTGAACTCGAGGCCATGCTCGACCGTGCCGCGGACAACCAGGAACGCGAGCTCGACGGGGTGGTCAATACCGCAGTCGGGATCCTCGGGCCGATGATGATCCTGCTGATGGGCGGGTTTGTTTTCGTGATCGTCATCGCGCTTCTGCTGCCCATCTTCGAGCTGAACCAGCTGGTTCGCTGAGACCCCTTGCGGACGCGCCCGCCGCGTCCTATAAATCGGCCCGCGGTGACCCTGGACTGGTCGCATGAGCGAGAAGCCGAAAGAAGAATTCGAGGACGACGAACCGGACGAACTCGAGGAAGCCGTCGAGGACCTCGATGTCGACCGGTTGATGCGGGACTTCGACACCCGCAAGCGTCGCGGCGCGCGGGTGGCCGGCGAACCCGCCTGGCGCAAGCTTGAGCGGATCCGCGAGGAGAAGCGCACCGCCGGCCTGCTGACGGATTTCGACGATTACGACATCGACGAGGGGGGCGCGGGCGGCGGCAAGAAGTCGCGGCGCCCGCCGGCCCGTCGGCGGTAGTGGGGACTGTCCCCTTTTTCAGAGGGGACAGTCCGCCTTTTCCTTCGGAAAAGGGGACAGTCCCCTGTTTCGTCTGTCCCCTCTTATCGGAAGTTCCGCGCCGGCGCCGCCAGGCGCCCGAGCAGCGCCGAGCGGTCTGCCAACCGGTCCACCACGACATGCCGCACCTCGCCTTCGCGCTGCAGGCGGCCGGCGACGCCAAGCAGCCGCGCTCCGAGCAGCGCGGGGCGGTGCGCATCCGCAATCCGGCTCCAGATCACCAGGTTGACGTAGCCGGTTTCGTCCTCGAGGGTCACGAAGATCACGCCCCCGGCGGCGCCCGGCCGCTGCCGTGTCACGACGATGCCGCCGGTCGTCACCGTCGCCCCATCCGCGAGTCCGGCCACGTCGGCAGCCGTGATCCACCCATCGCTGGCGAGCTGTGGTCGCAGCAGGGCGAGCGGATGCCGCGCCAGCGTCAGCCCGAGCGAGCGGTAGTCGGCCACGATGTCCTGGCCTTCGGCCGGGGCGCGGAGCAACGGCAGGGTTTCGTCCGACCCGGCCGCCGGTACCAGCGGCAAGGGCGGCTCGACGCCCAGCACCTCCCACGCCGCGCGATGCCGGTGACCCGCGATCCCGGCCAGCGCGCCTGCGGCCGCGAGTGCCGCCAGATCACGTTGCGCCAGTTCTGCGCGGCGCGCGAGTTCCGGAACCTGACGGTAGTCGCCCTGCTGCCGCGCCGCCACCAGGCGCTCGGCACCCTCCCGCGAGAGCCCACGCACCAGGCCGAGGCCGAGGCGGAGCGCCTGCGCGCCCCCTGACGCCTCCTCCAGCGTCGATTCGACGGCGCTCGCATTGACGTCCACGACACGCACCTCCACGCCGTGCACGCGCGCATCGCGCACCAGCTGGGCCGGCGCGTAGAAGCCCATCGGCTGGCTGTTCAGCAGCGCGCAGCAGAATGCGGCCGGTTCATGGTGCTTGAGCCAGGCCGAGACATACACCAGCAGCGCGAAACTCGCGGCATGCGATTCCGGAAATCCGTACTCGCCGAAACCGAGGATCTGCTGGAACACCTGGCGCGCAAAGCCCTCGTCATAGCCGCGCGCACGCATGCCCTCGACCAGGCGCTGCTCGAACGGCCCGAGCGAGCCCTTGCGCTTCCAGGCGGCCATCGCGCGGCGCAGCCGGTCGGCTTCGCCCGGCGTGAAGCCCGCGGCGACGATTGCGAGCTGCATCACCTGTTCCTGGAAGATCGGCACGCCGAGCGTCCGCTCGAGCACGCTCTGCACTTCCGGGCCGGGATAGACGACCGCTTCCTGCCGGTTCCGCCGGCGCAGGTAGGGGTGCACCATCTGCCCCTGGATCGGCCCGGGCCGCACGATCGCGACTTCGATGACGAGATCGTAGTAACAGCGCGGCTGCAGCCGCGGCAGCATCGCCATCTGCGCGCGCGACTCGATCTGGAACACGCCGACGGTGTCGGCGCGGCAGATCATCTCGTAGACGGCCGCATCCTCGGGCGGGATGTCCGCCAGCCGGAACTCGCTCTTCCGCCGCGCCGAGACATGCGCCAGCGCGCGACGGATCGCGGAGAGCATGCCGAGACCGAGCACGTCGACTTTCAGCAACCGGAGTTCGTCGAGGTCGTCCTTGTCCCACTGGATCACGGTGCGCTCGGGCATCGCCGCGTTCTCGACCGGAACCAGTTCCTCGAGCGGCCCGCGCGAGATCACGAAACCGCCGGTGTGCTGCGACAGGTGCCGCGGAAAGCCGATCAGCTCGCGGGTCAGCGCCAGCACGCGGGCGAGCAGCGGGTTCCCGGGATCGAAGCCGGCGTCGCGGATCCATCGCTCGGCGAGTTCGTCGCCGTCCCACCATTGCATCGCCCCGGCCAGGCGATCGATCTGCGGCGCATCGAGGCCGAGCGCGCGGCCGACATCGCGCACCGCGCTCTTCGGGTGATAGCAGATGACGGTCGCGGTCAGCGCGGCGCGCTCGCGCCCGTACTTGCGATACAGGTACTGGATCACCTCCTCGCGCCGCTCGTGC
>JBBEAB010000038.1:18048-33088 GCA_040899645.1 Steroidobacteraceae bacterium
ACGTCGATGTCGGGCGGCTCGTTGCGCTCGCGCGAGATGAAGCGCTCGAACAGCGTGTTCATGCGCCCGGGGTCCACCTCGGTGATGCCGAGCGCATAACAGGCTGCCGAATTGGCCGCCGAACCACGCCCCTGGCACAGGATGCCGCGCGCGCGCGCGAACTCGACCAGGTCGTGGACCGTCAGGAAATAGCGCTCGTAGCCAAGTTCGGCGATCAGCGCGAGTTCGCGCTCGAGCATCGGCCGGACCGTCGCCGGTGCCCCCGCAGGCCAGCGCCGCAGCGCGCCCTCCTCGACCAGGCGGCGCAGGTGGGCTGCCGGCGTGGTGCCTTCCGGCACGACCTCCTCGGGATACTCGTAGCGGATCTCGTCCAGCGAGAAGTGGCAGCGCCCGGCGATGTCCAGTGTCGCATCGAGCAGCGCCTGCGGGTACAGCTCGGCGAGCCGCGCGAGCGGCCGCAGCACGCGCTCGCCGTTCGGATGGAGCGCGTGTCCGGCGCGCGCGACCGGGGTCTTCAGCCGTACCGCGGTCAGCGTGTCCTGCAGCGCGCGCCGCCGGCGCTGGTGCATGTGCACATCGCCTGCCGCGACCGCCGGCAGTTCGAGGTCCCGCGCCAGCGCGCACAGAGCGGCCTGCCGTTCGCGGTCCAGACCGGCGCAGGGCAGTTCCACGGCGAGCCACAGGCGGCCACTGAAGCGCTCGCGCAACCACCGCGCCTGCTCCGCGGCCGGCACGGGGCCCGGCAGCCACAACGCGAGGCAGTCCTCGAGGCCCTCCGCCAGGTCCGCACGACCGAGCTGGTAGCGTCCTTTCGGCGCGGCCCGGCGTCCCCGCGTGATCAGCCGCGACAGTGCGCCGTAACCCTGCCTGCTGGTGGCGAGGCAGACGAGCCGCAATCCGTCGGTGAACGTGAACTCGCTGCCGACGATCAGCGGCAGTCCGGCAGCGCGGGCCGCGGCATGCGCGCGCACGATGCCCGCGAGCGAGCATTCATCCGTCAGCGCGAGCGCTGCGTAGCCAAGTTGCCGGGCGCGCGCGACCAGTTCGGCCGGGTGCGAGGCGCCGCGCAGGAACGTGAAGTTGCTGATGCAGTGCAGTTCGGCATACGCCATCGGGATCATCCGCGGAGGTCGTCAGTCGCGCGCGCTTCGCTGCCGGGACTCCCGCTCGTTCGCGCCGCCGGAACTTACGCGCTCACTCGCGGGGTCCCGGCGCGCTCGCCCGCGCGACTGGCACCGCCGCATACGGCCCGCAACCGAGCGCCGGGCGGGTCCCCGAGCGAGCGACTAAAGTTCCGGCGGAGCGAGCGAGGGTTCCCGACCGGCGCGAAGGTCGTGCGGCCGTATGCTTGCTGGATGCCGTGCGCTGCGATCAGGTGCGTCAACCGAACACGCCATGCAGGAACCAGCCATGGCCCGGCGGCCGCTCGCAGAAAATCCACAGCCGCACGCCGGTACGGGTCAGCGCGACGTAGTAATCGCGGCGCACGTCATGACCATCCCACCAGCCGGTCTCGATGCGTTCCGGGCCGCTGACCAGCGCGCCTTCCCAGTCGTCGAACGGTTGTGGCTCGCGGAGCACCCACAACGGCCGTGCCGGGCGCGTCGCCGGCCATGGGCCGGGGAATGGCGTCGAGCCGCCGGGTTCGGCAATCTGCCAGGCGCGCTCCGGACGGTGTTCCGGCATCGGGCAGACGCCAAACACCGCCTGCCGGCCGAGCCGTGCGCGCAGGCGATCCAGCAGGCGCGCCGTGGCCTCCGGATCCGCGCGGCGGCCCTGTTCAAACAAGCCCGCAGCGCGGGGCGACAGCGGCAGCAGGACCCCGGAACGGAGCCGCAGCGCAGTCACCGGGGCGGACAGCCGGCAGGACGCCAGTCGTTCACGCAGCAGTTCCCGCAGGTGACCCGCGTCGGCGGCCTGCCGCGCGAGGCCCAGCCGGATCCGCGTCGGCGCCTGCCCGCGGTGCAGCAGGTCGATGCGCAGCGCAGAAATGCCGGACGCGCGGGCACGCAGGAACGCATCCAGATTCCGTACCAGCCGCTCGAGCCCCGGCTGCAATCCCCCGGTGTGGCCCGCTGCCGCCGGCAATTCGAGTTGCTCGTCGAAACGTTCCGGTACCACGTGGCGGCGGCGCGGCGCGGGGCGGCGTCCGAGTCCCTCGTCGAGTTCATCGAGCAGCCGCGGCCCGAACCGCGCGGCAAATCCGGCCCGCGGCAACCGCAGCAGGTCGGCGACGGTCTGGATGCCAAGCCTGCGGAGGCTTGCCACGGTGTCCGCCGGCCACTGCAGGCAGGTGAGTGGCAGTCTTGCGGCGACTCCCGGCATGGCATCGGCACGGGTCACGGTCATGGCGAGTCCTGCGTGCGCGAGCCACAGGGCGCTGCGCGGCGTCGGCGCGAGTGCCAGCGATGCCTGCAGGCCGCTCGCGCTGAGCCCGGCGAGCGCGCGTCGGAAGAGCGCCATGACACCGCCGAACAGGTCGAGGCTGCCGCGCACTTCGGCAAGCACCGTGGCCGGCGGCTCCAGGCTGACGACCGGCGTGAACTGCAGTGCCCAGCGCGCCAGGCGATCGAGTGTGGCCGCCTCGGCGGCCGGCGCGCGCTCCTCGATCCGCAACCCCGGCACCCGCGCGAGGGCGGCGTTCAGGCTCATGCCGGCTGCGATGCCCTGGCGAGCGGCCCGCTCGTTGCAGGCGACGATGAAACGGCGCGGATCATCGGCCGCAATCACTGCCGCGGCGCGCCCTTGCGCGGTGGCCGGCAACAGCGCTTCCAGCGGCAGACGCGGAAAATACGCAGCCAGCCAGAGTTCGCGCGCGTGGGCGCCGGTGGCGCCGGCCGGTCGCGGCGGCACCAGCGCCAGCGCCCGCCGATGCGTTGCCGGTGCCGGCGTGGTCGTTGCCGGGCGTCCTTCCAGCATGGCGGGATGCCTCAGTGAATCAGCAGGCGATCGATGCGCGCCGGTCCGACGCGGCTCTTCAGGATCTCGATGTCGAGACCGATATCGTGCGTCGTGAGCGCCAACCGCAACGCCGCCGGCGAGGATCCAGCGCGATGGGATGCCGGCCGGAACAGGAAACCCGGACTCTGTCCCTCTTCCGCCGCCAGTTTCAGGCGCCGCATCGCGGGGTCGCCGGCCGCGTCGATCCAGCCGAGCACGGCGGCACAGGCGCCCGAGCGCAGCGCCTGCTCCATCGCCCAGAGCAGGTCGAGCCCGGCGCGCGGCTGGATCACCAGCATGTGCGCGGGATCGAGCCCGGCGTCGGCCAGCGCCGGCGCATACGGCAGGTGTGGCGGCGCGAGCCAGGCAATCCAGCGCGGTGCACCGGGCGCTGCAATCGACAGGCTGCGAAGTGCCGGCAGCAACAGGCGGATTTCGCCGACACCGGCGGTGGGTACCAACAGTTCTGTCAGTGTGCCGAGCGGCCAGCCACCCCCGGGCAGGCGATCATCGAGACGACGAAAGCCGGTCGACACGGTGGCAGGCGCCGCCACGACGCTGCCACCGCGCCACAGCGCGGGGTGGCGCAGCAATTCCGCGAGGGCGTCGCTCACTGCATGACATCCGACCGGCCGCGCCGCAGAACGCCGACCACCACGCCCTCGATCGTCATCGACTGCTTGCGCAGGTCGACACGAATCGGTTCGAACTCCGGGTTTTCCGGCATCAGCCAGACCACCGTGCCTTCCTGACGGTAGCGCTTGACCGTTACCTCGTTTTCGAGGCGCGCGACGATGATCTGCCGGTTGCGGACATCGGGTGAGCGATGCACGGCAACCAGATCGCCGTCGAGGATGCCGACGTCGCGCATGCTCATGCCGCTGACCCGCAGCAGGTAGTGCGGGCGCGGGCTGAACAGCTGCGGATCGATCTGGAAGCGGCCCTCGATGTGTTCCTCGGCGAGGATCGGGCGACCGGCGGCGACCCGGCCAATCAGCGGCAGGCCGAACTGCTCGCGGAGCGCATCCTTCAGCACGATGCCGCGGGCGCTGCCCGCCATCAGTTCGAGGACGCCCTTGCGCTGCAGCGCCCGCAGATGCTCCTCGGCGGCATTGGCGGACCGGAAGCCCAGTGCCTGGGCGATCTCGGCGCGGGTTGGCGGCATGCCGTTGGCGGCGATGGCGTCCTGGATGAACTCGAGGATCTGGCGCTGACGGGGGGTAAGGTCTGACATGGCGAACCTGTATGAATGACCAGTGACTGTGATTATATACAGGTTCTGGCGACTGGCAAGCACCCCGTCAGTTCATCGAACTTGCCCCGCTCCAGCAGACGGCACGGCCGGGGCAGCGTGCGGTATCGAACAGACGGCAATCCGCAGCAGGGCGCACACTGCGCGTCGTTCACGGATGAACCGTCACGGCAAACCACGCATGCACATGCGCACCGACGCAATGCGTCGCAGCTCATGCATATGCGCAGATGACGTGACGCGAGCGCTTCGTTGATGTCCGAATTTCCATGTCGCCTTCCAGCGACACGGCAATCGTGCTTTAACGGAATACGCTGATACGTTACGATTCGCACTGTAAACCGTGCGCTCGGGAAGGAACGCCGGCCACCGTGCAACCGCGCAAGCGGCTTGTTACGTTCCATGCAACATCTTTGGAGAACAATCTCATGACCAACATCCTGAAGGTGGGCATCGCTGCCGCCGTCATCGCGCTCGGCGCTGGCTGCACCGATCTGAAGCCCTTGCAGGCGGAAGTCGACTCGCTCAAGTCGCAGGTTTCCCGGTTGTCCGGTGACCTCGATGGCGTGAAGACCGCAGCTGACGGCGCAAGCCGCGCCGCGGCCTCCGCTCAGCAGGCCGCCACCTCGGCGCAGAACACGGCCAACCAGGCCCTGTCTGCGGCGCAGGCTGCGCAGCAGTGCTGCGATGCGAACAGCGAGAAGCTGAATCGCATGTTCGAAAAGTCGATGTCGAAGTAATCGACGTCCGACGCCGATAGAAGGACCCCGCGGTGGCAACGCCGCGGGGTTTTTTTATGGCAGGACGATTGAGTCGCCCTGGCTCGCCGCGACCTGCGCGGCCGCCGACGATACCGCGGTCGGTGTGCCGCGCGCCTCGCGCCAGGCGCGCTCCGCGCTGATCCAGTCGATCGGGCGCGGCGCCGTCCGGGTCGCTTCGACGATGAGGCGGGTGAGATCGGTCAGCGTTGGCGGCTCGACCGCATCCTCCTGCAGGGGCGGATGCACCTCGATCAACAATTCGCCGTCGTGCCAACCCCATTTGTAGGGCTGGTTCACGATCCGCACCGGCGTGTTGACCGCAACCATGCCGAACAGCCGTTCGATGTCTTCCGGATACAGCCGCATGCAGCCGTGGGTGACCTGCATGCCGACGCCTGCCGGGCGGTTGGTGCCGTGGATCAGGTAGGCGCCACCCGGGATGCCGAGCCGCATCGCGAACAGTCCCAGCGGGTTGTCAGGGCCGGCCGGCACGACGGCGGGCAGAATGTCGCCACGCTTCGCATGCTCCTCGCGCACCGATTGCGGCGGCGTCCAGGTCGGGTTCCTGACCTTGGAGACGATACGCGTGGTACCGAGCGGCGTGTTCCAGTCCATCTTCCCGATACTGACCGGGAAGGTCCAGACGACCGGCGCTTCGCCCGCAGCGGGTGGCGGATACCAGTACAGACGGTGTTCCGGCAGGTTGATGACGATCCCTTCGCGTGGCGCCATCGGCAGCAGGCGCCGCTTCGGCACGAAGACCTTGGTGCCGGCACCGGGCAGCCAGGCATCCACTCCCGGGTTGGCGTTGGTGATCTCCTCGTAGCCGAGGCCGTGACGACGCGCGAGATCAAGCAGGGTATCGCGCGCGCCCGCCTCCGCCGTCAAATCGGCACCGATGACGTCGCTGCCTGCGGAAGGCATGAGGTACGGATCGGCCGCTGCCGCAAAAGTAGCCGTCAAACACGCAGCCAGGATGAATCGGCGGATCATGCAACCCCTCTTTCGGCTCTTGCAGGAATGGACCGCGCCGGTGGCCGCAGGTTTCCGCATCAGAAGCGAATCAGCGCCGAGCCCCAGGTGAATCCGCCGCCGAAGGTTTCCAGCAGCAGCAGCTGGCCGCGATGCACGCGGCCGTCGCGGACCGCCGTGTCGAGCGCGAGCGGAATCGATGCGGCAGAAGTGTTGCCGTGTTCCTGCACCGTGACGACGACTTTTTCCATCGGCAGCCCGAGCTTGTCGGCCGCCGACTGGATGATGCGCAGGTTGGCCTGATGCGGAATCAGCCAGTCGATTTCGCTGCGTTCGACGCCATTCTTTGCGAGCGTCTCGTCCACCAGGCGGGACAGCGTCCGTACCGCAACCCTGAACACCTCATTGCCGAGCATCTTGAGCCCGTCGGTCGAATTGTTGCGGAGCCGGTCGAAACCGCTGGAGACGCCGTACGGGAAATACAGCAGGTCCTTGTACTTGCCGTCCGAATGCAGATGCGTGGCAATGACGCCCGGTTCGTCCGCGGGCGTCAGCACGACGGCGCCTGCGCCGTCGCCGAACAGCACGCAGGTGGCCCGGTCAGTCCAGTCCACGAAACGCGACAGGCACTCGACGCCGACCACCAGCGCGCACTTCGATTCACCGAGCCGCACGTATTTGTCGGCCACCGACAGCGCGAAGATGAACCCGCTGCAGGCGGCCTCGAGCGAGAACGCCGGACAGCCGTGGATGCCGAGCCGCTCCTGCAGCAGCGTGCCGGTGTTGGGGAAGATCAGGTCAGGCGTGGTCGTGCCCACGACGATCAGGTCGACGTCGGCCGGCGTCAGTCCCGCCGATTTCAGCGCGCGCCGCGCCGCATGTTCGGCGAGCGAGGAACTCGTTTCGTCGGGCGCCGCGATGTGGCGCCGCTCGATGCCGGTGCGCGTGCGAATCCACTCGTCGGTGGTATCGACGCGGGATTCCAGATCCTTGTTGGTCAGCACCTGCGCCGGCAGGTAGCTGCCTGTGCCGGCCACGCGCGAATAGCGGTTCATGCTGGAGCTGCCGCCATCACTGCAGCAACATCATTCCTGCGGGGCGTCGTCGACCTTCACCTCCATCACCTTGCGTCCGCGATAGAAGCCGTCACGGCTGACGCGATGACGCAAGTGGGTCTCCCCGGTCGTCGGATCCTTCGACAAAGCGGGCTTGGTGAGGCGATCGTGCGAACGGTGCATGCCGCGCTTGGACGGTGTCTTGCGGCTTTTTTGTACGGGCATGGAAAATCATCTCCGATTCAGTGTTTCAACAAATCCTTCAGTCCCGCGAACGGACGGCGCATCTCCGGCGTCTCCGGTTTCGCTGCCACCGCGCTGGACTCCAGGTCCGCCGGCAGCCGGCATACTTCGCCCTCGGCGTGCCGCGCGACCAAGGGCAGCGAGAGCAGCAACTCGTCCTCCGCCAGCTCGGCAAGCCCCACGCGGCGTGGGTCGCCCGGGATCACTTCATGTTCCGCCGGCACCGTGGCGTCTTCCCGCGGCCCAAAGGCGAGCCGCACTTCCGACACCAGTTCGCGCGAGACGGGCTGCAGGCAACGTTGGCAGGTCAGCACGACCACTGCGCGGAGGTCCATGACGCCCACTGCCGTCCCGTCCATCAACTGCAACTCGAGCCGCACCTTGAGGGCTCCATCCGGTCGGGCGAGGTGATCGCTCAGGCGCTCAAAGCCGGCGATCGGAAACTGTCGCTCGACCACTGCCCCCTCGGCCGCCAGTTCGAGCACATCGAGCGGCGTTTCCGGGAGCCTCGGCATGGGGGCGGTATGATAGTGACCCGCGTCGGGGGTGTCAAAACCGATTCCACGCAAATCATTGTTTTTTAAGCACTGATCCACATGACACCCCGGCTGGTCCTGGCCTCGACCTCGAGCTACCGGGCCGCCCTGCTGGCGCGCCTCGGACTGCCATTCGAAGTGACCGCGCCCGGCGTCGACGAGGCCGCGTTGCCGGGCGAGGCCCCGCGCCATCGGGCGCTGCGCCTCGCCCACGCCAAGGCCGCTGCCGTGGCGATGCGCGAGCCGCATGCCTGGGTCCTGGGATCGGACCAGGTGGCCGTCTGCAATGGCCTCATCCATGACAAGCCGGGCAATGCCGAGCGTTGCCGCCTGCAACTGCGCGCGAGCAGCGGCCAGGCCGTGTTGTTTCACACGGCAGTTGTGCTGCTGCGTGGCGAGCCGGCAACTGCGCAAGAGCATGCCGATTGCACGATCGTGCGCTTTCGCCGCCTCGCTGACGACGAGATCGCGCGCTATGTCGAACGGGACCAGCCGTTCGACTGCGCCGGCGGGTTTCGCTGCGAAGGCCTCGGCGTCAGCCTGTTCGAGGCGATCGAATCCCGTGACCCGACCGCGCTGGTCGGCTTGCCGTTGATCTGGGTCGCTGCTGCGCTGCGCGCCGCCGGACTCGATCCACTGGCAACCGATCAGCGCTGAACCCGGCGACGCTCGGGCAGCGTGGCCAGCACCTGCAGCAGATCGGCCGGCAGCTCGCAGGCAATCCGGAATGTGACATGCGTGTCGGGCCACTCGAATGCGACTGACGCGGCGTGCAGGAACATGCGGCGCAGGCCGAACTCTCGCAGCCGCGCGTTGGCTGCGCGATCTCCGTACTTCTCGTCGCCGGCAACCGGATGGCCGGCGAACGCGGCATGGACGCGGATCTGGTGCGTGCGTCCCGTCTGGATCGTGACGTCCATGAGCGTCGCGAGCTCGCCGAACGATTCCTGCGGCGCGAACATCGACACCGCAATCTTGCCGGCGGCGTGCACGCGCACCACGCGCTCGCCACCCTGGCGCGTGTTTGTCAGCACCGGGGCATCGATCATCTTGCGCCCCAGGCGCCAGCGTCCGGCAACCAGCGCCGCGTAATGCTTCTCGACCCGGCCTTCGCGCAATACCGCATGCAGGGCGCGCAACGCCGCGGGCTTGCGCGCGACCAGCAGGCAGCCGCTTGTATCGCGGTCCAGCCGATGCGCGAGTTCCAGTGATTCGTCCGGCCGCAGCGCCCGCAGCGCCTCGATGGCGCCGAATGCGAGGCCGGAGCCGCCGTGAACGGCAAGGCCGGCCGGCTTGTTGAGCACCAGCATCCGTTCGTCCTCATGGACGATCGCGTCCTGCACCGTCGCGAGCAGGGAATCCGGCACGATCCTGGGCGGCGCGTCGTCCCCGCGCAGCTCACGCACCGGCGGCAGGCGCACTTCGTCGTCGGCCGCGAGCCGATAATCCGCCTGTTTGCGCTTGCCGTTGACCCGCACCTCACCGCGTCGCAGCAGCCGATAGACGCGGCTTCTGGGCACACCCGCGAGCTGTCGCAGCAGGAAGTTGTCGAGCCGCTGGCCTTCAGCGCCCGCCCCTGCCAGGACCCTTTGCACCTTGCCGGGTGGATTTCGATCGGTCGTCACCGATTGACTCTAACGTGTTGATTTTCCGGGCGCATTGCTGATATCGTACGCGGCAATCAGGTCTTACGGCGCAGGCTTCGCGAAGCGAAGCGTGGCCGCTGACCAGTACGCGGTCCCTCCCTCATCGACCCCGGTCAATCGTTGGTGTCGTACCGGGCAGGCCGCATGTTAGTTGGTCCGGCCAGGCTGGACCATCGCCGGCCCTTCGCTCGGATGTGATACCCCGCGCGTGTCGATCTCGTTTCATGGTGCAGCAGCCAACTGGCCAGCAGAGTCCTGCTCTGGCCCGTTGCCGTGCGCCCGCGATCCGCGCCTGCTGGGTGATGCGTTTCCCCTCGTGACGAAACCAGGCATCCACTGCGAAGTGGCCCCCAGCACCTCGGAAGGGGCCCATGAAGAGAATGCTCATCAACGCAACCCAGCAAGAGGAGTTGCGTGTCGCTCTGGTTGACGGCCAGAAGCTGTACGACCTGTCGATCGATTTACCGTCCCGCGAACAGAAGAAAGGCAACGTCTACAAGGCGCGCGTCACGCGCGTCGAGCCGAGCCTGGAAGCGGCTTTCGTCGAATATGGCTCGCAGCGTCAGGGATTCCTGCCGCTGAAGGAAGTCGCGCGCGAATATTTCCGGTTCCAGCCTGCGCCCGGCGCACGCTTCAACATCCGCGACGTGCTGCAGGAAGGCCAGGAACTGCTGGTGCAGGTCGAGAAAGAGGAACGCGGCAACAAGGGCGCGGCACTCACCACCTTCATCAGTCTCGCCGGCCGCTTCCTCGTGCTGATGCCAAACAATCCGCGGGCCGGCGGCGTGTCGCGACGCATTGAGGGCGAAGAGCGCGATGTCACGCGCGATTCGCTTGAGCAGCTGCACGTGCCGGACGGCATGGGCACGATCGTACGCACTGCCGGCGTCGGCCGCGCGCCCGAGGAGCTCCAGTGGGACCTCGACAACCTGCGCGCCAACTGGGATGCGATCGTGACGGCGGCCGCCGAGCGGCCGGCTCCATTCCTCGTCTACCAGGAGAGCGATGCGGTCACCCGTGCGCTGCGCGACTACCTGTCGGACGAGATCGGCGAGGTGCTGATCGACGAATCCGGCGCCCATCAGCGCGCCATTGAATACGTCCAGCGCTTCCTGACGACCGAAGGGCAGAAGCAGATCAAGCTGTACACGGACGAAGTGCCGTTGTTCACGCGCTTCCAGATCGAGAGCCAGATTGAGTCGGCGTACTCCCACACGGTCACCCTGCCCTCCGGCGGCAGCATCGTCATCGACTACACCGAGGCCCTGGTGTCGATCGACATCAACTCGGCACGCGCGACCCGCGGCGCCGACATCGAAACGACGGCCTACAACACGAATCTCGAGGCTGCGGAGGAGATTGCGCGTCAGCTCAGGATCCGCGACCTCGGCGGGCTGATCGTCATCGATTTCATCGACATGGAGTCGAAGAAGAACCAGCAGGGCGTCGAGGATCGCCTGCGCGATGCAGTCCGCTCGGACCGCGCGCGCATCCAGCTCGGGCGCATCTCGCGCTTCGGCCTGATGGAAATGTCGCGTCAGCGCCTGCG
Organism: Steroidobacteraceae bacterium; assembly: GCA_040899645.1. GTDB lineage: Bacteria > Pseudomonadota > Gammaproteobacteria > Steroidobacterales > Steroidobacteraceae > SCUD01. Next base: position 29,003 of record JBBEAB010000038.1, read on the forward strand.
GCCGTCGCTGGGTGAGTCCACGCACATGGCCTGCCCGCGCTGCAGCGGCATGGGCACGATCAGGAGCGTCGAATCGATGGCGCTCGCGCTGTTGCGACTGATCGGCGAGGAAGTGCGCAAGGAGCGTACCACGCGCGTCGTCGCGCAGTTGCCGGTGGATGTCGCCACCTACCTCATCAACGAAAAGCGCGAGTGGCTGCACCTGGTCGAGTCGCAGCGCGAGACGGACATCGTGCTGGTCCCCGACGTGAACATGCAGACGCCCAATTATTCGATCCGCCGCGTTCGCGACGACGAAATGGGCCTCGCCGGAAACGCGCTGACCAGCTACCAGATGGCTGGCCAGACCACCGTCGAGCTCGATTTCCAGTCACCTGCCGAAAAGCGGCCCGCGGCCCAGCCGGCGGCGGTACAGCAGATCGCGCCCGCGGCGCCCGCCCCGACGCCGGTTGCGCCGCCGCCACTAGCCGCACCGCGCGGCCCGGGCTTGTGGTCACGGCTGATGCGCTTCCTGCGCGGCAGCGAAAGGCCCGCGCATGCCCACGCAGAACCGGAGTCCGGCAGGCCACGGCGTGAAGAGCGCCCCGGCGGCCGGCATCCCCGCGATGAGCGCGGCAGCCGCCACCATCACCGCAACGAACGAGGCCCACGCCGCGACCGCGACCGCGACCGCGACCGCGACCGTAACCGTGATCGCGACAGGGACCGGGACGGCAACCGGAGTCAGGACCGCGACCGGCAGCGCGACCAGCAGCGCCAGCGCCCGGAAGATCGCGCGGCTCGTGGCAACGAACCGCGTAATGGCAGTAGCCGACACCGCGAACGACCGTCGGAGTCGTCCACCCCTGCGCCGCATCCTCCGCAGGTCACGGGCCCGGGCCCTGAGCAGGCTGGCGTTGAAGGAGAATCACTCCGTCGCCGCCGCCGCCGCCGTGGACGCGGCGGCCGTGGCGGTCGCGATAACCGGCCGGACTCGCAGGGCGCACCCGATACGCAGCATGCAACCCAGGGCAATGGCGACACGCGCCTGGGCGAGATGTCTGCGCCGCGGGAACTGGCGCCGCCTGTCACGGCTCCGGCGATGACGCCGCCGCGGCAGGAACCGGTTCCGGCGATGGCGCCCGTCGCCTCGCCCCCGCCACCCCCACCGCCGCCACCGCCGCCGCCAATGGAACCGCCGGCAGGTACGGCACCGAAGCCCGGCTCGACCTACACCGTCTGGTCATCGACGCCCGGCGAAGGGCAGCACTTCGAGCCGAAGGATTAATTCAGTCGCGTGCGCTGAGCGCGGCCAGCAGGCCGCGCGCAGCCTCCTCGACCAGGTCCAGCACTTCCTCGAAGCCGGTGGCATCGCCGTAGTACGGATCGGGCACATCGCGCCGCTCGAGCTGCGGCGCGTAATCGAGGAACAGGCGCACGCGATCGCGGTGTGTGGCAGGCGCGAGTTGCCGCAGGCGCTGCAGGTTCTGCTCGTCCATCGCGAGCACCAGATCAAAACGCTCGAAATCCGCGGCCTCCACCTTGCGGGCGCGCAGCCGGCTCATGTCGATGCCGCGGCGGCGCGCCGCGGTGATGGCCCGCTCGTCCGGCGCACTGCCGGCGTGCCAGGCGTGCGTGCCCGCGGAGTCCACTTCGATTGCGAGCCGCGCCGCCTGGCGCTGCACGAGATCGCGGAACACGGCCTCCGCTGTCGGCGAGCGGCAGATGTTGCCGAGGCACACGAACAGCACCCGACGCGTCATGCGCGCCTGCGGGCCTTCAGCCAGCCGCCAAGCGCTTCGATCGCCTGCAGCGTTTCGGCGGTCGAGACCGCGAATGAAATCCGTATGTACCGGTCGCCATGGACCGAATCGAAATCCCGACCGGTGTTCAGCGCGACGCCCGTCGCATCCAGCAGGTCACGACACCACTGCAGCGAATCACGCGTCAGGTGGCCCACGTCGGCATACAGGTAAAACGCGCCGTCCGCCGGTGCAATGCGGGTGACGCCGAACCCGGCGAGCGCATCCATCAGCAGGCCGCGGTTCACGGCATAGGTCGCAACATGGCGTTCCAGTTCCGCGGTCTCGTCCATCGCGGCGAGCGCCACGTGCTGCGCCAATGTCGGCGGCACGAGGAACAGATTGCCGGCAAAGCGGCGCATCACGTCGACCAGCGATGGCGGAACGACGGTCCAGCCCAGGCGCCAGCCGGTCATGCACCAGTATTTCGAAAAAGTGTTCACTACCAGCGCATCAGCGTCGTATTCGAGGATCGAATGAGCGCGCGCACCATAGGTGATGCCGTGGTAGGTCTCGTCCGAAATGATGCGGATGCCACGTGCGCGGCACACGGCAGCGAGCGCGCGCAATTCCGCGTCTGCCAGCATCGTCCCGGTCGGATTTGACGGGCTCGTCAGGATCAGGCCCGCCGGCGCCGGGTCGAGCGCGGCAATCATGGCAGCCGTCGGCTGGAAGCGTGTTGCGATGCCACAGTCGAGCTCCAGCGGCTCGAGCGCGAGCGCGTGGAGCACGTTGCGATGCGCGGGATAACCCGGGCGCGGCACGGCCACGCGCGCGGCGCGCGGAAACAACACGGCGATCGCAAGCACGAGCGCCGCTGAGGCGCCCATCGTGAGCAGCACCCGCGATGGCTCGATCACGAGTCCGTGACGACTGCGGTAGTGCAGCGCAATTCGCTCGGCCAGTGCGCCGCTCTCCCAGTAGCCCTGCGGCGACTCCACGAGCGCGCGCTGGCCTGCGGCGATCGCCGCTGCCGGCGCGCCGGCGGACGGCTGGCCAACTTCCATGTGGATGACCGGCAGCCCGCGTCGTTCGCGTTCATTGGCGATGCGATTCAGCAGGACGGCGTAGAAGGGCGCGACCTGCGCCGCCCGCTCGTTCACGGCCCGCGACCTGCCTGCAGGATTGCCTCGACCCGGGCCAGGTCCTCCGCCGTATCGACCCCGGGCCCCGGCGCCTCGACGGCATCCGCGACCACGATCACGAGGCCCATCTGCAACGCGCGTAATTGTTCCAGTCGCTCGTGCTGCTCGAGCGCCAGCGGCGGCGTTGCCGCCAGCCGGCGCAATGCCGCGACGCGATAGGCATAAAGGCCGAGATGCCGGCGTGCGCCCTGGAATCGCGTCTGGCTGGCGAGGCCCGCCGTGGCACCGTCGCGATCCCAGGGGATCGGCGCGCGGCTGAAGTAGAGCGCCTGGCCGTTCAGAGCGGTCACGACCTTGACGACATTGGGATCGAGGTATTCCGCAAGCGATGTCACCGGTGTAGCGAGTGTCGCGATATCTGCAGCGGGATGCGCCGCCAGCAGGGCCGCCGCCTGCCCGATCAACGCAGCGGGCAGCAACGGTTCGTCGCCCTGCACGTTGACGACGATTTCTTCGTCGGCCCAGCCGCGGCGTCGCGCGACTTCTGCGATCCGGTCCGTGCCGGAGGCGTGTTCCGGCGCCGTCATCACGACGTCGACGCCGGCGCCGCGGCACAAGGCCTGGATCCGCTCGTCATCCGTGGCGACGATCACCTGCCGGGCGCCGGAACGCTCGGCCAGTCGATGCACGTGCAGGATCATCGGCGTGCCCGCCAGGAGCGCCAGCGGCTTGCCGGGCAGGCGGGTCGACGCGTGCCGTGCCGGGATCGCGACGCGGAACACTCAGCGCCCCGTCAGCGCGGCGTCGTCGGGCGCGAGGCGGCGTGCCTCGTCGGGCAGCATCACCGGAATCCCGTCCCGCACCGGATACGCGAGGCGGTCGGCGCGGCAAACGTATTCCGCGGCATCGCGCTGCCATTGCAGCGGGCCCTTGCACACCGGGCAGGCGAGGATGTCGGTCAGGCGCTCGCTCATGTTCGCTGTCTCCTCAATGACGCGCCGTCGGCAGCCTGGCGATCCGGTCAAGCAGGATCGCGGCCGCAGCCGGCTCCACTTCCGCATCGACCGTCAGATACCATGCATCCTGCCAGCCGCCGCCACTGCATTTTACGGCATCCTTCTCGGTCATCAGCACCGGTCTGCCCTGGCCGACGCCCGCCATCTGCGGCGTGATTGTCGCGTGATCCGGGAACGGGCGCTCCTCGATCTCGAGTCCCTGCT